>CABUZX010000006.1 GCA_902496185.1 uncultured Subdoligranulum sp. | reverse complement strand
TTGCGACTTTGTCTTTGTTGGTAGGATTGAGTGGACTCGAACCACCTTTGATATAGTTTAAACGTCGCTATTAGCTCCGTAACGGTGGGGGTATTAAGTAACAAAAAAAAACAAAGTCTTGCGACTTTGTCTTTGTTGGTAGGATTGAGTGGACTCGAACCACCGACCCCCACCTTATCAGGGTGGTGCTCTAACCTGCTGAGCTACAATCCTATGTGGTGGAGATAATCGGATTCGAACCGATGACCCCTTGCTTGCAAAGCAAATGCTCTTCCAGCTGAGCTATACCCCCAAACGGATTAAAAATAACATTGATGCGTAATGCTTAACTATAATAGCACTCAAACAAAATCTTGTCAAATATTTTAAATAAAAAAATCCGCAAAAATTTAAATTATTTTTTTAAAGTCGTTGATATAACTTGAAAAAAAAATCAAATTGATTTATACTTGTGTAGAAATCAACTTTCATACAAAAAACGTTTATTGGAGGAAAAAATGGAAACATTAAAAGGCGCGCTTATATTTGCGCAGTCGGGTGGACCAACGTCCGTAATCAACAGTAGCGCATGCGGAGTATTTGAAACCGCATTAAAGCAAGAATGTATTACCAAAGTTTTGGGCGCTCATCACGGTATCAAGGGAGTCATCAACGACGACTTGTTTGATATGGGGAAGGAAGACCCACGGGAAATTTCCTTGTTAAAAACCACTCCGTCGTCGGCTTTAGGTAGCGTAAGATATAAATTGAGTGATCCAAAAACGGACGATACGGACTATCGCAAAATTTTGGAAGTTTTTAAAAAGCACAACGTCAGATACTTTTTGTACAACGGTGGCAACGACAGTATGGATACTTGCAAAAAAGTAGGCGAATATCTTGCGCAAAACAATTATTCTTGCAGGGTTATCGGAGTGCCTAAAACTATAGATAACGATTTGCAGTTTACCGACCATTGTCCCGGTTTTGCAAGCGCAGCAAAATACATTGCAACCAGCTGTATGGAGTTGACTCTTGACGGCAAAGTTTACGACAAAGGCAGTATCTTGATTGCAGAAATCATGGGCAGACACGCAGGCTGGCTTACTGCGTCAAGTTACGTTGCAACGGCAAAAGGACTTGGCCCAGACTTGATTTATTTGCCGGAGCGTGACTTTGATATTGACCGCTTTGTTGAGGAAGTAACGGAAGTCTACCAAAAGACGGGCAACTGCTTTGTTGCCGTTAGCGAAGGTATTCACGACAAAGATGGTAAGTTTATCAGCGAATACGGCAAAGCTTCTGCCGAATCTAAGGATATGTTTAATCACACCCAACTCGGTGGTGTATGCGGATATCTTGCGGGTATAGTCAAAGCTAAAACAGGCGCAAAGGTGAGGGCGATAGAGTTCAGCTTGTTGCAACGTTGCGCGTCGCATTGTGGTTCGGCAACCGACGTGGAGGAAGCATACCTTGCGGGTAAAGCTGCGGTTTTGTCAGCAATTGACGGTATGTCTGGTGTAATGATGGGTATAATGCGTGATACTACGTCAGACGGAAAATACGTTGGTAAAATTCAACCTGTCAAGCTAGAAGAAGTTGCAAATTTTGAAAAGAAACTTCCTGACCAATATATAAACGACGCAGGCAACAACGTCACACCTGCATTTTTGGATTACGTTTTGCCACTCATCAAAGGCGAGAGTCATCCGCCTTTTGAAGACGGTGTACCGCGCTTTGCTAAACTCAAAAAAGTTAAAGGTTAATTTATGATAAAATCACTTGGGCAGGGCAAAGGATTTTGTTTTGCCTGAATTTTGCACCCGTAGCGCAATTGGATAGAGCGTTGCCCTCCGACGGCAAAGGCTGTGGGTTCAAATCCCGTCGGGTGTACCACACACAAGGTCAAATTTGTATAGGACAATTTGACCTTGTTTTTTTGTTATTTTAGGGCTTTTAAAGCCCTTTTTTGATAAGTATTTTCTTTGTATTATATAAAAATATTTTTGTTTCATAATTGCAAAGGAAAACTAATTGTTAAAGGCAACTTTGTACCCTGTTGCCGTATTTTTTGACTAAAACTGCTTGCAATAATTTTTAAATTGATGTTATAATATTTTTTAGTTAAAACGGTTCAAAAGAGGGCAAAATGAAACTTAAGGACAACAAAGTTTTTAAATTTTTTATCAGAATATTGGTATACGTCATAGGCTTGTTTTTTGTAGCGTGGGGTATTGCTTTTTCCATCAACTCTAATTTAGGTATATCGCCGTCTACGTCCTTTCCGTATATGTTGGACAAGGTTACGGGGATAGGTATTCAATATACTATCATCATAGTGTACGTTACCTACGTTATTATACAAATTTTACTTTTGCGCAAAAACTTTAAGCTGTACAACTTGTTTCAAGTGGTCTTTGCAATTTTGTTTGGGTATATGACGGATTTTACAAAATCTACCATAGGTAGTGAATGTTTGTTGCCGACGTATTTTGGACAACTTGCTATGATGGCTTTAAGTTTGGTATTTATTGCATTTGGTATTATGCTTTACGTCAACGTTTCGCTCGTGCCTATGCCGGCAGAAGGTTTTGCATTGGCTTTGGCTCAAGTTCAAAACCGCTTTAAATTTCATCATACCAAAATTTTTGCAGACACTCTTTCTGTTACGTTGGCAATAATTTTATCTCTTGTTTTCTTTGGCAAGCTTGACGGCGTGAGAGAGGGTACTATAATTACCGCTTTGAGCGTGGGCGCGTTAGTAAAGGTCTTTCAAAAGCCATTTATGCCTTTCTTTAATTACTTGCTTGGCAAAACCACTCCCGCAGTCGAAACAAAAGAGCCTACTACGGCGCAAGAAAAGTCTCCCGACGTTGATACTCAATCTAAATAACTGTTTATTTATTTTAAAAGATGAATTCTCTTTTTTTGGGGAATTCATATTTTTTGTTATTTACCTAAATTGAAAAAAAATTCAAAATATTTTTTAAAAAATTTGTAATTTTTGCTTGACAATATTTTATTATACTGTTATTATATGAATGTAAATAGTAATAATTACTATTATTACTTAAGAGGTATTTATGCGATATAGCAAACAGAGGGAAGAAATATTGACTGTTTTGCGTGGGTGTGAGGATCATCCCACGGCGGAAACAGTATATATGCGCGTAAAGCAAGTTTGTCCTTCCATCAGCCTCGGTACGGTTTACCGCAATCTCAGGCAATTAGTGGAGGAGGGTTTGGTGGTGACGGTAGAGACTACCGACGCATCCTTGCATTACGACGGTAGAGTGACGACGCACGCGCATTTTGTATGTACCCGTTGTGGAAAAATTATCGACGTATTTGAGCCGATAGTTGTACCGCAGTCGCTCACGGATTATGGTGTTTTGCTTACGGATACTAAAGCGGTTTTTTACGGGCTTTGTCCTGATTGCACAAACAATGAAACAAATTAATAAATAAAAAATAAAAACAATTTGACGAAAAAATAAGGAGAAAAAAATCATGAAAAAATTTGTATGTTCTATTTGCGGTTACGTTCACGAGGGTGATTCCGCGCCCGAAAAATGCCCCATTTGCAATGCGCCTGTCAATAAGTTTATTGAGCAAACTACAGAGCGCTCTTGGGCGGCAGAACACGTTGTCGGAGTAGCAAAGGGCGTAGACCCCGAAATTATCGAAGATTTGCGCAAAAATTTTGAAGGAGAGTGCTGTGAAGTAGGAATGTATCTTGCAATGGCAAGAGTTGCTCACCGCGAAGGTTATCCGGAAATCGGTATGTATTACCATCAAGCAGCGTTGGAAGAAGCAGAGCACGCAGCAAAGTTTGCAGAACTTTTGGGCGAAGTTGTAACAAACAGCACCAAAAAGAATCTCGAAATGCGCGTAGAGGCAGAAAACGGCGCAACGCTTGGCAAGTTTATGCTTGCAAAAAAAGCAAAGGAACAAAATCTTGACGCTATTCACGATACCGTTCACGAAATGGCAAAGGACGAGGCACGACACGGCAAAGCCTTTGAAGGACTTTTGAAAAGATATTTTAAATAATCCAAAGACAAACAAAATTTTTGAATTACGTTGATTATCCCCCTAAAAATCTTTGTAAATCAAAACAATCGTTACAAAAAAAGGCAAGAAACATTCTTGCTTTTTTTATTTGCAAAAAGTTAAATAATTTTTGGTTTTTGGGTTGCAAATTTTGTAGATATTTGCTAAAATAAAAAAGTCAATTTTTGATAGTGGAGGCAGTAATGGCAAAACATATTTTTGTGACCGGCGGCGTAGTGTCCGGTTTGGGTAAAGGTATCACAATGGCGAGTATCGGCAGATTGCTAAAAGCCCGTGGATTAAAGGTTATTGCTCAAAAAATGGATCCATATATCAACGTTGACCCTGGCACAATGAGTCCATTGCAACACGGTGAAGTTTACGTTACCGACGACGGTTGCGAAGCTGACCTTGACCTTGGTCACTATGAGCGTTTTATTGATGAGGATTTAAATAAATTCAGTAGTGTTACTACGGGCAAAGTGTATTGGAACGTTCTCCGCAAGGAGCGCAACGGCGACTATTTGGGAGAAACGGTACAAATTATTCCGCACATCACCAACGAAATTAAGGAATACGTTTATAACGTTGGCAAAAACAGCAATGCCGACGTTGTTTTGACGGAAATCGGCGGTACTATCGGAGATATTGAGAGTCAAGCGTTTTTGGAGGCTATTCGTCAAATTTATCACGAAGTAGGCAAGCACAATTGCTTGTTTGTTCACGTTACTTTAGTGCCGTATATAAGCGGTAGCAACGAGCAAAAATCAAAGCCCACACAACATTCCGTTAGGGAGCTTATGGGGTTGGGTATTTCGCCTGATATTATAGTTACGCGTTGCGATATGCCGTTAGACCCTGACGTAAAACGCAAGATTGCGCTGTTTTGCAACGTGCGAGAAGACTGCGTGGTAGAAAATTCTACGGTGCACACTTTGTATGAAGTACCGCTTATGCTTGAAGATCACAACCTGGGTGACGTTATTTGTAGGGAACTTAATCTTGACGCGCCCACGCCAAACCTTTCAGAATGGCAGGAAATGATGTCTCGTATCAACGGTCGTCAAAATAAGGTACGTATTGCAATAGTTGGCAAATACGTTAAACTGCACGACGCTTATTTGTCTGTAATCGAAGCGTTGAGCCACGGCGGGTATGAAAATTCTGCAATAGTAGATATCAAATGGGTAAATAGCGAAAAAATTACCTCTGCTACAGTTGCAAAACAGCTCGGTGATTGCGACGGAATACTTGTCCCCGGCGGTTTTGGCAACAGAGGCGTTGCCGGTATGATAATTGCATCGCAATACGCGAGAGAAAATAATATTCCATTTTTTGGTATTTGCTTGGGTATGCAAGTTGCGTCTACGGAATTTGCTCGCAACGTTTTGGGTTGGACGGACGCCAACAGTACGGAATTTGATCCCAACACCACTCATCCCGTTATTGATATAATGGAAGATCAAAAGGGAGTAAGCAAAGGCGGTACTATGCGTTTGGGTTCTTACCCGTGCGAGGTAAAAGAAGGCAGTTTGCTTTATAAGGCTTACAATTCTTCACTTATTCACGAAAGACACCGTCACCGCTATGAACTCAGTACAAATTACAAACAAGACTTTGAAAAAGCAGGAATGAAGTTCGTCGGGCTTGCTCCTGACGGCAAACGTGTAGAAGCTGTAGAAATACCCACCAACGATTTTTATATTGCGGTTCAGTTCCATCCTGAATTTAAGAGCCGTCCAAATAGGGCTCATCCGATTTTTAGAGAGTTTGTAAAAGCCTCTTTAGCTAATAGGGAAAAAAAGAAATAATCTACTTAAGATAAACAAAAGAGTACAAAAGATAAAAAAACAGCAAGTGGTTAAACTTGCTGTTTTTGCTTTTTTTTGTTGACTTTACAAAATTTAATTTTTGAATTATAATATAAAAAAGGAGAGGCAAATGACAAATCTTGAATATTTAAAGTGGTTTGTAGAGGAGACCTACGGCGCGATATGTTTTCATAACGATCCCGAAGACGGGTACGTAGATTACTCTGATACTGACGGCAAAAAGATGGAAACGCTTGCCGTGTATTTTGCAAACGAGTTGGATTTGATGGATAGAGCAACTGCAAGACGGCTTGAAAAGAAAGCGGGCAAGGAGTTTTACAAAAGGTACGTCGGAGCAAGAGGGATAAGGCTTTGCCCCGTCAACTCAAGCATATTGTTTTCTGCCTTTTCCGTCAATGGCAAAACTATAAAAATTTTCGGAAGAATTTTTGTATTTGCTGGCGGAATACGTTGGATGATGGATTATTTTGTTGGCAGGGATATAAAAAACAGAATATTCGACCGACCCAACGATTTTTGTCAACCAATGCCAACCAACAACGATTTTGTTTTAAACAGGGGTGACGATATTAAGACTGCTTTAGAAAAATTCCTTACGCAACGCAATATGCCACTCGTTACGGCGGAAAACGGTTTTTACGTTTCTCCCTACAACTATGGGGAAGAAATAATCAATGCCGATATTCCTGTCAATCAAGTGGTAAAATATTTTGGTAAGGGAGTTTTGGGCAAGTGCAATGCTTTAAACAGAGAGCGTGTAGAGCGATTCAATTCGTGCTATTTATATATGTCAAAATCGGATTGGGAAGATTTTCACAAGGCGCGCGGTATGGACGCAATTCCTCCCGAAAAAAGCTCCGAGTATAGCGATTAGTTGTTTAATTCTATTTAAAAATAAAAAAATCATCATACTTTTTTATAGTATGATGATTTTTTCTATGTATTTTTTATTTTATTGAGTAATCAATTGCGCATCCCGTTTCGGGAGATGTTACAAATTTGGAGTAAAAATAATTTTTGTCGCCG
Source organism: uncultured Subdoligranulum sp. (assembly GCA_902496185.1). Lineage (GTDB taxonomy): Bacteria > Bacillota > Clostridia > Christensenellales > CAG-314 > SFEB01. The sequence goes on along the minus strand of CABUZX010000006.1, from coordinate 63,993 downwards.
GAGAGTATTTGCTTTGTTTCTGTTTGTTTGCGTCTTATTTTAAATTCTTTTGCGTTTATATCTATATTTATTTTGGACTTTGCAAGATTAATTTCCACTTTGTCGCCTGTTTTGACGTAAGCCAAGGGGCTTTCTTCGTAGGCTTCTGGATAAACCAAGCTTACTGCAAGTCCGTCAAAGTAGTGTGGTACGACACCGTCAGTCACAAAAGCTACTTCCGCCGACAAGCCCAAGGCTTTTAGCATAGCGGTGGATTTGACGGGTGAAAATAATCCGCCTTTAGCTCCACAATAGGTCAAAACGATACAGTCACTGCCTTGAATATCGTTGTTTAAAATAGCGTCCACCAAATTATCTTCGGAGGTAAATACTTTTGCATTGCCGACAAAAGAGGGAACATGGCAACTGAAAGATATTGCAGAATTTGCAATATTGCCCGACAAAACTACAGCGGAAACGTTTTTTAAGGCGTCCTTGGATTTTTGGTTTTCCTCTTTGGTAGGAATATCTCCCAATGCGTCAAAAGCCTTGCAAAAATCTATCATTTTTTTATTGTCAAAGCAAAGATAATTTGCCGTAAGGGGTATTTGAGAATTGCAAATATTGTTTATCAAAGCAAAAATTCCGCCGTTACTTTCAAATTCCGTCACGTCAAAACCGCTCCTTGACAGTTTAAATTGCGGTACGTTTTGCGCCAATTTTTCCAAAATTTTTAGATTTATTTGTTCGCCTACAAATTTGCTTAACCATGCAATATTTACAAAAGAAACAGGACTACCGCCGAGAGCAAGGTCTACGGAAAGAGCCATTTTGAGCGCGTCCACGTTTAGCATTTTTGCCGAAGTAAGGCGTAGTTCTGCCATTTGACAAATTTTTTCGCCTGTTTTACGCGCGACGGAATAATGTTTTACGCTGTTTGCTACAACTCCTACGCTGTCGGGCAAAGCAAAACCCAAAGCCTGCATCAAAAATCCACCGCAATTAGTTTCGTAACAAAAAGTATCGTTTGCAACCTGTTGAGAGATTACTTCCGTCGCTTGCTTAAAAATGGAGGGATGAACTTTTCCTCTCCTTGACAAAGGAGCTATGCCGTTAAGGGAAGTTAAATCGTATTTTTTATCTTCGATTTCAATTGGTGTCATACAGCCGTTTGTGACAAAAAGGCAGGGGATATTATATAAAAAAGCTCCTTTAAGCATACCGAATATCGAAAAAACGTTGCTTGCAACAAATACAAAGGCGTCGATTGCTCCCGAATCCGCCAATCTTTGTACAAAATACGCCGTTTCTTCACGCAGTTGAATATTGTAGCGGTTTTCATTGGTCACGCACGGAAAGACCGGCGCAAAATAGGTTTTTGCATTAAATCCCGATTGAATTACGCCTTTTTCCACGTGTTTTGCAACTTCGATACCGTTGTTTTGAGACGCTGACAATCCGTCTTGCGCAACGACTATTGCAACGAGACCTTTGTTCGTGTTGACGTCAAGGGCGGATAACGTTGTTGCCAAAGCAAGTTTATCTATACTTTCAAAATATAATTTATCCATATCAAAAATCCTTTTAAATTTATTGTAAAGTAAAAATACTATACTGTCAACGTTTTTTTGGAAAACTTACTATTTAAAACTAAAATTCGTTTTGCAAATAATCAAAAATCAAAGCAAATGAATACAAACAAAATAATTGCTCAAACTTGTATAGGAGTCAGTTATGTTAAAAAAAGTAGAAATTTGCGGAATAAACACGTCTCTTTTGCCAAAACTTTCTTCAAAAGATACCGAAGACTTACTGAAACAACTAAAAAATGGCGACCAATCGGCTCGCAGTCAGCTTATTGTAGGCAATATGCGTTTGGTGTTGTCGGTATTGCACCGTTATATGCCAAAAGTATGCAATATGGACGATACTTTTCAGGTGGGATGTATCGGTCTTGTAAAAGCCATAGATAATTTTGACATCACTTTAAACGTCAAATTTTCTACCTACGCAGTCCCAATGATTATAGGCGAAATTCGCCGTTTTTTGCGTGAATCGTCGGGTATAAGAGTAAGTAGGGGTATAAGAGATATTGCGTATCTTGTGATTGCTACGCGAGAAAGAATAAAGGCGGAGGGAGACGAGGACGTGGGACTAAATAAAGTTGCAGAGCGTCTCAATATGCCATTATCAAAAGTCGCGTTTTGTATGGACGCAATAAACGAGCCCGTTTCTTTAAACGAGCCTGTGTATAGCGACGGCGAAGACAGCGTGTTTTTGATGGATCAGGTTTATGACAAAAGCAATACGGAAGAAAAATGGATAGACAACGTCAGTCTTGCTGACGCCATAGCAAAGTTAGAAGAGCGTGAAAGGCAAATATTAAAAAAGCGCTATTTTGAAGGCAAAACGCAAACCGAGGTAAGCAACGAAATAGGTATCAGTCAAGCGCAGGTTTCTCGTCTTGAAAAAAATGCAATCAATCAAATAAAATATTATTTAAACTGATACTATTTGTCGCGTTTTTGTAATTTTTTGTTGAATCGTAGCATAAATAAAGATGAGTACGTTATTACGTGAGGTAAAAAATGGAAATATCTTTTTGCGATTTAAAACAAAAGGAAGTCGTAAATATCTGCGACGGAAGGCGTCTTGGCAAAGTAGTGGATTTAGTAATCGGCTTAAGCTCTTGTAAGGTATTAGGGATAGTAGTACCCGGCAACCGAAAAATATTTAATACTAAGGAAGATATTTTTATTCCTTGGCGGAATATTCAAAAAATAGGCGACGACGTGGTACTTGTTCAGTTGACTATGGTAAACCAGCAATGCTCAACAAATAAAAGCAATTCGACAAAATGCAAAGAAGTAAAAAATATTCCTTCTATAGTAAACGCAGGAGGTTTTGCGGAAGAAACGGACTTTACTTTTGACGACGAATAAAAATATCCTATCTAAAAAAGCCCTTTTGGGCTTTTTTTATTGCAAAAAAAAACGATTTGTGTTATTATAAAAAAATGTTAAAAGAAATTATTCCACGCAAAAATTCAAAGTTGTCCGATTTAATAAGAGAACAAGCAGATTTGGGTTTTTATCAAATAAAAAAAATATTTTCTTCAAAAAGCGTTAAGGTAAACGGCAAACGAATTAATGCGGATTGTACGGTTTGCGAAAACGACGTTATTTATATCTATATAAAGGATAGAGAGAAGGAAAAGATAGAAATAGTCTACGAGGACAAAAACGTAATGATTGTCAACAAGCCCGCCAATATTGAAGTGGAGGGCCCCGACAGTCTTAAGGAAAGGATAGAAGTTGCCAACGCAGAAAAAACTCTTTATCCTGTACATCGTCTTGACAGAAACACTATGGGGTTAGTTATCTTTGCCCTTACTCAACAAGCGCAATCCGAGTTGGAAACTGCTTTTAAAGAAAAGTACGTAGACAAGTTTTATCGCGCGATAGTCGTGGGGCGTCCCAAAAATCCGTCTGCAACGCTAAAAGCATTTTTATTTAAGGATGCAAAAAAAAGTCTTGCAATAATTTCGCCTTCTTCAAAACCGGGGTACTTGCCGATAGAGACGAGATACCATATTGTAGAGCAAAAAGGCGAGCTGTCGCTTTTGGACGTTCAGCTTATAACGGGTAGAACTCATCAGATAAGAGCCCATCTTGCGCATGAAAATCTTCCTGTGTTGGGTGACGGCAAATATGGAGTCAATTCCGTAAATAAAAAATATAAACAAACACGGCAACTGCTTGCTAACGTTTGTATGCGTTTTAACTTTCCTAAAGGCTACAATTTGTCCTATTTAAATGGTCAAAACTTTAAATTGGACGTAAATTTGTGGAGTTTTATTTCCTAATTGGAAAAACTTTTGTTAAATACTTGCATAAAAATCGTACTTGCTATATAATAAATCTTCGTAGAGGTAAAATATGAAAAAACTACTTAAGAGCGCTTTTATTATCTTTTTTGCAATAGTTTTGACTTTTTCTTTCGTGGCTTGCCAAGGTGGCAGTTTTTTGACTGAAAGTCAAATTAAATCGTTAGGCAATCAACTCGGCTTGTCCAAAAACAATGAGGACAACTTTGTCAATCCTACGGCAACAATCGTTTTGTCTTTTGAAAACAACGACAACGATTACGTCGTTGAGTTGACGTACGAACTTTTATTTGACAAAGCACCGTTGACTGTCAACAACTTTATAGCACTTGCAAAAGACGGGTTTTATGACAATACCGTCGTAAGCTTTACAAATTCGGATTACAGTCTTTTTGGACTTTATCAATTAAATAATGAACTTCAGTATGAAGAAAAAACTTCTGATTTCTCCATTAAAGGTGAGTTTGCAGCAAACGGTTGGTTTGTAAACGGCACCGATAAGGAAGACAACGCTCAACACCAATTGGGCTGTTTGGGAATGTATCACTTGGAGCAAACCAAGACGGAAAATTTTTATGATTCTGCAAGCACGGCGTTTTATATGATATGGGCAACTGATTACAGCTCTACAAAGACGTTGAGCAACGATAATTATGCGGTATTTGCTTATATCGTCAGTAGTAAAGTAAAAATCAACGACAATACTGGCGGTTATTACAACGGTAACGGTACGAGCGCTGGTATGGACAGTCACTTTGTTGACATTATGAAGAGTCTTAATACCATCACCAAAACTGATACGAACAGCAACAGTCTTTCCAAAGTTCCAACAAACGCAATTACCGTAACGTCAATTACGATAAGCGGAGCCGAGGGTACGGCAAACACTTCTTACCGCAAGTAAGTATTGCATATAAACCAAAAAAAACAACCCGCACTTATTGCGGGTTTTTTCAAATAATTTGCAGGGTAAAAAAATGCTAAAAGTTTTAGAAGTAGACAAAAACGGCGTCGGTATCAATTATAACGTCAAAAAAGGCGATAATTTGGTGGCAATAAACGGTCAGCCTATTGCCGATCTTCTGGATTTTGAATATTTTGACGGACAAGAGAGTTTTGTTTTGACAGTACAAAGAGACGGACGTATTTTTGACGTCAACGTCAATAAGGCGGATTACGAAACTCTCGGATTTTCCTTTGAGGATTATTGTTATCTTACGCCGAGAGGTTGCGCAAATAAATGTATCTTTTGTTTTGTCGACCAACTTCCTAAAAATCAACGCAAAACTTTGTACGTCAAAGACGACGATTGGAGACTGTCCTTTGCGTCGGGCACGTACGTAACTCTTACTAATTTAAAAGAAGGCGAAAAAGAGCGTATAGCGCAAAAAAAATTCAGCCCGATATTTGTCAGTGTGCACGCAACGGACGACACCGTTAGGCGTTTTATGTTGGGCAACCCAAACGCGCAACCGCTTTTACCGTTGCTTAAATACTTTGCCGACAACGGTATAGTTATGCATACGCAAATAGTTGTTTGCGCTTCCGTCAACGACGGCGAAGTTTTGCAAAAGACGTTAAATGATTTATACGGATTATATCCAGCCGTAAAGTCTGTTGCAGTAGTACCGGTAGGGTTGACTAGTTACCGTCAGGATTTATATCCTTTGCAACCCGTCAATAAACAACAGGCGCAAGCCGTTTTGGATATTTGCGAGCAGTTTGATGGCAATGTTTATAAAGCCACCCGCGAGCATTTTGTTTTTTGTTCGGACGAAATGTACTTACGCGCGGAAAGACAGCTTCCGTCGGCAGAATTTTACGGAGAATACGACCAAATAGAAAACGGCGTGGGGCTTATTACTAAAATGGTCGACGAGTTTGATTGCGCTTTGTCATTTGCAAAGTCATATAAACACGGCGGTTTTACAATATTGACGGGCGAATCTGCAACTTCGACTATACAAATGCTTTGCGATAAGCTAAAGCAACGTTTTCCTAAAATCAAGATAGAAGTCAAAACTATGGTCAACAACTTTTTTGGTAAAACCGTCACGGTAGCGGGGTTGTTGACGGGTTTAGATATGGCAAATCAACTTAAAGGGCAAAAGCTTTTCCGTACCGTAATTATACCAAAAGTTATGATGAAAGAAACCCAGGATGTTTTTTTGGACGGAATGACCTTAGCGGAGTTTTCCAAAGCTTTGCGTAAAACCGTCAAAGTAGTGGATTGCGACGGTTTTTCCTTCGTAAGCGCTTTGTGCAAAGGAGATTTTTATGAGTAAACCGTTGGTGGCGATAGTGGGCAAACCAAACGTTGGAAAGTCAACGTTTTTCAACAAGGTTTGCGGACGCCGTATTTCAATAGTTTCAAACGAACCGGGAGTCACGCGTGACAGGCTCTACGGTGACGCCGAGTGGCAAAATAAAGAATTTTGTCTTGTAGATACCGGCGGAATTCAATTAAAGAGCGACGACATGATGCAAGGTCATATTTTTAAGCAGGTAGAAATTGCTATAGATCTTGCCGACGTTATTTTGTTTTTTGTTGACGGCAAATACGGATTGACCGCCGAAGACCAAGAAGTGGCGCATCTTTTGCGCAAAACCAACAAGCCGTTGTTTTTAGTGGTAAACAAGGTTGACAATTATTCTACCTTTGATATGACAGACTATTATTGCATGGGTTTGGACGCTTTTGCAATATCTGCTGAACATATGCAAGGCATAGGCGATTTGCTTGACGAAGTGGTAAAAGCTTTTCCTTACGTTGAGCAAAATGACGACGAGCAAGCCTTAAAAATTGCCGTAGTTGGTAAACCAAACGCAGGCAAATCATCATTGGTAAACAAGCTTTTGGGTTATGACCGCAGTATCGTTACTGATATTGCAGGTACGACGAGAGATTCAATAGATACCCCCTTTGAATTGGACGGAAAGAAATATATTTTAATAGATACGGCAGGCATTAGACGCAAAAGAAGTATCGAGGATGAAAGTCTCGAAAGATATTCCGTTATGCGTAGTCTTGACGCAGTGCGTCGCGCCGACGTTTGTTTCGTTGTATTTGACGCAACGGAAAACTTGTCCGAACAGGACGTAAAAATTGCAGGATACGTTCACGAACAGGGCAAACCGAGTATAATAGTCGTAAATAAGTGGGATTTGATTGAAAAAGATACTTTTACGGTGGAAAAATTTAAGGAAAAAATGCTTTGTAATTTGGCGTTTATGGATTATTTCAAATCAATTACCGTATCGGCGCTTACTGGGCAAAGGCTGAATAAACTGATGGAGTTGGCTGTAGAAGTTTACGAAAAATCTTCCTTCCGAGCAACAACGGGCTTACTAAACGAAGTTATTGCCGACGCGGTTTCTGCAGTAGAGCCACCTTCAAAAAGCGGTAGAAGGCTCAAGATAAAGTTTGCCACGCAACCAACGACAAATCCGCCCACTTTTGTTTTGTTTGTAAACGACGCAGAACTAATGCATTTTTCGTACCGCAGGTATCTTGAAAATTATTTGCGTAAGGCTTTTGCATTGGACGGCACGCCAATCAAACTCATTGTACGTGGCGGAGGAGAAGATAAATGAAAATAAGCGATTTTTTGTGGCAATTGATTTTGATGGGTATAGTTAGTTACTTTATAGGTAACATAAATTCAGCCGTTATAATAAGCAATAAAGTAAAACATCAGGATATTAGACAGCAAGGTAGCAAAAATCCCGGCACGACTAATATGATGCGCGTTTTTGGATTGAAGATGGGCGCGGTCACTCTTATTTGCGATATGATAAAGGGTGTCATACCTGTACTTTTGACGAGAGTTATTTTTTATTATATAACTTACGGCGCGGTGGAAATATATCGTTTTGCAATGTATCTCAGCGCGTTGTGCGTAACGGTAGGACACGTTTTGCCCGTGTTTATGAAATTTAAAGGTGGAAAAGGTTTTGCAACCAGCATAGGCATTATGTTGGTGGTTCAGCCGTTGCCTACGTTGGTTATTATTGCAATAGGCTTTGTTATACTGTTGCTTTGCGACAGGATGTCGGTATTTGCGCTGTTTTATATTACTGCGGAACTTGTCTTTCATATACTTGCTTACGTCGGTATTTTTGCGGAAATTGCTTCTTTTTCGCACGCAATTACTTTGCCTATATTGATAGTGGTTATATTGTTGTGGCTTTTGGTAGTTTCCGCCCACGGAACAAATATTTTGCGATTGATTCGCGGAAATGAAAATCCTTCGGGCTTTAGAAAGGCTTTGATGAAAAAGAAGTCTTGCGACAAATCAATTCAAAACGATACTGTCGATACTACGACTGATAATAAAAAAGACGTTCAGGACAAAAACAATTTGAAATAAATATATAGACGCAGTCATCAACGGACTGCGTTTTTTGTTTGCGCGATAATTTTTGATTGCTAATAAGTTCTATTTGTTTTTTTTGAGCATAGTGTATATGGAAAAATAGCGGAGGTAATGGTACAAATGGACAAAAAAGCAAGTCTGGAAATTTATAATGACATTGCAACACGTACAAACGGAGATTTGTATATAGGCGTAGTAGGTCCCGTGCGTACGGGCAAATCCACCTTTATTACTAAATTTATGGAAAACGTGGTGTTGCCAAACGTCAAAAACAAAAACGTAAAAAAGAGAGCGATAGACGAATTGCCTCAATCGGCAGACGGAAAAATGGTCATGACTACTCAGCCCAAGTTTGTGCCTAACGAAGCGGTTAAAATTACTTTTGGTAGCGCCGTTTCGGCAAACGTAAGGCTGATTGATTGCGTAGGTTATATGGTTGAAGGAGCAAAGGATAATGCCGACGACCAACCGCGTATGGTCAATACGCCGTGGTCAAACGAGCCAATGCCCTTTGATAAAGCTGCGGAAATTGGTACGCAAAAAGTGGTAAGCGAGCACTCAACGGTGGCGGTTATCGTTACAAACGACGGAACTATTGCCGATATTCCGCGCGCCAATTACGTCACCGCGGAAGAAAGAGTAATAAACGAGCTGAAAGCTCTCAAAAAACCTTTCGTGATAGTTTTAAACAGCAAAAATCCCGATTCCAACGAGTGCAAAGCTCTTGCAGAAGCGTTAGAATTGCGACACGGAGCAAAGGTAATTGCCACGTCTGTTCAAAATATGACGGCAGAAATATGCGAGCAGGTTCTTTCTGCTCTTACCGAGGAGTTTCCTATCAAAAAAATCGTCGTTGATATGCCAAAGTGGATGCGCACTTTGCCTATGGATAATTTTGTGATAGAATCAATCATCAAAAACGTACGTTCTGCTATATGTGATATGTACAAGATGAAGGATTATCAAAAGCTTTTGCAAAATTCTCAAGAGGACGAAAACGTAAGCGCTCCCGCACTTAGCGAAATAAGTTTGGGCGAAGGTACGATTAAATACGTCGTTAATCCTAAAGAAAATCTCTTTTATAAGGTTTTGAGCGATTACGCAAAACAACCCATAGAGGACGAATACGACCTTATGAGTTTTGTTTCTAAAACTGCTTACGCCTGCGAAAAGTACGAAAAATTTTCTTCCGCGTTAGAAGAAGCCGAGCAAAGTGGTTACGGCGTTGTCAATCCTACTCTCGAAAGTATGGAAATGCTTGCTCCCGAAATTGTCAAACAGGGTAGCAAGTACGGAGTAAAACTCAAAGCCAGCGCTCCAAGTTGGCATATTATGAAGGTGGACGTTACGACGGAAGTCAATCCGATGGTGGGTACGGAGCAACAAAGCCAATATTTGTTGAGCGAGTTTCAAAACGACCCACAGGGTATATGGAATACAAATATGTTTGGCAAAAGTATGAGCGACCTTGCAAAGGAAAGTCTCGGCACAAAAGTTGCCGGTATGCCCCAAGAAGCTCGCGCAAAAATTCGCAAGACGGTAGGCAGAATAGTCAACGAAAACAAGGGTGGACTGATTTGTTTTCTTCTTTAATTGCCCGCCATAATCAATATTAGGGGCTTAAATACGATATAAAAAGCGAAAAGGGATTTTCTTTTCGCTTTTTGCTGTTTTTTTTGGTTAATTTTTAATTAAAATTGAATTAAATTTTTTGAGCAATAATTTTTAAAAATTCTATCGCGGGATTAATATCCGTCAACGTGTAAATCATTCGCGCGCCGACAACGTCTTCCAACTCGTTGAGCAAAACTTTGTTTCCGTCAAACAAAAAGTCAATACCGATATAATCCGCGTCGAGATTTTTGAGTATGGCGTCAATAATCTCAAGTTGTTGAAAATTCGGTTTTGATACAGTGGCGTGTCCTCCGAGACAAAAGTTGCTACGGAAGTCTGTGTCGGAAGTCCTTTTTACTCCAAGTAGGATTTTTTTGCCTAAAACGTAAACTCTCATATCCAAGCCGAGCTTTGCGGGTTTTTGTAATAAAAATTTATCGGCAAAAGATTTTGATTGTTGCAAAAAATCCTCGTAAGTTGAAAGTAAAACGACGTCTTTACCGCCTTTTTGATTGAGAGGTTTTGCAATCATAGGAAAAAGCCCTTGTTCAAGGTTTTGCCAATTTTCGTTTGATTTTTCTATCAATAAAGTGTCGGGAGTTGGTATGTTTAAATTTGTTGCAAAACAATAAGTGAGATATTTGTCGTTGGCAATAAGGGAAGTACGTGAGTTGTTAAAAACCCTTAAACCCATTTGTTCTAACTGAAAGGAAAGCAAAAAATCGTTTGTTCTGACTATTGCAAAATCTGCGTCGGGTAGCCTTTTGTCGTCGCAGGTCAAAAAAAGCCCGTTTTGTTCGTTAGTTAACCGTAAAGTTTCTTTTATCAAAAGAGTTAACTCAATATCAAATTTTTTTGCATTTTGCAAAAGTTGATTTACAAAAAAATCGTTTCTTTGCGCTTCAAAACGCGTATAAATTAACCAACCTTTTTTCATTTGTTTATTTCCCTTAAAACGTACTTTATGATTGCGTCGGCAACGTTTACTCCCGTGCAATTATAAAGGTTAATAAAATGCGCGTTGGAGTTTACCTCGCAGAGAATTGGTTTATCGTCTTTGCCAAACAAAATATCCACACCGCCAAAGTCCAAGTCAAGGATATTGCACGCTTTGAGCGCCATTTCCGTTTGTTCCTTTGTCGGGACAAAAGCTTTCATTTTTCCGCCGTTTGTAACGTTTGCCCTAAAGTCGTTGTCATTGTAGCGCATCATTGTGGCAATTACCTGATTTCCAACGACTTGTAGTCTCAAATCCTTACCTGCGCTAAAAGAAATAAATTCCTGCAACAAAAACGGTCGTTTTGCAAAGCCGTTTATTACTTCTAAAAGTTCTTTTCTGTTCGAACACAAAAATACTTGTTTTCCAAAAGAACCGTAACATTCTTTTGCGACGATAGGGTAACAAAGCGCTTCTTCCGCGTCCTTTATAAAAGAGGTATTTTGCCACTCTTGCGGATAATAAACCATAGGCGCAACGATAGTTTTAGGCATTGCGATACCGTGGTTTAAAAGCTTTAAGTAAGTAATGGATTTGTCGTTGCATTGTTCGATTGCGTCGGCTTTGTTAAAGACACGAATATTGAGTTTTTCCAGCTGTTTTGCCAATCTTATATCCTTGTCCCAAAACAAAACGAAATCCGGTTTTGAAAAGTTTTTGTTTAAAACGTCCACAAAATCGAAGTTTGTTTTGCGTGTCAAAGTTACGCCGTTATTTTTGCAGGCGTCAAAAAAAGCGTCGCAAGTTTCCACAAACTTGGGCGAAGTCGTATGAAGATTGTTTATTATTATCCAGCCGTTTTTTTGCGAGTTCATATCAATTAATTTTATATTTATTTGCTTTGATTGTCAACAACAAAAACCAAAGATTAAAAAAAATAGGTATTTTTGACTGATTTTGCTTTTGTTATTACTAATTATTTTGTTATTGCTATAATACTCAAAGGAGTGATATTATGGCAAGAAAAATTTGTATACTTAGTGGCAAAGGTGGCGTAGGTAAAAGTACGATAACGGCAAATCTCGGCTTTGCGTTGGCAAAACAATGCAAACGAGTTTTGCTTGTTGATCTTGACTTTGGATTAAACAGTCTCGACTTGCTTTTGAGTTGTCAAGATAATATAGTGTTTGATATAGCCGACGTTGTAAATAAAAAATGTCGTTTTAGGCAAGCTTTGGTGGCGGACGCAAAAATGCCCAATCTTTATTGCTTAATTAGCGGAAGCTTTGCGCCTACTAAATCAAACTTTTACAATTTTAGCAGTCTTATAAAAAGAGAGCAAAATGCCTTTGATTATATCTTGTTTGATTGCGGAGCAGGCGTAAACGAGACGTTGGACTTTGCGCTAAAACTTACGGATGAAGTTTTGACCGTCGTAACTCCGCATTTTGTTTGCATAAAGGACGCGCAAGCGGTAGTAGAATACGCAAAAAAGTTTTCGCCCATCAAAATTTATGCAATAGCAAATAGGGTAAGGGGCGACCTTGTAAAATCCGGATTTCAAATGTCGGCGCACGAGGTATTTGCGCGACTTGGTTTGACTCCGTTGGGGATAGTCCCTGAGGTGGACGCTTTAAACGGTTTTTGCCGTAAGGAAAGCAAGTTTTTTGACGTTTTGGCAGATAATCTCATAAACGGCAAACAAACTATGTATAATTATCTTAAAGAGTACAACGGCTTGTTTGCAAAACTGCGTTCCAAACTCAAGCGTAATGCGTAAAATCAAAAAACCAAAAATTGGGTATAATTTTTTTAGTTGTTACATAATATCTAAAGACAAACATTTAGGGGGATTATTATGAACGAAGACGTTAAACTCTGCGAGTGTGTAGCAACAGAAGACGATTGGCTGGATATCAGTTATTCTCAAAGAAATTATATTCAGGAAGAACAAGACGCTTTGTCCTTTGTTAGGATAAATTCAAGGCTAAACAGGCAAACAAACGCCTTGTCCGGCGCAAAAAAATGGATAGTACGCAGTTTTGTTTGTGTTTTGGTGTTGGGTACTTTGATTGCAATGAATTTTGTAGAAAACGGTTTTGCTGGCGAAGTATTTGCGTTGGCTAAATCGGGCTACAATCAAAATATCGTGCAAGTTATTGCCGAGCAACAACGAATAGACGATACGATAAATCTACCGATAAACGTAACGGTTGATAGCGTAGATAACGGTACGGTTTCCGTCACCGGCGGTAAGGTTTTGCTAAACTTTAAAAAGGGTACGGTAAGCGACGCCACAGAAACTACAGTTACGGTTGCAGTAGACGACAAATTACAGATAGTTTACAGTGGACTTACCAAAGTTTTAGTGTCAGTAGGAGATAGCTTAAGCGAACAAGCCGTTTTGGGCAAATATTCCGATATTGCCTGCGTCAATTTATTGTATGACGGCGAAGTCGTCAAGGATATTACGACCGTCAACTATTCGTTGGTATGGAAGGTTTAATCAACGTAAACAATAAACAATCTTTTGAGTTTTCGGTACTGCCGAGCTTTTGGATATTGGCTTTTGTAGCTATTTTGTCAAAAAGCGGATATTTGCTCGGTTTGTATACAATAAGTGTGCTTATTCACGAATTTGCGCACTTTTTTGTTGCCAAAAAACTTAAATACGATTGCCACAGTATCAAATTGTCGGCTTTCGGCGCGGTGCTGTACGGAGATTTTGACGACGTAGATTGTCTTGACGGTATAAAAATTGCAATTGCCGGTCCGCTTGTCAATATAATTTTAGCTACGTTGACCGTGGCACTTTGGTGGGTTTTTCCCTCCGCGTACGTATGGAGCGCGAATTTTGTCTCCTGCAATATTTCTCTTGCGTTGACCAATCTATTGCCGTGTTATCCGTTGGACGGCGGTAGAATTTTCGTTGCGTCAGTTAAAAAAAATCACGGATTAAAACGGGCGCTCAAAGTTAGTAGAGTTGCCTCTTTAGTGGTGGGATGTTTGTTTTTTGCCGTGTTTTTGGTGGGAATTTTGTTTAAACAAAACTTTTATTCTTGCGGGGTATTCGGATTTTTTTTGGTGTTGACAAGTAACGCGGAAACAAAAAAAGCAATTTACTCCCGCAAAACTTATATCGGCGCGAGCAAACAGGCAATAAAAAAGGGCGTAGAAAAAAAATGTTTAGTCTTTGACGGAGAGGCGACTTTGTACGAGGTGCTTAAAAAGTTAAAGGACAATTGTTTTTATCAAATTACCGTTGTGCTTGGCGAAAAAGATTTTTTTGTTTTGGAGCAAACTCAAATCAATTATTGTTTAACTGCTTGTACGCTTGACACTCAACTGAAAAATTTGATAAAATATGCAATATGAAATTTATTGAAAGCGTGCAAAAACCCGCCAGATATTGCGGTGGTGAATACGGTACTCCAGACGTCAAGAAACAAGCCGACGCATCTCTTTTGTTGTGTTTTCCGGACGTTTATGAAGTAGGCATGAGCAACGTCGGTACGCGTATTTTGTATTTTGGTATCAATCAAATTCCTTACGCCAAGTGCGAAAGGTGTTACGCCCCTTGGCCTGATATGGGTAAATGGCTGTTAGACAACGGCAAAAAATTGACAAGCTTGGAGACGGACTCGTCCTTTTTTGATTTTTCCTTCGTTGGATTCAGTTTACAATACGAGTTGTCCTACACGACGGTGTTGTATATGCTGGATCTTGCGGGTTTTCCTTTGTACTCTGCAAATAGGGACGAAAGTTTCCCCATAGTTATAGGAGGAGGACCGTGCGCCGTCAATCCCGAACCGATAGCTCCGTTTTTTGACGCATTTATGCTTGGCGACGGCGAAACTCCTTGGGCGGAAGTATTGCGTCTGAAGAAAGAAAACAAGCATCTTTCCAAAAAGGAATTTTTAAAACTCTTGCAAAGAGAGTTGGATTGTATTTACGTGCCCGAGTTGTTAAACGTTTCTTACGAGGGGGACAAGCCTATAGCAATGTCTTTTGACAAGCCCGTCAAACAGTACAAGGAAAGGGACTTGGACAAAACGTTTTTTCCGCATACGGCGCTCGTGCCTAATCTCGAAATAGTACACGACAGAGGCGTTGCGGAATTGTTTAGGGGTTGCGCAAACGGTTGCCGTTTTTGTCAGGCGGGGTTTATTTATCGTCCAGTGAGAGAACGTAAGCCCGAGACGGTCATGCAAATATGCAAAGATATAATTAAAAATACCGGCTATGACGAACTTTCCCTGTCAAGTTTAAGTACTGGGGACTACAGCGGGCTTAGACCGTTGATGCAGGAGCTTATTCCTTGGGTAAACCAAAACAAAATAGGTCTTTCTATACCGAGCTTGCGTATGGATAGTTTTGACGCCTCTTATTACGATACAGAAAAAAAGATAGCCCTTACCTTTGCTCCCGAAGCAGGTACGCAACGCTTGCGTGACGTTATTAACAAAAACGTGACGGAAGAGGAGATTTTCGATACCCTTAAAGACGCTTTTCAAAAAGGTTTTAGCTCTGTCAAACTTTATTTTATGATAGGGTTGCCGACGGAAACAATGGAGGACGTTGCAGGTATTGCTCATCTTGCTAACAAAATAAAGCAACTGTTTTTTACTTACAAACAGAAAGGCAAATTTTTAAATTTGTCGGCAAGCGTGTCGATATTTATACCAAAGCCGTTTACGCCCTTTGAATGGGAGGAGTTTTCCGACAAGGAGCTTATCGACCAAAAGCAATCTTTGTTGAGAGACTTGTTTAGGCAATACAAAATCAATCTTTCGTGGCACGACTACAATACCAGCCATATAGAGGCGTTGCTTGCAAGGGGCGGACGTACTCTTGCCCGCGTGTTGGAACAAGCCTACAAAAACGGCGCAAAATTCGACGCATGGAGCGAATATTTTAATCCGCAAAATTATTTTGACGCGCTTAAACAATTTAATTTTGATCAAAGCGCAGTGCTTGCAAAAAAAGACTTTGACCAATTGTTGCCGTGGGATTTTGTGTCCATTGGCGTGGATAAACAATATCTTAAAAAAGAAGCTTTGTTGGCTTACGGTTGCGCCACTACGCAAAGTTGTTTGAAAGGATGCAACGGATGCGGTCTTACAAAGGAGGGGTTTTGTAATGCTGGTAATTGAGTATACAAAAAAATTTCCCGTTTCGGCAATTTCGCACATTGATTTGTTGAGAGTGTTTCAACGTATAATCCGTCGCGCAAAAATAGACG
Source organism: uncultured Subdoligranulum sp. (assembly GCA_902496185.1). GTDB lineage: Bacteria > Bacillota > Clostridia > Christensenellales > CAG-314 > SFEB01. The sequence goes on along the minus strand of CABUZX010000006.1, from coordinate 47,959 downwards.
TAGAGTACAGTCAGGGGTTTAATCCGCATATGAGAATATTTTTTTCTCCACCGACGCCACTTGGTATGGAAACTCTTTGCGAGTACGTTACTATAGAAACTTCAACCAATTACGGCAAGGATTTTTTAAATCAATTCAATGCTGTTTGCCCCGAAGGTATAAAGGCAACGGAAATTTACAACTTTGCAAAGAATCCCAACTTTGCCAAAATTATTACTCGGGCGGAATATTGTATTAACGCTCCCGATATAGGCAAAATTAATTTGTCTGATATGATAGATAACTCGGACTATACGATAGAGTATCTTGACAAGCAAAACGTACTGCAAACTCAAAAAGTAGGCGAAATGATTTTTGAGGCGGAATCTTTGAATAACGATTGTTTGCGTGTTGTTTTGTCGTTTGGTAACAAAAATCTTAGGGCAGAAAGATTGGTCAAATATTTGTGTAATCAAAACAATATTAATTATTCTTTGTGCAAAATCACAAAAACAAAAGCTTTCGCGGACGATATTCCAATTGAAAAAATGCTAAAAAGTTTTAATGGATAATTGGTCTTTTATTTAAGGTGTTTTGCTTGACAAAAAACTAATCAAGTGTAAAAATGTAATGGTGCTTATAAGCATAGATTAAAAAACCAAAGGTGAATTATGGCATATTTTGAAATTTTATTGCCGTTGGGATTGATTTTGTTGCTCTCAAAACTATTGTCTATGGTGTGTCAACGTTTTGGCTTGCCAAAGGTAATAGGTATGTTGATTGCGGGTTTATTATTAGGGCTTATACGTTATATTCCCAGTCAAACAATATTTACGGTGGGTGAAGGCGGTACGCTCGAAGGTTTGTCCTTTATTGCAAAAATAGGCGTAATACTCATTATGTTTTCCGCGGGACTTGAGACTGACCTTACTCAATTTAAAAAAACGGGTTGGTCGTGCGTTGTTATTACCGCATTAGGCGTAATAATCCCTTGTGGTTTGGGGTTTTTGGTAGCAACCTTGTTTAACGGTGGATTTTCAATGTTGTCTCAAAATCTTTATGACAACATTTTTTATGGCGTAATATTGTCGGCAACGTCGGTAAGCGTCACCGTAGCTACCCTTAAGGAGCTTGGCAAACTCAACGGAAAGTTGGGTGCTTCCATAATTTCCGCCGCGATTTTGGACGACATTATCGGCGTAATTTTGTTGTCGCTTGTTATTGGCTTAAAAAATTCTTCCGTTTCGGGTGTTTCTTCAGGCGCTGGCGAAGTTTTGTGGATGATAGGCAAAATGCTGATATTTTTTGCTCTTGCCGTTGCCGTTGGCGTGCTTATTCACAAAGTATTTAAATGGATGGACGAAAAATGGCCTCATAAATTGCGCGTATCCGTTTTTGGCTTGGCAATTTGCTTTTTGTACTCTTACTGCGCGGAAAAGATCTTTGGCGTAGCAGATATTACCGGCGCTTTTATTGCCGGTATGGTTTTGTCGGGATTAAAAAATACATCCGATCTTGACTATAGGGTAGAGACAAGTAATTATATGATTTTTTCTCCCGTCTTTTTTGCCAACATTTGTTTAACAACTACTTTTAACGGACTTAATATGGCTTTTGTTGGGTTTGGATTAGCTTACGTTTTTATCGGTCTTTTGGGCAAAGTATTGGGCGGAGGACTTGGCGGTCTAATTTGCAAGTACGGTATAAAGGACAGTTTGCGTGTTGGTATAGGTATGATGGCTCGCGCGGAAGTAGTGCTTGTTTGTACTCAAAAAGGTATAGACAACGGTATGGTAGACCCCGCGATAATGCCTTTCGTACTTATTTTGATAATAGTCAGCTCTTTGTTGACGCCGTTACTGCTGAAGCTTTCTTACAAAAAACAATACGTTACTTTGGAGCACTTGCCAGTGGAAACAAATCAATCTAATTGACGATTGGTTTTTATTGTATCAAGCGTGTTTTAAACTATTTGAGCGAAACTTCCGAAATGACTTGGGTTTTTTCTGATTACGGAACGACGGTTATTTCCGAAACTGCAGAATAATTTTTGAAATATTGTAAAAAGCGACGAAAATAATTCGTCGCTTTTTTTAGTAGAGTAGGGCAAAATATATTAAAAAGTAAAAAATCCATACGACATATACCGTATGGATTTTTTGGTACACCATCAGGGACTCGAACCCTGGACACCCTGATTAAGAGTCAGGTGCTCTACCAACTGAGCTAATGATGCGTGTATTGGTGATCCATCCGGGATTCGAACCCGGGACACCTTGATTAAAAGTCAAGTGCTCTACCGGCTGAGCTAATGAATCACGTGGCAGGGGTGGCAGGATTTGAACCTACGAATACTAGAGTCAAAGTCTAGTGCCTTACCGCTTGGCGACACCCCTATAGGGATTGTTGGGGTAATGGGGTGAGTGATGGGAGTTGAACCCATGACCTCCAGAGTCACAATCTGGCATTCTAACCAACTGAACTACACCCACCGCATAATGGCGTGCCTGAAGGGATTCGAACCCCCGACACACGGCTTAGAAGGCCGTTGCTCTATCCTGCTGAGCTACAGGCACAAAAATCTTGCCCAGTGAGTAATTCTTTTGGAGCGGGTGATGGGAATCGGACCCACGCGGCCAGCTTGGAAGGCTGGTATTCTACCATTGAACTACACCCGCACAACAACGCTAAAAAATAATAGCACATTCAAAATTGCTTGTCAAGTTTTTGAGTGTATTTTAATTAAAATTTTCTAACAGTTGGCAAAGGTTGCGTATTGCTCTTGCTCTGTGGCTTACGGAATTCTTTTGTTCTTTAGTTGCTTGACCGAAAGTAATCCCCAAGTCATCACTCTTAAATACGCACTCATAGCCAAAGCTACCGTCGCCGATTTCCTTCGTGGTGATAGTACCGGTGGTACAGCCCGTAGCGGAAATAATTTTTCCGTCGGGGTAGATAAATACTACGCAGGTTTCAAATTTTGCGCTACGATCTGTTTTGCCTTGCATTACTTTGAGCAAATGTTGTCTATTTGCTTTGTAGTCTCCTTCGATAAAAAATCTATTGCTGTTAACGCCGGGTTCGCCGTTGAGGCAATTTACGCTTAAACCCGAGTCGTCGCTCAAAACCGCGCAATCTTTCGTTTGATTTTTTACGTATTGAGCCTTAAGTTTGGCGTTTTCAAAATAAGTAGCGCCTGTTTCTTCTACTTCCGCCGAAAGACCTGCTTCGGACGCCGAAAGTATGGTGTCAAATTTGCCGTTAAGTATTTGTTTGATTTCTTCCACCTTGTGTTGGTTGTGAGTTGCAATAATCAGTTTCATAAAAACATATTAGCACAAATTTTTGTATGCGACAAGGATTTTTTAAATACGTTGGAAAAATATTTTGATAATTATTGATTTATGACGGCAAAGGTGCTAAAATATTTTTTAAATAGATTATTTTGTATAGGTATATTATTTAACAAGATTTAATAAAAAATAACGAAACAAATCAAAAAGCAATTGTTTTTTCGGAGAACTATCATGACAAAAATATTGATTATAGGCGGTGGAGTGGTCGGTTGCGCTCTTGCAAGAGAAATGTCGCGTTTTGACTGCGAAATTGTCGTGTTGGAAAAATGTATTGACGTAAGTGAAGGCACGAGTAAAGCCAACAGCGGAATAGTTCATGCAGGGTTTGACGCAAAACCCGGCACAAATAAAGCAAAATTCAACGTTTTAGGAAATGCAATGTTTGACGAGTTAGCAAGAGACCTTGAGTTTCCTTTTAAACGTAACGGTGCTTTCGTTACCTGTTTTAAAGAGGACGATTTTTCTGCCTTGCAAAAGCTTTTGGAGCAGGGCCGTCTCAACGGCGTAGAAGGTTTAAAAATCATCACAGGGGAGGAAGCAAAAAAAATAGAACCTAATTTGTCTGATGACGTCGCTTTTGCTCTTTACGCGCCACAAAGCGGAATAGTCAGCCCTTACGAAATGACGGTTGCTTACGCTCAAAACGCGTACACAAACGGGGTTAGGTTTGAGTTTAATTGTAAGGTTGACGCGATCAAAAAGGTCGACGACGGATTTGAAGTTTTTTGCGGTGAAAAAACCTTTTTTGCAAACGTCGTTGCTAACTGCGCGGGAGTGTACGCCGACGAAATCAACGATATGGCAAACGACTCTCCGAGTTTTTTCATTACTCCGCGCAAAGGCGAATATATGTTGTTGGACAAATATTGCGGAGACATAGTAGAGCATACTATATTCAGACTTCCGTCAAAAATGGGTAAAGGAGTATTGGTTACTAAAACCACTCACGGAAATATTCTCGTAGGGCCTACTTCGGTGGATATATTGGATAAAGACGACGTTAAAACCACTAAAGAAGGGCTTGAAACACTTTGGCAAAAGGGTATTTTGCTGATACCAACACTTGACAGAAACCTTAAAATAACACAATTTGCAGGCAACAGGGCGCACGGTTCTACGGGGGACTTTGTAATAGGCTGGGCGCAAAAAGGATTTTTTAATTTAGCGGCAATAGAGTCGCCGGGGCTTACGAGCGCGCCAGCTTTGGCGGTTTATGCTTCGGAAGAAATCGCAAAGCAATACTGTTTAGCGCGTAATCCCAATTTTGATGCAAAACGTAAGGATATTCCGCACATTGCTTCAATGACGGAGGAAGAACGTAAGATTCTTACGGAAAAAAATCCAGAGTACGGCAAAATAGTATGTCGTTGCGAAACGGTTAGCGAGGGTGAAATTAGGGATTCTATCCGTCGTCCCGTTGGCGCAAAGAGTCTTGACGGAGTAAAACGCCGTACGCGCGCAGGTATGGGGCGTTGTCAAAGATGTTACTGTTGCTCGCAAATTAAAAAAATTTTAAGTGAAGAATTGTGCGTTGACGAAACGGAAGTAATTTAGCAATACAAAAGACTTTAATGCGGAGGCAAATATGAAATATATTTTGGCTTTGGATCAGGGTACTACCAGCAGTAGAGCCATTATTTTTGATAAACACGGCAAAATTTTGGGCAATGCACAACAGGAGTTTCCGCAAATATACCCAAAAACGGGTTGGGTAGAGCACGATCCTAAGGAAATTTTAGGCAGTCAGGTAGGCGTTGTATCAAAGGCGCTCGTTAAAGCAGGTATTTCTTCGGAAGATATCGAAGCTGTAGGTATTACCAATCAGCGCGAAACTACTCTCGTATGGGACAAAAATACGGGAGTGCCTATATATAACGCAATCGTATGGCAGTGCAGGCGTACTTCTGCGTACTGCAATCAACTCAAAAAAGACGGTTATGAGCAAATTGTTTTTGACAAAACGGGGCTGGTGGTGGACGCATATTTTTCTGCAACCAAGATAAAATGGATTCTTGACAACGTGCCAACCGCAAAAGAAAGGGCGCAAAAAGGCGATTTGCTTTTTGGTACGGTGGATACTTTTCTTATATGGTCGTTGAGCAAGGGTAAAATTCACGCAACTGACTATACAAACGCAAGCAGAACAATGCTGTTTAATATTCATACTTTGGAGTGGGACGATGAATTGCTTGAGCTATTTGATATTCCCAAAAGTATGATGCCAAAAGTTTATCCGAGTAGTAGTGATTTTGGCGTAGTAGACAAATCCTTTTTTGGTACGGAAATCCCCATTTGCGGTGTCAGTGGAGACCAACAATCTTCGCTTTTTGGGCAACTTTGTACCTCAAAGGGTAGCGTCAAAAACACTTACGGTACGGGGTGTTTTATGTTGATGAACACGGGAGACACACCCGTAAAGTCAAAACACGGTTTGGTGACTACTCTTGCAGTTACTTTTGACAAAGCCAAACCCAACTACGCTCTTGAAGGTAGTGTGTTTGTCGGCGGAGCGGTGGTTCAATGGATGAGAGACGAAATGAAACTTATCGATTCTGCAGATCAAACAGAGTATTTTGCAACAAAGGTAAAGGACACAAACGGCGTTTATATCGTGCCTGCATTTGTGGGTATGGGCGCTCCGTATTGGGATAGTGACTGTAGCGGTATAGTTACGGGTTTGTCGCGTGGCGCAAAAAAAGAGCATTTTATACGCGCTGGGATAGAGTCTATTGCCTATCAAGTCAACGATATTATGAATGCAATGCTTTTGGATGGAAATATTAAGGTTACTTCCTTAAACGTTGACGGCGGAGCTTCCGCAAATAATTTTTTGTTGCAGTTTCAGGCGGATATACTCAACTGCAAGGTTGTGCGTCAAAAGGTGGTGGAGACTACGGCGCTCGGATGCGCTTATCTCGCAGGTTTGTATACCGGTTATTGGAAGGATATAGACGACATTAAACTCAACGTTGAAACGGATAGGATTTTTTTGCCTGATATGGACGAATACAAACGCAAGGCTCTCTTAGACGGCTGGCGCAAAGCAGTCAGACAAACTTTGACCAAATAACAAATAAATACACGAGGAAATACGCAAAATGAGATTTGAAATTACTAAAAAACAAACGGGCAGTTACAATTGTTTCGTTTGCGGAAAGGACAACCCCGGCGGTTTGTTTGCGCAATTTTACGAGACGTCAAACGACGAGGTTGTTAGCATAATAAAAACCGATATAGGACACCAAAGTTATCCCGAACGCACGCATGGGGGCGTCATTTGCGCCATATTGGACGAAACGGCAGGCAGGGCTATTTGGGTTACCGAAAAAAACACGCTTGCAGTGACCGCAAAGATTGAAATAAAATACCATCGCCCCGTGCCCTTAAACGAGGAATTTTTGGCAGTCGGAAAAGTAGATTCAAATACGAGTAGATGGTTTAAAGCAACGGGCAAAATTTTTGACAAACAGGGAAATTTGCTTGCAGAAAGCAACGGAACTTACGTCAAGCAATCAAGCAACGCCATTTCTAATAGTGACGAAATGACAACGGATATCAATCTTTTTATACCCGACGAAACACCCGTTAGTGTAATAGAGTGGTAAAATATTTGCTTAAAATATCAAGTTTTTTGCTAAAACATTAAAAAAAGATTGACAAATTTTTAAAAAAGTACAATAATGTACATACCAAATCAAGAAGAGTATTATTGAAACAATATAATGCTTTTTTTGTTTTAATTCCCCTTTTATTAGGGGTTACAAAGGGGTATCGCCAAGCGGTAAGGCAACAGGCTCTGACCCTGTTATTCGTAGGTTCGAATCCTGCTACCCTTGCCAAAAAAATCCAACTCGTACGAGTTGGATTTTTTTTGATTTGTATAAATTATTAAATATCAAGTACGTAAGCCAGCAAAAGATTTGTGGTGGCTTGCAATCCGTCGATATGAGTGCGTTCCATACCGTGACTGCAATATACCGCCATTCCAAACGCGCCGTTGCGGATATTGTTTCCTGCTCGTAAAGCCGCCGTTGCGTCAGAGCCGTAACGGTAAAAAACGTCCACAGCATAAGGCACTTCTGCCTTTTTGGCTTTGTCAATAAGTCTGCTTGTCAATTCGTAGTCATAGGGCGCGGTTTTGTCTTTTGCGCATATACTTACGGCGCGTTCGTGACCGTCGCAATCAGGACCTATCAAACCGATATCGACGGCAACGTATTCGTCAACTCCTGCGGGGACGTACGCGCCTCCTATACCGATTTCTTCGTGGTAGGGCAAAGCAAATGCTGTTTTGTACTTTGGTTTAAGGTTGTTTTCCGCCATATATTTTAGCGCGGTAAAGATGCATGCAACCGAACCTTTGTCATCGATAAAGCGTGATTTTAGATAACCGTTTTGCGTGACCTGACAACGTGGAGCAATTGATACGACGTCGCCGTTAAGTATCCCCAAAGCTCTTACGTCGGCTATCGATTTGACGTCCTCGTCCAACAAAACGCGCATTGTGTCTTCGTTGCGCTCAAGAGTATGTCCGTTGTCGAAAACGTGTACGGAGTGAGATTGGCACATCAAAAGCCCTGAATATTCTTTTCCGTCTCTTGTATGAACCGTTACCGTTTCGCCTTCGACGCTTGGCATGCAAAGTCCGCCCAAACGACGTATTCTTAGCCACCCGTTTGAGTCCACTCCGCGTACAACCAAACCCAAAGTATCAGCGTGAGCGCCTACCATTACCGTTTTGCTGTTGTCCGTTCCGTCCAAAGTGATGTAAGTTGTGCTTTTGTTGTCGTGAGTGACGTTGTAACCCAAGTCGTTTGCCATTTTTTTAAACAAAGGGTTAAGCTTGACGTAATAGCCTACGGGGCTTGGCGTTTCTACGATTTTGCGAAAAGTCTCCAACAAAAAGTTTTTGTCCGTTTCAAATTTCATAAAGGATTCTCCTTGTTTTGTTTTTAATATTTGCATTATATGATGAGGTCGAGTTTATAAAAAAGCATTCGGCGCAATTTAATAATAATTTTATCATAAAACGATAAATAAGTAAAGTTGTTGGCTTTATTTTGCAAGTGATTTATTTTGTAAGACGCGTACTTTTTGTTGCAAGTTTACTTGACAATATTTATTAAAAAAGTTATAATTTAATCAATTTAATAACACACTACACGACTGACGGAAAGCGGATGACCGCAGGGGAGTGTAGGAGATATTTTTTATCGTCCGTCTGGGTAGTATTTTTTGTGTTAGCAAAAAAGGACTACCTTTTTTTGTTTAAATCCGAGTTAAAGTCAGTTTTGTTTTTTTTGGGGAGGAAATATATGAAAAAAGTAGCTATAATAATGGGTAGCGCGAGCGATTTGCCCGTTGTAGAAAAAGCCGTAAATACTTTAAAAAACTACGGAGTACCTTACGAAGTACACGTTTTTTCCGCGCACCGCACGCCTGAAGAATCTAAAGAATTTGCTCAAAATGCAAGAGCAAATGGTTTTGGCGTCATTATCGGGGCTGCTGGTATGGCGGCACACCTTGCGGGAGCGTTGGCTGCAAATACGACGTTGCCCGTCATAGGTATTCCGATAAAATCTTCCTTAGACGGTATGGATGCGTTGCTTGCTACGGTTCAGATGCCGTCGGGTATCCCCGTTGCAACCGTTGCTATAGACGGAGCGGTAAACGCTGCAACGCTTGCTGTGCAAATTCTTTCCGTTTTTGACGAGCAACTTGCGCAAAAACTTAATCAAACGAGAGAAGAGGGCAGACAAAAAGTTTTGAGCGTCGATATGGAAGTTTCAAAAAAATTCAATAATTAATATTGCAAAATCAAACAATTCAAAAGCCTGTCAAGCTTAAAAGTATATTTACAAAAAAGAGGTAAAAATCATGCAAAACATTGAAAAAACCACACAATTGTACGAAGGAAAAGCAAAAAAAGTATTCGAAACTACAAATCCCGATTTTTATATCGTGTCATACAAGGACGACGCAACTGCTTTTAACGGCAAAAAGAAGAGCGTGATTGACGGCAAGGGCGTAGTAAACAACAAAATGTCTAACTACCTTATGCAAAAACTCAACGAGCAGGGTATACCAACTCACTTTGTTGAGGAAATTTCTGATAGAGAAACAATAGTAAAAAAAGTCACTATCGTTCCGTTGGAAGTTATCGTGCGCAATATTGCGGCAGGTTCGTTGGCAAAACGTCTTGGACTAAAAGAAGGTTACGTAATGAAAAAACCCGTTTTGGAATATTGCTACAAATGTGACGAACTTGACGACCCAATGGTAAACGACTATCATATTCTTGCTATGGAGTACTGTACCGAGGCTGAGCTCAAAACAATTGCCGACCTTGCCTTTAAAATCAACGACTATCTCGTGGGGTTTTTTAAGGAAGTAAACGTCGACTTGGTAGACTTTAAGTTGGAATTTGGCAAAACCCCAAATGGTGAAATTATTCTTGCGGACGAAATTTCTCCCGATACGTGTCGTTTTTGGGATGCTACCACTCACGAAAAACTTGACAAGGACCGTTTTAGAAGAGATATGGGTGGCGTAGAAGACGCTTACAACGAAATGATGAGGAGAGTATTTGGTAAATAATGGACAGTTTTGAGAAAATTCATGAAGAGTGCGGTATATTTGGTGTTTATTCCTCAAAAAATTACGAAATAGCCTCCGACGTTTATTACGGCTTGTTTGCCTTACAACACCGCGGACAAGAGAGTTGCGGTATAGTGGTCAACGACGACGGTTTGTTTAATTTTTACAAAGATATAGGTCTTGTAAACGACGTTTTTAATCAGGATATTTTAACAAAGCTTGGCGAAGGTAGTATTGCAATAGGTCACGTCCGTTACGGTACTACCGGTTCAACCGATAGAGAAAACGCTCAACCGCTCGTAGTCAATCACGTCAAAGGAAGAATGGCGCTTGCCCACAACGGCAACATTACCAATTCGCTGGAATTGCGTACGGAGTTGGAGTTGAACGGCTCTATTTTTCATACCACCAGCGATACGGAAGTTATTTCTTACCTTATCACTAAGGAAAGACTTTCTAAGGGATCAATCGAAGAGGCTGTAAGCTCTGCCGTCAACAAAATTAAGGGGGCGTATTCTTTCGTATTGATGTCTCCTGCAAAACTTATTGCAGTAAGAGATAGACACGGTTTTAGACCCGTTTGTTTTGGCAAAACCGACGACGGTACTTACGTCGTTGCGAGTGAAAGTTGCGCTTTGGATGCAGTAAACGCAAAGTTTATAAGAGACCTTGAGCCGGGTGAAATCATTGTTTTTTCCAAAGACGGAGTAAAGTCTATAACAGAGCATTGCAACAAAGTTGCTAGGTCAAGCTGTGTTTTTGAATATATTTATTTTTCTCGTCCTGATTCCGTAATCGACGGATGCACCGTAAGTACGGCAAGAATCAGAGCAGGTGAGTTTTTGGCGCGTACACATCCCGTAGAAGCCGACGTTGTAATCGGGTGTCCCGATTCGGGTATTGACTCTGCAATAGGATACTCAAGAGAGTCGGGTATACCGTTTATGACGGGATTTATCAAAAACAAGTATATCGGACGTACTTTTATTTCTCCCACTCAAAAGATGAGAGAAAATCAAGTACGAATAAAACTTAATCCCGTTAAGGAAGTAGTAAACGGCAAAAGAGTCGTGTTGGTAGACGATTCTATCGTAAGAGGTACTACTTCGCGTAGAGTTGTCAAACTACTCTTGGACGCAGGCGCCAAGGAAGTACATTTACGCATTTCTTCTCCGCCGTTTTTGAACCCTTGCTTTTACGGCACGGACATAGACTCTAAAGAAAATCTTATTGCTTGCAAATATTCCGTGGAGGAAATAGCCAAGTTTATAGGAGCGAATACGCTCGGTTACCTTACTTTGGAGCAGGTAAAAATGCTTACGGGTAAAAACTGCGACGGATTTTGTACGGCTTGCTTTGACGGAAATTATCCGACGGAAGTACCTCAAAATACTGCAAAAAGCAGATTTGAAAAAAAGATTAACGAATAATCAAAAGAAAAAATTCAATATAAAGTAGGAAGAAATATTATGCCAAAATCAAACAGTTTCAGCGAAAGTTACAAAAACGCAGGTGTAGATATTACTGCGGGTTACAAAGCGGTTGACCTTATGAAAGAGCATATCAAAAAGACTTTAACAAAAGGCGTTTGTTCGGACGTCGGCGGTTTCGGCGGTCTTTTTGAACTTGATTTGACAGGTATAGCCCGTCCGATATTGGTTAGCGGTACGGATGGTGTAGGCACCAAACTCAAGCTTGCCTTTAAAATGGACAAACATTCTACGGTAGGTATAGATTGCGTTGCAATGTGCGTAAACGACGTTATTTGTTGTGGCGCAAAGCCATTGTTCTTTTTGGATTATATCGCTTGTGGAAAAAACGTTCCCGAGCGTATTGCTGATATAGTCAAAGGCGTAGCAGAAGGTTGCGTTCAGGCGGATTGCGCTCTCATAGGTGGCGAAACGGCGGAAATGCCGGGTTTTTATCCCCAAAACGAATACGACCTTGCAGGTTTTGCCGTAGGCGTAGTGGACAAAAGTAAAATTATCGACAACAAAAAGATGATAGAAGGCGACGTTATTATTGCATTACCTTCTTCTGGAGTACACTCCAACGGTTTTTCGCTTGTAAGAAAAGTCTTTGATATCGAAAATAAGGATATACAGTCTCCTTGCGCTGATTTTGGCGGAAAATCTCTCGGCGAAGTATTGCTTACACCTACAAAAATTTACGTTAAACCTATGCTTAAATTGTTTGAAGAAGTTACCGTTAAAGGAGTATCGCATATTACAGGCGGTGGTTTTTACGAAAATATTCCGCGTAGCTTTGCAAAAGGCTTTACGGCAAAGGTACAAAAATCAGCAATCAGGGTATTGCCCGTGTTTGACGTTTTGCAAAAGACAGGCAATATTTCCGAGCGTGATATGTTTAATACCTTTAATATGGGCGTAGGTATGGTGGCGGTGGTTTCTAAAGACGAGGCTCAAAAAGCTCTCGACGTATTAAAAACCGCAGGCGAAGACGCTTACGTAATCGGCGAAGTCATAAAGGGCGAAGACGGTATTGTCATTTGCTAATAAATCAATATATAAAATTATGAAAAAAATTAAAATAGCGGTATTCGTTTCTGGCGGTGGTACAAATTTGCAGGCTATTATCGACGGACAACGAAACGGAACGATAAATAGTGGCGAAGTTTGTCTCGTAGTTTCAAGTAAGCCCGACGTTTTTGCCCTAAAAAGAGCAAGCGACGCCGATATTGCTACGGCGGTAGTGGATAAAAAAGCCATAGGTAATCAACAAAAATTTGAAGAAGAATTAATTTCACTTTTGCAAAAAAACGGTGTGGAACTTATCGTTTTGGCAGGATTTATGAGTATTTTGTCGGAGAGTTTTACTTCGGCTTATCGCGACAGAATTATCAATATACATCCTTCCCTTATACCGTCTTTTTGCGGAAAAGGTTTTTATGGACTTAACGTACACAAAGCCGTACTTGATTACGGTGTAAAAGTTACGGGCGCAACGGCGCATTACGTCAACGAAATACCCGACGGTGGAAAAATTATTTTGCAAAAACCGGTATACGTGGAGGAGGGCGATACTCCCGAAATACTTCAACGTAGAGTTATGGAGCAAGCCGAGTGGGTAATCTTTCCACAAGCGGTAGAGATAGTATCTCAAAAATTACTTAAGCAAAAAGGAGCAAATAATGGATATTGATATTTACAAAATAAACAAAATCGACGACCTATTAAGAGGCAATTCTTACGTGGGGAGAGGTATAGTAATAGGCAAAACCCCAAGCGGAGCAAAGGCGGTAGTTGCTTACTTTATTATGGGTAGAAGCCAAAACAGTCGCAACCGTATTTTTGAAGAAAAACCAAACGGTGAAGTTGTGATTTATCCCTTTGACGCTTCAAAAGTACAGGATCCGTCTTTAATTATATATTCGCCTATACGCAAAATAAACGACAAGCTGATAGTCACAAACGGCAATCAAACCGATACTGTATACGAGGGCGAGCAAAAGGGCAAAAACTTTTACGAAAGTTTAAAAGCAAGATGTTTTGAACCTGACGCGCCAAACTTTACTCCCCGTATCAGTGGTATTTTGACCTTGTTAGACAGCGATTTTTCTTACGAGATGAGCATATTAAAGAGCGCCGACAAAGAGGGTACGGCGTGCAACCGCTTTACTTTTTCGTACTCTGCGCTAAACGGTTTAGGACACTTTTTGCACACTTACGTTTGCGACGGTAATCCAATCCCCACTTTTGTAGGTGAACCTGAAAGAGTGGCTATTCCTGAAAGTATAGACGAATTTACCAATACGTTGTGGCAAAACCTTGATGAAGATAACAAAATTTCTCTTTACGTCCGTTACGTAAATTTAAACGACGGAAAGGAAGAAAACAGATTGATAAACAAAAACAATTAAACAAAGATTGTTAAAAGGAGATAATAATGAAAGAATTTCTTTTGAAATACGGATGCAATCCAAATCAAAAACCCGCTTCTATATTTATGGAAGACGGTAGCGACCTTCCTATAGAAGTACTCAACGGACGTCCCGGATATATAAACTTTTTGGACGCTTTCAACAGTTGGCAGTTGGTAAAGGAACTTAAATTGGCTTTAGGTTTGCCTGCGGCAACTTCTTTTAAACACGTCAGCCCGACTTCTGCGGCTGTCGGTATTCCTTTGCCCGAAAAATTGAAAAAAGCTTGTTTTGTGGACGATATTGAGGAGCTTGACCAATCTTTGTTGGCTTGCGCGTATGCAAGGGCGAGAGGTACCGATCGTATGTCTTCTTTCGGCGATTGGATTGCTTTGTCTGACAAATGCGACGTGATTACGGCAAAACTTATTTCAAGAGAAGTCTCTGATGGTATTATTGCTCCCGATTTTGATGAAGAAGCGTTGGAAATTCTTAAAAGAAAAAAGAAGGGCGCTTACAATATCGTCAAAATCAATCCTGACTTTATTCCTGCCGAGACGGAAAAAAAGCAGGTTTACGGTATTACTTTTCAACAGGGTAGAAACAACTTTGCGCCAGAAGACAGTATGCTGAACAATATCGTTACAAAGCAAAAAAATCTTCCTGAGTCAGCAAAAAGAGATTTAATAGTAGCTCTTTTGACCTTAAAATACACCCAATCCAACTCCGTATGCTTTGCCGTTGACGGACAAGCAATCGGCGTAGGCGCTGGACAGCAATCAAGAATACACTGTACGAGACTTGCCGGTAGCAAGGCTGATAATTGGCATTTGAGACAAACCGACAAGGTTTTGTCGTTGCCATTTTTGCCTACGATTGGCAGACCTGACCGCGACAACGTAATAGACCTTTATATTTCTGACAATGACGACGACAACGACACCGTTTTGGCTGGCGACAATTGGAAGAAATATTTTTCACAAAAGCCCGAGCGTTTTACCCGTGAAGAAAAGAAGGCGTATTTGTCTACGATTAAAGGCGTGTCTTTAGGTAGCGACGCGTTTTTCCCGTTTGACGACAATATCGAAAGAGCCTTTAAAAGCGGTGTTTCTTACATTGCTCAACCAGGTGGAAGCAAACGCGACGACGTCGTAACGGAGTGTTGCGACAAACACGGCATAGTGATGACATTTACGGGGTTACGTTTGTTCCATCACTAAAACACGGAGTAAAAAATGAAAGTAATGGTTGTAGGTGGTGGCGGTAGAGAGCACGCCATTATCAAAAAAATAAAGCAAAATAAAAGCGTGACGGAGATTTTTGCATTGCCGGGCAACGGAGGCATAGCTTCCGACGCGCAATGTATTGATATAAACCCCAAAGATATACCCGCCATTTGTGAATTTGCCAAAACAAACGACATAGATTTTGCCGTTGTTGCTCCCGACGATCCGTTGGTGCTTGGCGCGGTAGACGCTTTGCACAAAATCGGCGTCAAGTGCTTTGGTCCGGACAAAAAAAGCGCTATTATCGAAGGTAGCAAAATTTTCGCAAAGCAATTGATGAAAAAATACGGTATACCCACTGCTAAATACGAGGTTTTTTCCGACGCGGATAAAGCTTTAGAGTTTATCAAAAATGCTCCGTTGCCAACGGTAATAAAGGCTGACGGTCTTGCGCTCGGCAAAGGCGTGGTTATTGCTTATACGAGGGAAGAAGCAATAAATGCGGTTTTGGACGCAATGCAAAACAAAAAGTTTGGTGCAAGCGGTGAAAAAATAGTTGTGGAAGAGTTTCTTTCGGGGGTAGAAGTATCCGTACTCACATTTACCGACGGAAAGACTATCGTGCCAATGATTTCTTCAATGGACCACAAACGTGCTTTAGACGGAGACAAAGGACTTAATACCGGCGGTATGGGTTCCGTTGCGCCAAATCCTTATTATACAAAGCAGATAGAGACCGAGTGTATGCAAAAAATTTTTATACCAACGATAAATGCAATGCGCGCGGAAGGTAGACCGTTTAAGGGATGCTTGTACTTTGGTTTGATAGTGACTGCTGACGGTCCAAAAGTCATTGAATACAACTGTAGGTTTGGCGACCCCGAAACTCAAGTTGTTTTGCCGTTGTTAAAGAGCGATTTGCTTGACGTAATGCGTGCAGTAGAGGCAGAAACTCTTACCAAGGAAATGGTAGAGTTTGCAGATCAAAGCGCTTGTTGCGTAGTAGTTGCGTCAAAAGGTTATCCTACGAGTTACCAAAACGGTTTTGAAATAGTTTTGCCGACCTTGCAAGACAATCAACAGATATATATGGCAGGCGTAAAAAAAGACGGCGAAAAACTGATGAGTAAGGGCGGTAGAGTACTCGGAGTAGTTGCTGTTAAAGACACCTTGAAAGAAGCCATAGACAGCGCTTACGGTGTGGTTGAGCAGATAGAATTTTCAAACGGTTATTACCGCTTAGACATAGGCAAAGTTGCGCTTAAAGCGCTTTGTAAAGAATAAAATCAAAAACAAAAGTAAAATCAAGGATTGACAGTTTTTATGGTATACAGAATATTTGTTGAAAAAAAGGCTCAGGTTGCAAACGAAGCAAAAGCCTTGTTGTCGGATCTTAAAATCCTTTTGGGTATAGATACGTTGGATAATCTCCGCGTCTTTAATCGTTACGACGTGGAAAAAATTGACCAAGAGTTGTTTGATTATTGCAAATATACCGTTTTTGCCGAACCTCAGTTGGATATTGTTTCGTATGAACTTCCGAAAGAAGATGCAAAGGTGTTTGCGGTTGAGTATCTGCCCGGTCAATTTGACCAAAGAGCAGATTCCGCTTCGCAATGTATACAGATTATTTCCAAAAAAGAGAGGCCGATTGTAAAAACCGCAAAGGTATATATGCTTTACGGCAACCTTACGGATCAACAACTTGACAAGATATATAAGTACGTCGTCAATCCCGTAGAATCAAGATTGGCGTCTCTTGAAAAACCCGATACCCTTGCGGAAAATTATTCCGCGCCTACGCAAATACAAACTATAGACGGATTTTTGGCGTTGGACGAAAAGGGCTTGCTCGACTTTGTAAAAAATTACGGTCTTGCAATGGATTTAGACGACGTCCGTTTTTGCCAACAGTATTTTAAGCAAGAAGGTAGAGAACCAACCGTTACGGAAATTAGGGTTATCGACACTTATTGGTCGGATCATTGCCGTCATACGACTTTTTTGACAACGATAGATTCCGTTAAATTTGACGATCAACTTTTGCAAAAGGCTTTTGACGAATATTTACAAATACGTAAATCCCTCAACAGAACAAAGCCGATCAATCTTATGGATATTGCCACAATCGGCGCAAAATATTTAAAACAAAACGGATACCTTACCAACCTTGACGAGTCGGAAGAAATCAATGCTTGTACCGTCAAAATGAAGGTTAACGTCGACGGAAAGACAGAAGATTGGCTGTTACTTTTCAAAAACGAAACGCATAATCACCCGACGGAAATCGAGCCGTTTGGCGGAGCCGCTACTTGCGTAGGCGGAGCGATAAGAGACCCATTGAGTGGCAGAAGTTACGTTTACGGCGCAATGCGCATTTCTGGCGCGTCAGACCCATTAAAACCCGTTGAAGAAACGCTCAAAGGAAAACTCCCTCAACGCAAGATAGTTACTTCTGCGGCGTCAGGATATTCTTCTTACGGCAATCAGATAGGTCTTGCAACAGGTCAGGTTGACGAAATTTATCACGACGGATACGTTGCAAAACATATGGAAATCGGCGCGGTAATAGGCGCTACTCCTGCAAAAAACGTCAAGAGAGAAAAGCCCGTTGACGGCGACGTAATTATTTTGCTCGGAGGAAAGACAGGTAGAGACGGTTGCGGAGGGGCTACGGGGTCGTCAAAATCGCACGACGTCAAATCAATAGAAACTTGTGGCGCGGAGGTTCAAAAAGGTAACGCTCCTGAAGAACGCAAACTTCAAAGACTATTCCGCAACAAAGAGGCGTCTACGCTTATCAAGCGTTGCAACGATTTTGGCGCGGGCGGAGTATCCGTTGCAATCGGCGAATTGGCGGACGGTTTGGATATAGATCTAAACGCTGTTCCAAAAAAGTACGAAGGACTTGACGGTACTGAACTTGCTATTTCCGAATCGCAGGAAAGAATGGCGGTAGTGGTTGCCGACACCGACGTTCAAAAATTTTTGCAACTTGTTCACGAAGAAAATCTCGAAGCTACAATAGTTGCCCGCGTAAAGTCAGAACCACGCCTTACTATGCGTTGGAATGGCAAAAACATAGTAGATATTTCTAGGGAATTTTTAAATTCAAACGGAGCGGAAAAGCATATTAACGTACACGCGTGCGCTCCGCAAAAGTTTAACAAACAAATAAACGGCAGTTTTGCCGAAAATCTTTTAAAGACGGCGGGGGACTTAAACGTTTGTTCCAAAAAAGGACTTGTTGAGCGTTTTGACTCGACCATAGGCGCAAACACGGTGCTTATGCCATTTGGTGGAAAATATCAGGCTACGCCTATTCAGGCAATGGTACACAAAGTTGCCGTAGAAAAGGGGCATACCGATACGGTGTCTTTAATGGCTTGGGGCTACAATCCTTTTATTGCGGAAAAATCGCCATACCACGGAGCGTACCTTGCTGTTGTGGAATCTGTTTCAAAGCTTATTGCAACGGGCGCGGATTTTAAGGACGTATATTTGACTTTTCAAGAGTATTTTGAAAAACTCGGTAAAGACAGCTGTCGTTGGGGCAAACCTTTCTCGGCGTTGTTGGGTGCTTTAAAGGCTCAAATTGGTTTAAAAGTTCCCGCAATAGGTGGCAAGGATTCAATGTCGGGCAGTTTTGAGGACTTGCACGTTCCGCCAACCTTGGTTTCCTTTGCCGTTACGACGGACAACGTAGACAATATCGTTGCCAATCAATTTAAGCAAAGTGGTAATAAAGTCGTTTTGCTCCGTCCTGAATTTGACTCCAACGGATTGCCTACAGCTGAATCTTTGTTAAAAGTGTATAACAAAACTACGGAGTTGTTGAGGAGTGGTAAGGCAGTATCGGCTTATACTCCAACTTACGGCGGTATTGCCGAGGCTGTAATGAAAATGTCCTTCGGCAACGGTTTGAGTTTTGCTTTTGACGATACTCTTTCGACGGAAGATATTTTTGGATATAATTACGGCGCTATGCTTTTAGAAGTTACTTGTGATTGTGTTTGCAATGATTTTACAACGATAGGCATTGTAACGGATGACGGCAAGTTTACTTACCGTAATGAAACGGTTTTAGCAAAGGACGTTGCAACGGTTTACGAAACCAAGTTGGAACCAATTTATCCTTGTAATATAATTCAAACTCAAAAGGATATACCTGTCTTTGACTTTAATGCAAAGGAACGTTGCACTCCGTTAGTTAAAGTTGCAAAACCAAAAGTATTGATACCCGTGTTTCCCGGTACTAACTGCGAATACGACTCGGCAAAAGCTATGGCAGACGCAGGCGCAGATACGGAAATATTTATCGTCAAAAATCTTTCTGCCGACGATATTTCGTATTCGGTGGAAAAATTTGTAAAAAGTTTAAAAACTTCGCAAATAGTGTTTATTCCGGGTGGTTTTTCCGGTGGTGACGAACCTGACGGATCGGGCAAGTTTATTACTGCGTTTTTCCGTAATCCCGAAATTAAGCAGGAAGTTACTGCTTTGCTGGAAAAAAGAGACGGACTTATGTGCGGTATTTGCAATGGTTTTCAGGCGCTAATAAAGCTTGGATTAGTTCCGTACGGCAAAATAATAGACGTGACGGAAGATTGTCCAACGCTTACTTACAATACCATTGCGCGTCACCAATCAATGTTGGTACGCACGAGAGTAGCCTCAAACAAATCGCCTTGGCTCAAAAACACTAAAGTAGGTCAAATATTTACCGTGCCTGTGTCACACGGTGAAGGTAGATTTTTTGCCGACGAAAAAACCGTTTTGCAACTTGCTCAAAACGGGCAAATTGCAACCCAATACGTTGATTTATCAGGCAAACCTACGGCAGACGTGCGTTTTAACCCCAATAACTCGGTTTGCGCGATAGAGGGTATAACTTCTCCCGACGGCAGAGTATTCGGCAAGATGGGGCACTCCGAGAGAATAGGCTACGGGTTATATAAAAACGTTTACGCGAACTACGATATGCAAATATTCCGTTCCGCTGTAGAATATTTTAAAAACTAATACTTAATAAAAAAGCAATAAAAAATACTCCGTAAAATTCGGAGTATTTTTACGTTAAAATTATTTTGGAATATTACCGATTTCCAAAAAATCAAAATCTATTTTTTCCAAAAAGTCACTTTGTTTAAATTTGGTATGATTAAAAGTATTTAGATTGTTGACGTTTGTTTCCGTCACGATAGGACTTGGTAAATCAAATTTGTCACACAATTCCGTCAGCGCCACGCCGAGGTTGTAGCAGGTGAGAGACTGTGAGTTTGTTAAAAGTTCGTTTAAAATCAGTTTATCCTTTTTAAAACAGCGAATCCATAATTTCATAGTATTATTATAGCTTAATTACAAAAAAATACAAGTAAACGCAAGACAAAAGATTTGCTTTTTTTAAAAAAAATTGTTAGAATAAACAAATGGAAAAAGTTTTTTTTACTTCGGTTGCTGATTATGACCAAGCTCGCATAGATGAGGCCGTAAAAAACCTGTTTGATTCTCTCGGTGGCGCAAAAAACGTAGTGGGGCAAAACAAAAACGTTTTGCTAAAAGTTAATCTCGTGCGTGAAATGTCTCCTGAAAAATGCGGGACTACTCATCCGAGCATTGTTGAGGCAGTTTCCAAAATACTTATTGCTCAAACGGGCGCAAAAGTTTTTGTGGGAGATAGTAGCGGTTCTGCTTACAACAAAACGGTTATGAACGCAACTTTCAAAACTTGCGGAATGACTCAGGCGTGTTTAAACAGCGGAGCGCAGTTGATAGACAACTTTGAAAGTAGTTCAAAGCAAATTAACGGAAAGGTTGTACACACTCTTGATATTATCGACGTTTTTAACAACGCAGACGTAGTTATCAATATAGGCAAACTCAAAACTCATAGCTTTACGGGGTATACGGGGGCGGTAAAAAATCTTTACGGCTTGATACCCGGTTTGGTTAAAGCGCAAACGCACAGTCTTTATCCGACTTTGAACGTTTTTTGCGATTGTCTTATTGATATAGAGCAATTTGCAAGTCAAAAAATAGTTTTGCACTTTGTGGACGCCGTTATGTGTATGGAGGGCGAAGGACCGACCAACGGCAAGCCTAAATTCGTCGGCAAAATTTTGGCAGGCAAAAATCCTTATTTGGTGGACGTAGCGGGAGTCAGTCTATTTGCAAATCCAGAAGAAATGCCACTTATTAAAAAAGCTCAGGAAAGGGGACTTTTGCCTCAGAATTTAAGCGATACGGAAATTGACTTTGATTTATTGCAAAAAGATTTTGTAAAAGACTTTGAAACCGTCGTCGTAGTGGATAGAGATTTTACCAAAAAAGGTTTTTTGCAACGTTTCTTGCGAAAAAATTGGGTTACTAAACGTCCCGTTATCAATCGTAAAAAATGCAAGGGATGCGCCAAATGTTTTGCTCATTGCCCCGAAAAAGCAATAGATATGACGGGAAAAACAACTCCCAAAAAAGCACATATAAGGCGCAAAGATTGTATTCGTTGTTATTGCTGTCAGAAGCTTTGTCCTTACAACGCAGTCAAATTGAAAAAACCGTTGTTGTATAGGTTGATGTGTCTATTAAATTCCCACTCAAATCCCAAAAAAAACGCCAAAAACCGACTTAAAAGCAAATAGCTAAAAATATAAATACCGACAATATCCTTGACGAAAACACTGCTTTGTGGTATAATATTTAATAAAATTTTCACTTGATAATGAACAAGTGAATTACTTAAAACATTTAATAGGAGATTTATTATGGCAGAAGAAGTTTATCTCACTGCGGAAGGCAAAAAAGAACTTGAAGAAAGACTTAAGTATCTCAAAACTGTACGCCGTGCGGAAATTACCGAAAAAATCAAGGTTGCTCGCGATTTTGGCGATCTTTCAGAAAACGCCGAGTACGACGCAGCAAAGGCAGAACAATCTCAATTTGAAGGCGAAATATTGGAAATAGAGTCAAAGCTAAAAAACGCCATTATTATTGACGATAGCGCCCGCCACTTTGAAGTAAAGCTTGGTAGTACGATTGTTATTGCGGACGCAAACAAAAAACAAAAAACCTATCAAATAGTAGGTACGACGGAAGCCGATCCTTTTGCTAATCCTATAAGGATTAGTAACGAATCCCCGATAGGTTCTGCCGTTATGGGCAAAAAAAAGGGAGACTCTTTTACCGTATTTTTGCCAAACGGCAATATCGTAAAATATAAGTTGATGGAAATCAATTAAAAGACTAAACAAAATGAAGGAAAAAATCATGCAGGACAATCAACAAAACAACAATCAAAAAAATCCTGACGTCAATCAAGCGCAACCAATAGAGCAAGAAGTTGACCTTGCGGAAATTTTGCAAGTCAGGAGAGACAAACTTGCTAATCTCGTTGCCAACGGAAAAAATCCGTTTGAAATTACTCGTTTTGACCGTACGCATACTTCTGCCGAAATACTCAATAATGCCGAATCTCTTACCGAAAAGGAAGTTTCCATTGCAGGACGTATCGTCAGTCGCAGAATTATGGGTAAAGCGTCTTTTTGTCATATTTTAGACGGCGAAGGACGAATTCAAATTTACGTCAAAAAGGACGAAGTAGGCGAAGAGTCTTATTTGGATTTTAAAAATATG
Organism: uncultured Subdoligranulum sp.; assembly: GCA_902496185.1. GTDB lineage: Bacteria > Bacillota > Clostridia > Christensenellales > CAG-314 > SFEB01. The sequence goes on along the minus strand of CABUZX010000006.1, from coordinate 25,292 downwards.
GATATCGGCGATATCATAGGTGTAAAGGGCTTTGTGTTTGTTACGCACACGGGCGAAGTTTCTGTACGCGTAAATTCTTTGACCTTGCTTGCTAAATCTTTGCGTCCACTGCCGGAAAAATTCCACGGATTTAAGGATACCGATATGCGTTATCGTCAGCGTTACGTTGACTTGATTGCCAATCCTGAAGTAAAACGCACCTTTGTAATTAGGAGCAAAATCATCACCGCCATAAGAGATTATCTCGACAATCTTGGCTTTTTGGAGGTGGAAACGCCTATTCTCAACACCATAGCAGGTGGCGCAAGCGCCCGTCCGTTTATTACGCATCACAATACTCTTAATATGGATATGTATTTGCGTATTGCTACGGAGCTATATCTCAAAAGATTGATAGTTGGCGGATTTGAAAAGGTTTATGAAATCGGCAGAATGTTCCGCAACGAAGGTATGGATATCAAACACAATCCTGAGTTTACCACTATGGAGCTTTACGAGGCGTACACCAATCTTGAACACATGATGGAAATTGCTCAAAATATGTTTTGTTATTGCGCTGACAAGGTGCTCGGCACACGCCAACTTCAATACAACGACGTAGTTATCGACCTCAACAATTGGAGGCGTTTGAGTATGATAGAAGCCGTCAGAGAGTACGTTGGCGTTGACTTTGACAAAATTACTACGGACGAAGAGGCTTTGCAGGTGGCAAAATCAATGGGTATTGAAATGCCAAAAGCAAAGCAAACTTGGGGATACGTTTTGTACGAAATTTTTGACCAAAAGGTGGAAGAACATCTTATTCAGCCGACCTTTATTTACGACTATCCCGTAGAAGTAAGTCCGCTTGCAAAACGTAAGGCAAGTGATCCGCGTATTGCCGACAGATTTGAGTTCTTTATTTACGCAAGAGAAATGGGCAATGCTTTCAGTGAACTTAACGACCCTATAGACCAATACAATCGTTTTGCCGACCAAGTCAAACAACGCAACAGTGGTGACGACGAGGCGCAAATGATGGACGACGATTTTGTTATGGCGTTAGAATACGGTATGCCACCTACGGGCGGTATTGGTATCGGTATTGATCGTATGATTATGTTGTTTACAAACAGTTACTCAATAAGGGACGTTTTGTTGTTTCCTACAATGAAACCAAAAAGCAAATAAGGAGAAATATTATGTTAAAAGTAGGTCTTACTTTTTCGCAGACGCTTACCGTCACTAAGGAATTGACTGCAAGCAACTTGGGTAGCGGAGCTTTGCCCGTTTACGGTACGCCTTATATGATTGCATTTATGGAAGGCACGTCGCGCCATTGCGTTCAGGAGCATCTTGACGAAGGTTGCGGGACTGTCGGCACTATGGTTTCGATAAAACACCTTGCCGCTACTCCAATAGGTATGAAAGTCACTTGCGAAGCCAAACTGATAGAAATCGACAGAAGGCGCCTTGTTTTTGAAGTAAAAGCATATGACGAAAAGGGGCTTATAGGAGAGGGTACTCACGAGCGTTTTATTATTCAAAACGACAAGTTTATGGAAAAAACGCTTGCAAAACTCAATCAATAATTTTTGGCAGGCTTGCAACAGCGAGCCTGCTTTTATACTATTGTCAACCTTGTTTATCTTTTTGGTTGACAACAGTTTTACCTTTTGTTAAAGTGAAAATATGGATAAAAACATAAAAAAAGATTTACAAAAAACAGAGTTGGAGCAATTGCTTTGCGACTTGCCGATAAAAAAAGTAGAAGTAAAACAAGTGGTGACTTCTACCAACAAAATACTTAAAGTCATTGCCGAAGAAGAAAATATTTCAGATTATTTAATGGTGGCGCATAGTCAGACCGACGGTATTGGTAGGTACAACCGCAAGTTTTTTTCACCGAAAGACAGCGGAATTTATTTTAGCTTGTTGCTTCGTCCTGTGCTCCCCATACAAATCACAACAAACCTTACGGTTGCTATGGCGGTAGCAGTTGCTTTTGCAATAGAAAAATTTACTTCCAGAACTTGCGAAATAAAATGGGTAAACGATTTGTTGGTTGATGGCAAAAAAGTGTGCGGAATTTTGACAGAAGGCTCAATTGACGCAAAAACTCTCTCGTTAAATTACGCGGTAGTGGGAGTAGGTATCAATTTGTACAAACCGATAGGCGGTTTTGATGAAACAATAAAGGATATTGCGGGAGAAATTGCCTTAACAAATAGTTTGGGCAAAAACAAATTTCTTGCTTGTATACTCAAAAACTTTTACGCTTTTTTGCAGGATTTGACTTCGCCAAAACTTTTTGAAGAGTACTCTAAACGCCTCGCTTTTGTTGGATGCATGGTTGATATACTAAAAAACGGCAAAAAAACCGACGTCGGAATTGTGGTGGGACTAAATAAAGATTACAAACTATTGGTAAAAACTCCCGACGGTATTATCCAAAGCTTGGATAGCGGAGAAATCAGCGCAAGGTTAATCAAATGAAAAAACAACAAAAATTATTCGGCGCAAAAATTTTAGCGTACGTTGCGCTCTCTTTGGCGTTGATAGTAGTGGGTGGATTTATAAAAATCCCTTTGCCCGTTCCGATAACTTTGCAATTTGCAATTGTTTTGTTGCTGTCGTTGCTGTTGGGTGAGTTTTGCGCTTTGAGCGTTGCTATATATATATTGATGGGGCTTGTCGGTATGCCCGTGTTTGCTAACGGCGGAGGCTTTGCTTACGTTTTGCAACCGACCTTTGGTTATTTGCTGGGGTTTTTGATAGGTAGCTTTTTGTGTGGAAAAATTGCCAATCCACATTTACATGGAAACAAACCTGAACTCAAAAGACTGATTGTGGCTGTGACTGTCTTTTTGATTGTCGTTTACTCGTTAGGGAGCGTATACGGCTTGTTGGTTTTTAAACTTTATTTAAAGAACGACGCAAGTATTTTGACTTTATTGACGCTATTAGTATTTAACGGCTTGTGGAAAGACCTTTTGTTGAGCGCAGTCATTTTATTCCTTGCCAAAAAACTTGTTCCGCTGATTGGTTTAAAAAAATGATAAAAATCCTGAGGCCTATTGACTTCAGAATTTTAGTTTGGCAATTTATTTGTTTAAAAATTTTATTATGCAAAAAATATCAAATAGAGTATAGGGCTATACCCATTACCGCGCCAAAGAAAATAACGAATATTGCCGACAAATTTTTTTTGGTCAGTTTTTTGTAAATCAAACTGCCCGCAAAAGCGACGACGGATATTGCCAAAGCGCAAAAGTCTATTTGTGGCGCGGAGTTCAAGTCGTAGGTATTGCTCCAAACGTTTTGTACAAACAGCGTCAACCCCGTACCGATTATCAGCGCGCAAACCACGGGAGAAATACCTCTTAACGCGCCTTTTACGTATTTGTTTTGCTCAAACTTTGTAAAAATTGAAGCAATCAGCAAAATAATGATGAAGCTCGGCAAAATTACTCCGAGAGTAGCGCACACGGCTCCCCAAAATCCGTATTGCGACGAACCTACAAAGGTAGCGATATTTATTGCAAATGGACCGGGGGTAGCTTCGCTTATACCGATAAAGTTGAGTAAAGCGTCCTCAGACAGCCAATTGTGGTGTATTACTTCCTGTTGAATAAGGGGAATCATGGCGTAACCACCGCCAAAAGTAAACAAACCTATTTTAAAAAACGTCCAAAAGAGTGTCAGCATTGCTTACCCTCCTTGTCGCAATTTTTTTGATTGAGCAATTGAGGAGAGTTTTCTGCCGTATCATTTTGCGGTGGTTCTCCTTTGTTTTTGGTTGCAAAAACAGTGACAAGACCTATAAGCGCGCCTGCAAGTATTAAAAATACGGAAGAAACGTTCCAATCAAATACGTTTATGATTATTGTCAAAGCAAGAGTAATGCCAAAAATAATCCAAGTCAGCAAATCTTTTTTTGTGGATTTAAGCATTTTGATACCTGCGAGCAAAATCAATGCGGAAACACTTGCCTTTATTCCGTTAAAGGCGTATTGAACTATTTGGTATTGCAAAAGGTCGTTAAAAAATAGTGAAATAACGTAAATAATAACAAAACTCGGCAAAATTACGCCCAACGTTGCAAGAAAGCTCCCAAATACTCCCAGCAATTTGTAACCTATATAAGTAGCGCTGTTTATTGCGATAGGGCCGGGGGTGGATTCTGCAATGGCAATTATTTTTGTTAGTTCGTCGTTAGAAATCCACTTTCTTTTTTCTACGATTTTGTTTTGAATAATGGCAATCATAGCGTAGCCACCGCCAAAGGTAGTAAGTCCGATAATAAACCACGTCCAAAACAAGTCAAGATAATTTTTTGCTGTTCTTTTCATAAAACACTCTCAAAAAAATATTATATTAAGGATATAATTTACCATTGTAAATTATACTATCAAATATTTATTTTTAGTCAAAAAAGTCGACAAAAAACGGAGTGTCGACAAAACACTCGCGATTTTTATTTTTTGCTTGGTAATTTGACTAAAAATCAATCGACAAACTGTTCGACTTTGACTTGAGCTTCTTCAAAAAGCGTCATTGCAAATTCGTCGGGATAGCCGTGTTTAAAAACAACGCGCTTGATGCCGCTGTTTATTATCATTTTTGCGCAAATTACGCAAGGTTGATGCGTGCAATAAAGCACTGCGTCCGTCAATGCAACGCCCAATCTTGCCGCTTGAATAATGGCGTTTTGTTCTGCGTGTACGGCGTAACACAATTCGTGGCAGGTACCGCTTTTGATGTTGAGCTTGCGACGGATGCACTCTTGTTTTTCCGTACAGCTTTTTACGTTGCTGGGCGCTCCGTTATAACCGGTGGTCAAAATTCTTTTGTCTTTGACTATTACCGCGCCGATTTTGCGGTTGTCTTGAAAACAGCTTGACCAAGTGGCTACAACTTCTGCCATATCCATAAACCTCTTATCCCATTTATCCATAATAATACCTCTTTAACGTATAATATAGTTATTTTATCACACAATCCGACACAGCACAACAATAAAAACCAAATTTCTATCTTTAGTTTTTTGTTAAATTAAATCAAAGCAAAAAACCCCAAAAAAAAATTTAAAAAACTGCGAATTTTTTCTTGACAAACTGAAAAAGGCGTATATAATAATGTGTAGAGTTAGCACTCATCATGCAAGAGTGCTAAAACAATAATTAATCAAGTACATAATTTAAGAATTTATGGAGGTATAAAATGAATTTAAAACCGTTGTTTGACAAAGTAGTAGTAAAAATTTGCGAACAAACAGAGGAAAAAAAGGGTAGCTTCTTTTTGCCCACCAACGCTCAGGAAAAGTCCGAAATAGCGGAAGTTATTTCAGTCGGTCCTGGTGGCGTAATGGACGGCAAAGAAGTACTAATGCAAGTCAAGCCGGGTGACAAGGTTTTGTTTGCCCGTTATTCCGGAAATCAATTTAAGATTGAAGGTCAGGAAGTAGTTATTATCAAACAAAGCGATATTCTCGCAATAGTAGAGTAAAGGAGGCGCACAAAAAATGGCAAAACAAGTTAAATACGGCGAACAAGCAAGAGAATCGTTACTCAACGGTATCAACAATTTGGCAGACGTTGTTAAAATTACGCTCGGACCTAAAGGACGTAACGTAGTTTTAGAACGCAAGTACGGTAGTCCGCTTATTACCAACGACGGCGTTACCATTGCAAAGGAAATAGAGTTTCCCGACGCTTTTGAAAACATGGGCGCGCAAATTATTAAGGAAGTTTCCACAAAAACCAACGACGTAGCAGGCGACGGCACGACTACTGCGGTAGTTTTGGCTCAAGCAATTATTAAGGAAGGTAGCAAAAACGTTGCTGCAGGCGCAAATCCGATAGTTCTCAAAAAGGGTATTGACAAAGCGGTAGAAGTTTGCGTTGAGAGTTTAAAATCCATCAGCAAGCCCGTTAGCGAAAAGACAAATATTGCTCAAGTAGCAAGTATTTCCGCAGGGGACGCAGTTATTGGCCAACTTATTTCCGACGCCATGGAAAAAGTCGGCAACGACGGCGTAATCACTGTAGAAGAAAGCAAAACAATGCGTACGGAACTCAATATAGTAGAAGGCATGCAATTTGACAGAGGATATTGCTCTCCATATATGGCAACTAATATGGAAAAAATGGAAGCCGTACTTGAAGACGCTCTAATCCTTATTACCGACAAAAAAATTAGCAATATTCAGGAAATTTTGCCTTTGTTGGAGCAAGTTGTAAAGACGGGCAGAAAACTTCTCATCATTGCCGAGGACGTTGAGGGCGAGGCTTTGACAACCCTTATACTCAACAAATTGCGTGGCGCTTTCAGTTGCGTAGCCGTCAAAGCCCCAGGTTTTGGTGACAGACGTAAGGAAATGTTGCAAGATATCGCAATATTGACAGGCGGAACGGTCATCACCAGCGAAGTCGGTATTGAACTCAAAGACGCAACGTTGGAAATGCTTGGTCAAGCAAAACAAATCAAGGTTGACAAGGAAAACACCATTATCGTTGAAGGCGCAGGCACTACGGAAGCAATTCAACAAAGAGTTCGCCAGATACGCGCTCTTTCCGCCGAAACCACGAGTGAATACGATAAGGAAAAATATCAAGAAAGACTTGCCAAATTGGCAGGTGGCGTAGCCGTTATTCACGTTGGCGCGGCAACGGAGTTGGAAATGAAGGAAAAGAAACTTCGTATCGAAGATGCTCTCAATGCAACCCGTGCCGCTGTAGAAGAAGGTATTGTCCCTGGTGGTGGCGTAGCCTTGTTGTCCGCAGTCAAAAAACTCAACGCATTTATTCCTACTCTTAAGGGGGACGAAAAAACAGGTGCAACCATTATTTTAAACGCTATTAAAGAACCATTGCGTCAGATAGCAATCAACGCAGGCGTAGACGGCGGAGTAGTTCTTTACAACGTCATCAACGCAAGAAGACCTAATTACGGTTATGACGCTTACGCCGACAAGTACGTCGATATGGTAGAAAAAGGCATTATCGATCCGACAAAGGTAACCCGTAGCGCATTGCAAAACGCCGCAAGTATTGCAGGTGTAATGCTTACGACGGAAGGCGCCGTGGCGGAAATCCCCGAACCTACGCCTCCAGCGCAACCGCAAATGGGCGGAGATATGTATTAATCAATACAAATAAACACTTTTTAAAAACCGTAAGGAAAATTCCTTACGGTTTTTTGTTGCAATTAGTCAAAAGAAACAGAACTATAAATATACATAGTATTATGAAATACGTCGAAACGGAAGTTTATCGCAAAAAACCTGTCAGGGAAAAATCCAAAAGTTTTTACAGCAGAGTAAAAACCATTGCAATAACTTTGTTGATTATTTTAATCTTGGTGTTTTTTTGTTCCTTTTTATTCAAAAGCAAATCGGTGGTTTTGAAAAAGCAAACCGTTTATGGGGTGGCAATCGGAAGTTTCGTGACGGAAAGCTCGGCAAATTATTATTCTTCCATTTGCAAAACGCGTGGAGGAGCAGGTGGGATTTATCAGGACGGAAATAATTTTATGGTGTTTGCAGCTCTTTATTTGTCTAAAACCGACGCCAACACAATAGCCAACAACTTGCTTGAAGCGGGCGAAAGCGCGTACGTTTACGAGTGGGATTTACCGCAAAAAAAACTTACTTTTTCAGACGGATCAAAAAGTATGCTCGTTGAAGTGACGGAAGTTTTTTGGAATACTTTGTCTATGATAGTTTCTCTTGCTTTGGATTATGACAAAGAGGAAAAAAGCGTGGGAGACGTCAACGACGTTATTTCCGAAAGGATAGACGCTACCGACGAGGCTATATCGCTTGCAGAAAAACTTAAAGGAGATTCAACCGAACAAATTATTCAAGATATTTTGAGTTATCTTGCTTACCAAAAAACCATACTTACCCAACTTAAAAAAAGCGTTGTCAAAACGTCAGAACTGAAGATTGCCTACTTTGATTTGTTGTTGATCAATTTGTCATTACGCGAAAAATTTTGATAGTTAGTTTTATGAATTTGCTTGATTTGAATAAATATTTAATCATAAAAGTACGTTGAGGCGTATATTGAAAAATGGTTCTGCATTTTTATACAAAAGGCGAATAAAATATTTCAATTTTCTTAAAATCGGTTGACAAAAATAGCAAAATCTATGATAATATTAATTGGTGTTAAAAAGCACTAAAAAACATATCTAATTTATTTTACAGGGGGACAAAATGAGTAAAATTTGTCAAATTCCTTTTCAGGAAACAGAAAAACAACGCAAGCAATTGGACAAGGTTATTGCTCAACACAAAAACGTAAGAGGCGCAGTTATGCCTGTATTGCAACACGCTCAGGAAATCTACGGTTATTTGCCGATAGAAGTAGTTACTCGCATTGCCGAGGGTTTGGACGTGCCGGTTGAAGAAGTTTACGGTGTAGCAACTTTTTACTCTCAATTTAGCCTTAATCCAAAGGGCAAATACAACGTTGCAGTATGCTTGGGTACGGCTTGCTACGTAAAGGGTAGCGGAGACGTTATGGACAAGCTTAAGCAAGTATTGAATATCGAAGAGGGCGGTATTACTCCCGACGGTAAATTTTCTATTGAAGCTACACGTTGCATAGGTTGCTGTGGTCTTGCTCCTGTTTTGACCGTCAACGGCGAAGTTTACGGCAAAGTCACCGTAGATCAAGTCAACGGCATTATAAATAAGTACAAAGATCTTTAATATTTAAGGTAATTTTATTATGACAATTGGACAAATTGCTTCTATTCTTAATGCAAAAGTTTTGTGCGGTGAAGAGTATCTCGATACATCCGTTGTTTCTGCTTGCGGTTCGGATATGATGTCTGACGTTTTAGCTTGCGTAAAAGATCAATCGGTGTTGCTTACGGGGCTTGTCAATCCGCAAGCAGTGCGTACGGCGCTTATGATGGATATGAAGTGCGTTTGTTTCGTGCGGGGAAAGATGCCAGACGAAAAGGTTTTAGACGTCGCCCGCGAAAACGGTATAGTAGTACTTGCAACGGAGGAAAGAATGTTTTCTGCTTGTGGCAAGCTTTACAATGCCGGAGTTGGTGGGGGTCTTTGATGTCGGGTATTAATTGGATATTCGATATAGACGGAACTAACTTTGAGTTGGCGGGACAGGCAAGTCAGATGACTAAATCCCGTTTGAAACAACTGGGTATAGATAATACTATAGTACGCAAAGTTATTATCGCTATGTACGAGGCGGAAATAAACACGGTTATTCACGCAAATGGCGGTAAAGCAAGCGTTTCAATTGACCACGATTGTATTACGGTAGTAGTATCCGACACGGGCAAGGGTATCGAAAATATCGAACTTGCAATGAAAGAGGGTTATTCTACGGCAACTTCACAAATACAGGAAATGGGCTTTGGCGCAGGTATGGGTTTACCCAATATGAAAAAATACAGTGACGAGATGGACGTTCAGTCCGTTGTTGGAAAGGGGACTACCATCACCATGAAGTTTTATCTTGGTGATTGATGGTTTTTGACAAGAGTAAAGGCGATATTCTATGAACAAAGATTTTCACGCTATTTATCCGGATAAAAGCAAGTGCTTGGGGTGTACCAACTGTTTAAAGACGTGCCCCACTGGCGCTATTCGGATTTGCGACGGAAAAGCTTCAATAGATTATCAAAAGTGCATTAGTTGCGGTAGTTGTATAAAGTCTTGTCCTTCGCACGCTATAATAGCGTTGAGTGATGATATAACTATTTTAAACAAATATAAGTACAACGTTGCAATTATGTCGAGTTGTCTTTATGCTCAGTTTCCGCATCTCTTTACGCCGGAGCTAATTTTAAATGCTTTGCATAATATTGGCTTTAATTACGTTTACGAGGAAGCGCGCGCTTGTGACCTTTTGTCTATGCTCAAGAGAGAAATGTTTGTGTGTGAAGACGTCAAAGGTCCTGTAATTTCTACTGTGTGTCCTGCGTGTGTACAACTCATATTAAGCAAATACCAATCATTGGAAGACAATCTTATAGATCATCTTGCGCCGTTGTGTCTTGCGGGTAAAGAAGCAAGGTGCAAAGCAAGGGAACTGAGCGGTTTGTCGGACAAAGATATCGGCGTGTTTTATATTTCACCGTGTCCTGCAAACGTTCAGGCGATAAAAAACGGTTTTTATAGCGGTTTTCACGAAATAAACGGAGCTATTTCCGTTTCGGAGATTTTTAAAAAACTTACTTTGGTTGATGCAAAAGACGTAGAAATTTCGCAAGAGGTAGTAGCTTCTTCCCAAGGTGTTTCATGGGCTACAAGTGGTGGTGAAGCGGCGAGTTTTCCTAACACAAAGCAGTTGGCAGCCGACGGGATATTTAACGTTATTTCAATCTTAAGAGAGTTGGAAGACGGCAATCTCCGCGATATAAATTTTGTAGAATTGCTTGCTTGTCACAGCGGTTGCGTTGGTGGCGTAATGAACGTAATAAACACTTTCGTTGCAAAAAGCAAAATACATACCTTGCGTCGTACGGCGTTTTTAAACAAAACCAATCATACCGATACTCTCGATAAAGATCTGGATTATTATAAGATTCCGTTTAAGTGGGAGACGAACGACGTTTATAAGCTTGACAAAAATTTTATAATAGCTATGCAAAAAATGAAACAAGTAGAGGAAGTTTTGTCAACCTTGCCTATGCTTGATTGTGGGCTTTGCGGTAGTCCTACTTGTAGAGATTTTGCAGAAGACGTGGTTTTGGGTAAATTTGACCGAAAAAAATGTATAATACACAAAGATGACAAATAAACAACTATCTACTTTGCTTTCCGCAACGGTTTTTTGCGAGGGTGAAGAAAAGGAAATTCAATCTTGGTACGTCGGCGACTTGCTTAGTTTTGTTATGGGCAACGCGCCACAAGAATGTTGTTGGCTCACAATTATGAGCAATGTAAACGTGTTGGCAGTCGCAACCCTTATTGATTGCGCTTGTGTGATTTTGTGCGAGGGCGTCAAACCCGACGACGCGTTGTTACAACGCGCAAAACAACAAAACGTTTGCTTGCTGGGTGTAAGTACGCCGATTTATCAGACGATTATTGATTTACAACAAAAATGAAAATGAACGTTGACTTACATATTCATACGGTTTTAAGCGGATGTTGTCAAGATGACAATACCGTCAATAACCTTGTCAATATGTGTCAATTGTTGAACAAAGATTTTATTGCTTTTGCGGACCACAATTCTATGGCAAACTGTCGCGTCGGAGCAAAACTTGCTAAACAAGCAGGTATGATTTTTGTACCTGCAATGGAAGTTACTTCGGCGGAAGACGTGCATTGTCTTTGCTTGTTTAAAGAATTGCAAAACGGACTGATTTTGGCGGATGAAATAGAACGGAATTTACCCAAGTTTCCCTTGGACGACAGGTTTTACGCTCCTCAAAGGGTGTTGGACGAGTCTGACCAGGTCGTGCAAACTATTCCGCATTTTTTAAATCTTGCTTGTCATTTGGACGTTTATGAACTTAAACAAAAGGTGGAGCAACTTGGCGGATTAATGCTCCCCGCGCATATCGATAGAGATGCAAACAGTATGTTAGCGATTCTCGGTGATATTCCAAACGATTTGGATTTTTGCGCGGTGGAACTTTCTTCACGGGCAAGCGAGGAATTGATTAAAAAGTATTCCGCAAAATACAATATTTTAAAAAGTAGCGACGCGCATTGTCTAGAAACTCTTTGTTCTTTTGAGTTTTTTCTGGATTTGAGAGAAAAAAGCATTGATGCGTTGTTTGACTTTTTGCAAAACAAAAGCAAATGAAAGAACTATCATTGAATCTGTTGGACGTGGCAACAAATAGTATTACTGCAAAAGCCACCAAAATAGAATTGACAATTATTTACGATATTGTCGGCAAGCTTTTAACTTTGTCAATCAAAGACGACGGTTGCGGTATGAGTGAAGAAATGCTTTCAAGAGTATGTGATCCATTTACTACAAGTCGCACAACTCGTAAAGTAGGTTTAGGTTTGCCTCTTTTTAAGCAAAGCGCCGAAAGTACCGGTGGGAGTTTTTGTATTTCTTCCGTTTTAAATAAGGGTACGGAAGTAACTGCAACTTTTAAAACGGATAATATCGACTGTATGCCTATGGGAGATTTAACCGGTACGATAATTACCTTGTTGCAATACGCTCCAAAGATAAGATGGGTAGTAAATTACAAGGTTGACAATCGAGAATTTGTTTTTGATACTAAGGAAGTATCCGCTATTCTTGGTGACGTCAATATAGACAGTCCTGAAGTACTGTCGTTTTTAGGGGATTATATTAAACAAAATATAAATACAACAAACGGAGGAGAAGAAATTTTATGAAATCCTTACAAGAACTTAATGCAATCAAAGAAAGAATCTTGGCACAAGGCACAAACCGTCAGGAATCTGATGAAAGCGTAATTAGAGTAGTAATAGGTATGGCAACTTGCGGTATCGCCGCAGGCGCTCGTCCAGTACTCAGCGCTTTTATGGACGAAGTAAGTAACCGCGGACTCAAAAACGTTGTAGTCGGTCAGACGGGCTGTATCGGTATGTGCGCTTACGAACCTATAGTAGAAGTTTTTGTGCCCGGCAAAGAAAAGGTAACTTATGTACGTGTAAATCCGGATAAAGTACCTCGTATCATTACGGAACACATTGTCAACGGCAAGCCCGTAGATGAATTTATGAAGCTTAATTAACGGAGGATTACAAAATGATAAGAAGTTACATATTGGTATGCGGTGGTACGGGTTGTACCTCCAACCATTCGGTAGATATTATCGAAGCATTGGAAAATGAGCTTAAATTGCAAAAACTCGATAACGAAGTTAAGGTTATTATGACCGGTTGCTTTGGTCTTTGCGCACAAGGTCCGATTATGGTCGTTTATCCTGAGGGCGCGTTCTATCATTCAGTTAAGGTAGAAGACGTTAAAGAAATCGTTGGAGAGCATATTTTGAAGGGAAGAATCGTAAAACGTTTGCTCCACAAAGAAGAAGGAGACGCAGAACCCGTTCTTTCTTTAAACGATACGGAATTTATGAAACGTCAAACCAGAATAGCTCTCAAAAACTGCGGTGTTATTGATCCTGAAAATATTGAAGAATATATCGGCCAAGACGGATATCAAGCGTTGGCAAAGGTTTTGACGCAAATGACTCCTGAAGAAGTTATTGACGTTATTTCTAAGAGCGGATTGAGAGGCCGTGGTGGCGCAGGTTTCCCCACGGGTACAAAGTGGAAGTTTGCTCGCGCAAGCAAAAACGCAGTTAAGTACGTTTGCTGTAACGCTGACGAAGGCGACCCCGGCGCGTTTATGGATAGATCCGTTTTGGAAGGCGATCCTCACGCCCTTATCGAAGCAATGGCAATTGCAGGTTATGCAATTGGCAGTCATCAAGGTTACGTTTATGTCCGCGCAGAATATCCTATCGCAGTTAACAGATTGCAAATTGCTATCAATCAAGCAAAGCAATACGGAATGTTGGGCAAAAACATCTTTGACTCTGGTTTTGACTTTAATCTCGAAATCCGTCTCGGCGCAGGCGCATTTGTTTGCGGTGAAGAAACGGCTCTTATGACTAGTATCGAGGGCAAGCGTGGTGAACCGCATCCGCGTCCTCCGTTCCCTGCGGTAAAAGGTTTGTTTGAAAAACCCACAATTTTAAATAACGTAGAAACTTATGCAAATATTACAAAGATTATTCTTAATGGTCCAGAATGGTTTAACCAAATGGGTACCGAAAAATCAAAGGGTACAAAAGTATTTGCATTGGGTGGCAAAATTCAAAATACCGGTTTGGTCGAAGTACCGATGGGTACAACTTTGAGAGAAGTTATTTACGATATCGGTGGTGGTATCCCCAACGGTAAAAAGTTTAAGGCGGCTCAAACGGGTGGCCCCAGCGGTGGATGTATCCCTGTAGAACATCTTGACATTCCAATCGATTATGACAACCTCATTGCTATCGGTAGCATGATGGGTAGCGGTGGCTTGATTGTTATGGACGAAGACAACTGTATGGTTGATATTGCAAAGTTCTTCCTTGAATTTACAGTTGACGAAAGTTGCGGTAAATGTACGCCGTGCCGTATCGGTAACAAGCGTTTGTTGGAATATCTCAATAAAATAACCAGTGGCAAAGCTACGATGGAAGATTTGGACGAGATGGAAAAACTCTGTTACTACATAAAGGACAACTCTTTGTGCGGACTTGGACAAACAGCTCCAAACCCTGTTCTTTCTACACTCCGTTACTTTAGAGAAGAATACGAAGCTCACATTAAAGAACACCGTTGCCCTGCAGGCGTATGTAAAGCGTTGTTGCACTTTGAAATTGATCCAGTAAAATGTAAGGGTTGTACGTTGTGTAAACGTAACTGCCCAGTAAATGCAATCAGTGGCGAAGTTAAAGTTGCGCATACTATTGACACGACAAAATGTATTAAATGTGGCGTCTGTATGGATAATTGCAAATTCGGCGCAATTTCTAAAAAATAAGGGGATAAAACTATGGCAGATTTAATTAATATTAAAATCAACGGACAAGAATATTCCGTTCAAAAAGGTATCACTATTTTGGAAGCATGCAGACAGGTTGGTATCAAAATTCCAACTCTCTGTTATCTTAAGGACATCAACGCAATCGGCGCTTGCCGTGTTTGCGTATGTGAGGTAGTAGGCGCTCGTAGTTTGGTTGCTGCTTGCGTTTATCCTATCGAAAGAGAAGGTACGGAAATTTACACAAATAGCAAGAGAGTTATCGATAGTCGTCGTACTACGGTTGAATTGTTGCTTTCAAACCACAACAACGCTTGTAACAGTTGTGTAAGAAGTGGCAAGTGTGAACTTCAACAACTTTCACAAGAATTGGGTTGCAACGAGCATCATTATGATGGTGTAAAACAATCTTTTGAAGAAGACGTTACTCCGTATCTTGTAAGAGACAACAGCAAGTGCATTTTGTGCCGTCGTTGCGTAGCCGCTTGCAAGAGTTGGCAACGTATCGGTGTTATCGGCGCAAATGAACGTGGCTTTAATACTTCTATCGGTAGCGCTTACGAATTGTCACTTAACGACGTTGCTTGTGTGGCTTGTGGTCAATGTATAACCGTTTGTCCGACAGGTGCTTTGAGAGAACGTGACAATATCGATCAAGTTATAGACGCATTAAACGACAAATCTAAGCACGTTGTCGTTGCAACTGCTCCTGCAGTAAGAGTTGCTTTGGGCGAAGAATTCGGTTATCCGATCGGCACAAACGTACAAGGCAAAATGGTTTCTGCGCTCAAGATGTTGGGCTTTGACAAAGTATTTGACGTAGACTTTACGGCAGACGTTACTATCCATGAAGAAGGTACGGAACTTTTAAACCGCGTAAAGAACGGTGGCAAACTTCCGATGATTACAAGTTGCAGTCCGGGTTGGATTAATTATATCGAGCAATATTATCCTGAATTGCTTGACCATCTTTCCACAACAAAGAGTCCGCAACAAATTTACGGCGCATTGGTAAAATCTTATTACGCAAAAGTCAACAATATTGATCCTAAAGATATCGTTTGCGTATCAATTATGCCTTGCGTTGCCAAAAAGGCAGAAATCGAGAGAGAACACATCAACGCTTATGCTGATGGCAAAGACGTGGACGTAGTTTTGACTACGAGAGAACTTGCCCGTATGATTAAGCGCGCTGGTCTTGACTTGCCTTGCTTGGGTGATAGTGAATTTGACAATCTTATGGGCGAAGGCACGTCAGCAGGTCTTATCTTTGGTGTTACCGGCGGTGTTATGGAAGCTGCATTGCGTACCGTTAAGGAAATCGTTGACGGCAAACCGTTGGAAAAATTGGACTTTACGGCTGTTCGCGGTACAAAGGGTGTAAAGCAAGCAACCGTTGATCTCGGTGGCAAACCCGCAAAGGTTATTATTGCTCACGGTATCGAAAACGCTCATACCGTTATGGAACAACTCAAAGCAGGCAAACTTGACGATTGCGTGTTTATCGAAATAATGTGTTGCCCCGGCGGTTGCGTAACGGGTGGCGGACAACCAATTCAACCTGCAGAAGTTCGCAATAAGCCTGGCTTTGATTTGAGAGCCGCTCGCGCAAAGGCAATTTATACGGCAGACAAAAAAGCTTCCGTACGTAAGAGCCACGAAAATAGCGAAGTCAAAAAACTTTACAAAGACTTCCTTGGCGAACCAAACGGTCACCTTGCTCATGAACTTTTGCATACTCACTATATCAACAGGAAGAAATAAGTTATTATTTGTTTTAATTCAAAAGACGCCTTATAAGGCGTCTTTTGAATATTTGTATGTAAAAAAGTAATTAGCAAAATTCTAATAGTATAATAAATATTATTTAGTGGAATAGAATAATTGACTAAAGAATTTTATCTAATAAAACAAGCTATAATCACAGTTGCTTAAGGATATATTATTACAAAAAACAAAACAAACACGCAAAAATACTTGCAAAAGATTTGATTTTGTTATATCATAAAAACGAGGATAAAAATTATGTCTTTTACGCAGTATCTTACGGAAACTTTTAAAAATTTTAAATTTGCCGACGTGGTGGAGATTTTTATATTAATAGCGCTTTTAATGTTTGTATATTGCTATTCTTCAGCTCACAACGGCAATTTCTTTTCGGTAATTTGTATTATATTATCTACACTTTCTTTCTTGCTGACTTTTTTTGCGGGAAAGGCTTTTTCATTGGTCGCATTTACTTTGATTGTATTGATGCAACTGATATCGTTTGTGATATTTTTCCGCAATGAACTTCGTCGTGATATTTTTAAAATAGGATTAAAGGGGCATCTTGCGCTTTTTGATCACGATCATGCTCATGACGTAATGACACAGGAAGAAATTGAAGGTAATATTTCGCATATCGTAAGGGCTTGCCAAAATATGTCTAAGTCTGAAGTGGGCGCGCTTATCGTCATAGTAAAAGATGATATTTACGATTATATTATTGAAAGCGGTACGATAATCAATGCAAAAATCACGAGTGAATTGTTGGAAACTATATTCTTTCCAAAGTCACCGTTACACGACGGTGCAGTTATAATAAAGGGCGATAGAATTTTGGCTGCAGGTTGCTATTTGCCACTTAGTCAAGATAATTCCTTGCCTAAGGAATTTGGTACTCGCCACCGCGCGGCTTATGGTTTGACAGAGTCACATCCGACTCTTACTGCAATAGTCGTTTCGGAGGAAACGGGTATTATTACGGCAATGTGCGATAAGCACTACAAACGCTATCTTGACTCTGCAACATTGACAAAGGTTTTAAAAATCAGTTACAACGTCGCAGTTGATAGCGCAAGAGAAGCATTCTGGGGAGGAGTTGAAGACAATGCAGAATAAAACAAAAACCACCGATAGTACCAATAAAACAAAGTGGCTACTTAAACGCATTTTCGTGGAGCATTGGTTTGCAAAACTCGGCGCAATCCTTTGCGGAATTATGCTATGGCTGTGTATGGGTTATCTTTTTTGATTAACTAAATATAAATAACAAACAAAATACGTCTTTTTGACGTTTTACAAGGAGAACACATGAAAAGTATTATTAAAGCACCAAATATGTTGATGCCAAACCAAAAAGTAAATATGACCAAGTGGGCTGTAGTTGCTTGCGACCAATTTACAAGTCAACCCGAGTATTGGCAGGAACTTTCCGAATACGTAGCGGAGGCTCCAAGCACACTCAAGGTTATATTTCCCGAAGCTCATTTATCGAGAGACAATCAACCCATTATCGACAGTATCAACGCCAATATGAAAAAATATCTTGAAGAAGGCGTGCTGACGGAAATAGGCAATTGTATGGTATTGGTAGAACGTAGCACGGCGTTGACTCCGAGACGTTTGGGGTTGGTTTTGGCAGTTGATCTTGAGGCTTACAGTTTTGTGCGAGAAGATCACGCTTTAATAAGAGCAACGGAAGGCACGGTAGTGGAGAGAATTCCACCGCGCAAAAAAATCCGTATTAATGCTCCCATTGAGTTGCCGCATATCATGCTTTTAATTGATGATAGAGAACAAAAGATTATAGAAAATCTCTATGCAAATCGCAACTCTTTCCAAAAGTTGTACGACTTTGATTTAAATATGAACGGCGGACACGTTGTAGGTTATCGCATTGACGATACTGACGCTGTTATCGAAAAATTAAACAATCTTATAGCTCAAGATTATATCAAACGTCTCTACGGAGATTCTTCCGAAGTTATGCAGTTTGCGGTAGGTGATGGAAACCACTCTCTTGCAACGGCAAAAGCTTGTTGGGAAGAAATTAAACAATCATTACCGCAAGAGCAATGGGATACGCATCCAGCCCGTTTCTGTCTTGTCGAGGTGGAAAATCTTCACGACGAAGGTCTTGTTTTTGAACCTATTCACCGCGCTGTGTTTAACGTGGACAAAGACTTTGTAGAGGGCTTTAAATCAATTTGTCAGGGCGAAGCCGATTGTTTGATTTATACCTCAAAAGAAGGCGAGCAACCTATCAAATTGCCAAAAAATGCGGCTGTTGCCGTAGGCAAAGTTCAAGAATATATCGACGCTTATATTAAGTCACATCCTAACGCTTCGGTTGACTACGTTCACGGCTTGGAGGATTTAAAAGGCGTTGTGGATAAAGCTCCAAATTCAATTGGTATTACTTTGCCCCCACTCGACAAAAACGATTTATTCGATTACGTACTTAAGATTGGCGCTTTGCCACGCAAGACTTTCTCTATGGGTGAAGCGGCGGAAAAACGCTACTACGTAGAAAGTAAAAAAATTAGATAAACAAAATTTTACCCACTGCCTTTTTTGGTAGTGGGTTTTGTTATGTTAATTAAAAAAATAATCATATACTACGCGTGTAGCAAGCTTTGTTGTATTTGGCGCAGTTAGGCACATACTAAGTCCAAAATCGTCGCATAAAATTTTGGCTGAAAGGTTAGCTTTATTTAACGCGCAACGTATTTGGTCGGAAACACAAAACTTTCCGTCAACAAGTACAGAAACAAGAGTTGCCTCTCGTTTAAACAGTATTCCGTCATTTTGCGGAAATTTGCCGTCGTAAAGGCTTTTTTTGAGTACGACGGTACAAAACCCGCAATTTTGACAAACGTAAAGAGCGTCAGAGAGATATAAATTGTTTTTATGATTTAAGACGTCAAAACAAACTACGTCTGTTGCAACGATTCCAAGTACGTCGCCTTGGTTTTTTGTGGTAGGCATAACGAAAGTCCCATTATCAAACGGTTTAAAAACGCTTTTGATGTTTATTGGGATATTTTTTCGTTGAGCGGGATAAACGCTTTGAGGGTGCAAAACGCTTGCGCCGAGAGTGGACAAAATCTTTAATTGCTCAAAACTTAAACAATTGATTTTTACAGGGTTTAAAACTATTCGCGGATCGCAAACAAAAAAACCGCTTACGTCCGTCCAATTTTCATAAAGTTCGGCATTAATGGCGCTTGCGACCAAAGCTCCCGTAATATCGCTTCCGCCACGGTCAAACAGGCGGATTTTGCCCGACAAGTCACTACCGAAAAAGCCTCCCAAAACGTATCCGTTTAAGTCTGGCGCGCAAGCGTCAAACAATAATTGCTCCGTAAGTTTTTCCATTATCCGTCCATTGTCGTCAAATTTGATTTTTTGCGCAGAATCAATATGTTTTTTATTGCTGACGAGACTGAAAAGTTTTGACGATAAATATTCGCCTCTACTTACCACGTACGGGAGGTCTGCCTCTAACGTTAATAGGCGTGTTTCTTCAAGTAAATAGTCAATATTTACTCCCAAAAAGCAAGCTATTTCGCCAAAACGCTCGGATATTTTTTTCCAAATAATTTTTTTTGCATTTTCTGGTTTGGTATAATAGTATTCATAGAGCATGTCGGTTACTTTTTTGTCGCCCAAAAACCTTGCTCCGGGTGCTGATACGACTATTGCAAACTTGTCATTTTCTTTTAAAATATTTAATACTTTTTGCCAGTTTTTTCCGTCGGCTAACGCCGTACCTCCGAATTTTGCGACTATCATAATATTTCTCCAAAAAAATCTACAAAATATTTATATTTGCTAGTAAAAAAAAATTGCAAAAATGTCAATGATAAATTATAATAATATATTATTAATTTCCTCAAAATAATTTTAAGGTAGGTTATTTATGATTTCAATTGATCAAATAGACCAAGCACGCATTACTCCTGACGATTTTGTTGCTTTGATAGAAATTTCCAAGGGGAGCAAAATGAAATATGAACTTGATAAGGAAACGGGCTATATGATGTTAAACCGTGTGTTGTTTACTGCAACGCGCTATCCTGCAAATTATGGATTAATTCCCCGTACGTTAGCAGCAGACGGCGATCATCTTGACGTATTGGTGCTTTGTAGCGAATCTATCGAAACAAACTGTCTGGTAAGATGCTTTCCTATAGGTATGATTACTATGGTAGATCAAGACTTTTTTGACGAAAAAATTATAGCCGTACCTTTTTCCGATCCTACTTTTTGTTCTTATCGCACAATAAGTGATTTGCCACAGCATCTTATGGAGGAGATTATGCATTTCTTTACGGTTTACAAAACATTGGAAGGCAAAAAAACAGCGGTGGAAAAAATCTGTGACGAAAAGGATGCAAAAGCAAAAATAAAAGAATATATGTTAGTCTATGACAATTTGCAAAAAACCGAAAACTGAATTTCGGTTTTTTTTGTTTTTTAAAAACTTTTTATATTTAATTGGGCTAAATATTTTACTTTTTTTATAAACAAGTTTATAATAAAAAAATGGACGTAACGGTTATTGGTGGTGGGGTTAGTGGCTTGGTGTATGCTATTTGCGCTTCAAGAGCAGGCAACTCCGTCACTTTGATAGAATCTAATCAAAGAGTAGGAAAAAAATTGTTGTTGACGGGCGCAGGTAGATGCAATCTTACCAACGTAAACCTAAATAGCAAAGCTTACAACAACCCCGTCTTTGTTAAAAAAATTTTTGAGGAAGTACCTTTTGGCGAGTACGAAAAATTCGTTAATTCCTGCGGTATTTATTTATCAAAACCAGATGACGAAGGTAGAGTGTATCCCATTACTTATTCTTCGGCGTCCGTGTGTGATTGCTTGCGGTTTTCGGCAATGCGCTCAGGCGTAAAAGTCATTTGCAACGCGCTGGTGGAAAAAATTAAAAAAACAAAGGACGGTTTTTCCGTTTGTTTTAATGGCAAAGACGTTGTTTCAAAACGTGTCGTAGTGGCGGTAGGTAGTAGCTCACAGGCGACAAACGTCAATCTCGACCAATTAGTCGGAAAACAGTTTTTGACCAATATGGCGCCGTCTTTAGCCCCTATGAAGGTGCGTTTGGTTGCAAAGAGCTTGTCTGGGGTGCGCGCAAGGTGCTTGATTGCCCTAAAAAAAGATAATCACACTATAGCGGAAGAATTAGGCGAGGTTCAGTTTAGAGATTTTGGATTAAGCGGTATATGTACCTTTAATATGAGCAGTTACGTTGCCCGCACGAGGGCAAAAGGAGACAAAAGCCGTTTTGATTTACATATAGATTTTTTGCCGTCTTTTTCGGCGCAACAACTAAAAAGTATTTTATTGCATCGCATTAAGGAGGGTTACGGAGACGAAATTTTTGTCGGCTTGTTACCCAACAAAATAGCGGAGTGGATCAAAAAACAAAATCTGTCCAAAGATATAGACAGATACGTTGAAAAAATTAAAAATACGGTTTTTGAAGACGCAAACCCCGTGGATTTTGCTTTGAGTCAAGTGACTTCGGGCGGAGTAGACGTAAAATATCTTGATGAAACGCTTACGTTGCCCAACGGTATTACGGTGGTGGGCGAGGCGTTGGACGTCGACGGTTTGTGCGGTGGATATAATCTTCACTTTGCCGTTGTGAGCGCTATATATGCGTCAAAAAAACTATCTAATAATTAAAAAACAAAACAAAATAAAAAGAGGTAATTTTTTATGAAAATGGATGCTATTATCAAGCCGGCGTCACAACCCGGTTTGGAACTTGTCCGCAAAGACGTCCCCGTAATAAACGACGGCGAAGCATTGGTAAAAATTCATTATTCCGCTATTTGTGGTACTGACGTACATATTTATCAATGGAATCAATGGGCGCAAGATACTATCAAAGCTCCAATGACGATAGGTCACGAGTTTGTAGGCGAAATTGTAGAAATCAAGGGCAACAATAGTACTGCTTTTAAAGTCGGCGATATAGTATCGGCTGAAGGTCACGTGGTTTGCGGAAAGTGTCGAAACTGTCGCGCGGGGCGTAGACATCTTTGCCCAAATACAAGCGGAATAGGCGTCAACCGTGACGGTATTTTTGCAGAATACGCAAGCATACCAATCCGTAATCTTTGGTTGTGCGACAAAGCAATTCCAGAAAAAACTTATGCTATTTTCGATCCGTTGGGCAATGCAACACATACGGCTCTTAAATTTAATATGGTGGGCGAAGACGTTCTTATTACCGGCGCAGGTCCTATCGGCATAATGGCGGCTGCAATTTGCCGTCACGTTGGCGCAGGTCAGGTCGTTTTGACGGATATCAGCGATTTTCGTTTAGAGCTTGCCAAAAAAGTTTGTCCGAGCGCTATTACTGTCAACACAATGAATACCCGTATAAAGGACGTTCAAAAGCAAATAGGTATGGAAGAGGGCTTTGACGTTGGGTTAGAAATGAGCGGTAGCGCAATCGCATTTAACGAAATGCTTGACAACATGATAATGGGTGGAAAAGTGGCTTTGCTTGGCTTGCAAGGACCAAATACAAAAATAGATTGGAACAAAGTTATTTTCAATATGGTCACGTTGCAGGGTATTTACGGTAGGGAAGTATTTGAAACCTGGCACAAAATGACTGCAATGCTTAAAAGCGGTCTTGATATTTCAAACATTATTACAGGTGAATACAAATATCAGGATTTTGAAAAGGGTTTTGAAGCCATGATTAGTGGCAAGAGTGGAAAAATCCTTTTGGATTGGACTAAATAATAATCAATATCAAAAATAAAAATATAAAACAAAACAGGAGGACAATCTCAATGTTTGATAAAAAATATTACCAAGCTATATTGGACGACATTAAACAAAGCGGTCTTTGGAAGGAAGAAAGAATCATTACTACACCGCAAAGCGCTCAAATCAATACGACACAAGCAAACGGCGTTTTAAATTTTTGCGCAAACAACTATTTGGGGCTTTCCGACAATGCGGAAATTAAAAAAGTTGCAAAAGAAAGCTACGACAAATACGGTTACGGTATGAGTAGCGTGCGTTTTATTTGTGGAACTCAAACGATTCATAAGGAATTGGAATGCGCTATCAGCAAATTTTTGTCTACGGAAGACACGATTTTGTACAGCAGTTGCTTTGATGCAAACGGTGGCCTTTTTGAAACCATTACTACTGCCGACGACGCAATAATAAGCGACGCTTTAAACCATGCAAGCATTATTGACGGCGTACGTTTGTCAAAAGCTCACCGTTATCGTTATGCAAACAACGATATGGAAGACCTTGAAAAACAACTCAAACAGGCAGATAGCGACGGATGCAAACAAAAAATAATCGTTACAGACGGTGTATTTAGTATGGACGGTATTATTGCAAACCTTAAAGGCGTTTGTGATTTGGCAGAAAAATATAACGCAATGGTGGTAGTGGACGACAGCCACGCGACAGGTTTTGTCGGCGCTACGGGCAGAGGTACTGCAGAGTATTGCGGAGTAGTAGGTAGAGTAGATATAATTACAGGTACGTTTGGCAAGGCTTTGGGCGGAGCAAGCGGTGGTTTTACAAGCGGTAGGAGAGAAATTATAGATTTGTTGCGTCAACGTAGTCGTCCATATCTCTTTTCAAATACCGTAGCGCCTGCAATTTGCGCGTCAACCCTCAAAGTGCTGGAAATGCTTTCTGCCGATACTTCGTTGCGCGACAAGGTTATGGAAAATGCAAAATATTTCCGCGCTGAGATGGAAAAGAACAAGTTTGACCTTGCTGGTAAGGACCACGCAATTATCCCCGTCATGCTTTACGATGCAGTTTTGAGCCAAAAAGTAGCAACTCTTATGTTGCAAAAAGGTATTTACGTTACGGGTTTCTTTTATCCCGTCGTGCCAAAGGACAAGGCGCGTATTCGTACGCAAATGTCCGCAGCTCATAGCAAGCAAGATATAGACAAGTGCGTAAAAGCATTTGTTGAGTGTAGGCAAGAAATAGGCTTTTAGTAATTTTTGTTTTTGAATTTTTACCTTAAAGGCGAACGATTTCGTTCGCCTTTAAATTTTAAAAAATAAAAAACAATATCAAAATTATTTAAAAAATTACTTTTAAAAATTAGAATAGACGTTTCAAAAGTATTAAAAAAAACACATCAAAAATGACAAAAAATATTTATTTTTTCTTTTAACGTATTAAAAGAGTTTCACGCAAATCGTTTAACAAATATTCCACAGATTATTGTAAAAATGTGGATAACTGTGTGGATAGGTGCATAACTCAACGTTTTTCTGATATTTTTTGAAAAAATCAAAACTATTTTTAAGTTTATGCACAATGGTTTTCCAAATTTCCACAATTTGAGTTTATATAATAAAATAAAAAAATGCGTCCCGTAGGACGCATTTTTTGTATAAAGTCAATTAATATTGATTAGTCGTTTTTTGCAAGATTTTCGTATTTTGCAAGTCTATCTTTGGAGTCTTGTTCGTTCTTTGCAAACAAGGTTTCTGCTACTTCCGGCATGGTTTTAATAAGGCTTGTAAATCTCGTTTCCTTGCGCAAAAATTCTTGATAGTCACCCGTTGGTTTCTTGCTGTCAAGGGTGAACGGATTTTTGCCTTGCTCTGCCAAAGCGGGGTTGTAACGATAGAGTTGCCAATAACCGCAATCTACGGCTTCCTTGATGATGCTTTGCGGATTGCTCATATCAATACCGTGGTTGATACAAGGAGCGTAGGCAATAATGAGAGAAGGTCCGTTGTAAGCTTCAGCCTCTGCAAAGGCTTTTACAACTTGGTTGTAGTCAGCGCCCATACCTACTTGAGCAACGTAAACGTAACCGTAACTCATGGCCATCATACCGAGATCCTTTTTCTTGGTTCTCTTACCAGAGGCCGCAAATTTTGCAACTGCGCTCGTCGGGGTTGATTTTGATGCTTGACCACCAGTGTTAGAATAAACTTCCGTATCGAGAACGAGAATATTTACGTCTTCGTTTTGAGCTAAAACGTGATCTAATCCGCC
>CABUZX010000005.1 GCA_902496185.1 uncultured Subdoligranulum sp. | reverse complement strand
GTCACTCGGTTTCGGGTCTACGATATGAAACTAATTCGCCCTATTCAGACTCGCTTTCGCTTCGGCTCCGGTACTTAATACCTTAACCTCGCTACATATCGTAACTCGCCGGTCCGTTCTACAAAAAGTACGAGATCACACGTTAAGTCGTGCTCTCTCTGCTTGTAAGCATATGGTTTCAGATTCTATTTCACTCCCCTCCCGGGGTTCTTTTCACCTTTCCCTCACGGTACTATACACTATCGGTCACTTGGTCGTATTTAGCCTTAGGAGATGGTCCTCCTTATATTCCCACCGGACTCCTCGTGTCCTGTGGTACTCTGGAACTCTGCCACAACAATTTTTATTTCGCCTACGAGGCTGTTACTCTCTTTGGCCGATCTTTCCAAATCTGCTTCGACTATAAAAATTGATGATTATGCAGTTCTCAACCCTTGAAATATCACTATAACAAGTTTGGGCTCCTTCCCTTTCGCTCGCCACTACTCAGGAAATCGATGATTTTCTTTCTTTTCCTCCGGATAATGAGATGTTTCAGTTCTCCGGGTTCCCCTCAATACACTATTTATTCGTGTAAAGATACTATGTCTTCAACATAGTGAGTTTCCTCATTCGGAAATCTACGGATCAATGTGTATTTACCACTCCCCGTAGCTTATCGCAGTTAGTCACGTCCTTCTTCGGCGCCAAGTGCCAAGGCATCCACCTATACGCTCTTTGTAGCTTGATCGTATTTCTACGTTTGATTGACTTTTGCAGTCAATCGTAAGATTCCTTGATTACTCTTATAATCTCTCAGTTCAATTCGCAATTACTTAAAATTGTATTTGCATATTAACACTAAAAATTATATTTGATTACTCTTTTTCATGTTTGATATTGTGTATGCAGTTGTCAATGTCCTTGCTCCCACATCAGTGGGAAGTGGGTGCTGTCTCAACCGACAGCTTACTGATGATAACACACTAATTTTTATTTGTCAACTGTTTTTTTAAACTTTTTTAAATTTTTTTTTGACTTTTTTTTAGCGTGTTTTTTGGGCAATTATTGCTGATTTTCCGTCGGAGCAAATTTGCGTTTGCGGATTTTTTCCGTAAGTAATATTGCAACGACAAAAGCAACGAATACCCCCGCAACGAGTACCACAAAGTTAAACCAGAGTTTTTCCGGCAGAATTGTAATAATAGCGTCCGTATATGCTGAAAAATACCAATTGGTCTTTCCCGGAAAAGCAACATGGTGAAACACTTCAAACAGCGAAGAAAAATCTATCACCGCCCATATTCCTACCACGACGAAAAACGCTCCCAATCCAATCAAAGACCAAACTTCCGGCGAACGATTGGCGTATTGCAGTTGTATCACCTTTAACTTTGCCAAAACGTATACGGCAATAATATATAAGGCAGAAACCCCCAACACGACAAAGTCCAGCACAAACAAAGCTCTTACGTCCTCAAAGTGTGACTTGCCGTCCTCGCTATATGGCAATTCTCCCGTGCCGAAGTCCTCCCCCAACACCAAAAAATCCATAACCTCGTTGTACGCATCGCGTATTTGCGTTTCAGTATAACCGCTTTCTTCCTCAATGTCAAGCCATTTTACGTTTAAAAAATAAAAATCTCTCCACAAAATCGGTACGGCAATAGCAAGGGTTATGATAAAAAGCGCTACGGCAATACCCAAAAATATTTTAACAAGCTTGTTTCCTATCATTGTCGTTTACCTCTCGCCCCTATTTTAGCACGCCCGTCCCAGCGTGTCAACCACAAACCACTTTGCCAAAAGTCATAAACAATAATAATTCAAAAGGCCGTCTGCAACAAAGCAAACAGCCTTAAAATCTTTTACTCTTCTTCCAACTTTTGCTCGTGGATAGTCAGCGTGGACATCTCAACGGGCAAAAAGAAGCAAATTCCGTGGGCGGGAGTACCAACTCCGGATTTTTCCCTTACTTTATCCATTATACTTTTAGCAACGTCCTTTTCAACGACACTCAATACTATTTCTTTTTCGGTGTCGATAGTTATTCCTAAAATTGTCTTGGGTTTAGCAACAGAACCTCTCGCGTTGATTATGGTTGCCCCCGTTGAGCCAAGCGAACGCGCAATATCCACGATTTCGGACGCAAACCCTGCGTTTACAATGATATATAAAGCTTTTAATTCCTTCATAACAAAATCTCCTCAAAATTAAAACGACAACCCCTCGACCGAAATACTAAAGGCAATTCCTGTGTTGGGTTTTTTGAAATTATAATCATGATAAAGAAGGTCAAGTAGCTCCTTCGCATTATCGTTTTTTAACAAACAAGCGATAAGAACTTTTCCCTGTTCTGAATCAAACCCGAATGCCGCCGCTATTGCGCTCGGACTCATTGAACCGTGTCCGTAAACGATTTCTATACACTGCGCGTCGTAATTGTTCAAAAGGGATAAAAATTTATCTTTCTTTTTTTGTTCGGCTATAATAACAAAATATTGCAAGCCTTTATTTTGAACATCAATCATTTGGCCCATCCTCGCTTTTTATTGTATTGGATTGGTTGTTTAATTCCGTAACAAAGTTTTTGAGGTCCTCAAAGGATTCCTTTGACGCCTCCGCTTGAGCGCGCTTGAGACGAATATTATATATTATTCCGAGCGCCTGAATAGCAATCAATGGCGTAACGGATATAAAGGATATAATCCCGAATCCGTTTGTAAGTATTGACATCGCGCTACCGTTAGCCTCGGCGACTGCTCCCGCTATACTGAGCGTAAGAGGCGTCAAAAACGCCGAAGTCAGCGCTCCCCCCGTGACTCCGCCCGAATCAAATGCAAGACCGACAAAGAGCTTGGGAGTAAATATCATCATAATAATTGAAATTGCGTAAAGCGGGACAAGAAAATAAAGAATATTGATTTCCGTCAAAATTTTGAGAATCGACAAAAGCGACGCCACGCCGATACCTATCGCAAGAGTGATACGAATAGTCATCTTTTTGATGTGACCGTTAGTCAAATCCTCTATTTGCGCGCCAAGCACCGTTACCGCCGGCTCGGATACAGTAATTGCCGCGCCCAAAATAAAACCAATTCCAAGCAACAACCACTTACACCACTCGGGGCGAGATTCCTCAAAAAACATCTGACCGATATATTGTCCTACAAACCCAAAACCAAAGTCAATACCCGAAAGGAATATCAAAAGTCCGAGATAAACGGGAATAACACCGAGCATAAGCGTAATAAACGCCTTTTTCGGTATCTTAAGCAAAAACAAAAGAAACGGAATAGAAATCAGTATTATAGGAAGAACTGCCAAAGCAACGTCGGACATATTGCCGAGAATAATTTCGCCAAGACCGCTCGTCGTTGACATATCGTAAGAATTTTCCGGCGGTAACTCCCCGTTTGTGGCTTTGATAATTATACCGTAAATAAGCACCGCGATAATGGGGCCAACGGAAGCTATTCCAATAATACCAAGCGAGTCGTCGTTAGTCTTGCTTTTTGAAGCCGTTGCAGAAATACCAAGCCCCAGAGCCAAAATAAACGGGACGGAAACGTCGCCCGTAGTTGCCCCACTGCCGTCAAAGGCAAGAGCGATAAATTCGTTTGGCGAAAATATAACGAGCGCAAACACAAGGGAGTAAAGTATTGCAAACACCCACTTGATGTTTATATTTTTTACGATACGCCAAAGAGCAATAGCAACGCCAATACCTATACCCGTACCCGTTATCCAAATAAAGAGCGTGCTGTTTACAAGGGGCATGATAGAGTTTATTTGCTTTGCAAGTACGGATAAAGCCGGCTCTGCAACGGTAGCCAAGAGTCCAAAAATAAAACCGAAACTCAAAACAAACGCAAGTTTGTTGTACCGAGCAAAAGAGCCCCCTACCATTTTGCCTATTGGCAAAATGCTTGTCTCAAGACCAACCAAAAACATAGACTGACCGAGCACCACGCATACGTATCCTATTATTATCTTAAGATAATCGGCAAACGAGCTTAAGGGAGCTATACAAAAACATATTACAATAATAACACCAAGCGGAAGCGACGCGAAAAAGGTCTCTTTTACCGTTTGAAAAAATTTTGATTTCATAACTTCCTCTTTCGACCAAATAGCACTCTAAGCATTATAATCGCATATTAATTGTAACACGGCAAAGCGCAAATGTCAATGCTACCGCTTGTTATTTATTGAAAGGTATCGCCATATATAATTTTGCTCCTGACAACAATTATACCACAACCGCTCGCCTAAAGAGCCTTGATTTATCCCATTAAACTTTGCGCGCTATTTATTAATATAACGTTTTGTTAAATTTGGCTCCTCTTTTAATATTACTTTAGTTTGAGTTTTTGAGTTACTATTTTTGTTGGTTGTTGACGTTACGTCTCACACTCTCCTTTTGCCTTGTTGGCAATGTTCACAAAGGACATTGAGATACTTCGCTTGCGCTCAGTATGACAAAGCGTGGTATAGATACTTCGCTTACGCTCAGTATGACAATCTATAATGTATCAGTATGACTATCGCTATTGTCATTCTGAGATGGACAATCAAAGACGGACAATCGAAGAATCCCGAACAATTAATTTAAGATACTTCGCTTACGCTCAGTATGACAATGACGGTCATTCTGAGGCGTACCCACCTGACGGGCAATCGAAGAATCCCCCGTAATAACGCTACCGTTTTTTGCTGGTTTTTACCTTTCTACCTATATGGGTTTTTAAAACGGAAAAAAATACACTTTTTTAAAACTTTTTTGCAAAAATTAAAAGTTTTAGAATTTGAACACATAGTTCTTGCAAAACTAATTTACTTTTGTGCAAAATAAAAAATCCGCAAGAGAGCCAAAAGCAAGCTCGCTTGCGGATTTATATTATATTATTGATATTAATATACGTACTATATTACTATAAAGTAATAGTGCTTGCAATAAATAAAACTTATTTACACAACTCGGTAAGCTCTGCGAGATATTGTTTAAAGTCGTTTGCAATGACTTCAAATGGTTGTGGCGAGGTAAGGTCCACGCCTGCAATCTTCAGTTCGCTTACGGGGTCGATAGAGCAACCCGTAGAAAGGAACTTTTTGTAATTTTCCACGGCTGGAGCGCCCTCTGCCAAAATCTTTTTGGCAATATTTACAGCGCAGGTGATACCCGTTGCATATTTATAAACGTAAAAACCGCGATAGAAGTGCGGAATACGCGCCCATTCGTACTTAATATAGTCGTTGTGCGTGACAGCCTCGCCGTAATATTTTTTGTTGAGTTGATAGTATTCGTTTGAAAGCGTTTGATAATTAAACGGCTTGCCCGTTTCAATCATATTGTGGCTAATTTCTTCAAACTCAGCAAACATTGCCTGACGGTAAAAAGTCGTACGAATCATATCGAGATAATAACTGATAAGATACTTGCGGATATGCACGTCCTTTTCCTTTTTGAGCAAATAGTTAAGCAACAATACTTCGTTGGTCGTACTTGCAACTTCCGCAACGAAAATCGTATAATTTTCCTTATCAAAAGGTTGATTTTGAGAAGAATACCAGCTGTGCAAACTATGTCCCAATTCGTGCGCTACCGTAAACACGTCGTGAGCCGTCTTTTGGTAATTGAGCATAACAAACGGATGTCTCTCCGGCACGCCCATACTATAAGCGCCCGAACGCTTGCCCGTGTTTTCGTACACGTCCATCCATCTTTCGTCATAAGCGCGTTGCAACAACGCCTGATAATCCTCTCCCAAAGGATGCAAACCTTCCTTAACCAATTTGAAAGCTTCGTCAAACTCAAGGCTGATGTCGGCGTTTTCAAACATAGGAAAGTGTAGGTCGTACATATTTAAATTTTCTAAACCAAGCACCTTTTTGCGCAAAGCCATATAGCCGTGCAAAGGCGAAAGATTTGCATTAATACTACTGATAAGGTTTTGATAAACTTTGTCGTCTACTTCTTCGTAAAACAATGCTTTTTGACGCGCGCTATCAAAGTGACGGAATTTTGCCGTCATACATTCGTTTTTGACGCTACCCGTATAAAGCCCCGTAATAGTATTGATGGACTTTTCATAAGCGTTGTACATACTGTTGAAAGCTTTTGCGCGTACTTCCTGACGGCGGTCGTTCATCAACGAAGAATATGAGCCGTGAGTAATATGCACGGGCTTACCGTCTACTTCTATCGTACCAAAATCTAATTCGCCGTTGTTAAAGCGATTGAAAGTTTCCTGAAAGAATCTCGTAACGTCGCTTACTCCGGAGAGCATTTCTTCTTCTCTTTCGCTCAAAACGTGCGCCTTGCCCGCCTTTATTTTGCGCAAGGTTGCCGTATAATCTTCAAACTTGGGGTTGTTTAAAAGAGCGTCTAACGTTTCCTCCGGCAAAGCGGTAACTTCCGGCTCGATAAAAGCGCTGACTTCGCCCAATGCAACGAACGCGCCCATAACTTTTTCCATCATAGATTGAGCGTCGGTGTTTTTGCTGTCTTCCGAAGTCTTTAAATAAGCATAGCAGGACATTCTGCTAAGGGGTTTTTCTATTTCCGTCATTAAGCGGTAGCACGCCAAAATATTATCCGCATTGTTAAGCTTACCTTTGTATTGAGAAACTTGTTTGGTCAGCTCCTGCGCCTTTTTGAGCTCGTCAAAAAAGCCTTGTTCCGTTTTGTAAATAGCAGTCAAATCCCAAGTATATTTTTGGGGAATATCACTTCTTTTTTCAAATGTCATAAAAAACGCTCCTTAAAAGATATTTTTGCTTAAACATAATAGCATTTTTACCAACAAAAGTCCAGCACAATACAGTCGGCAATATAAATTTCACTTTTTTTACACGCAAAACAAATATCATAGTGTTATACTAAAATACAGTAGTTTATTTATTTTGACAAAGTAACTCAAAATATTTACTTTGCTTTATATTTAATAATTTTTTTCTCGGAGATATTTATGAAAAAAGCACTAAAACCCGTTTTATTGATAATTTTGCTGAGCTTGGCTTGTCTTTGTCTTTTTGCTTGCTCAAAAACCAAGTATTACGAATACACCGGCGCAACCATGTCCGTTCACGAGGGTACGGCAAAATCTCTTAAGGTAGAAGCAACAGAAGGCGAAAAGTTCATTTTAATTAGCCCTGAAATTACCGTCAGGACGGAAAGAGACGGTTCTGCTACAAAATTCGTCGGTTGGCAAATAAAGGGACAAGATAACGTTTACCCAGTAGGCGAACAACTGACTATGACAAAAAAGAATATGACGCTCGTAGCCGTATGGAAGGACGCTTATACTCTCGCGTTTACCAATACCGATTCGGGCGCAACGGGTAATCTCCCCATTTTGGAAGAAGAATATTTTGCCGTTGGCGAACAAGTCACTCTCCCCGAATGTGATATGACCAAACAAGGTTATACTTTCGGCGGTTGGAAGGACGCAAATGGAAAAATTTATCAAGCCAAATCAACCTTTGTTATGCCAAACGCGCACACACAACTCACTACGACTTGGACAAACGTTTATTCTCTCACCTTTTTGGCAGGCGCAGGAGAAAATCAGCAGGTTGAAGGCGACGCGCCTACGATTGCTCCGAGAGAACTAAACTCTTCGGTATATTTGCCAAAATGCACTTTTACATCAGCAGGATACGACTTTGTATGCTGGCAAGACCAAGATGGCAACACTTACAACGCGGGAGACCTTTACGTCGTACAAGGCAACGTCACTTTTGTTGCAATTTGGCAAAAGTCCACCACTACCAGCAACGAAAATTTTGATTTTAGTTTGCTTAACGACGGAACGTACGCTATATCCAAAACAAGCAAGGCTACTCTAACGGGCAATCTCGTTTTGCCTGCAACCTTTGAGAACAAAGCCGTTACCGTCATTGCAGAAAACGCCTTTAAAGGTATTGCAATAGAGTCGGTAACTATCCCAGCGTCTGTCACAACGATAAAAGCCAGCGCTTTTTACGGCTGTACAAAACTTTCAACCGTTATTTTTGAGGGCGAAAGTCAACTTAAAACTATTGAACAAAGCGCTTTTGCGTCTTCGGTTAAACTCTCCACTTTTGGCGCAACCTCAACTACTACGTCCACCTTTGTTTTACCGCAATCCGTCACCACAATACAAAACAATGCGTTTTTCGGTTGTAATCTAAAGGAGATTACTTTGTCCGACAGTCTTACCACTCTCGGCACGGGGGTTTTTACAAACAACCAAAACTTAACCTCTTTTGTCGTAGACAACCACAACTTTAAGGGCGGAAGCTTTTTGACCAACGCTGACAAAACCGTTATTTACGCATTTGCTTATGCAAGCCAAGGCGCAAATTTCGTCAATATCGACACAGCAACGGAAATTGCCGATTACGCGTTTGCTTATGCAAACAAACTTACTTCGCTCACGCTTGGTAGCCAAGTACAAAAAATAGGCAAACAGGCTTTTGCAAACTGCTACGCTTTGACAGAAATAATCCAAAATAAGGAAAATTTACTCAACACACTGTCAGACGGCGCCTTTCTTGCCTGTAGTGGCATCAAAACCTTTTATATCGGCAAAAATTTGAATTCTCTCGATTTGTCTGCGTTTGAAGGATGTATCGGTATTTCTTCCTACGAAGTACACTCCGACAACTTTTCTTACGGCACTTACGGCGACAATCTTTACACAAAAGACAAAACGGTATTTTTGCTTTACGCCCCAAGTAACGAAAACCCCGTTTGTACCTTACACTCTTACACCACTGTTATCGCTGAAGGAGCTTTTCAATACGGCAACGTTGAACAAGTAATTAAACAAGGCGACGAAACTCTCACAATCACGGTCGGAGACAAAGCCTTTTATCACTGCCCACAATTGCGAGTTATCGATTTTTGGGACAAAATAACAATTATCGGCAACAGAGCCTTTGAGTATTGCACAATGTTGGACAACGCAGTATTGGGCAACAGCTTGACAAGCCTTGGCGAATACGCTTTTTATTACTGCGAAAAACTTTCTACCGTTGATATTTCTACAAACTGTCTGCTTAAAACAATTCCGCAATTTGCTTTTGCAAACAGCGGATTGACCTCTTTTAATGCAAAGGGCAAAATTGAAGCAATTCAACAAAACGCTTTTGGGGCTTGCTCGTATTTGTCTACGCTTGTTCTTGACGGCGTAAAAACTATTGCTTTTTCAGCCTTTGCGTCCTGCGAAAAACTCACGATGGTGGAAATTCCTCTTTCAATCCTTGCCATTGAGGGCGGAGCATTTAAGAGTTGCAACGCTTTGACTTTTAAAGTGGCTGAAAACGTAACTGCTTTTTCAGTAGACGACAAAGGCAACCTTTACAACTCCGACAAGACCGAACTGCTGTTTTGCGCAGCCAAAAACGCAATGACTGCTTTCGTTTTACCAAGCTCCGTCAAGATTATTGCTCCTTACGCTTTTTATGAATACTCTCTCACAAGTTTTGACGCAAAAAACAGCGCGATAGAAACTATAGGCGAATACGCCTTTGCAAGCTGCGCCTCGCTGGAAAAAGTTTTTGTACCCGCAACGCTTAAAACTATCAAACAAAGCGCTTTTGAAAAATGCACCTTGCTTACCGATTTTGCCTTCGTTGACGCTCAAAACAATAAAGTCAACCAAAACCTTGAAAAAATCGAAAAAAACGCCTTTAAAAACTGCGTGAGACTCAATATTTATCTTTTGGGCAACAACGTACCCATTATCGACGAATATGCTTTTTATCTCGAACCGGAAGCTCAAAACACTTCCTTTAAGCCAGAAATCTTCGTTGACGCAACAATGTTGGAAGAATTTAAAACACGTTGCCCAAGCATTATAAACTTTTTGAAAGCTTATACAATATAAACTAGTCGAATTTTGTTAAAAATTATTCTCAGTCAAGACAAATTAGTCGAATACAACTAAAAAACCACCTCAAAACGAAGTGGTTTTTTAGTATAATAACTCATTATCGGCTCTTTTTGCCTTAAACGATTGGGTAATTCATAAAAATATGGTATAATACAGAAAAACCTTTTGAAAGGAGTCGAAGCTATGCCACTTGAAAAATTCTACGAAACCTATTTCCCGTTTTGGAGTGTGCTTGCCGATGCGGACAAACAGTTACTGTGCGAAAACACGGCAGAAAAGCACTTTGACCGTTCTCAACCCGTTCACGACAATATGGGTTGCACGGGTCTTTTCATCGTGCGTTCGGGCAGGCTTCGCCTTTATATACTTTCCGAGGACGGCAAGGAGATCACCCTCTACCGCCTCTCGCCCGGTGACATCTGTATGCTCTCGGCTTCCTGCGTTTTGCAGAGCGTGACCTTTGACGTGTACGTGGACGCAGAGGAGAAAAGCGACTGCTATCACATCAGCGCGTCAGCCTTTGGAGATGTCAGCAACCGCTATCTTGAGGTGAAAAATTACGCCCTTGAAACCGCTGTCAGCCGTTTTTCGGACGTGATGTGGATCATGCAACAGATCGTCTTTATGAGCATGGACAAACGCCTTGCCATCTTCCTTCTCGAAGAGACGCAAGCAAACGGCAAGGATAGCGTGAATATGACTCACGAAACCATCGCGCGCCACCTCGGAACTGCCCGTGAGGTCGTGACGAGGATGCTGAAGCACCTTGCCGCAGACGATGTGATTGAGGTGACGAGAAAGGGCATTTTGATTACAGACAAAAAGAAACTCATGGGACTTGCATATTAAATACGACCGCCACGGCTCATAACGAGCCGTGGCGGGTTACTTTTATGTAGTGCTTATTCCAACTCCGCAAGAATGGCGGCTTTCGGTCTTACCCCGACGATCCTTGTCGTCTCCTTTCCGTCCTTGAAAACGATCAGCGTGGGAATACTCATCACGCCGTATTTCATGGCGAGCGCATTCTCGTCATCTACGTTGACCTTGCCGACGGTAATGTCGGTGCGTTCTTCTGCGATCTCGTCCACAATGGGCGAGACCATTCTGCAAGGCCCACACCAATCGGCGTAGAAATCCACGAGTGCTGTGCCGGTTGCGATTGAACTATTAAAATTATTTTGATTAAGCTTATGTACTGACATAAGAAATACCTCCTTGTTCTTTTTTATCTTCATTTGCATTGGGTGCAGATATACTCAGGCACCGTTCTTTCATTGATGACCGATTCATAGAGTCGCCATCCGCCTGCGAGATTGTAGCATTCAAATCCGTTACCCGCAAGGATGCGGCAAGCAATACAGGAACGTAAACCGCTGTGACAATGCACGTACACGGGCTTTCCCTTTGGAATTTCGTTGATGCGCTCACGCAAAGAGTCAAGCGGAATGTGAATAAAACCGTCGATCCTGCCGTGCGCGACCTCGGTATTGGTGCGAGTGTCGAGCAGTGTCACGCTTCCGTCGCGTGGGAGCTTTTCCACGTCGTGCCAGAAGAACTGCCCGATCTTGCCCGAAATGACGTTTTCGGCAACAAACCCCACCATATTGACAGGGTCTTTGGCAGAGCCGAAGGGTGGTGCATAGCAAAGCTCCAGCTCGGCAAGGTCTGTCACCTTTGCGCCAAGTCGCATGGCTGTGGCGATCACGTCCATACGTTTATCCACACCCTCAAAACCCACTATCTGCGCGCCGAGGATTTTGTGCGTAGCCTTATCCCAAAGCACCTTGACCGACATCATGGATGCACCCGGATAATAGGATGCGTGGGATGCGGAATAGGTGTAGGTCTTGTCATAGTCAAGCCCTGCCACAGATGCGCTCTTTTCGTTCAGTCCCGTGGTGGCTACCGTCATATCAAAGAGCTTCAAAACCGACGAGCCCTGCGTTCCCTTGTATGCCGAGGGGATACCGCAGATATTGTCCGCCGCGATGCGCCCCTGCTTGTTGGCAGGGCCAGCAAGCGGAATGAAGGACGGCGCACCCGTAACGAAATTCTTGACTGTCACGGCATCGCCCAC
Source organism: uncultured Subdoligranulum sp. (assembly GCA_902496185.1). Taxonomy (GTDB): domain Bacteria; phylum Bacillota; class Clostridia; order Christensenellales; family CAG-314; genus SFEB01. The sequence continues at coordinate 66,690 of CABUZX010000005.1, read as the reverse complement.
GGCGTAAACGTCGAGAGCATTTGTCTGCATTTTCTCATTCACGACGATACTTCCGCGCCCGTCGACCTCAATCCCAGAGGATTTCACAAAGGCTGTATCGGGACGAACGCCTACAGACAAAAGCACCATATCCGTTTCCAACGAGCCTTTGTTTAGCTCTACGGTCAAGTCATTATCGTTATCTTTGATGGCAACAACACCGTTGCCAAGAGCGAGCTTGACGCCCTGCGACTTGACGTACCTGTGCACGTCCACCGCCATATCAAAATCAAGAGGCGCGATCAAATGGTCGGAAAGCTCAACGATAGTCACGTTAAGCCCCGCCTTGGCAAGATTTTCCGCCATCTCCACGCCGATATAACCGCCACCGACCACAACTGCCGATTTTGGATGCTTTTTATCTATATACTGCTTGATCTGCATGGTATCGGGGATATTGCGCAGGGTAAATACCTTGTCGCTGTCGACTCCTTCGATATTCGGACAAATGGGAGAAGCCCCGGGCGAAAGCACCAGGCTGTCGTAATGTTCGAAATATTCTTCGCCTGTTTTCAAATTTTTGACCGTAACGGTCTTGTTTTTTGTGTCAATGGCAATCGCCTCGCTAAATATGCGAACGTCGATATTGAAACGCGCCTTGAAGCTCTCGGGTGTTTGCAACGTGAGATTTGTTTTTTCGGTGATCTCACCGCCAATATAATAAGGAAGTCCGCAGTTTGCGAAAGAAATAAACTCTCCGCGCTCCAAAATGACGATTTCGGCTTTCTCGTCAAGCCGTCTGAGTCTTGCCGCGCAGGAGGCGCCACCTGCTACGCCTCCTATGATCAATGTCTTCATAAGATTACCTCCGTTTTTCTTTCTGTGAGCATATTTTATCATACTTTTTGCGTCTTTGCTGTGACTTTTGTCACTCAAGAATATTATAGCATATTTTGAGGATTTCATCAATATAAATATAGCTTGTGACAAAAGTCACGGACGGGGCTCTACTTTCGTGGTATAATAAAGCCATAATCAAAACACAAGGAGGTACAAAATGAGTATTTTCAATATATTTGCACGCAAGGACATCAACGAGGGCGTCAAACGCTTCAAAGAAACCAAGGATGCGGTTCTTCTCGACGTCAGAACGAGAGAGGAATACGCAAGCGGACACATTGAGGGAAGCCAAAATATTCCGCTGGATGAGATCGACAGAGTTGATTCCGTCGTAAAGGACAAAAACGCGCCCCTGTACGTCCATTGTCTCAGCGGAGGACGAAGTGCACGAGCGGTAGCTTATTTGAAAGCCAAGGGCTACGGGGATGTTCACGATATCGGCGGTATCAGCTCGTACAAAGACAAGATCGTGGTATAACTGCATTTCTTGTAATTTAACGAATAGCAGTCTTTTAACGATAGAAAGGCGCTACGCCTTGACGGGGAGTAGTGCCTTTCTGCATTTTGTGGATTTATTCCGCCGAAGGCGGATTTAGTTAAAAAAAACACACGTTGTCCTGGTAGACAAATGCGTGTTTTTTGTGTGAGAAAACTAAAATTTTGATACCATTTTATAGTGGGTGCAAATTTTAGAATGATGGATGCATTTAGGTGAAAGGCTTTGCACCCATTTCAGTTTGACAAATTGTAATTTGACGGTTTTATTTCAATTTTCCCAATTTTGTCGTGTTTGCAATCACGATCAGTGTAGTTTGAGCATCAAGTACCTGCTCAGGATTGATATTTACGGTGACTTTCTCGCCTTTCTTGATTGCAACGATATTGAATCCGTATTTTTTACGGAGATTTAATTCAATTAAGTTCTTGCCGCACCACTCTTCTTTCACATCGATCTCAACCATAGACACGTCCTTTGACAGAGAGATCATATCAATAAATCCAGAGCTTAAGAGGTTCTTAGCAAGGCGTATACCAGACTCGTTTTCAGGGAAAACCACTTGATCTGCACCCACACGAAGCAATATTTTTTGCTGCATTTCATTAGCACATTTTGCAATAACATTCTTAACGCCTGCCTCCTTGCAAAGCGTGACCGCCATCACACTCGCTTCAAGGTTACTTGCCATACATACAATGACCGTATCAATACTTCCAATTCCAAGGCGTGAGATGACCTCCGCATCGGTCACGTCAGCGCATTTACATACGGGCAGATATGCCGCTGCATCGTTAACGATTCTTTGCTCAGTATCTACGGCAATGACTTCCATGCCGTTCTCTACAAGTTCTCTTGCCACGGCTATGCCGTATCTTCCAAGTCCAAAGATTGCGTATGTTTTCTTTGTTTTCATTATTCTTCTCCTTTATCCTATACTGATATCTTCCGTCGGCTCTGATATAACATTTTGACTCTCATTTTTGCTTCCAAGAGCAATAGCCAACGATATTGGACCAACTCTGCCGAAATACATCGTTACGATGATAATTAGTTTTCCAAATGTGTTAAGTGTTGCCGTTAAGTTTCTTGAAAGACCGACTGTTGCCGTCGCGCTGACCGTTTCATAAACCGCATCTATGGGAGAAGCATTGCTCGTTGCCATCAAGAGTATGGTCGATATAGCGCAAATCGTAAGGAACATTACAACAATCGAAACCGCCTTTTTTATTGATTCCTCGGAAATACGGCGACCGAATAATGTTGCGCTGTTCTTATTACGGATTGTAGCAAATGCCGAGCAAATGAGGACGGCAATGGTTACGGTTTTCATACCACCTGCCGTTCCTACGGGTGAACCGCCTATCAGCATCAAGATAATAGATGTGGCGGCAGAGGCATTTGTCATATTTTCTTGAGGAATTGTAGCAAAGCCAGCCGTTCTCGTAGTAACCGATTGAAAGAGGGATATTTGAATTTTATCGAACAAGGACATCTCTCCAATGGTTAATGGGTTAGCATATTCAAAAATAAATATGAGAACTGCACCAACAAGAATGAGCCCTGCCGTGACCGTAATGGCAATCTTTGAGTGCAAGGACAAGTGCCTGAATATTTTTCTGTTTTTCGGTGAACGGCTTTTAATCACACGGAGAACATCCCACCACACGATATATCCGAGACCGCCGAGAATGATGAGAGCGGAGGTGACGATATTGATCAAGGGATTGGTTGCGTAATTGCAAAGGCTGTTTTCCGCGATAATGTCAATGCCGGCATTACAGAAAGCGGAAACCGAATTGAAGACCGATATCCAGATGCCCCTTGCACCAAACTGAGGAACGAACACAATCATATACAGGACAGCACCGACTCCTTCAATGATCAGCGTTCCGAACAGTACGTTTTTGACGAATTTCGCAAGCCCTGACATCGTATTGAGATTGAAGGCATCTTGAATGAGTAATCGGTCGCCGATGCCCATTTTTCTATTGAGAAGAAGCATCAGTCCCGACATAATGGTGATGATACCAAGACCGCCGATCTGTATAAGAAGCAAAATGACGATCTGCCCGAACACGCTCCATGTGGATACCGTGGGAACTGTAACGAGTCCCGTCACGCAGGTGGAGGTGGTTGCCGTGAAAAGCGCATCGAGATACGGCACGGCTTCTCCGCTTGCAGAGCTGATTGGCAATGCCAAAAGTCCGCTTCCTATGAGAATAGTCACGAGGAAGCTGAGCAATATGATCTGCGTGGTTGAAAGTGTGAATTTCTTTTTTCTAACCATAAGATTTTCCTCTAAAAAGCATAAAGGAACCAATGTCCTCTGGAGTCAGCTGGTTCCTTTTTTGTTATGCGTCTATGTAAATATATCACATTTCGCTGTTTATGTCAATATATTTTTACACAATTGGATATCAGTGTGATATCAAGCATATTCTCATTTATCGGTGAGTTTATTATAGAAAAAATCCAGCTTAAATCAACGCTTTTATTTTAAGGAAACAATAATTGAAAGATACCCCATAAATTGAACGATAAGGGCATAAAGTGAACGATTTATGTTTTACGACTAAAAACAAAAAATGCTTGCGAGGACGAAAACCATCCCAGCAAGTCTACATTTTGCTAAAAATTTATGAAAAAAGGGCAAAATACCCCCATTTTGGCAATAAAAAAGCCATAATACCGATATTTTTCGTATCAATATTATGGTTTCTTTATGGTGCGAATGACAGGACTTGAACCTGCACGTGGTAAAACACTAGAACCTGAATCTAGCGCGTCTGCCAATTCCGCCACATTCGCAAAAATATTTTCAATTGTTTTGTTATTATAATACACGAATAAAAAAAACGCAACTTTTTTACGCCAAAAAAAATAATAGCCAAAAATTAAAAATCACACCAAAAAGTCCGAATCAAAATTTGATTCGGACTTTTTGACTTTTTATTGTTTGTAATACTTAATTAGACCAATTTGGATATATTTTTTACCTTCTTCTTCGCCTTCTTTAAAGGTAAAAGTTCCAGAATAGTCGTCTTCATCTTTTTCAGTTGACTCAAACGTAAAAGTAATAGTTCTATTGTCTTCTTCATCCTTTTCGATAGAATACTTACCTTCGATAACGGTGTCTTCGCCGATAATATTATCAATGGTGATAGTCACTTTGTTAAAGGAAAATTTGTAAGTAGTCATGATAAAATCATTCTTATATTCTCCTGAAATCGTTGCGCCACAAGCAGTAAAAGCAAAAACGCAACCAACAAGAAGCAAACAAACAAAAAACGTTGAAACAATCTTTTTCATAATAAGCCTCCTTTTAATTTTTTTGCAAGTTTCCCTACTGGTTATATTATAGCACATTTTTGAGTCTTTTACAAACCATTTAATACATTTTGCAATTTTTTAAAAAATTATAAATCATAATACAGCGCAAATTCTGCCGGATGCGGAACAGCGTTGACCTTATCGGCGTCTGCCCTCCTGCGTTTTATCCAAGTTTCAATCAGTCTTTGAGGGAACACCCCACCCTGACGGAGATATTCGTTGTCTTTTTCCAATTCGTCTAACGCTTCGGGCAAAGATTTTGGCAAGCCCTGAACTTTTTTCTTTTCTTCCTCCGAAAGGTTAAACAAATTGAAATCAAACGGTCCCCAACCGTGCTTTGACGGGTCTATTTTGTTTTTGATACCGTCGATACCCGCCATCAATATTGCGGCATAAGCATAATACGGATTGCAAGTCGCATCGGGATTGCGCAGTTCAAATCTCTTCGACTCGGGAGACTTAGCATAAGCAGGTATACGTATAACCGCGCTACGGTTAGAAGTTGCGTAACCTATAGTCACAGGCGCTTCAAAACCTGGCACAAGACGTTTGAAAGAGTTGGTTGAAGGATTTGTAAAGGCGCATAGCGAAGGGCAATGCTTCAAAATACCGCCCATAAAGTACAGCGCCGTTTGACTTAATCCCGAATATCCGTTTTGGTCGTAAAAGATTGATTTTCCATCCTTTTTGAGTAACATATGAACGTGCATTCCGTTACCAGCCTCGCCTGCTATGGGTTTTGGCAAAAAGGTTGCCGTTTTACCACTGCTAACGGCAAGATTTTTGATAACGTACTTAATAATCATTGTGTTGTCCGCCATTTTTACCAAATCGCCCAACTCCACTTCTATTTCTTGCTGACCCGGACCACCGACCTCATGATGATGATATTTTACGTCTACGCCCCAATCCTTCATTGTATTGCACATTTGTGAACGCAAATCAAAATTTACGTCTTGCGGAAGGGAACAATGATAACCACCCTTTAACGGCACCTGAAAACCGTGATTAAATTGATCTTTCAAGCCCGTATTCCACACCGCTTGTTGGGTATCTACCGTATAACCCACGCTTTGCGGACGTGTTTCATAACTGACGTTGTCAAAAATATGAAATTCAAATTCCGGAGCAATATACATATCGTCGGCAATTTTTTGTTCTCTCAAATAATCAATCGCCGATAAAGCCACGTTGCGCGGATATTGATCAAAACGCTTGTTTTCCTTTTCGCCGATAATGCAAACGTTACCCATCATAGTGAGAGTAGGAGTTGTCACAAACGGCTCTATATGCGCGCTTTGAATATCGGGAATAAACACCATATCGCTTTTTTCTACCGGAGCATAACCGTAATTACTACCGTCAAAGCCAATGCCGTAAACAAGCGTTTCTTCGGTAAATCTTTCTACCGGTATGGACAAATGACGCCATCTTCCGTCAATATCTACCATTTTAAAGTCAATAATTTCTATACCGTTGTCCAAGCAAAGCTTTTTGACGTCCTGTAATGTGTTTGCCATAATCTTTCTCCTTTTATGTTAATTTATTCTAAATTTTATCTAACAAGTTATTTTTACCGTTTTTGTCCGCCAACGGTAATTCAAAATAAAAGTTACTGCCCTTGCCCAAAGTACTGTTTACGCCGTACTTGCCGTTGTGTTGCAAAACAATGCTTTTGACAATGGACAACCCTATTCCGTTGCTATCTCCCGTTTTGTGCTTTAAACTTGCTTTTGTATATCTATCCCAAACGTAAGGCAACTCTTCTTCAGAAATCCCCAATCCGTTGTCGTAGACGTCAAAACGAACCCTATCTCCATAGGCTTTTAAGGTAATACGTATAAATCTGCTGTCTCCGCTATATTTGTATGCATTTGACAAAAAATTGATAATAACCTGACTAATTTTTTGTTTGTCGGCAAAAACAACAAGATCTGATTCTATATCTCGCTCAAGCGAAAACCCTTTCATATCGCCATTAACCATCATATCGGCAATTTCGTTGACCTGCGCGGAGAGATCGTATATTTCCTTATTAACACCTCCAACCTGCTCGCTTTTGGACAACTTTAAAATATCGTTAACCATAGCAGTAAGACTCTCCGTCTCTTTTATTATGGTGTTTAAGTGTTTTTCTCTCTTTTTTTTGTCATCACCCGACAAGTCTCTTATCATTTCAGCATAAGACTTAATGAGTGTCAAAGGCGTACGCAAATCGTGGCTGACGTTTGCCATAACGTCTTTTCTGATTGTTTCCGACCTTGAAAGTTGTCTTGTCGCATAATTCAAACTATCGGACAAATCGTCGATTTCCGTATAGCCGTTACCGACAAATCTGACCGAATAATCGCCTGTTGCGAGTACTTTTGCATACTTAGACATTGTTTCTATCGAGGTTGAAAGTTGCACGGACAACATTCCCCCTACAACCAACGAAAGCACTAATGCCGTCAAAGTCACAACCGTCAACTGCGCCGTCATAGTTGCCATTGTTGCCGAAATAGAATACATGGGCACGTAAACAAACAGCATTAACTCGTAATCTCCGATTTGTTTAAAAACGTTGGCGTACACAATAGCGTCGTCGTCATCTATTCCGTCGTAATCCGTGACTATCTCGCAATATTTTAAACCTTCCGTTTTTTTTACGGTATCAAACAAAGCCTTGAGTTTTTCGGTATTGAGCGCGCCGTTTTCGGTATTCCATCTCAATACGGAAACGTCCTTGTCTGGCTGTCCGTTGCTGTCAAATCCCTGCAAACATTGAAAATATTTGCTGTTAAAAACGTACATATTAAAGCCGTTTGTTTTTGCAACGCTTTCCAATACGTCATAATTGTCGTCGGTAATCATTTGCATTGTCGAATCGCAAATATTCTCCACGTCGTGATGACGCATATTATTGTAGTATGACCGAGCAAATACAAATTGAAACAACCACATAACGACCAAAATACATATCGAAAACAACATAAAATATAGCAAAATACCAAATCTTATACCGTTTATATTAAAAATTTTTTTAGACAAAATACCGCCGTGTTTGACGGCGGTTTTGTTTAATAATTTATTCTTATCTCCTGTCGTCCGGTCTATCATACTCGAATTTGTATCCCAAACCACGCAACGTCACGATATGGTGTCTATACGGACCGAGATTGCTACGCAACATCTTTATATGCGTATCAACCGTTCTGTCGTCTCCGTAAAAATCAAATCCCCATACGTTTGACAAGAGTTTTTCTCTACTTACTGCCTTGCCTTCGTTTCTGACGAGAAAGAACAATACTTCGTACTCTTTTGGCGTCATAACAACTTTTTTCTTGTCCACCAATACGTTTCTACCTTCAAAGTCAATTACCAAGCCACCGTAAGTACGTACTTCACGGTCTCTGTAATCCGTCCTTGTAAAACGGTTTAAAATAGCTTTTATTCTTGCTATAACTTCCTTTGGGCTAAAAGGCTTTGTAACGTAGTCGTCAGCGCCCATTTCAAAACAAAACAGTTTGTCGTATTCTTGATCTCTTGCAGACAATACGATAACGGGCGTATTTTGAGACTTTCTAATTTCTCTCAAAGCAGACATACCGTCCATTTTGGGCATCATTATATCCATTACTATAAGGTCGTAAGTCTCCGTTTCGCAAAGTTTTACAGCCTCCAACCCGTCCGAAGCGCAAGTAACGTCAAATCCATCGTTTTCGTTATATTCCAAATATTCTTTAAGTACTTCTCTTATTTCTTGCTCGTCATCCACAATCAATATTTTTTTCATACGTTATCTCCTTTTTTGGTGATTTTTTATTTAAATTTTGCAATTACTTGCCAATCAATTTTAAGTTTATAGCGATTGATTCAATTAAGCCAAAGCATAATGAGCAACATTGCCACGGTAAACCCACAAATACAACAAATCAGCGCTGGTAAATAATGCGCCCACGCCGCCCTTAATACTGCGCGCCTTTCCTTTTTGGTAAGGTCAAGATCTTGTTTTTTCGTACGCTTTTGCTGATGCGCGGGCCTCGTCAAATCCATATCTGCAAAACTCGTAGTACCGTCGTCCTGCCACACGTGGTCGGGACCGAAATCATCATCAAAAATCGGCGGTTGTTTTTTTGTTTCCTCCTGACTAACAGGTTGATTTTTGTTTTCGGCGTCGCTTCCCGTCAAAGCCCTTCTCCTTTTAAAAGAATTATTGCCAAGTTTGATATAAACAAATCAAACTTAATTGCAACATATACTCGTGTATATATAATATCATATTATTTACACAAAAGCAAGAAATAATACAAACTTTTTTTCTTCTTTTTTTGCGTAAATGTAGCAAATTATTTATTATTTTGGCTTTTTAAGCAAAAAACAAACGACACTCAATCTAAAAATGATTGAGTGTCTAAAATAAATACTATCATATCTTTTACGATACAAGCAAGGACTTATTTTTCTGCAATAGTTTTTTCTTTGCCCATAATATAAGTCTCAAACAGTTGGCTCATATCCGCGCCGTAAGCAACTGAAAAACAGTTTATCAAATCCGTAGGAGTTGCTACCGTTAGTTTAAAATCCTTAAAATAAATTTTTAACGCCTTCAAAAATTTTGTTTTGCCCATCATCTCTCTCATATCGTCAAACATAATCATAGCTTTTGTATAATTGAGATAAGCATATTCTGTTTCGTTGCGGTATTCCGTCAAACTCCTATTGATACTGGTATCGGTTTCCTTAAAATAATTTTTAGTGATCTCCAAAAAGTTATGCAAACTCTGTTTGCTTGCGCGCATTTCTGCTTTTGCATCTATGCCAAAGTCCCTTTCTTCAAAAAATAAATACGTGCTATATTCGGCAAGCCCTTCGTCCATCCAAGCGCTTCTTATTTGGTCGTTGCCGACAAGACAACACCACCATTGATGCGCTATTTCATGCACCACGGCTTTTTTGTAAAAATTTTCTTCCAGTCCGTAAGTTACCATAGCAAGACGCGGATATTCCATACCGCCCTCGCAAAAATCACTTTGCACTACCGCCAAGGTTTTGTAGGGATATTTACCAAAACTTTCGCAAAAAAACTCTATCGCTTGCTTTGACAACTCTAAAATTTGCTCGGCGTTGGCGTCGTCAAAATAATAATATTTGACCTTTATTCCGTCAACTTCCGTCTCCAAAACGTTAAAATTTTTACTCATAACAATGGAAAAATCCCTTACCGACAACGCTTGCAATAAATATCTCGTCGCGCCACCGTCGGCAGTTTGTTGCGCCTCTATAACGTCCGCGCCGGACGCTACGACAAAATCTTCCTCCACGGTGAGCGCTACGCAAAAATTTGCAATATCCGACACAAACGGATCGCCGACGCAACAGTACGCGTCTTGCAACCATTCGCCTGACTCTGCGTCAAATTTGCAAAGCAACGGAAACCAGTTGTTTAGGTTGACGGTGTTGTCTCCGTATCCAAGCCTATGCCATATATTTGCCAACTGAGTTTCAAAGGAAATTTCTAAATTAGTTCTTTTACCGCAAGCCAAAGGTTGTACTAAAGGCAAAACCAAAATATTACTGTCGTCACCAGCTATTTCAAAAGCCACGTCCTGACCGTCGTGCTTTGCGTATTCTATCGTTATTTCGCCGTAATCATAACCGTTGGGATAAGCACTTGTAGCTTTTGAAGCGGATACAAGCTTATTTTTTGCGTTCTCTCTATATGCGTTTGGATAAAGATGAAATCTTAGCTCCGTAAGTTCTTTTCCCGTATCGTTGACGTAGTCAAGCTTCATTATGGCAGACAACAAATGCGCTTCGTCGTCATATCCGCACTCAATGTCGTAAGTACTTAGATTTTTGGCTGTTTTGCCGATATAATCCCCGTTAGAACAGCCCGCAAAGCAAGCAATGCAACAACAAACTATCAGCACCGCCAAACCAATCGACCACAACCGTTTTTTTAGTATATTTTTCATTGTTTTTTACCTCTCTTTATTCTATGAGACAAGTCTTTTTTTTAGACTGCCAAATTGACAAAACTTAAATCAAGTGCTATAGTTAGTAAAGTAATCAAAAGAACATAGGGAGATTTTTTAATTGAAAAACGACATTACTACAACCAACGATATTTCCAACGTAAGCGAAGTCTTTCGTCCCGACGGCAACTACTCCCCCAAAGAAATAAACGACCATACTCTCGGCTCAAAAGCGCAAACAGTAGCAAAAACTTTGACGGGCGTATTTGCAACGCTTGCAGTGACCATCGGCGCGGTAGGCTCTTTTTCTTTACTGCCAACAACCGCCAATCTACCTACGGCGTCTTTCGTGGAGTTGGACACTACCCAGTACGGCGTGGTTTATTACGTTGAAACTTCCGAGATGGAAAATTTTAAAGATTTTTCCGTTGTTGTATCCAATTACTTCGTAGATAAAACAGATTTCGTTTCTACAGAAGAAGTAGGTGAAAACGGCTTTGTCGGAGAAGTAATCGGTCTAAAACCAAATATGGAGTATAAGGTCGAAATCAAATACAACGGTTCTACTATTGCCTCTCAAACCGTCCGAACAAAGACGGAATAACACGAATATTAAAATCTAACAAAAAAAGGAGAAATTCACCATGGCGCAAATTCAAAACAATACCGACAAAACAAAAAAATCTAGGACCTTAAAACTTTTTTTATTTATACTGATATTTTTAGGCACGATTGCTACTTACGTTTTTTCCTCTCGCATTTTTGGCGAAGACTCGATTTTTAACAGCGCGCCCACCGACAACGTTACGCTAAATACGCTTTGGCAAGCAATACCTAAAATTCTCAAAACCGTTCAAATAATTACGCTGACCATTATTATTCAAAAGATATTGCGTTTTATTGCGTCAAAAAGTCTTGCAAAAACCAAACGAGGAATTACTATTTCCAAATTATTTGACAGCTTTATTAAATATCTCATTGCTATAATTGCCATTTTGCTCGTACTTGGCGCTTGGGGAGTCGATACGGAAACTCTTATTGCCAGCGCAGGTATCTTAGGACTTGTTATTGGTCTTGGCGCGCAAAGCCTTATTGCCGACATCATTGCGGGCGTGTTTATCGTATTTGAAGGCGCGTACGAAGTGGGCGATATAGTGGTTATCGACGGTTGGCGCGGTACGGTAAGCGAAATCGGTATCCGCACCACAAAACTTATTGACGCGGGCGGAAACGTTAAAGTAATTAACAACAGCAACGTCGTAACAGTCATTAACCAAACCAAGGAACTGTCTCTTGCCACCTGCACCATCCGTATAGAATACGGCGAAAATCTCGAAAGAGTGGAGGCAATAATAAACGAAAATTTAGCGAATATAAACAAAAAGATACCCACTATAGTAGACGGACTTTGTTACAAGGGAGTAACTGCTCTCAATACTTCAAGCGTTGACTTGCTGTTTATTGCAGGTTGCAAGGAAGAAGATATTTATCAAACGCAACGCGACATCAACCGTGAACTTAAACTTTTGTTTGACAAAAACGATATTAATATTCCTATTACGCAAATCACAATATCTCAATCTACTCCGAACAAAAAATAGTATTTACGTATTAGTTTTAATTATTACTTAAAGAGCGTAGTTGTTGCTACGCTCTTTAAGTTATAGCGCTTAAAATAAGTCATCAACAATTGACTTGACGTGATGATATGTGTTAAAATATTGTTAAGAAAAATATACAAAGGGAAAAAATTATGGCTCTTTCTACTTTTTTTGAATTACTGTGGAATACACCCACTCTTTGGATTACCGTTTTGCTTACGTTGGGCGTCATTTTGGTAAACGGTTGGACGGACGCGCCAAACGCTATTGCAACCTGTGTCGCTACAAAATCACTGCGTCCCAAACAAGCTATTCTTATGGCTGCGGTTTTCAACTTTTTGGGTGTATTAATTATGACAATGCTTTCACCAAAGGTTGCGGAAACAATTTTTAATATCGTATCCTTTGGCAACGATACGCGCGCGGCGTCGGTTGCACTGTCGGCGGCAATGTTTGCCATCGTCGTATGGGCAGTACTTGCTTGGGCGTTTGGCATACCTACTAGCGAAAGCCACGCTCTCGTGGCAGGTCTTACGGGTTCTTCTATTGCAATATACAACAGTTTTGCAGGCATAAACGGCGCGCAATGGGGCAAGGTTTTGTTTGGACTTGTATTTTCACTTGTTTTTGGGTTTATACTCGGCTACCTTGTTGTAAAAATAATACAAACAACCTTTAAGCGAGTGACTTACAGCAAAGCTAATTCCTTTTTTGCAAAAGGTCAAGTAGTTGCGGCGGCAGGTATGGCTTTTATGCACGGCGCGCAGGATGGACAAAAGTTTATCGGCGTATTTTTGTTGGGTATCACCCTTTCGCAAGGACAAATCACTACGGAATTTGTAGCAACTCCGTGGCTTATGATTTTGTGTTCCGTAATTATGGCTCTCGGCACTTCTATCGGGGGTATGAAAATTATCAAATCCGTCGGTATGGATATGGTAAAGCTGGAAAAGTATCAAGGGTTTTCGGCAGATATTGCCGCAACCATTGCATTGCTGACTTGTTCTTTGACGGGACTCCCCGTATCTACCACTCACGCAAAAACTACCGCAATAATGGGCGTTGGCGCGGCAAAAAGAGTGCGTTCCGTCAATTGGGGAGTTGCAAGAGAAATGGTGTTTACTTGGTTACTTACCTTCCCCGGGTGCGGAATAATCAGTTTTATTATGACAAAGATATTTTTATTGGTTTTTTAAAACCCTTTAATAAATATACAAAGGAGCGTAAAATATGAAAGAAAAAAAGAAAGGCTTTGACTATTTTGATTCTCTCGTCAAAATGTCTCAATTTGCTCTGGAAGAAGCAAAATATCTTAAAACAATTTTCAGCGATTTTAAACACGACAAAATAGAAGAAAATTACGCGCACATGCACGACTTAGAGCATAAATGCGACAGCGAAAAGCACTTACTTACAACTGCTCTCGTAAAGGAGTTTTTGCCCCCTATCGACCGCGACGATTTATTCAGATTGTCTCACATCACGGACAATATCACCGACAGCGTGGAAAATATAATTGCTTTCTTCTATATGGCTGATATAAAATCTTTGCGCGACGACGTTATGCCTTTTGCCGACCTTATTATAGAATGTTGCGAAAACGTCGAAAAAATGCTGACGGAATTCCGCAACTTTAAAAAGTCCACCAAACTTAAGGAATACGTAATTATCTTAAACGATTTGGAAGAAAAGGGCGACAAGCTTTATAGCAACGCTATGCGCCGTCTTTCTAAAGAAGATTGCTCAACGAGAGAAGTTATCGAGTGGCGCGATATTTATAAAATATTTGAATCTTGCTGTGACGCAGCGGAATCTTTGGCGGATAATATCGAATCGGTAATAATGAAAAATACTTAAAAAAATTTAATTAATTGACACAACTCAAAATATTAGCAATAACCTTACTTTTATTATTAAAATAAACCAAAAACTTAATATACCGCAACAAAAAAGACTTGCAAACAAGCAAGTCTTTTTTAGCCCTAAAAATTTTTACTGATTGCAAGGTTTGCAAACGTCAATCCAACACAAAAAGTTTGAATATTTTTCCAACTGGGCAATGGTCAACTCTATCGCGCTATTTGCGCTACCGCAAGCGGGAAAAACCGTTTCAAAACGCTTGAGAGACTCGTCCAAATACACCTTTACGCCCTCCTTTAATGCAAAAGGACATACTCCTCCTACGCTGTGCCCAATAAGAAAGTCTACTTCTTGCGCCGTCAGCATTTTTGCTTTAACTCCAAAAAAAGCTTTGTACTTTGCGTTATCTATCTTTACGTCGCCCGCCGTGACTATTAGAATAGGCTCGTTTGACGCCATAAAGGACATTGTTTTGGCTATTCGTTCCCTCTTGCATCCAAGAGCCTCCGCCGCCAACTCCACCGTAGCGCTGGAGCCTTTTAGCTCCAAGACCTGCTCCTCCATACCAAAACTTTTGAAATATTCTCTTACCCTTTCAATACTCATAAAAATCTGACCTTTGTGTTTTTTTGTTGCGCTTTCACTTAAACCCTATTGCAACTGCTTAACTATTATAATACGTCTTTATGAAAATTGCTATAAAAATAACCCAAAATATAATTTTCCTTTTCATTTGTAAGGAGCGCAAGCGACGGATAGCGAAACGTAGTGTAGCGTCACTAAAACGTTTGACTATCTCACCTTTGTACTCACAAGGCGCGAGCCTTTGGGGAGCAATACAAAAAAGACCTGCAACAAAGCAAGTCTTTTTTGGGTTGCGACTACTTGGCGTAGCGCCTGTGGCGGAAAAGTGGTGATAGCGTTTGAACTTTTTTAGAACAAATTTAACTATCAATTAGCCAAAGAATATAACTGACATTAAAGAAGTGTAAACAATTTCGCTAATACTTTTGCTTTCATCAATAGCAGTTTTAATCAATTCTTTGTCGCTATCTTTAATATTATTATTGCCGTTCTCTAAAAAATACTTGCATATAGTTTTATACGTTGTTTCTTGCATTACTTTCACCTCCTTTTATTTTATTATATCATAAAAACCATGTCCTCAAAGGGACATCTTTTTTACTATTTGATTTTTTATATTATACATCATATACCATGTCAGTAGACTGCCAATTTTATATAGTCAATATAAAATATTTTATCACAAACATTTGTCAATAATTGACATCTATTATTATATAAAAAAATAATGATACCGAAGTATCACGTTAATAATTACGTCATATAGTATTGACTTTAGTGATCTTATTATTAAAAGAATAGCCTAAACAAATGAGTTTGTTTAGGCTATTCTTTACTAACTATATTAAACAATAAATCCTTTTGACTTATTATATATTTGATTATTCAGTTATAGAATTTAGTAATAATCCTATTGCAAAGCATTTTGATATAGTATTATTGTCAAAATAAATACTGTAGTAATTACATATAGTTGTCAAATCTAATTTAGGGAAAGTATATCTGTGCAGTTCTTTAATATTTAATAAAACATCATAAATGTTCGTATTAGTTGAAAACAATTTATGAAAACCATTTTTATTAAGGAACTTTATAATAAATTGAGTATTGTAACCTACGATATCATTATTTGCTACAAAACTTAAGAAATCTTCTATAATATCTTCTATATTCGGCGCATCGTGAAGCATGTCAAAATTTATGCCGTTATACTTTTCCGACATTTCTATTGTTTTTAATTTGGGCTTAACATAAGTTTGAAATTTTTGTATTGGTAAATCATTATTGTATTTTATGGCGCATAATTCAATAATTTCATCATCATCGCTTAGTCCTGTTGTTGCTATATGAATTATAACATAATTATTCAATGATTTTGAAAGTTGATTTATTGTAAAATTTGATAAAATCTCTTTTGTGAAATTCATTTGAATAGGTTTCTTATATGTTAAATTGTATTTAGGCAATCCATTAATTAATGTATTAAGATTTAATTTAAATTTTTCTTTTTTAAGAGTTTCGGCATCATATTCTATATCAATTAATTGATAAAACAAATCTTCATTAATTATTTTTATTTTTTTATAATCATTTGCCTGTTGTAAAATGGTTTTACTAAAATTTTCCCCAACAACAAGAATATCAACTGATTTTGTTATTTTATTGGACACCCTTTTTACATTAATTCCATGATAAAAAGGTATTTCTATATTATTAGGATATCTTTTAAACTCTCCAGTAACGCAAATAGTCTTATCTGAAAGAGTTTGAATACTATTTATATCTGTTTCAAAAGAAATATCTTCTATATTAAATTCTTTATTTGGATAAATTGCGTGATAAGGGGTTGTTGTTAATTTCTTGAAATAATTTTCGTAGAACGATAAGTCTTGACGCTGGTAGTTTATGTCTATATAACAATTTTTTAGTATGCAACAAAATATTTTTAGACAATTTACAACATTTTGCATTGAATCATATTCACCATTGTGTTGGATGCCAAAATATGATGATAATCCTTTTTGAGAGAAGTCATAAATGTCACTATAATACTCTTGTGATAATTTATAAATATCAATAAATGAAAAATGGTCGCCTTCGCTAATATATTTAATAGGCTTGGCTGGTTTTATTCCGTAATTGGCTAAATTACCCAGAAGATTTTGTAATTTTGGAGTAGCATTATGTAGTATAAAACAATATTCGTCCGTATTAAAATTAAAAAACTTTTTCCATACTAACTTTAAATTTGATTTATTGTAAACATCTTTTTCTGAAACTTTTTGTTCTTCAATAAGAGAAAAAGTGTAATCAAAACTATTTATAGGCTTAATTAACTCATCAATTATATTTTTAATTTTTCCGTTTTCTGTAATTATAGCGCTAATTCTGCACAATTCATTTTGGCTGTTGGCGATTTGATAATCTAAAAAAACAACTTTTTCTAAAAAAGGAACTTTTTTATTAATTAAATTATCTTCATAGTGCATATTATATTCAAGTTCTTCAATAACAGGAACATCTAATGATATAAAACAACTATATTTTGAAAAGCCATCTTGTTTAAAAATTTTATAAACTGAACCTGTTGCATTACAAAGGGTTTCTTCATCAAACTTTTCTTCTAAAGATTTTGGCAAATAACCAAGACAACGATTCTCATCATCAACAACATAAAATATTCCTCGTTCGCAATCTCTAAATGCACCACGCGTTGCTACCATAATATGTTTGTTTTGAAGAATAGATATTTCGCTTTTTCTGTTTTTATTGTTGTGTAAATTATCTTGAATATAGTTTTCGTTTGTCCATTGTAATTTAATATTAATTGTTTTACAAATAGTTTTTTCTTCCATCATTAATCTCAATTTTATATAAAGGATATTTTTCGTAATATTTTAACATAAATTAGTAAAAAAATCAATCGTGCGAATTATAACAATGTAATAAAGCGAAAAAATAAAATTTTTATCTTTTTATAAAGTCATCATATTCATCTCTTGGTTGTGTCGCCCAACGCGTATTTTCGGCTTTAGGACGTTCAAAATTAAAGATTATCCCTGCATTGCCTTTAACGAAAATATATTTTAATATGGTGATAGAAAAAGCGACTCTATTTGGGTTCAAATAGAATCGCTCTTGGCGGAGAAGATGGGATTTGTAAGGAGCGCAAGCGACGGATAGCGAAACGTAGTGTAGCGTCACTAAAACGTTTGACTATCTCACCTTTGTACCTCACAAGGCGCGAGCCTTTGGGGAGCAATGCAAAAAAGACCTGCAACAAAGCAAGTCTTTTTTGGGTTGCGACTACTTGGCGTAGCGCCTGTGGCGGAGAAGATGGGATTTGAACCCATGCTACACGTTCTATGCGTACTACTCCCTTAGCAGGGGAGCCCCTTGAGCCACTTGGGTACTTCTCCACGCTCAAAGTTAAGATAAAATATTATACAGTTTTGGTTCAAACTGCTAAAGCATTATAACATAAACCTTGTCATTAGTCAAAAGTTTTTTAATAATTATTTGCAAAAAACTTTTCATAATCTTTTTTATCCCACTCCGACCTACAGCCACACGCTTATTTCGCCAAATTGCACAAAAATCCGCACGCTTACAACGTACGGATTTTTAAATTTAATATTTAGTTTATCAACCAAACAGCGACATAAATAATCCTGCAGCAACAGAACTACCTATTACACCTGCCACGTTTGGAGCCATAGCGTGCATCAAAAGGTGATTGTCGAGGTCGTACTTGCGACCTTCGTTATGCACAACTCTTGCCGCCATAGGCACAGCGGACACACCTGCCGCGCCGATCATAGGATTGATCTTGCCCTTGGTTATCCAGCACATAAATTTGCCAAACAAAACGCCACCCGCAGTTGAGAAGCAGAAAGCAACCAAGCCCAAACCAACAATCATCAAGGTTTCCAACTTGAGGAAGTTAGCCGCCGTTGCCGTCGCTCCTACGGAAATACCAAGGAAGAGCGTCACAATATTCATCAACGCGTTTTGCGCCGTATCGCTCAATCTTTCCGTCACACCACATTCCTTAAGCAAATTGCCAAACATCAAGCATCCGAGCAAACCCGCAACGGAAGGCAATACCAACACTACAAATATAGTAACCACGATGGGGAAAACAATCTTTGTTGCCTTTGAAACGTTTTTGGGACTTTCCATCCTAATGAGTCGTTCCTTTTTGGTGGTCAACATCCTAATTATTGGCGGTTGAATCATAGGAATAAGCGCCATATAAGAGTACGCTGCAATAGCGATAGAACCGAGATATTCCGGCGCAAGCGTCTTCGTCAGCCAAATAGCCGTCGGACCATCCGCCCCACCGATAATACCAATAGAAGCCGCCAATTTTACGTCAAACCCACAAAGCGTAACAGCGCCGATAAAGGCAATATAAATACCCAATTGCGCCGCTGCGCCCAACAAAAGACTACTCGGTCTTGAAAGCATTGGACCAAAGTCCGTCATTGCTCCAACACCAATAAATATCAACGAAGGATAAACACCGGTTTTTACGCCTATGTACAAAATATCAATTAATCCGCCGTGACGCAAAACTTCGCCATAATCGACGCCGTTTGCAACGGCTTGATCCCCTACCCAAAACTCGGGAGTATAAACGGCGCTATTCGGCAAGTTTGTCAACAACATACCAAAAGCAATACCAACGAGAAGCAACGGTTCAAACTTTTTGGCAATACCCAAAAAGAGCAACAAACAGGCAACCAAAATCATAATGAGATTTTGCCAGCCGTCCCCCACAAACAGAGAATAAAAACCGCTCTCTTCCCAAAGGCCCACGAGAGAACTTAAAATATCCATTTTTGCGCTCCTTTATTCTATATCAAACAACGGAGAACCTTGTTCTACCTTGGAGCCTTTTGAAACGTAAACGTTGGTAATTTTGCCGTCTTTGGATGCGTTGATTTCATTTTCCATCTTCATAGCTTCCAACACTACTACTACGTCACCCTTTTTAACGGCTTGACCTACAGAAATTTTAACGTCTACGACGGTACCGGGCAACGGGCTAGAAACGGTGTTTGCTCCACCGCTTGCGGGAGACGCAACGGGAGTAGCCACAGGAGTAGCTACGGGAGCTGCAGCTGTCGCCACCGGCGCTACGGGAGCAGGTTGTGCGTCAATAGCAGAATATTCAGCCAAAAGAATGGCCTCTCCTTTTTCAACTTCTACTTCAAATATTTTTTTGTTGAGTTTGACCTTATATTTCATTTGTCTTCTCCTATTTGTTTAATACTTTTAAATCTTAATTGATTTAATGGTGTTTGCAATTGATCAGCAACTATTGCCATCACCATTGCCGCGTCTTTTTCACTTACGTTGTTGAGACAAAGTTCACCACAACTACCCTTTGCAAGCGCAACGGGCTTTTTTTCCTTTGCGACAGCTTCCGTAGCAGTTGCCGCAGCTTTAAGCTTTGACATTGGTTGAAACATCTTTAAAATCCATCTCATAAGATAAATAACTCCTATCAATAAGGCGAGAACCACCATAATCAGCACAAATCCAATAACGAATACCAACATTGTATCACCAAAGTTGATACCACCTGAATTTTGCAACAATAAATTTGTCATTAACTTTCCTCCGTTATCCTTCTATTTGTTCAATAGCGTAGGAAACTTTTCTTTCTTCTGCTTCCTTTCTTTCTGCAAAGAAAGTTTCAGCAACCTGCGGAAAAGCAATATAACTCAAAACGTCTTCGTCACATCTTGCCATATCGCCGAGCTTGGCTTTTGTTTCTTCAAATTGCGGTTTAAGCAAGTCTGCATAACGGCAAGTGATTATTTCCGTATCGCCGAGAGCCTTTTTGAGGATTTGTTGGTCGACTTCGCCAGGCGCTTTGCCGTATTCGCCGTGCAAATAAGCCTTTACTTCCTTACCTATCGTCTCATAACGTCCCTTGAGAACGTTTTGCGTCGCTTGTACGCCCACCATTTGACTCATTGGCGTAACCAACGGCGGATAACCCAAGTCTTTGCGCACCTCCGGAACCTCTGCCAATACTTCGTCCAAACGGTCGAGAGCGTTAAGTTGCTTTAATTGACTGAAAAGGTTAGAAAGCATACCACCGGGAACTTTATAAGTAAGCGCGTCCGTATCTGTTGCCAATGCGCGTGGCATAATAATACCGTCTGCTACGTACTTGTCGCGGATAGGCTTAAAGTAATCGTTTACTTTCTTGAGTTGGTCAAAGTTTACGTCCACGTCATAGCCGAGTTGCTTCAACAAATACGCCAAAGTTTCCGTTGCGGGTTGGCTCGTGCCACCGCTAAACGCGCTTGTTGCCGTATCAATAACGTCTGCGCCTGCTTCAATACCCTTGAGATAGGTCGTATAAGCCAAACCCGTCGTGCAGTGAGTATGCAAAATTACGGGCAAACCAACTTGTTCCTTCAACGCCTTCGTAAGGTCGTACGCTTCCTGCGGACCCATAACGCCCGCCATATCTTTAATACAAATCGTAGAAGCTCCCATACGCTTAAATTCGTCTGCAATAGTGACGAAATTTTTGAGAGTATGTACGGGGCTTGTGGTGTAGCTTATTGCGCCGCTTGCTATTGCGCCGTTTTTGACGGTTTCTTCCACGGCAACCTTTACGTTACGCGTATCGTTGAGAGCGTCAAAAATACGAATAATGTCAATACCGTTTTCTATACTCTTTTTAACAAACATTTTTACAACGTCGTCGGGATAGTGCTTGTAACCCAAAAGGTTTTGTCCGCGCAACAACATCTGTAATTTTGTATTAGGCATAGCCTTGCGGATATTACGCAACCTTTGCCAAGGATCTTCCTTCAAAAAGCGAAGACATGAGTCAAAAGTAGCGCCACCCCAACATTCGACAGAATAATATCCCGCCTTGTTCATATCGGCTAAAACACCTTCAAACTGATCGTAAGGGAGACGTGTAGCCATCAAGGATTGGTTGGCGTCTCTCAAAACTGTTTCTGTAAAAGCAACTTTTTTCATTTTTGTGTCCCTTTTAATATTATTTTTGTAAAGCGGTTTTTTGCAAATTTTTGTCTAAAATTTACAAAAGCCCCAACTTCTACCAACTATTATATTAACACAAAATAATTTAAAGTCAATCAAAAAACTAATTTATTCCCCAAAATTTTTTATGAATAAAGTTCAGTATTTTTTATAATTGTATACAAAAAACAAAACCTTTTTTTTGCGCCAAAATACAAAAAACCCTCCCAAAGGAAAGGTTTTTTGTAGGCTTATTTTAGCCGTTGCATTTTTTAAACTCGCTGTTGTTGCACTTAGGGCAAGGCGGGCATTTGTCACTTGAACCAAGTGAAACGTCCGTACCGCAATTTGTGCAAGAGTAAGTTCCCTTACCTGGCTTTTCGCCAGTCTTAACGATATTCTTCATCAAAACTACCTCCGTTTAAAGAATGTAGTTTTAGTTTGCTCAATACCTTCAAAAAATATACGGAATATTCATTACTTTATTTTTGTCAAAATTAAGCAACTGTTTTCATATCCCCTGCGCCCACAGAAATTTTAACTTCAAGTTGCTCGTCGGCTCTCGTCAAAACGACCACCAAGGTATCCCCTGCTTTGCAATTTAGCAAAAAGTCCGTCAATTGATACGCGTGATTTAATTCTTGCAATTGTCCGCCCAAAAAACCAATAGCCGTAATTACGTCGTTCTTTTTTATTTTTAGGCTCGACGGTCCGCCAAAAGTCACTTCGGTAACCGTTACGGACTCTTTGGTTTCATAAACCTGCAAATCCGTATTAAAACTTGCAAAAGCGTTTGTACCTTCGTAAGAAATACCTATATCGCAAATTTTTACACTTCCGTTTAAAATTATCTGATTTGCAACCGCAATTGCAACGGAAGAGGGTATAGCGTAGCCCATTGCTTCGATCTCCTCATCCACCATTTTTGCGTTTACTACGCCGATAAGCTTGCCGTTTTGGTCAAACAATCCTCCACCGCTGTTGCCGGCGTTTATTCCCGCGTCTATACGCGCCACTCTCAACTCTATTGCCGTACGCCCGTCGGAAGCCGTCATTGCAATGTATTCGCTGGGAACGCTTACAATACCTTTAGTAACGGATATTCCAAGCCCCTCGGCGTTTCCAACTGCAACCACGCCTTGCCCTACTACAAGGTCGTTGCTGTCGGCTACTTCCGCCTCCACGCAATCGCTTAAAGACAACACGAGACTATTTGTAACTTTTAGCACGGCAATGTCGTAATTCATACTCCCACCAACGTATTGAGCAGAAATAATATTTTCGGCAGATTGCCCATAAATACTTACCGTTACGTCGTCGCTTATTTTGTCGGAAGTATCGCTATTACTACTATATACGACGTGGTAATTAGTCACGATATACGCGTCGCCTTTGTTTTTGTCAAGAGATAGTATAACTCCGCTCCCAGAAGAACTAAATTCGACTTTTTCTTCCTGATAACCGACAAAAGGAATATAGGTAATTTGCGTACCCGTATGTTTTGCCACCACGGCAACAACCGACCGCAAGGCTTTGTTTGACGCATAAACAAGGTCGGAAGAATCTTCAAAAGCAAGATATTCCTTCAAAAAATCCAAAAATTCGCCTTTAAAACCATTGTTTTTGGCAGAGAGGTAAATATCTTCTATGTCCGTTTTTTGCGCGTCTTCGCCTTTAAGGCTGTTTAACCAATCCACTTCCGTCCCCACAAAGCCGTTTTCAACCGCAATTTCATAAGCGGACTTTCCTTTGCCAAACGTCGAGCAAGCGCTAAAGCACACACTAAAACACAGCAAAAGCAAAATACCTATCGTTATACGCAACTTTTTGAAATCTTGTCTTTTCATAAAAACCCTCTAATTTATATAATTTTATATTATAATCTCTTTAGTATTAACGTTTGTTGACAGATTAATAAAAGATAACGAAAAAAATTTCGTTATCTTTTGACTTTGCCTTATACACACAAAACTTTTGCCGTCGTGAGTTTAGCGCGCTATACCTTATTTACAATTAAAATTTCCTTTGATAAATCTCTCCTGCAATACTATAAAAATCATCTCTTTTTTTACAAAAATCGTCGTACAAATCTTTTTGTTTTTCATCTAAAGTGTTGACCAAATCTTTTTCCGCAATCCACATTTGACTTTGCGCAACCCTAAAATCATAGTCCATATCCCTACGAACTTTGTCTGCTATTTTGCCCATAATTTGTCCTATTTCTTCATTTGTAAATTTCTTTTTCATAAAAACTCCTAAAATAAAAAAGTGCGCCAACCGAAGTTAACGCACTAAAAACGCAAACTCCGTTGTTGTCACACAAATCTCAAAATAGCCATAGGATAACCTATCGTCATAAATCAAGTGGAATTTGCATTTTATCAAACTCAATGATTCATCACGATAAGTAAAAATATTCCTTTAAAAAATATAAAGGATTATCCCAATATCATGCTATTTAATTTGTGTGACATATTTATTATAACACTATATTAAAGATTTATCAAGCAGTTTTGAGATTTTAAAACAAAACTCAATTTACCAAAAGTCGAGTTTAACAAATTAATCAGTTTAAACCCCAACAAATACCCCGACAATTTTATTGTTATTTTTAATATTTTTAAGCAAAACATCTTTTTACGATTGACAAAAAACAAAAATAGTTTAAAATAATATCAACGTATTATATTTAATCTTTAAACTTTCCCCTTTGCATTATCCGCAAATCACGGAATAAATTAATATAAGGTAAATAATAGACCTAATCCATATAGGAGGGAACGTCATTGTTGACTATTGAAAAAATTTTTCACGCAAGAGAAGTTCTTAAGGAAGCTGTAGTAGAAACGGACGTTTTGCGTGCAAGCAAAATTTTTTGCAACAATCATATTTATTTAAAAACGGAAAATTTACAAAACACGGGTAGTTTTAAACTGCGCGGAGCTTATTACAAAATCAGCCAACTTTCGGCAGAAGAAAAAAAACGCGGGGTTATTGCTTGTAGCGCAGGCAATCACGCCCAAGGCGTAGCTCTCGCCGCCACAAAAAGCGGAATAAAAAGTATTATTTGTCTACCCGAAGGCGCGCCCATCAGCAAAGTAGTCGCAACCAAAGGTTACGGCGCAGAAGTCGTAATGGTAAAAGGCGTTTACGACGACGCCTTTCAAAAAGCGTTAGAACTTAAGGAAAAATACGGTTACACCCTGATCCACCCTTTTGACGACGAGGACGTTATTGCCGGTCAAGGCACTATCGCGTTAGAAATTTTGGATCAAATGCCCGACGTTGACGCAATAGTCGTACCCGTTGGCGGTGGCGGACTCATTAGCGGTATTGCTTACGCCATAAAACAACTTAAATCCAAAATCAAAGTGTACGGGGTTCAGGCGGAAGGCGCGCCAAGTATGGTCGAAAGCATAACTCAAGGCAAACGCATCACTTTGCCGGGGGTAAACACCGTTGCCGACGGTATCGCCGTCAAACAACCGGGCGAGTTGACCTATGAAATTTGCAAAAAGTACGTAGACGGCATGTTTACCGTCTCCGAGGACGAAATAGCCACGGCAATACTTATGCTTATGGAACGCAAAAAAATGGTTGCGGAAGGCGCAGGAGCCGTCTCCGTTGCCGCAACGCTGTCTAACAAACTGCCTTTCAAAAACAAAAAAGTTTGCTGTCTCGTCAGTGGCGGAAATATCGACGTCAACAAACTCAACAGAGTAATCGCGCGCGGTTTGATAAACAGCGGTAGACGCGTAACGCTCACCATGCAAGTTCAAGACAAACCCGGTCAATTTGCCGAAGTTACTCGCATACTTGGCGAAAACGGCGCAAATCTTATTTCCGCTTATCACGAACGCACAGGCTTTGCCAACTTTAACGTTTGTAATATCACCGTAGAAATAGAAACTAAAGACTTTGACCATATCAATACTATCAAAAACAGTATGCATAAACACGGATTTGATATTATTGAACAAAATTAATACAAAAACTTAAACAAAAGGAGATTTATTATGAAAACAATCAGCACGCCAAACGCCCCGAGCGCAATCGGACCGTACAGTCAAGCTATCGTAATCAACAATTTGGTATACACTAGCGGACAAATCCCCATTAACCCAGCTACCGGCGCGGTAGAAGCTACCACTATCGAAGCTCAAACGGAACAATCCTGCAAAAACGTAGGCGCAATTCTTGCCGAAGCAGGCACGGACTTTAACAAAGTAATAAAAACCACTTGTTTTTTGGCTGATATGGCAGACTTTGCAAAGTTTAACGAAGTTTACGCAAAGTATTTCGTCAACAAACCCGCGCGCAGTTGCGTTGCAGTAAAAACTCTCCCCAAAAACGTTTTGGTAGAAATCGAAGCAATTGCAGTTGTTGAATAATTAAACCAAACCCCAAGGTCAATACGAGCCTTGGGGTTTCTTTACACAAAAAAGCGTAGCATATTGCCACGCTTTTTTATTATATAACTTTTTATTGTGTTTTAGAGTCGTTGTCGTCTTTTTTTCGCAAAATTTTGTTTATCGTTTTGTCCACCCAATTGTTGATTTGTTCCGAATACTTAAAGCACACGATAAAGGCAACGAGTAAAATTACTCCCACTATCGCCAAAACTACTATTCCCCATCCTCTAAAGGGTATTACGTCTCCAGACATAAACAATTGCGTACCCAAAACAGAAGTTGCTCTCGTAATCAACTGCATATTAAAAAAGTACAGCCAACTCATAGGGCACAACCCTGCAATGGCACACAACAAATCGTCAGGGAAAAGTGGCAACAAAAACATAAAAAACAACAATATTTTTTCGCGCCCCTTGAGCTTTTTTATCCACTCGTCCACTTTGTCCTTGTCGCCCGCAAGCCAGTTTACAAACTTTCTGCCAAGCAACTTGCCCAACGCAAAAGCAAACATTGCCCCTGCCAACATCCCAATATAAGAATAAAAAAAGGCAGGCCAAAAACCAAAGATATAGTTTCCTGCAAGTATGGTTATGGAACCGGGTATAGGCACAAACGTCACTTGCAAAAAACTAAGCAAAATAAACACCAACGGCGCAAGCGCCCCTGACGAAGAAACAACCTCTTGAATTTCTTCCCGAGTGAGATCCGTCCATCCCAAAAGGTGCATTGCCAAATACAGCAACGCTACGGCAAGCACTACCACCAAGCCAGAAATAATCAGTTTTTTTATAAATTCCTTTTTTTTGTTATCCATTTTTATACTAATTTATTTACTTATACGCCAAAAATATACCTTTTGTGCCAATTTCATCAACATAAAGCACTCTTGTCATTTTGAGAGTTGCCCAAAAACGGACTATCGAAGAATCTCGAGATACTTCACTCCGTTCAGTATGACAAAAACAAAGTCATTCTGAGGCGGCAGCCGAAGAATCTCTTAATATATAGATTATCACATTTTTAAATTTTGTCAACGTTGCTGAAATTAATTTTTTTATTTCAAATTTTTTTTGTTTAAAAGACACCCGTAAAACACCCCGCCAAAACACAAAAAAAGCGTAACAACTTGCGCATTGTTACACTTTTTTTATTTTAAAAAATTAAATTTTATTAAAGTGGCAAAACTTCAATGAGAGCCATTTCCGCTGCGTCGCCACGACGAATAGCCAAACGGTGAATAGTCGTATATCCGCCTCTTTGACCGATTTCCTGAGCACGCTTGTCAAATTTGGGAGCGTATTCGTTAAACATTTTTTCAATCAAAGGATGCTTTACGTCTGCGGTACGAAGTTTGTAAGCCGTTGCGCTTTCTCTATCGCCTCTTACTTCTTGCAAATCAGCAAGGTGCGCCATAAGTCTGCGTCTTGCGTTCAATTTTGCCGGACCGTCGTTAAGCACTTCTACTTGAGTGTCAACGCCATTTACCTTTTTTGTTTTTGTGACTTTTTGTACATCTTGATAAGTGTTTATCGCCAATGTAAGATATTTGTCAGCCAACTTTTGAATAGCCTTTGCGCGAGCGTATGTTGTCTCTATTTTGCCATTCCACAAAAGGTATGATACCTGATTTTTTAACAAAGCGAGTCTTTGATCTGTTGCTCTACCCAATTTCTTGTTCATTGTGGTATCCTCCTGTGTTAATCTTCTTTAATTTTCAATCCAAGACCGAACGAATCGAGTCTTGCAATGATTTCGTCCAAGGACTTTTTGCCGAGGTTGCGAACCTTGAGCATGTCCTCCATTGTTCTACGAGTAAGGTCGCCGATTGTTTGGATGTTTGCGCGTTTCAAGCAGTTGTAACTGCGTACGGACAAATCCATATCGTCTATACTCTTTTCGAGAATCATTTGTTGCTGGTCTTCTTGTCTATTGACCATATAATCACGATCACCAAATTCAGAAAGTTTTACAAACATCTGAATATGTTCCGAAAGAATTTTGCCTGCAAGCGAAACGATTTCTCTACCTGTAAATGCGCCGTTGGTTTCCACTTCCATCGTAAGCTTGTCAAAGCCGATACTTTGACCGACACGGGCAGCCTCTACGTTGTAGTTTACCTTTTTGACAGGCGAATAAATACTGTCGATAGGGATATAGCCAATCGGATAATTAAGCTTAAGTTCCTTATTAACTTCCTTATTTTTTTCGGCCGAAACGTATCCTCTGCCTCTACCGACGGTAAGCTCGCAATTGATACTACCGCCTTCGGCTATAGCGCACAAATAGAGATCGGGATTGAGTACTTCCACTTCGGCGTCAGTCGTTATGTCGCCCGCAAAAACTTCACAAGGACCAACCTTGTTGAGAGTGATGGTTTTTCTGAAACTATCCTCGTCATTCATGGTTTTGAGAGTAACGTTTTTGAGGTTGAGGATAATTTCCGCAACGTCTTCCGTCACGCCTTCAATGGTAGAAAACTCATGCTGAACTCCGTCGATTTTGATGCCGACAATTGCTGCGCCCGGCAAGGAAGACAACAAAACTCTACGCATAGCGTTGCCGAGAGTGATGCCAAAACCTCTTTCCAACGGTTCCACAACGATATTCATTCTGGAGCCGTTTTCATTTTCTTCTACGGTGATTTTTGGGGTTTCTATTTCCATCATATCGAAAAATCTCCTTATATATATTTAGTTGAGGGGGTGGTGGGGAAACAAATTTGTGATTGAAAAATTATTACTTGGAGTACAACTCAACAATCATGTGTTCCGCAATAGCGAGATCCACGTCCTCTCTTTGTGGTCTTGCAAGAATTTTGCCACTCAACGTTGTGATGTCAAAATCCAACCACTTGGGGAGATTTGCCGGTTTTTTCATTGTTTTTAATTCAGTGAAAAATGCATTGTTTACTTTAGTTTCCTTAACGGCGATAACGTCACCTACTCTTACTGCGTAAGAAGGAATAGTAACGGTCTTGCCATTAACGGTTATATGTCCGTGATTGACCAATTGACGGCTTTGGCTACGGCTCACGCCGATACCCATACGATAAACGACGTTATCGAGACGTTCTTCAAGCATAATGAGCATATTTGCGCCCGTAACACCCTTGATACGTTCTGCCTCTTCATAATATTTGTGGAATTGTTTTTCCTGCAAACCGTAAATTCTCTTGGCCTTTTGCTTTTCTCTCAACTGTGAACCGTACTCAGTAATCTTTTTTCTACCAGCCCACTGTTGTCCTGGAATTTTTGCTCTACGAGTCAAAGCGCATTTTTGAGAATAGCATCTATCACCTTTAAGAAACAGTTTTTGATTTTCTCTTCTGCAAAGACGGCAATCTGCCGCTGTGTATTTTGCCATAATTCTTCTCCTTTACTAAATTCTCCTACGTTTTGGCGGACGACATCCGTTGTGAGGAATTGGAGATACGTCTTTGATAAGCGTTACTTCCAAATCACAAGTCTGCATAGCTCTAATTGCCGACTCTCTGCCTTGACCAGGACCTTTGACATAAACTTCTACGGTACGGAGACCATAGTCTTTAGCTGCTTTTGCTGCAGTTTCTGCTGCTTGTTGAGCGGCAAAAGCGGTGCTCTTTCTGCTACCCTTAAATCCGAGCGCGCCAGAAGAACATGCGCTGAGCAAGTTTCCGTTCATATCCGTAATAGATATAATGGTATTGTTGAAAGATGCATGTACGTGCACTTGACCTGCGTCAACACGACGCATATCCTTTCTTTTTCTTATTACTTTCTTTCCTGCCATAATCTACTTTCTCCTTATTTGTCTGCCTTCTTTGAGCGAGAAACAGTACGTTTCGGGCCCTTACGGGTACGTGCGTTTTGCTTTGAAGACTGACCTCTTACCGGCAGATTTTTTCTGTGGCGAACACCACGATAACTGCCAACTTCAATCATTCTCTTGATGTTTTGTTGGACTACTCTACGCAAATCACCTTCTACTTGAAGATTGTGTTCGATATATTCACGCAGTTTTGTAACGTCTGTATCCGTCAAATCTTTTACACGGATATCCGGATTGACACCTGTTTCCGCAAGTATTTTGTCCGCCGTTGGCAAACCGATACCGTAGATATAGGTCAAACCGATTTGAATGCGTTTTTCTCTTGGTAATTCTATACCGGAAATACGAGCCATATTTTTCTCCTTAACTCAAAATTAAATAATTTTTTATGCTTACGCCTTGCAAACGTTGCAATAAATTTGGAATGATTTGCAAAACTTGCAAGGGATTATTTTTAACCTTGTCTTTGCTTGTGTTTTGGATATTTACTGCAAATGACCATAACTCTGCCATTGCGTTTGATAACCTTACATTTGTCACACATGGGTTTTACACTGGGTTTGACTTTCATAACAGTCCTCCTGATTTTTTTAAAAATTGTTTTATTTGCTACGCCAGATAATTCTGCCTTTTGTCAAGTCGTATGGACTCATCTCTACCTTGACGCTGTCGCCTTTCATTATCCTGATATAATTAACACGTAGCTTGCCACCTATATAAGCCGTGATTTTGTGGTTGTTGGCAAGTTCTACGACAAAGTTTCCGTTGCGCAGGACCTCCACAACTTTGCCCTCTACTTCTATTACATCGTCTTTTGACATATTTACTCCTTTTCTTGTTTTGTTGAAGTTGATTGGTATGTTCTCAGAGCGCTACGGAGTTCGCTATCGAACACCTTTTTTTTGGCAACGAATTTTTCCGCAATCGTCGTCAATACAGCCCCTTCGAATCGAAGATGTTTAATATTTTTAAGTTTTGGTTGTGCAAGTTTGTGTTTGTATCCATCACTCACCAACACCGTCGACGAGTCTAAATACCCCACAACGGCGTAACACAATCCCGTATCTCTGCCTTTTAACGAGAAAACCACGCTACCTAAATCTAATTTATAATCTTGTTTTCTCATATTTACAACGTCAAAATTTCCGCCCCGTCATCCGTAATAAGGATGGTGTTTTCATAATGGGCAGAAGGCTGACCATCTTTGGTGATGGCAGTCCAACCGTTGGGAGAAAACACAACTCCCGGAGTACCCATGTTAATCATAGGTTCGATACAAACCGTCATATTTGTTGGCAATCTTATTCCGCGACCTTTAAAGCCGTAATTTGGTATATTTGGTTCTTCGTGCAACGTACTACCGATACCGTGTCCTACCAATTCTGTTACGACACCGTAACCGTACTTATGCGCGTGCGAACTAACGGCAAAACCAATATCTCCCAATCTTACGCCACCGCGTATAATTTTGATTGCTTCAAAAAAACACTCTTCCGTTACTTTTACGAGCTTTTGTTTTGCGGGAGAAACCTTGCCAATACAAAAGGTACGCGCGGCGTCTCCGTTGTATCCGTGAATTGTTGCGCCAAGGTCAACGGACACTATTTGCCCTTCTTCAATATAACGGTGTTTTGACGGTATACCGTGTACGATTTCTTCGTCAATGGAAATGCAACAAGTTGCCGGAAAACCGTGATAATGCAAAAAATTCGGTCGCGCGCCACATTTGATAATAAAGTCATAAGCTATTTTATCAAGTTGCGCTGTCGTCATACCTACGCGGACGTTGTCTTCCACAACTTTCAAAGTATCTCCGACGATTTTACAAGCCTGTTTAATAAAAGCAATTTGTTCCGCATTTTTAACGTTTAACATACCGCACTCAACGCCTCTTTAATTTCCTCAAAAACCTTATCCGAGTCCTGATCGCTGTTTACGTCAATCAGCTTTCCGCGTTTGCGATAAAAATCCACGATTGGCTTGGTTTCCCTTTCGTAAACTTCCATCCTGTGCTTTATGGTTTCGACCTTGTCGTCCTCTCGGACGTTTAAAGTGCTACCGCATTTGGGACAAACGTCCGCTCCGCTTAGCGCGCTGACGTGAGTCACTAATCCGCAAGCCGAACAAACACGCCTGCCACATAGTCTATCCATTAAACGTTGTTCCGAAATTTCAAGGTTGATTACGTAATCCACTTCCAACATTTTTTCCAACAACTCCGCTTGATAAAGCGAACGCGGAAATCCGTCTAAAATAAAGCCGTTTTTACAATCTTCTTCCTTGAGTCTGTCGATAACGATTTGTATCCCGATTTCGTCAGGAACAAACTCTCCTTTGTTGATGTAACTTTCTATCAATTTGCCAAGTGGGTGCTTGCTTGCAACCTTTTCCCTAAAAATTTGTCCCGTAGAAATATGAGGGATTCCGTACTCGACGGTCATTTTTGAGGATTGGGTGCCCTTGCCTGAGCCCGGCGCACCCACCATGACAATCTTTAAATTGTTTTTCATGACCTTTAATCTTATTTCAAAAAGCCTTTATAGTGACGCATCATAATTTGATTTTGCAATGCCTTGTCAAATTCCAACGCAACGGAAACTACGATAAGCATACCCGTCGCAGAGTAGGCATTGGTTAAAGAAGAATTGCCTACAAGTTGGAATACCGTGGACGGAATAAGCGCCATAATAGCCAAGAACAATGCGCCCCAAAAAGTAATACGCAATATTGTCTTTGCCAAATAATCACTTGTTTCTCTGCCCGGTCTAATTCCCGGCAAAAATCCGCCGTTTTGTTGAATATTTTTGCTGATTTCCATCGGATTGAATTGAATTTGCGAATAGAAGAAAGCAAATACAAAAATCAACACTGTCATACTTACCAAATAAATGGTCGTACCCCACCAAGTACCGCCTTCGGTAGTCATATTTCTCGTCCACCATACGTAGATACCGCTTTCACTTCCAAAAAAGCTGAATATCATTTGAGGCAAACTCATCAAAGAAAACGCAAAGATGAGTGGCAATACACCACCGCCGTTAACCTTGATTGGGATATGTGTGGATTGTCCACCGTACATTTTGTTGCCTTTGACCTGCTTTGCATATTGAACCCTAACCTTTCTTTCTGCGCCGTCTACAAAAACTATAAACGCAAAAACAACCAAAAGAATAAGGATAAACAACGTCAAATTCCATCCGCCGCCTTCAACAAAACCGTACGTAATCATTGAACTGATATTGCCAACGATAGCCTGACCACTAGACGCCAAAATACCTACGAAAATCAAAATAGATATACCGTTGCTGATGCCGTATTCCGTAATACGTTCGCCCAACCACATTGTAAGCATACTGCCTGCTACGAATATAACGGTAACAAACACAAACAATACCCACGTAGGAAGAACCAATCCCGCACCAAACATGGTGGTATTGAATAATCCTTCCGTATTAAAAGCAAACAAAATACCTACGGCGTTGATAATTGCTATTACCAAAGTCACCCATCTTGTTATTTTGGTAATCTTACTTTTGCCTTCTTCGCCTTCCTTGGACAATCTTTCCAACGAAGGGATAGCAACCGTCAACAACTGCATAATAATTGATGCGTTGATGTAGGGAGAAATGCCTATTGCAAGCAACGTACCTTGACTCAACGCGCCACCCGTGATAGCGCTCATTATTGAGAAAAAGTTGTTTCCTTGCACTGCCGACTCAAACACGCTGGAAGAAATACCAGGTACTGGTATAAAACAACCCAAGCGATAAATCAAAATCAGCAAAAAGGTCATAAAGATTTTTCTTCTGATTTCCTTTATTTTAAAGGCATTCTTTATGGTCTCAATCATTATTCAATTACCTCTGCTTTGCCACCTGCGCTCTCAATAGCTTGCTTTGCTTTTGCAGAAAACTTGTGAGCGTAAACTGTCAAAGATTTTGTCAGTTGACCGTCGGCCAAAACTTTTACGCCGACATTGTTTTTGTTGTTGACAAGTCCCATGTCCAACAACAATTCGGGAGTAATCTCTGCGCCGTTGTCGAATTTTTCCAACATAGAAAGATTAACAACTGCGTAAGTTTTTTCAAATTTGTTGTAAAAACCACGCTTTGGCAAACGACGCGTCAAAGGCATTGTACCGCCTTCAAAACCGGGGCGAACACCGCCACCGCTACGAGCCCATTGTCCCTTGTGACCTTTACCACTTGTTTTGCCGAGTCCGCTACCGATACCTCTACCCAATCTTTTTGGAGATGTAGTACTACCGGGAGCAGGCGAAAGTGTGTCTATTCTCATTTGTCGCCTCCTACTTCCTCAACTTTGACAAGATGCTTTACTTTAAAGATCATACCTCTTATCGCATCATTGTCGTTGTGGATTTTGAAAGAACGGATTTTGGTGAGCCCCAACGCCTGAACCGTTTGCTTTTGGTCCTTAAGGCACGCTATAGGACTTTTTACCAAAGTCACTTTAATTTGTTTGTTGCTTACTTCGTAAGGACGAAAGCCTTTTTCCACCTTTTGTTTATAAAGAGGGGCTTTTGCTTCCTTAACGACGTGACCGTTTAAAATTCTTGTCATAAAAACCTCCCTTATAGCTCTTCTACCGTTTTACCACGGAGCAAAGCTACTTGTTCTGCAGAACGCAAACTTTGCAAACCGTTGAAAGTTGCTTTCACGCAGTTGATTGGGTTGTTTGAGCCGTAACTCTTAGTACGGATATCCTTGATACCTGCCGCTTCCAATATGCTACGTACGGGACCGCCAGCAATAACGCCGGTACCTTCTTGCGCAGGCAAAAGCAAAACCTTGCCTTTACCAAATACGCCGTAAGTTTCGTGAGGGATAGTCGTACCGCAAACGGCAACGTTTACCATGTTGCGTTTTGCTTGTTGTTGAGCCTTTTCTACAGCTTGCGGAACTTCCGCCGCTTTACCCATACCGACGCCACATCTGCCTTTGCCGTCGCCTACAACAACCAAAGCGGAGAAACGCATCGTCCTACCACCCTTGACGGTTTTAGAAACTCTGTTGATAGAAACAGTCTTTTTGATGAGACCGTCATCTTCTTCTGCGCGCTTAGTTTTGTTGAAAGGACGCTTACCGTCACGGCGTTTGTCGCCACGGTTAAATTCTCTCTTTTTATCGGAGGCTGGTACTTGTTCTGCGGTTGCTTCTGCCGTTTGAGCAGGTGTTTCGACCGCTTCTGCATTATTCAAAACTTCTTCGTTCATAATAGTCTCCTTTAAAATTTCAATCCGGCTTCTCTTGCGCCGTCAGCGAGAGCTGCTACTCTACCGGTGTAAATATAACCACCTCTGTCAAACACAACTTCGGAAATACCTGCGTCGATAGCCTTTTTAGCGATAGCCTTGCCTACTTCCTTGCTGGCGTCTTTTTTGGTTTTGCCTTCCAACTCCTTAGCCAAAGCCAAGGAAGAAGCGCTTACCAACGTTTTGCCTGCAACGTCGTCGATAATTTGGGCATAGATGTACTTTGTACTGCGATACACGTTGAGTCTTGGCTTCAATTCTGTACCAAAAACGTGTTTACGCACTCTTTCGTGGCGGATTTTTCTATCCGCATTTTTATCTATTTTAGTAATCATACTACTGCTCCTTATTTACCCGCCTTCTTGCCTTCCTTAAGGATTACGACGTCTGTCTTGTATCTTACGCCATAACCGTGATAAGGTTCGACCTCTCTGGTTGCCTTGATGTTGGCGGCAGTTTGTCCGACCAACTCCTTGTTGATACCTTTAACTACGATTTCCGTTGCCGTCGGGCATTCAAAAGTAATACCCTCTGGCGCTTCCATCTCAATAGGATGCGAATAACCGATATTCAATACCAACTTATTGCCGGAAACACTGCATTTGTAACCTACGCCGTTTATTACCAAGTTTTTGGAAAAACCTTCGGTAACACCTTTTACCATATTGGCAACCAACGCTCTGTACAATCCGTGCTTACTGCGGATTTCTTTCTTTTCGCTGTCGCGCGTAAAGCGGATTACGTTTCCTTCGATTTCGCAATTAATGTCCTTGCCGATATCTCTCGTAAGAGTACCTTTTGGACCTTTTGCCGTAATAACGGTGCCGTTAAGCTTTACTTCCACACCTGCGGGGATAGTAATTGGTTCTCTGCCTATTCTTGACATATCTCACTACCTCCTTACCACACGAAAGCGACTACTTCGCCACCGAGATTTTGTTCTCTTGCATTTTTATCGGTCATAATACCTTTAGAAGTGCTGATGATTGCAATACCCAAACCGTTAAGAACCTTGGGCAACTCTGCGCTTTTTGCATAAACCCTCAAACCGGGCTTGCTGATACGTTTTAAACCGCTAATAACTTTGCCGTGCTTGCTGTATTTAAGAGCGATTTTAAGGTTGTCTTGAATAGGATCTTCTACAACTTCAAAACCGTTGATATAGCCTTCGTCCACCAAAATTTGAGCGATTGCCTTTTTTACTTTAGATGCGGGGACCATTACGTCCTCGTGTTTAGCAACGAGAGCATTGCGTATTCTTGTCAGCATATCCGCGATAGGATCTGTAACTACCATAATTTTAACCTCCTACCCTTACCAACTTGCCTTTTTTACTCCGGGGATTTCGCCTCTATAGGCCTTTTCCCTAAAGCAAATTCTGCAGATGCCGTATTTGCGCAAAACCGCGTGCGGTCTGCCACAAATAGAGCAACGCGTATAAGCGCGAGTTGAAAACTTTGCGGGTTTTTGTTGTTTGTTTATCAAAGATTTCTTTGCCATTTTTCTCTCCTTACGCCTTGAAGGGCATTCCCAGTTGTTTAAGAAGTTCTTTTGCTTCCTCGTCCGTTTTTGCGGTGGTAACAAAAGTAACGTCAAAACCTCTCGTCTTCTCTACCTGATCGTAGACGATTTCCGGAAAGATGAGTTGTTCCTTAACGCCGAGAGTATAGTTTCCTCTACCGTCGAAAGAATTGCCTGGTACCCCACGGAAGTCTCTTACTCTTGGCAAAGCAATTGCAATAAGTTTGTCCATAAATTCGTACATTCTCGTAGAGCGGAGCGTAACTTTGCAACCGATGGACTGACCTTCACGAACTTTAAAGTTTGCAACTGACTTTCTTGCCTTTGTTACGACAGGACGTTGTCCAGAAATAGTCTTGATTTCGTCAACGGCAATCTGAAAGCTCTTTGAATTGTCTTTTACGTCTCCGAGACCGGCGTTAATAACGATTTTTTCCAGTCTTGGGACTTGGTTGATGTTTTTGTAATTAAAATGTTTCATGAGATACGGTACTATTTCGGTAGTATAACGTACCTTCATTCTGTTTTCCGCCTTTGGAGCTTCTGCTTGAGGAGCGGATTTTTTTGCTTTTTCTGCCATTATTTAGCCTCCCTTATTTGGCGACGTTTTCGGTACTTGCTACCGTAGCGTCGGTCTTGGACTTTTTGGCTGTCTTTCTCGTTGTTTTTTTCTTGGTGCCCTTATCGGCTTTTACTTCGATAATTGCGCCACACTTGTGACAGCAACGAACGTATTTGACTTTGCCGTCTTTATTTTCGACTGCCTTGTGGTTTACTCTTGTGGTTTTTCCGCAGGAAGGACATACCAACACTACGTTGCTTACGTCTATCATACGGGGCTTTTCCATAATGCCACCGGGTGTTTGCGCATTTTTGGGACGAGTATGACGCTTAACAAGGTTGAGACCTTGTACCATAACTTTGCCGTTTTCCGCATCTACCTTGATGACCTTACCGCGCTTGCCTTTGACTGCGCCTTCGCCTTCCTTCTTACCAACCAATACCTCAACGGTATCGTCTTTTCTAATATTTAAACTTGCCATTGTATCCTCCTTAAAGCACTTCCGGAGCGAGAGAAACTATTTTCATATAGTCTTTTTCTCTCAATTCTCTTGCTACCGGCCCAAAGATACGGGTGCCTTTCGGTTGCTTATCTTTGTCAATGATAACGG
This sequence comes from uncultured Subdoligranulum sp., assembly GCA_902496185.1. GTDB lineage: Bacteria > Bacillota > Clostridia > Christensenellales > CAG-314 > SFEB01. The sequence continues at coordinate 28,778 of CABUZX010000005.1, read as the reverse complement.
CTGCATTGTCGTCAAATCTAATATGCGTGCCGTCTTTACGATTGACGCCAAAAGCGGAACGAACGATAACTGCCTTTACGACTTCGCCCTTTTTGACTACGCCACCGGGGTTTGCGCTCTTTACGCTTGCAACAATAATATCACCGATATTGCCATATCTACGCTTGGAGCCACCCAGCACTTTGATACACATTATTTCTTTGGCGCCACTATTGTCGGCTGCCTTTAATCTCGTAAACGGTTGTATCATAGTCCTTCTCTCCTTATTTAGCCTTTTCGACAACTTCAACAAGACGCCAATTCTTGTCCTTGCTGAGTTTGCGGGTTTCTTCAATCAAAACTCTATCGCCTTCGTTGCATTGATTAGTTTCATCATGCGCCTTAAAGGTCTTTGTTTTGCTGACTGTCTTTTTGTACAATGGGTGCTTAAACTTTTCAATAACGGCAACAACGATTGTTTTGTCCATCTTGTTGGAAATCACAGTGCCGATTCTTTGTTTTCTTTCATTTCTTTCCATAATAGCCCTCCTTATGCCTTTTTGGCAAGTTGCCTTTCACGCATAACTGTCATAACTCTTGCTATATCTTTTTTGCAGGTATTGAGAGCGAGAGGGTTGTTTAATTGTCCTGTTGCGTGATTGAGTCTCAAATTGAACAACTCTTTTTTGAGTTCTTCCAACTTGGCAATCAATTCTTCATCAGACATTTCATGCACTTTATTTGCTTTCATTTGTCTTCTCCTCTGCCGACTTTGCGACGAACTTGCACTTTACCGGGAGCTTGTGTGAAGCCAAACGGAGCGCTTCTCTTGCGGTTTCTTCGGAGATACCTGCAATTTCAAACATAACTCTACCGGGCTTAACTACTGCTACCCAATATTCGGGACTACCCTTACCGCTACCCATGCGGGTTTCGGCGGGCTTTTTGGTGACGGGTTTGTGGGGGAATATATCCGTCCAAACCTGACCGCCACGCTTGATAAATCTTGTCATAGCGACACGCGCCGCTTCTATTTGGTTGCTTTTAATCCAACCGCATTCTTCCGCAACGAGACCATACTCGCCGTAAGCAATGGTATTGCCCTTGTGGGCCTTACCCTTCATTCTGCCACGGAATTGACGACGGTGGAGTACTCTTTTAGGCATTAACATTTGCTTTTCCTCCTTCCTTCTTTTTGGGCTTGGAGAGGATTTCTCCCTTATAAATCCAACATTTTACGCCAATTACACCGTAAGTAGTGCTTGCAATTGCATAGCCGTAATCAATATCCGCGCGAAGCGTATGAAGAGGAATACTTCCTTCGTGGTATTGTTCGCTTCTTGCGATTTCTGCGCCGTCCAATCTACCGCTTACCATGGTTTTGATACCCTTGGCGCCTGCGCGCATGGCTCTTTGCATTGCTTGACGCATTGCGCGACGGAAAGAAACACGCTTTTCGAGTTGAGCCGCGATATTTTCCGCAACGAGCAGAGCGTCTGCGTCAGGATTTTTAACTTCAATAACGTTGATAACGATAGCCTTGTCCTTTACCAACTTTTGAACTTGATTTTTCATTTCTTCGATACCTGCGCCTTGCTTGCCGATAAGCGTGCCTGGGCGACCGGTATGAACGTTTATTACCAACTTGCCTTCGCTTCTTTCAAATGCGATTTCGCTGATTGCGGAGGAAAAATAGGTCTTTTTGATAAACTTTCTAACAACGTCGTCTTCCTTAAGAAAAGCGCCGAAGTCTTTTTTGTCTGCGTACCAAGTGGCTTGCCAGCCAGCGTTGATACCCACTCTCATTCCATGAGGATTAACTTTTTGTCCCATTGTGCCCTCCTATTATGCCTTTACTTCGTCAAGAACGACGGTAATGTGGCTTGTACGCTTTAAGATGCGATACGCTCTACCCTTGGAAACCGGTTGAACTCTCTTCAATACCGGACCCATATCTGCGTAACATTCTGCAACGTACAGAGTGTCTTTGTTCATGCCCTTGTTTACTTCTGCGTTTGCGGCGGCAGAGTTAAGAACCTTCAAAACGGGTTCGCTTGCCGCTTTTGGAGTGTTTTCCAAAATCGCAACGGCGTCAAAGTACTTCTTTCCGCGGATAACGTCTAATACAACGTGTACCTTAGAGGGCGCTATACGGATATATTTTGCAACAGCATAAGGACGATTATCTCTATTTTCCTTAATTTTAGCTGCTTTTTGTGATGTTCTTGTAGCCATAAATATCCTCCTTATTTAGCACCCGACGTTTTTGAACCGCTGTGGCCTCTAAACGTTCTCGTGGGGGCAAATTCACCCAGTTTCAAGCCAACCATTTCCTCTGTAATGTATACGGGAATGTGCTTTTTGCCATCGTGAACAGCAATGGTGTGTCCAACGAAATCAGGAAAAATCGTGCTGGAACGAGACCAAGTCTTGACAACCTTCTTTTCGCCCTTTTCGTTCATATCTTGTATTCTTTTAAGGAGCCTTTCTTGAACAAACGGTCCTTTTTTAACTGATCTACTCATCTTTTCCTCCCATTAGTTCACACGCTTAATAATAAACCTATTGGTTGTTTTCTTCTTTTTGCGTGTCTTGTAACCCAAAGCCGGTTTACCCCACGGAGTAACAGGTCCCGGACGACCGATCGGGCTTCTGCCCTCACCGCCACCATGCGGGTGGTCGCACGGGTTCATAACGCTACCGCGAACGGTTGGTTTAACGCCCATGTGACGCGTTTTGCCTGCTTTACCGATATTGATAATTTCGTGGTCGAGATTACCTACTTGACCGATTGTCGCACGGCATTTGAGAAGAATAAGGCGCATTTCGCCACTCGGCATACGCAACGTTGCATACTTGCCTTCTTTTGCCATAAGTTGCGCAGAAATACCTGCCGCTCTCGCAATTTGACCGCCCTTGCCGGGGTTTTGCTCGATATTGTGGATAACGGTACCTACCGGGATATTTTCCAACGGAAGGTTGTTGCCCGTCTTGATATCCGCCGTCGAAGAAGATATAACGGTGTCGCCTACGTTGAGACCAACGGGAGCCAAAATATATCTCTTTTCGCCGTCAGCATAAACCAACAATGCAATGTTTGCCGTACGGTTTGGATCGTATTCGATAGTTGCAACCTTTGCAGGTATATCGTACTTGTTGCGCTTAAAGTCAATAATTCTGTATTTAATTTTGTTACCACCGCCAATATGTCTGACGGTCAATTTGCCCGTTGCGTTTCTACCACCGGTCTTTTTCTTGACCGCCAACAAGCTTTTTTCCGGAGTTCCGCAAGTGATTTCATCAAACATGGAAACCGTCATAAAACGACGCCCCGGAGACGTGGGTTTATATCTTTTGATAGCCATAATTAACCTCCTAATTAGGACAAGCTCTCAAAGAACTCTATCACTTTGCTGTCAGCCGTAAGCGTAACCACTGCCTTCTTTTTAGAAGCGGTGTAACCTTGCGCGCGACCTTGTCTCTTGAGTCTACCTCTGACGTTGATAGTGTTGACCTTGTCAACCTTTACGCCAAAGATTTGTTCTACTGCTTGTTTGATTTGAATTTTGTTGGCGTTTTTTGCAACGACAAACGTATATCTTTTTGGGTTTTGAGCGATACCTGCAAAAGCCTTTTCACTCATAACCGGCTTAATAATAATGTCATAAGCGTTCATTATGCGTTCGCCTCCTCAATCTTTTTGATTGCGTCCTTGGTGACGACAATATTCGCGTTGACGACTACTTCGTAAACGTTCAACAAATCGGCAACGGAAATAGTGAGTTTTTCGATATTTCTGCCTGCGCGAAGAAGCGCGTCGTCTTTGTCTGCAACGACAAACAACGTGCGCTTGTCGTACTTGAAGTTATTGAGAATTTCCGCAACCAACTTGGTTTTGGGTTCTGCCAATTTGATTTGGTCTACTACGACCAATTCGTTATTAGCTATTTTTTGACTCAAGGCAGAAAGGAATGCTCCCGTCTTTGCCTTTTTGTTCATCTTTTTGGAAAAGTCTCTGGGCTTTGGCGCAAAAGCGATACCGCCTTTAATCCATTGTACCGCGCGGATACTGCCTTGACGAGCCCTACCCGTACCCTTTTGTCTCCAGGGTTTGATACCGCCACCACGGACTTCGCTACGAGTCAACGTGCTTTTCGTACCTTGACGTTGGTTTGCCAAGTATGCCACAACTGCTTGATGAATAAGCGCTTCGTTGTATTCTACGCCAAACACTGAATCGTCTAAGTTCATCTTGCCGACTTCTTCGGCTTTTGTATTGAAAACTTTAACTTGCATTTGTGTTTGCTCCTATTACGCTTTTTTGACAGCGTTGCGAATATATACTACGCTGTTTTTTGCTCCGGGAATAGCGCCCTTTATCAGCAAAACGCCACGTTCCGTATCGACTTTTACTACTTTAAGGTTAAGGACGGTAACTTGTTCCACACCGTATTGTCCCGGCAATTTTTTGCCCGGCAAAACTCTGGACGGAGTAGAGTTTGCGCCCATACTACCAACTTCTCTGTGAACAGGACCGACACCGTGGGTTTCCTTAAGGCGACCTTGATTCCAACGTTTAATAACGCCGGTGTAGCCTCTACCCTTGGTCGTACCCGTGACGTCGATATAATCGTCTGCATTAAAGACGTCACACTTAATTTCCTGACCGAGAGTGTATTGATCGGGATTTTCCAACTTGAATTCCTTCAAAATTTTGAGGGGCTTTGCGGCTGCGACTTTAAGGTGTCCCAATTCCGGCTTGGAAAGCCTGCTTTCTTTTACTTCCTCAAAACCGAGCTGAATAGCGGAATAACCGTCTCTCTCTAACGTTTTCTTTTGAACTACGGTGCAAGGACCCGCCTTGACTACCGTTACTGGGACCATTGTGCCGTCTGCCATAAAGACTTGCGTCATGCCCAGTTTCTTTCCGATGATTGCTTTATTCATAGATAAAGTTCACTCCTATATATTATTTTTTTGTTTTTTTGTTGTTTTTGCTCTTAAGCGTTGCGCGACTTACAGCTTGATTTTGACGTCAATACCGGCAGGAAGATCCAATCTCGTAAGACTATCCACCGTTTTTGCATTGGGGCTGTAAATATCAATCAATCTCTTGTGCGTACGGCTTTCAAACTGCTCACGGCTATCCTTATATTTGTGCGTAGCACGAAGAACCGTTACGATCTCCTTCTCGGTGGGGAGTGGAATAGGTCCGCAAACCTTGCTACCCATCTTTGTTGCGGTTTCTACGATCTTTTCTGCCGCCAAATCAACGAGGTTGTGGTCGTATGCTTTGAGTTTGATTCTGATTTTTTGACTTGCCATAATCTTTCTCCTAATTTTTTAATACCACTGCACCGTGTGTGTCATAGATTTTGGCGCAACAAAACCTTTTACTCGCAGTGCAAGCTTTAACATATTATCATTCCAAAAGTCAACTGTCAAGCAAATGGAAATATTTTTTTAAAATTTTTTTAATTAAAAATATTTTTTGCAAAACAACCCCGCTTATATTGATTACGTAGCCAAAAATCCTTTAACAATAGAAATGCAAGCAAAATAATTCGCCAACCTGTTGACAATTAAAAAAAATAGCATTAAAATAAACGAGATAAAATATTTACATATCAAGGAGAATTTTTCAATGAAAATCAGCCCTAAAGGATTTGGCACGTTGGCAATACACGCCGGCAATCCCGAAAAAGAAACTCACGGCGCGTTGGCAATGCCGATTTATCAGTCTTCTACTTTTTATTTTGAAAATTGCGAACAAGGCGGTAGACGCTTTGCAGGCGAAGAAAGCGGTTATATTTATACCCGTCTCGGCAACCCCACCACCACCGTACTTGAAGAAAAGGTAGCCGCCCTCGAAGGCGCGGAAGCTTGCGTTGCCGTAGGCTCTGGTATAGGCGCTGTTTCTTCCTGCCTTTGGACGATCGCAGGCGCAGGCAAGCATATAGTTGCGGACAAGGCTCTTTACGGTTGCACTTTTGCGTTTTTAAATCACGGTATGACGCGTTACGGTGTAGAAGTCACCTTTATCGACACGTCCGACCTAAACCAAGTAAAGCAAGCTCTAAAACCCAACACTTGTTGCGTTTATCTCGAAACCCCTGCAAACCCCAACCTTAAAATTACGGACATAAAAGCAGTTTGCGAAATTGCTCACGGCTACAACAAGGATATCAAGGTTGTTTGCGACAACACTTTTGCAACGCCCTATCTCCAACGCCCTCTTTCACTCGGATGCGACGCAGTCATTCACTCCGGCACAAAGTACCTCAACGGTCACGGCGACGTTATCGCGGGATTTATTTGCGGTAAGGCAGACTTTATCACCGACGTAAGATTCTTTGGTCTCAAAGATATGACGGGCGCGGTTATGGATCCGTTTTGCGCTTTCCTTATTTTGAGAGGTCTCAAAACGTTGGAAGTACGCATGCAACGCCATTGCGAAAACGCTCAAAAAATCGCAGAATACCTTGAAAAACACCCCAAGGTGGAAAAGGTATTTTACCCCGGTCTTAAATCCCACAAGGGGCACGAAATTGCCGTCAAGCAAATGCGCGGCGGATTCAGCGGAGTTATTGCCTTTGAAGTTAAAGGCGGTATGCAAAGCGGTATAAGGTTTTGCAACAGCTTGCAACTTGCAACCATTGCCGTCAGCCTCGGCGACGCGGAAACTTTGATTGAGCATCCGGCGTCTATGACTCACTCGCCCTACTCCCCCGAAGAAAGGGCAGAGGCGGGTATCTCCGACGGCTTGGTAAGAATTTCCGTCGGGTTGGAAAACGTCGAAGACATTATCGCCGACCTTGAACACGGCTTTGACAAAATTTAATTAAAACCAACAAAAAAAACAAAGCAACTGAGTTTTTTCGGTTGCTTTAAAAATAACTGATATATTTTGGAGGAAAAAATTTAATATGTTTATTTCTCAAGACGTAAAATACGTCGGCGTAAACGACCACGACGTCGATTTGTTTGAAGGTCAATACGTAGTGCCAAACGGTATGGCTTACAACTCTTACGTAATACTCGACAAAAAAATAGCCGTAATGGATACAGTAGACCGTCGCTTTACGCACGAATGGTTAGACAATATTCAAAACGTACTCAACGGCAAAAAACCAGACTATTTGGTAATTCAACACATGGAGCCCGACCACTCGGCAAATATACTCAACTTTGTAAAAGCCTACCCCAACGTTACGGTTGTTTCTTCGCAAAAGGCGTTTTTGATGATGCGCAACTTTTTCGGTACGGAATTTGAAAACAACCGCATAGTCGTTGCAGAAGGCAGTACGTTGGAACTTGGCGAACACACCCTGCACTTTGTGGGCGCGCCAATGGTTCACTGGCCGGAAGTAATAATGACCTACGACTCAAAGGACAAAATTCTTTTTTCCGCCGACGGATTCGGCAAGTTTGGCGCGTTGGACATAGAAGAAGATTGGGCTTGCGAAGCAAGAAGATATTATATAGGTATCGTAGGCAAATACGGCGCGCAAGTACAAAGCGTACTCAAAAAGGCGTCTACGCTTGATATTGCAACCATTTGCCCGTTGCACGGACCTATACTCAACGAAAACCTCGGATATTATATCAACCTTTATGACACTTGGTCCTCTTACGGCGTAGAAAGCGAGGGCATAGTCATTGCCTATACTTCCGTTTATGGCAACACAAAGGCGGTGGTAGAACTACTTGCGGAAAAACTGCGCGCAAGGGGTTGTCCAAAGGTAGTATTAAACGACCTTGCAAGATGCGATATGGCAGAGGCAGTAGAAGACGCCTTTAGGTACGGCAAACTTATCCTTGCAACCACCACGTACAACGCGGGGATATTCCCCTTTATGCATACCTTTATCCACCACTTGACAGAACGCAACTATCAAAACAGAATGATAGGCTTTATCGAAAACGGCTCTTGGGCGCCAATGGCGACAAAGGTTATGAAAGGTATGTTTGAAGGCTCAAAAAACTTAACCTACGCAAATACGGAAATTTCCATTCGCTCGGCTTTAAACGACCAAAACAAACAACAACTTGACCTTCTTGCCGACGAGTTTTGCCGTGAATACGTAGCCCAAGACGCTCAAACCGCCAACAAACACGATATGAACGCTCTGTTTAAAATAGGCTACGGACTTTACGTCGTTACCTCTAACGACGGCAAAAAAGACAACGGCCTTATCGTAAACACCGTTCAGCAAGTAACAAACACCCCAAACAGAGTGTCCGTTGCAATCAACAAACAAAACTACTCCCACCACGTTATCAAACAATCGGGGATAATGAACGTAAACTGCTTGACTACCCAAGCGCCTTTCAAAGTGTTTGAAAACTTTGGCTTTAATAGCGGACGCAACGTAAACAAATTTGAAAACTGCGAAGTAGAAATGCGCTCCGACAACGGATTGCTGTTTTTGCCAAAATATATCAACGCTTTTCTTTCGCTTAAGGTAGAAAATTACGTTGACCTTGACACCCACGGCTTGTTTATCTGCTCTGTTACAGAAGCGCGCGTTATTTCCGACGCAGAAAGTATGACTTACGACTACTACTTCAACAACGTAAAACCAAAACCCCAAACCGAAGGCAAAAAAGGCTACGTTTGCAAAATTTGCGGATACGTCTACGAGGGCGACAAACTGCCAGAAGATATCGTTTGCCCCCTCTGCAAACACGGCTACGCCGACTTTGAACCAATAAAATAAAAAAGACACATTTTTAATTAATACCAAAAGGGTTGCAACTATGTTGCAACCCTTTTGGTTTGTAGTTTAGTCTTTGAGCGAGTCTTCAGCGCCCTTTTCAACAAAAACTCCCGCTTGTTTCTCTTCTTTTTCCGGAGGGGGTCCTTCTTCAAAAATCGAAATAACGTGAGCTTCTGTCTTTTTGATAATACTTAATTTATATCACACCATTTGGTGTAATGTCAAATAATTTACACCGTTTGGTGTAAACTAAATTATATGGAAAATAAATGGATGATTAAATTTTCGCAAAATTTAAAATTGTTGATTGGCGAAACGAGTATTTCGGAATTTGCCCGCAAAGTTGATATTCCGCAACAAACAATTTCGCGATACTTGCATTGCCAGAGAGAAGTTTCCTTAACAAATCTTTGCAAAATTGCAGATTATTTTGAAGAAGATATTGATTATTTAATCGGCAGAAAACAATAATCCCACCAAAACCAAAAACCATCATAGATTTTGCTCTATGATGGTTTTTTTAATTTAAATCAGCCTTGTGTACTAATCCTTGTCAAACGGACGAAACTACCCGTACTTGCGTCTCACAATCCGTCAGGAAAGCTCGTGCGCGCCGTTCTTTCTATTTTGGGCAGACCGTATTTTTGCTTGCCCAATTGTATGGATTTGATTGCAAAAGCCATATTTCTTGCAAGATTGCGCATGGTTTGCAAACCTTCCAAATCCTTTTCTACGTCTTGAGCAACAGAGCCGTGTACTTCGTTCCAATAAGTACTGGTTAAAATGGGCATATTTGCTATTGCAAAATACTTGTTTATTTCGTCAAGGGCAGAAGTACTGCCAGCGCGCCTTGAGGACAACACCGCCGAGCCCACCTTCATGGTTTTGTCAAAAGGCGTACTGCAAAAAAGCCTGTCCAAAAGGGATATTACCGTACCGCTTGCGCCGGCGTAATAAACGGGCGTGCCTACAATCAAGCCGTCAGCGTCCTTAAACTTGACAGCCAACTCGTTGACAAGGTCGTCAAACACACATTTGCCTGTTTTTTTGCAACTACTACAAGCAATACACCCTCTGATTGTTTTGTCGCCCACTACTATGGTTTCTGTCTCAATACCTTCCGCTTGGAGTATCTCCTCCACTTCTTTCAACGCCCTTGCGGTACAACCGCCTTTGCGCGCGCTACCGTTTAGCAACAAAACTTTCATTTTGCCCTCCTTGTTTTTTCTTTAACCTATTATACTATATTCCTATATTTTTTTAACGTAACTCCGCCTACGTTTATGTTGCAAACTGTCAAAACTCTTCCATTGGTTTATTATATTTGCATTATCCTCAAGATTGAGATTTGTTTCGGCGTATTCGATATTTTTATCCGAAAGCATATTCATTATTTGACAAATCAGCGCCGTTGCAATACCCCTACCGCGATATTCGTTTACAACACCAATCAAACCAAGGTCGATTACGGTGGGATATTTGATAGTTTTTAACAACTTCAGCAAGGTTAAAGGCGTAAGTCTCCCTCCGCTTTTTTGCAACTGTTTGCCTATTGCAGGAAAACATATACCAAAACAAACGATATTTTCGTTTTTGTCAAGTATAACGGCAACGTGCTTTATGTTAATTATTAATTTTAAACTACTCAAAAGCTGTTTTTTCATATTTTGAGTAAAAGGTACGGATTGATATATATTGACGTACGTTTTATCCAAAATCTCAAAAAAGCCCTCTCCGTATTTTTTGATGAACTGCGCGGTATTTTTTGCCGTGCCAAAATGCAAATCGTATTTTTTCATCATGAGCGCCGACAATCTGCTCAAACGTTCATCTACCGTTTTGGGATAAAATAATCTATGTTCAATCCAGTCAACTTCCTTTACGTAGCCACGGTTTTCTATCAATCTTTGATAATAGGGAAAGTTATATTGCTCCTCAAAGGTAGAAACATAATCAAATCCCTCTACAAGCAACCCCTCTCTTTCAAGGTCGGAAAAACCCAAAGGACCAACTATTTCGTTCATACCTTTTTGCTTTGCCCAATTCTCTACCGCGTCAAACAATGCGTCGCTAACCTCTTGATTGTCAATACAATCAAACCTTGTAAAACGCACCCGTTTTTGTTGCCATTTTTCATTACTTGCTCTTTGTAAAATTGCCGAAATGCGTCCAACGGTTTTGCCGTCTTTTAGCGCTATAAAGTAAACCGTTTCGCACTGGTCGTCGTACACCGTTTTGCTTTTAAAGAGCGCCTTTTCGTCGCCGTACAACGGCGGAACAAAGTAAGGATTGTCCTTGTAAAGTCTCAAAGGAAACTCGATAAATTCTTTAATTTCTTTTTTAGCTTTTACTTGCCTAACTTCTATCATAATTTATCTGTGTTTTGCGTGGAAACAAACCCCCACGGTATCAGGTCCGCAGTGACTACCTGCAGTAGGATTGACTACTACTATCTGCGTATTTAAATCCTGACCGTATTCATTTTTGAGCATTGTTTGCAACTCTTCCGCCAAATCATAAGCGTCAGCGTGACCAATAATAACTCTATGTCCTTTAATATCCTCTTGCAAAGTACGCACGTATTCAAAAAGTTTTGACAAGGTTGCTTTTTTGCCCTTTGCTTTTGCAATGGAATCCATTATACCGTCAGAGTTCATATTGATAATTGGACGTATTCCAAGCAAATTGCCCATCGTTGCCGAAAGGTGACTTACCCTACCGCTTTTGCCAAAAAACTTTAAATCGTCGGCATAAAAATAAACGGCGAATTTGTCAACGTTTTGTTGAGCCCAATCAAGAATTTGTTGCGCGCTCGCTCCATTTTTTGCAAGGTCGCCTATTTCCAAGACGATATTATAGCTACAAATTGTAATTGCTTTTGTATCAACGGTATAGAATTTTCTTTCAGGATATTTGTTAGATAATTCAGCCCAAGCAAGCTTCATTGCATCAAACGTGCCACTCATTGCGGAGGAAAAGTGTACGTACAGTATATCCTTGCCCTCCTTTAAAGTAGGCTCAAAGTACTCTATATATTTAGCAGGCGAAAGAGCGCAAGTGGAAGGTATATCTCCATTGCGTAAATCCGAGTAAAAAGCTTTATAATCAAATTTTTCAAAATCCTCGTAAGGATAAATTTCTTTTCCGCCTTTGACGTACGGCATACTAATAAGTTTATATCCGTATTCTTTAGCCAATTCGGGCGTAATGTCAGTATCCGTATCGGTAAATAATTGATACATATATTTATCTCCCTTACAAATTATATTTATTTCGACATAAATTTACGAAATATTAGAAAATATTATATATATATTCTTAAAATTTGTCAAATACTAACAATTGAAATTTCTATTCCCAATACGCCAAAACGCTTTTCCTCTTCTTTCGTATAATACTTGTACATATCGGTGTATTTTGCAAAACTTTTTTGCTCAGGCAAATATCCGCATTTTTCTAACGGTAGGCTTAAATAAAGGTCGGCAAAGGTAGCAAAATTATGCAAATTTATCACCTTTGCATTTAATTTTTGCTCGGGCTGTTGTACGTTGCAAAAAACAATAATATCGCCCACCTTTATCTTTTGTCTTTTTTCGTCGTTAAGACGTAATTCTATCGTTTTAAGCCCTGTCAATATTTGCTGAAAAGGCTCAAAAGCAAGTTTCATATAATGAGTCATAATTTGCCTCCTCGTTTATTTTTTATTAAAAAGTAAAACCTCTCTTACGTTAATCGACAAAAGAGATTAATTCCGCAAAAAACTCGTATCCCAATCTCGCCAAAGGCGTGTATATCATCAAGCCGTAAAAATTATGCGCGCTGACGCGTGATGAGATACAAGGACGGTTGGATGAAGTCTTCGGTGTTCCACCTCGGATGAAATTAAATCCGCCTTGTAATCTTCAGCGCGCGAAGCGCATATCACTTGCGAAGCAAATATCACGCGTTTACGCATATCACTCGCCGCAAGGCGAATATAACTGAAAAACGACAAATTTCTGTCGAAATTTGTCGTTTTTCTGTGAAAGGGCTATAAAAAAGATATTTTCAGCGTTTTGCTTACGGGATTTGAACCTCACAAATTAAATTCTATTGCTATACGGCAAAGATTTTATATAATTTTCCATAGACTCATAGTCTGGAGTTTCTTTATCTTTTGCTGGCAATTTAATTTTCAAGTCATCCAAAGCGCCTGTACAATTTCGACCATAACTGAATCTAAAAGACTCGTTATTAATAATAGTGGTTATAAATGCTAAAATTTCTCTACTACAATAATCTCCTTTAAATTCCAACGCTTTAACTCGTGTCCCTATGTAAAAATCCTGCTCTTGAATTGTAGCATGAAATGTCCCTCTATCTGCAAGAGCTATTGTTCTTTTGTGGTCAAATAGTCTTTTTTGAGGTATAGTTTCAGAAAATTTGTTAATACCATTATTTTCTGCAGAATGAGTTACTATTGGAATTGGGCCTTCAACAACATTTCCAAGAATTAAATCTCCGCCTGTATATGTTTTAAATATATCGCCAATTTTAAATACTTCCCATTGCAGATCTAGTAGTGTTTGCTGTTTTGGACAAGTGTTATTTTTTAGTCCTGCCCACTTCTTAAATTCGTCTATATCTATACTTTGAGCGATTGTTTTAAAAGATTTATTACTAGATGATATTTCTTTTATTTCATCCATTTTTTCTTTTACAATTCCATTTAATGATTTAATATAATCACTCATCCATTCCCAATCAGGCTCTCCTTTTTGAGTTTGGGGAAGATTAATGGAAAAATCTTTTTTTATGTGAGAATTAAGCTCTCTTCCAAAGGCCTTGAATTTATTATCGCATTCAGTTTTCACTAATCTACAAATAAAGAGTTTTGCTTCAAAAGGAACGTTATCGTCAAAATGGACTACAGCAACATTTTGACTGGTATAAAAGGGGTCTGTTTGAACACATGTAGTACCAATACTTCCCCCCAAGGCAATGGTTATATCACCTGCCGGATATGGCTCTATGTTTTCTATTTTATCAACTACCGCTTTTACTCCGTTGTTATAGGATGTTCTCGAAACAAAATTTATTGTAGGATTATTGTATGTCATTTTTCCTATATCCAATTTTGTGCCATAGTCAACATTAGCTATTTGGTGCAATAGAAATTCTTTCCATGCAGTAGTTTTAAGAACATGTTTTTTCATACCTATTCCTCATCATCGTTAAATAGCATATTGTTCTCTTTCATATATAAAAACAGATTATAATCTAAAAGTGTTTTAATAAAATCATTATCCGTCAAATCGTTGTAATTTGTTTTTACATAATCAAGAATATTCCAATCTTCATTGAGGTAAATCTCGGTTTCTTTGGTGTCTATTATTAACTCTCCATTTTCATCTTTAGCGTCAATATAGTCATAAAGTGGTGCTCCGTTTTTATTTAATTTTTGCTCACCGGTATTTACATCTATCCTTGGTATTTTGTTTTTCTTATAAACAGGATTGCCTTGTTTGTTTACTACAGGCGTTATTTCTATTCTATCAAATTTGTGGATTGCCTTTCTTATGGATTTAACCGCATCCTCTTTATGAATATCCTTCTTGTACAATGTGGATAATATGCTCTCTTCTTCACTCGAAACTTTTTTCATGTCCTGCAGATAGAGCTTTTTATATCCATCTATACTATTGTACCACTTATCGTCTTGCTCAAATCTTCCATGCTTTGGAACCAATTTAAAACCGTCGCTAGACCAGTCTGCCAAATATGTCAGCCCTCCATTCTTGAGAAATTCGGCATGTGGAACATGAGCCCTAAACACAAGAATACATGTTGAGGTAGCGGATCCCGAGCCTCTCACGCCATTGAACAGATCTGGGGGCATTAAAATGCTTGCCAAAAGAGAATTCCTTGAAAGTAAATCGTTCTTTTTAGAGGTTACTTCATCATTAACGCCCTGTGTATTTATTGGAACTATTGCTATTCCTATACCATTTTCGTTTAGATATCTAAGCATAGAATCAATAAACTCAAACACATCTTCTTCGTATGGAGGATTGATTAGACCAATTTCGGGACCGGTTTTATCACTATTTTTGTATTTCGTAATTAATAACTCTTTTAGTGTTTTATTGTCGGCAAGGATTTCTTTGCTTGAATAGAGAGAAGAACCATGATACAATGAAGACTTTCCATCTCTATGAAATCTCATATTTGCGTACGCGAGAACAAACATGGAATCCTTGAGTTCAACACCAATCAAGGAATTTTTTCGTACTTTTTCTTTCGTTTCCTCTTTTTTATCGTCACTAATATTTAAAGACTCTATCTCTTTATCCATTCTATTAAGAGCTGCTATTAGAAATCCCCCCGACCCAGTGCATATATCTAGTATATCAACATTTTTAACTTTTCCGTTTTTGTCGGATGTAATGAACTTGCTACCGTAATAGTATTCAGCAATTTCACAAAACAAATCAGTGATATGCTTTGGAGTAAGCACTACTCCTTTTTTGGCATCACCTTTGGCATATTGTAAAAACAAAGAATAAAAAGTTCCCATAACATCAATACTACTAGTTTGATACTTATCGTAAACTTTTATTATGAATTTATATAAAGAATACACGACCCTTGAAATTATGGTATTCGTATAGCCTTTACCTTCTTCAAAATAATCCTTTGCATTAACTTCTTCAACTTTGCCATTTTTGTTTTTTGTAACTATTTGTCTTGATAATATCGGTTTATCCAATAATCCATTAAAATAAACTGTAAGTACATTTTGCTTTTCAATGGGTAACTTATCCGATATTACTACTCCAAAAGGTCTACTAGGAGATATTAATGCATCTTTAACTTCAGAGGGTGTAATATCTAAATTTCCATTAATCACGTGCTTGTATAAAATAGAATCTTCATTTGTTAAGGCAAGAACGATTGCGGATACCAAACCCAACCTATCATTTTCATCTATACCATTAGTGTTTAAAAATTTTGCACAAGCATCAGCATATTTTCTTAAATCTTCATAAACATCTTGGTACAACTTTTCTTCATAACCTAGGCATTTATATATTTCTCTTTGATAGTCTTTTACTGATTTGAAAGTATCTTCCCATCCGCCATCTTCTATCAAAACTATTTTTGATAGTTTTTCACCCTTTGGGAGAAAGAAAGAAGTTAATCTAAAATCATTTTCGTTAGTACCAGAAACAGCTATAGATATTACGTCTTTTTTTGAATTCACTTTGCTTGAATAGAACAAACTATCATCTATTGCAGAAATATACAACATTTTTGTATCATATACTTCATCATCTCTAACTGCATTAGGCTTTATGTATTGTTTTACATCAGTATATCGGCTGTGCCTATGTTTACGATTTGCAGCATTCGGAGTTTTGGTTTCAGCATATTTTGACTCTATGATTAAATAAAAATTTGGGGTGTCTATAGTAAAATCTGGTCTTCCAGGCTCATTGGTGATAATAGCTTTGGATGCGGTACTAAAAGCTTTTTCCAAAAATGCATCTTTCCCTTTGTAACTGTCTTCTTTATATACTATTACCCCCTCTTTGTTGGGTTTATCCTTGGTGGCGGGGTACCCTTCGGTTTTATTTATTTTTTCTTCAAATAAATTATTGATTCGTTGTTCATTAGCCATTACTGATTTCTCCTTTTTCTTTTTTCGAATGTTTGCCAATATATTCTTCCGCAGCCTTGTTGAATAAATCCGCCATGCTTACATTATCGTCAATCAACAATTTTCTTAGTTGATTATGAAGCACCGTAGGCATACGAAATTGCACTTGTTTTGTTCTGTCACTTTTAGTCGCTTGTTTCACAATGCCGCCTCCTTTATTTGTGATATCATTCTATCAGGATTTCTTGATACTATGATATCATATAAGGAATATTTTGTCAAGAATTTTCAACAAAAAAGTGCATAGGGGTTTCCCATGCACAAGGGGGGGGTAGTATTCAATTTAGGGGAGTTCAAATCTCGTAAGTGTTCAATATCTTTTTCTCGTGACTATGCGAGTCAATGGTAGAAAAACAAAAAAGCCTTGAAAATCAAGGCTTTTCGTGGCTATATCTTTTTTATAGCCCTTTTTTTGGTCGAGGCGACGGGATTTGAACCCACGACCTCATGGTCCCGAACCATGCGCGCTACCATCTGCGCTACGCCTCGCAACCGCTTAATCATATAACAAATTTAATAAAAAATCAATTATTTTTGCCGTAATAATTGCAAAAATTTGAAAAATTTTATTTTTTGCAATTATTCCATATAGTCAAATGCCACACCGCCGATAATAATCGTATCGCCATCGGCAAGTCCCGCTTTTTTTAGAGCGTCGTAAACGCCACGCGCATGCAACTCCTTTTCAAAAAAGCGCATACTGTCAATATTGTCAACGGCAACCTTGCGAGCAAGACTGTCAACTAACCCCCCTACAACTTCAAACACGTGAGCGTCGTGTTTGACGACCTTAAATTGATTGGGATTTGCCGTTTGATATTTGTACGGTATAAATTCTTCCGTTTCTTCTTGAGGCAAAGTCTCAAGCATTTCCACTACCGCATTGATTACTTGGTCAACGCCTTTATGCATTGCCGTACTTGTTGCAAACACACTATAATCTTTTGCGTACCTTTCTAAAAAGCGTTGAAGATTTTCTTCCGCGCCGGGCATATCGATTTTGTTGGCAACCACTATTTGTTTAAGACTTGCAACCTTTTGCCCGTATTGACTCAATTCTTTATTTATCTTTTCAAAATCATCTAAAGGATCGCGCTCTTCGCTACCGCTTATATCCAAAACGTGCAAAAGCATACGGGTGCGCTCAATATGACGCAAAAATTCATGTCCTAATCCTGCGCCCTGACTTGCGCCCTCTATCAAACCCGGTATATCCGCCATCACAAAGCTTGTTTCACCTGCTTGTACAACTCCGAGATTTGGGTTAAGCGTAGTAAAGTGATAATTTGCTATTTTTGGTTTTGCCTGACTGACTACTGACAAAAAAGTACTTTTACCAACGTTAGGAAACCCCACCAAGCCTACGTCTGCTATGGTTTTTAACTCAAGCTCAATCATTTTTTCTTCCGTCTTGACGCCGTATTGGCTAAACCTTGGAGTTTGCCGACGAGAGTTTGCAAAGTGCTTGTTTCCTTTGCCACCAATACCGCCTTCCATTATTACTGCGGATTTTTCATCCTCGTCAAGGTCAGCCATAAGATTGCCCGTTTCTACGTCTCTAATGATCGTACCTACAGGCACGAGCACTACTAAATCTTCGCCCCTTTTGCCGTAGCAGTTTTTTGCAGAACCGTTTACGCCGTTTTCTGCCCTAAAATGCTTTTGATAATAAAAATTATTCAACGTATTTAGAGAAGAAGTTGCCTTAAAAACAACGCTACCGCCGTTTCCGCCGTCACCGCCGTCCGGTCCGCCGTTGGGGATAAATTTTTCCGTATGAAAACTTACGGCGCCGTTTCCGCCGTCACCTGACTTTATAAATACTCTTACCTTGTCTATAAACATACTTTCCTCTCGTTGTTTCAGTTTTTGTGTTCTTTAAAATAATCGCATACTTCCGTCAATGGGCAGTTAAAACAATCAGGACGGGCGCTTTTGCAGGTGTATCTGCCGTGTAGCAAAATATAATGGTGACTGTCAGCCCAAAGACTTTTGTCAATTTGTTTCATAAGTTGTTCTTCAGTATGCAAAACGTCCTTTGCGCGCGTCAACCCCAATCGGTTAGAAACTCTAAAAACGTGCGTATCTACTGCAATGGCTTGTCCGCCAAACCCCACCGCATATACGACGTTGGCAGTTTTGCGACCAACGCCGGGTAGCGTACGGAGCTGTTCCAAATCCGAAGGAACTTTTCCGTCAAATTTTTCCACCAATTCCTTTGCCATTTGCTTGAGATGTTTGGCTTTGTTGTGATAAAAACCGCAACTGAATATGATTTTTTCCAACTCTTCAGTTGGCATATCAGCCAAACGTTTTGGCGTAGGCGCTTTTTCAAAAAGTTGCGGGGTCACCTGATTAACCCTTTTGTCGGTACATTGCGCCGACAAAATAACCGCTACGATTAGCTGAAAAGGATTGTCAAATTGCAACTCACTTTTTGGGTTTGGATATTTTTGCGACAAAATCTCCAATATGAGTTTTGTTTTGTCTGTCATTTGCATTTTTTTATTATACAACAAAATTGACTTTTGTACACGGTTTTTTCTCTATTTTTTATAGTCGTGTAACAATTATTTTTTCATTTACCTTTGTTGCCCTAAAAAATCCGGCGCAACTCATACCCATATTGCAAAGAGCGGATACCGTCGGCAAATCACTATGATTAAATTTTATACTCAATCCACAACCTAAATTTGTCGCTGAAGGAGTGCTGAATAGAGAACACACAACCCCTGCGCTACAAAGTTTTTGATATGCTATGGACGCAGCGCTACGACTTCTAAATGCTACGAATAAAAACATCTTAAATACTCCTTTGTTTTGCTTATGTATAATCTAAAGCGCTCCCATAATATACTATACTGAATAAATTTTAAAAACGTGTCAGGAGGTATGTTGTGATTTATTTTGACAATTCCGCAACAACTTTTTTTAAGCCGAAAGAAGCAATCGACTTGCTTGTAACAGCAGTCACCGAGCTAAGCGTAAACCCCAACAGGTCTTTTAATCCGCTAACACAAAGTTTAATTCAAAAAATACTCGAAACTCGTCAAACTATTGCAAATATGGTAAACCTTTCAAGCCCTTCAAACGTTATTTTTGGATTAAACTGTACGGATGCGCTCAACCTTGCAATACTTGGCAGTATTAAAAGAAAAGGCTCTCACGTCATAACAAGCGTACTTGAACACAATTCGGTATTGCGTCCCCTTTACGTTTTGCAACAATGCGGATATATTCAGTTGACAATTTTAGAACCGGACAAAAATATGCTAATTTCACCCGCAAAAATAGAAAACGCTTTGCTACCAAACACAAGATTAGTGGTTTTAAGCCACGTTTCAAACGTTTTAGGAGCAACGCAAAATCTTTTTGCCATAGGTGAAGTTTGCCATAAAAACAATATTTTATTTCTTGTAGACGGCGCTCAAAGCATAGGATATTTGCCAATTGATATGAAAAAAAATCATATAAATATGTTGGCTTTTCCTGCGCACAAAGGTTTACACGGTATTGCGGGCTGTGGCGTACTTTGTTTTGACGAAAAAAGCGCGCCTAATCCAATAAAATTTGGAGGTACTGGCACGCAAAGCCATATTTTAACCCAACCAACCGACAGCCCCGAAGCTTACGAAAGCGGTACTCTTAATTCTCCTGCCATACTTGCCCTTTTAGGAGCGCTAAACTGGTGGAAAGACAACCACGTCAAGTTTTTAAAACAAATGAAACTCGTACAAAACACTATACTTGAAGGACTCGCTCACCTCAAAAAAATTAAAGTCCGTAGCGTTCAAAACGACAGCGGAATAATTACCTTTGAAATTACCGGCAAAGACAGTCAAGAGATTTGCGATTTGCTTTCGGAAAATTACGGAATAGCAACGAGAGGCGGATTGCACTGCGCTCCGCTTTGCCACAAATTTTTGGGGACGGAAAAAACAGGTTTAGTTAGAGCAAGCGTCAGCGGAAGTAATACACTGGAAGAAGCCTACGTCTTTTTAAACGCAATCAAACAAATTTCCGCAAAAATATAATCACGCAAAAATTTGCGTGATTGTAAGTTTTTTGTTTAATTAATCAAAAATTTTTTCAAAGATTATATTATCGCTATTTTGCAGGGCAATTTTGTGCTTTTGTTCAGTATTTACCAACCAGCAGAGTACTTTTTTGCCCTTTTGACGATATTTTTGTATTGATTTTCGAGGAAGAAACCTCACGTCAAAACTCAAAAAATCCGCCATAGGCACTTCAAAAGCAACAAGAATCGCTACCAAAAATTTGAAATAAAACTTCTTTCCAAAGTCGTACGTCCCCAATTGTCCGAAAGCAATTTGCGGATAGGTTTTTTTTCCGTACCTGAGACATTGAGGATAAAAACTTTGAAACGCCACCGTCGACCTGTCGTATCCTTCAAGTAATTGCATTGCTTTATCAACGAGAGCGCGTTGGTTTTTTTTATGTACTTTAAATTCTATCAGCAAAGGAACCCGTCCGGCTACAAGCGACAAAACTTCCTTAAACGTAGGAATTTTTTGGCCGTCATACAAGGAATAATTTTGAAGTTGCTTGTAAGTTAATTCTTCTATTTCCCCTGCGACACCCGTCATTCTTTTAAGATTGTGGTCGTGAAAAACCACCAATACGTTATCAGCCGTAAGCCTCAAATCAATTTCTATAGCCACGCCTTTATCTATCGCTTTTTTAAAAGCCAGCATAGAATTTTCGCTTATTTTTTCGTCGTGCCAACCCCTATGCGCAATAGGTATATCCAGAAAGTTTTGCATATTTGTCGTCAATCGAGTTTTCATAAAATATATGATAATTTATATTTATAAATAAGTCAACCAACAATGCAAATAAAATTAATTTACGTACCAATTTTCGTAATATTTTTTCAATTGTTTTGTCAATTCCACTCCGGCTATATTTTCTACGGGCTTAAACAAGGTGTCAGCGGGCGTTTTGATATTTTCAAACACTTGGCCGTCCGCAGGTTTTTCGTCGCAAACAAGCTGGCTTTTAGCCTCGCAAGTAGGTTGTTTAAAGGTATTTTGAGCTTGCTCGCTTTCCGTTTTGTTAACGTTTAATTGCTGGTTATTTTCGGGCGCTTCGTATGTAAAAGACTGTTCTTCATTACACGGTTGAACGTCAAAATCTTGCTGTCCTCCAAACCCCATTTTGCTGATAATATTCATTGCAATGGGATTAGTCATTATTTCTCCCATTACTTCGGATATATCCGCCTTGTTTTCCTTGATTTTATTAAATATCGAAACCAATTGTAACGCTTGTTGCGCGTCCTCTAAATTGTTTAAGATACCACCGTCTTTATTGGTACGTTGCGCTTTTTGATCCTGCTGAGATTGTCCGTTATTGTTGTTTGCCAACCCAAAAGACGGCATTGTTTTAAGCAACAAAAAGCCCAAAACCAATGGTAAAAAATTCATTATTTTGCCTCCTAATGTTTTTTTGGAGTGTTCAATATAGTTTATGCAAGCATATATTGGATAGTGAACAAATTTTTTAAGGAGAAATCAAAATGAATAATTCAAACAATTACTTTGAAGAGCAAAGAAAATTTTACGATAACCAAGACGCCCAAAAATATCAACAAAAAAATCCCGAAGAAAAAATGCAAAATAAATCAACTAAAGATAATATTCCTTTCGGTACGGCGCAAAACGTTAATTCTCAAGCGCAAACCTTTAAAAAACTTGCCGATTATTACAATAAAAACGGCGAAGACAAATTAATTTCGGATATTTTTAATACGGTAAAAGCGCAAAAAGCAAACGGAACGCTTACAAACGAACAACTTATCAAATTTGCAAAATCAATTTATCCCATGCTCAATCCTACCCAAAGAGAAAAAATCAAAGAACTTTTAAACCAACTTTTGGAAACATAAGCAAAAAAAACGGCAATATTGCCGTTTTTTTTATACAAAACATTATTTATAATAAAAATTTTGCCCTATTAAGCAACGCTGTCATTTGAGTAACGTCTACTTTATTTTCCTCTTTTGGAGTATATCCTACGCCATGAATATTGGTTTCCGTCACGGGAGAATAGTACTTTGCAAAAGTATAATATATTCCGTAATAAAACTCTAACGTAGTGTAACCTCCGTTTGAATTTTCAACTTGGAAAGTACCCGTATAATTAAGCGCCTTTACCGTTTGAGCAATACCCTTGCCGTAAGAAGTTTCTCCAAC
The DNA here is from genome assembly GCA_902496185.1 of uncultured Subdoligranulum sp. Classification (GTDB taxonomy): domain Bacteria; phylum Bacillota; class Clostridia; order Christensenellales; family CAG-314; genus SFEB01. The sequence goes on along the minus strand of CABUZX010000005.1, from coordinate 6,165 downwards.
TTGTACCCCCGTACCGTAATCCAATATAGCGCCCAACAGCAATTCGCTTGCGCTGGCGGAATTATTGTCCGTAAACACGACGATAGGCGGAGTAATCTTGGCATCTTCTTCATCAAAATATTCGGCGAAGTAATTGCCAGAAGTATAATAATCTTCCGAATTTTTATTGTTTTGCCCTTTTAAAGTAGTTGCAAGATAATTGCGCTTATTTGGACTGTCAAAATCATAAACAAGATAAGAAGCAATTTCCGTAGCTTCGGCAACGTTACCACCCGGGTTGCCCATAAGGTCAAGCACGAGTTTGCCATTTCCACCGTAAACTTCTTTAAATTCTTTCATTGCATTGGCAAACTGCATTGAAGCAGAATCTACAAGTTGTTGTCCGTCGTAAACGGATTCGAAGCTATTGAGTTTTATATATCCTATATCAGTGCCATCAAGCAAATTTAAAGAAAGTTTCGACAACAAAGCCGAATCTGTAATATCCGTATTGTCCTTACCAAAATAATAATCAACAAAGTTGTTTTCGTACTTGATTTTGGAGAGAATAATATCTTTAATTTCTATTGTGGAATTTCCGCCTTGTTCGTTAATACTATCAAAACCACGCACAACGGTAAAAGTAACCGTCGTACCGTAGTCTCCTCCTAAAATAGCGTTAATTTCTTCAGACGAGGCGCTCCTTACGTCAACGGAATCAAAGCCGTCACGGTTTATTAAAATAACTATATCACCTACGGACAATCCGCTTTTGTATGCCCCACTACCATAGCTGATATTATTAACGTAATAGCCCATACCTTGCGTATTGATAAAACTTATGCCGAAAGTCGGCGTCGTGGTAGCGTCCGACGGATACAGTATAGAATATAATTCTGCAGGACCAAGCAAATAGCCGTAAGAGTCTTCCGTCTGCAACATATAAGTACCCGCGTTGACAATCATATTGCTCAAAGTTTCTTCCCAAGTATCCTTGTCATAATAAATACTGTTGTTTTTAAACTCGTTTATTACGTCGTTTAAAATTGCCAAATCCCCCGTCGTGCCAATATTTTGTCCTAAAAGCAATCCCAAAATAAAAACTGCAATAATAAGAAAAATAATTAACGCCGTTCTGACGTATTTGTTGGTATTGTTTTTTGCCATTGGCGGAGGAGGCGCGTTGTAGTAATGATTTTGATTATTTGATTGTTTTTGATATTCCTCGCCGAAAAAATCTTCCATAATGCTCTCCCTTTAAGTATTTTGCTTTGAGTTGTTAGTTAGTTAGTTTTGTTTTTCATAAGCCGGCAAAAAATCGTAAACCGTACCTATTGCCTGTTGCTTTTCGTTGCACAAATTCAACACGGCACAACCTTGCTCTTGAAAAGACGGTATTTCTTTTTTTAAAAACGCATCAACGTCGTCATCCTTTTGGAAACAGTCGTCCAATATCAATAATGAAACTTTTCTGCAAAAAGCTCGTGCAAGGTCAAGTTTAAATCTTTCGTACAAAGACAATTTTTTGACAAGCGTATTTAATTTATCCTCGAGTCCGTATTTTTTTAGCTGATTTAAAGAAATTTCAAACGCCGTTTTTTTATCAACTCCACGTACCTTTAAGCCATAGGCAACGTTGTCCTTTACTTTGCCTTTATCAAAAACGGACGGCACGGAAACAAAGGCTATTTCGCGTTGATTTGGCGCAATTTGCTCCAACGGTTTGTCCATATATATTATTGCGCCGGAAGTGAGTTTTTCTAACCCGATAAGCACCTTTGCAATGGTGGTTTTGCCCGAACACTCCCCCAAAATAATACTTGCCGTTTCTCCTTGTTTTAATTCAAAACTGATGTTTTCAAACACAGGAAACGCGTCGTAGTGATAAATTTTTGACGCATTTTGTACTTTTAAAAAAATCATAGTTGCAATTCGTCCAAAGTAAGTAAAAAAGCGTCGACAAAATTATCCAAAAAAAAGTTTACTTCATTACTGTTGTATTCTTTAAGTTGCGATAGAATACTTTCTTTTGCATTTTTAAATTCATTGTTGCCATAAGCTATTTCCTTAATACATTTGAGGTACGCCGAAATTTTGTCAGCGTATTTAACAAATACGTGTTCGGGAGTGGTTTCATCAAAAATTTCCGTATAAGTAGGACGCAGTTTTTGAGGCAGTTGAGATACGAGTTTTTGAGTAGCAAGACGCTCAACCTGCTTGTAATCATCCGTAAGTTGACGGTTTAAGTACTTGACGGGGGTAGGCATATCCCCCGTAAAAATTTCACTTACGTCATGAAAAAGCGCTTTTGTTGCAATTTTGTCCGAATCAAGAGTGTTACCAAAATAATTATTTGATATTTCCGCAAGAGCATGCGCAATCGTAGCTGTCAAAAAGGAATGTTCCATAAGATTTTCCCCCTCGGTGTTGCGCATAAGCCCCCATCTGTTTATATATTTAGTACGATACAAAAAGGCAAAAAACTTGTCCATAAAATTCTCCCAATTTATTTTAACATATATCGAAATTTTTTACACTATTTTGTAAATATATTTTTTAAATTTGTTATTTTTTGTTGACAGCCCTATTACTTTGTGCTAAATTATACTTGCAAATAAAGATTTGCGCTACACATATTTTAGGGGTGCCGAAAGGCTGAGATTATACCCTTTGAACCTGTCAAGATAATGCTTGCGTAGGGAGAATAACGTTACTTATTTTGTCCTGCGATAGCGCAGGATTTTTTTTGCAATATTGTCAATATCGGAGGTTTTTTTATGACAATTTTTTCTCTGGCGTTTGCCGACATTAGCCAAAATACGGCGCTGTGGATTTCTATAGGAACATCAGTCTTGCTCGTCGTGATTTTGCTCGTGCTTTCGCTTAACAACAAAAAAATGGATACGAGAAGTATCGCCTTTGCAGGACTGAGTATTGCTATTTCCTTTGCGCTATCCTTTGCAAAATTTAAGGTAAACGCAAACGGTGGTAGCATAACTATAGCAAGTATGGTGCCAATTATGCTCTACTCTTACTTTTTTGGTCCAGTAAAAGGTTTGATGGCAGGACTTATTCACGGCTTATTGCAATTTATTGAGTCGCCTTACGTTATTTCGCCATTATCCTTTTTGTTAGATTATCCATTTGCATTCGCTGGCGTCGCTTTTGTGGGCCTAACAGGCATGATATTTAAAAACAAGCCTAAAGTCGCCCTTATGGTCGGCGCTGTGTGCGCTTACGTTTTTAGGTTTATTATGCACTTTGCGTCTGGTTTCCTTTTCTTTACCGACCTTGCGCCAGCCGAAGCGTGGGCGGCAAATTTTGTATACCAATGTACTTATATACCTTTAGACGCACTTATCGGATTGGTTATTTTGGCAATATTGGTATTTAGCCCCGGATTTAACGCTCTCAAAAAAATAATGAGACCAAACGAGAATTCTACTACGTCAAAAGCGTAAAACTCAAATAATTTACGCAACAAAAAGCAGGTACTTTGTGTTTTGTACCTGCTATTTTTATTTAAATTTGTTTTGTTTTTTAAGAAAGTTGTTTTTGAACGTCTTGGACGAGTCGCATATCCGCCTTTCCTGCATAATTTGTTTTGAAATGTTTCATAACGGACGCAATACTCTTGTCTTCCATCTGAGAAATAATTTCGGTTATTTCTTCTCTCGAAAGCATTTGGGGCAAATATACGGAAGCAATTGCAATACGTTTTTCTATAACTGCAACTTCTGCCGTGTTGCCTACTTTTGCATAATTTTCCTTTTCTTCGGACATTTCTTTTATCAACTTTTGAAGTATTGCACTCACGTCCGCATCAGGCAACGGCTTTTCTCTATCGCCCTTTGATATTTTTTCTAACAAAATCCTGTTGAGTAAAATACTGTAAAAAGCCCTACCGTCAGCATCCTTGTCTTTCATTGCCTGAATATTGGCTTTTTTAATTTTTTCTTCTATCATTAACGCCATTCTCCTTTTTTAAATTATATACCCATCCACTCCAAAAAATCAACTACAACAAACAAAAATATTTGATTTTTATACGTTTTGAAACCTTTTTTTGCGCTAAAGCATACAATTTAAAGACTAACTAAAAAGGGAGGCAACCAAATGAATCCGTTTAATGAAAAACCAATGAATCTATTGGGAAGTTTTCAAAATTGGAAACAACTTTACCCAAAATCCTACAACAAATATGAAATAGACCCGTACACAAAAACAAGAATAATACTTATGAACGGCACGGAGTTTGAAGCAAACTGGTTTTCGCACCAGCTTGCAAGACATACCACAAACAACGATTTGCGTCGAGAGATTTCCATAACCCGTTCTATTGAAAAACAACAGCAAATAAAAATTTCGCTTTTAAAACCTTGTAACGAAAGCGCTCTGGAGCATACTATCGCTTACGAACAACTTGCCGTTGACCTGACTGCAGAACTTGCAAAGCGCGAAAGTGATTGTTACGTCAAAAAAGCATTGGATTTTGCTTTGCTCGAAGATTTTGATCACCTTTACCGTTATGCCAATCTTCTTGAAATGGAGCAAGGTATTCGCGCGGAAAATCTCGTTGGAAAATACACCGAAATAATGCCCGGACGCCCGACCATTGCCCACCACCGTTTTAACAAAGATAACGTAAAAAGAGCCATTGACTCCAAAAAAGCCGACAAGCAAACGGTGCTTTCTACAATGATAATCACCGCGGCAGAGCAACAGACAATGAATTACTATATGAACATAACAAATCTTGCAACAAACGACCTTGCTCGCAAACTCTATATGGAAATTGCTCAAGTAGAAGAAGAGCACGTCACTCAATACGAATCTCTTATGGATTCCTGCGCAAGTTGGTTAGAAATGCTTTTGTGGCACGAATACGTAGAGTGCTATCTTTACTGGTCTTGTTACGTCACCGAAACAGACCCTTACGTAAAAGCACTTTGGCATGAAAATCTCGAAATGGAAATAGCGCATCTCAAAAAAGCCGCCGAATTACTCGAAAAGTACGAAAACAAGCATTGGCAGGAGGTTATCCCCGACGGCGAATTTCCTGCGCCTATATCTTTGCATCAAAACATTGAATACGTACGCGACATACTCGATACAACGGTACAGTTTACTGGTCATCTTGACGACTACGTAAATATAAACGAGCTGCCCTCTGACGCAAACTTCTTTCAGTTTCAAAATATCATAAATCCAACGACCGAAATAGTACCCTCGCACGTGGTAATAGATACGCACATACGCGGTTATGGCAAAGACTACCGCTTTGAAGTAGCGCCAAACCCCGTTAGGGAATTACGCTCACGCACAAGCGACAATACAACCGTAGGTAGAAAACCGAATATTGCCGATAGTACAGACTTTTTTTGCAATCTAAATCACAATAGAGAAGTCTAAACAAAGTACGCCAATTTTGATGCTATTCTTTCATTATTATAGAAACGTAAATTAGCCGGTCTACCACTTTTTTACAATAACAAATGCACCTCCATTAGTGTCTAACTTTTGGGGTGCATTTCGATTTGCTTTGTTTTTTTAGTTGCGTTTTACGCTTAAAATATTGCTATTCGTTAAAAAGTTCTTTTTCTTTTTGGTCATATTCTTCCTGCGTTATGACTTTTTGCTTAAGCATTTTTTCATAACCCATTAGTAATGCAAGTTTATCTCTTTCTTGCGAATCAATTTGTTGTACGGTATCTTTTACCAATAAGCTTGCATTTTTGACAACAAAAGCACCTACAGGAAATGCTACGCCTGTGACCAACCCAACAAAACACGTAACCAAGTACAGTTTTAGCGCGTTTTGCTCCCCCTTTGCGTCTACCGTCCAAAAATAAATACTGAACGCAACAAAAAGCAGAGTCATAATGATACTCAAAATAATAATCATTTTTTTAGGGATTTTCTTGTTGGATACTAAAGCAAAAACTATACTTGCCACAAAATAAACGCCACAAATTATCCAATATGCAATCGTTACTAAGCTTATCATTATAACCCCCTATATTGAACATATATATCAAATAATTGTGATAAAAATAGCTTGACTTTGTAAAAGTAAAACAAAATTTAATTATTACTTGCAATACAAAAAAAGACCTGCAACAAAGCAAGTCTTTTTTGGGTTGCGACTACTTGGCGTAGCGCCTGTGGCGGAATCGGTGGGATTCG
>CABUZX010000004.1 GCA_902496185.1 uncultured Subdoligranulum sp. | reverse complement strand
GCAAAACTCCTATTGTTTGGGAGAAGGAAAATTAGCTTTTTGTCATTTATCAACATAAATTTTAATCAAACAAAAAAGCACCGAAAGGTGCTTTTTGCATTGTTGTAGAGATTCTTCGCAAGTCCGTCTTTGTTTGTCCATCTCAGAATGACAATAGCGATAGTCATACTGAACATTGTCATACTGAGCGGAGCGAAGTATCTCGTTGTTGTTTTTATTCCTTAAGCAAGCCTGTGGACAAAAAGGGCATTACCGTTTCGTCCATAATTTTGTCAATTTGTTGGTCTTGCATATTTTCAAAAATGGCGCGCAAGCCCAAAAAGTTGGTAATACCCATCAGCATATAGGCAATTGTGGTAGTATCGCTCAAATTGCATTGTCGTCCGTCGTTTGATAGAGAAGTAGCGTAACTTTTTGCAAAGGACTCGTAATAATCCACAAACATTTGCTGGTCTATAGCAAGGCTCCCCCAAATAAAGTTGTAAACTTCGGGCTTGCTTACCGCGTATTTAATAAAGCATTTGATACCCTCGCGCTCCTTTTGTTTGCGGGTAGAGCAGTTGGCAATGCTTTTTGCAAGTTGCGCCTTGATTTCCTTTTTGTATTCTTCCAAAAGGAGACGATAAACGTCCGTCTTGCTTTCAAAATAAATATAAAAAGTGCCGACGGCGGTATTTGCGTGCTTGCAAATATCCGATACGGAAGTTTCAAAAAACCCCACCTTGGTAAAAAGCTCTCGGGATGCGTCCAGCAGGGCTTTCATTTTGGACAAGCCGAGTTTTGTTTTGGGTGGATTTACGCCCTTTATTTTTAATAAATCTTTTTGCATTTTTCCCTAAAAACCGTTTTTTAATTAATTTACCAAATGGGACTTTTTTATACGGCTTTTTTTGATTTGCGAGCTTTGTTTAACAAGCAACGTACTACTTATTATAGCACGTTGTGGTATTTTTTACAACAATTAAAAGGTTTTTTTAGCGAATAAACAATAATTTTTAAATAAGCGTTGATATTTTTTATTTTGTATTGACAAAAATATATTTTATGTTATAATTAAAATGATAAAAAATATGAACTTAATTCATATTGGCAATAGGAGATAAATTATGACCTTTGAAGAATTAAAAGTCGGACAAAAAGCGTCCATACAAAAAACCTTTACAGCCGCAGACGTAACGGCGTTTGCCGGCATCAGTCTTGACGTAAACCCCATTCATATGAGTGACGGATACGCAAAAGGCACGATTTTTGGCAAAAGAATAGTTCACGGCATATTGACGTCGGGGCTTATCTCTGCAGTATTGGCAAACAAGCTCCCCGGGCCGGGCACGATATATCTCGGTCAAGAGTTGCGCTTTACTTCGCCGGTATTTTTGGGCGACGACGTTACTGCCGAAGTAGAAATCGCAGAAATAAGAGAAGATAAAAAGATAATAAAATTAAAAACCACTTGCACAAACCAAGACGGCAAGGAAGTTATTACGGGTATGGCAACCGTCAAATTCAACGGTTGATTTGGAGGAAATATGGCAGATTACAAAACTACGCTGTTTTTACAGATGATTAAGGATTTTGCAGAAACAGAAGTCAAGCCTCTTGCTCAAGAAGTTGACGAGCAAGAGCGTTTCCCAGTGGAAACGGTACAAAAGATGGCAAAAGCAGGTCTGTTTGGAATTATCGTACCAAAAGAGTACGGCGGAGCAGGCGGAAACTACAATATGTATATTTCTGCGGTAGAAGAGTTGTCCAAGCATTGCGCGACGACGGGCGTTATCTTGTCGGCGCATATGTCGCTTTGCGTTGCTCCTATTTTAGAATACGGCACGGAAGAGCAAAAGCAAAAATATCTTCCAGACCTAGCAAGTGGCAAAAAAATCGGCGCGTTTGGCCTTACTGAACCCAACGCAGGTACTGACGCGAGCAATCAACAGACGGTGGCGCAGGAAAAGGACGACCACTATCTTTTGAACGGAAGCAAAATATTTATTACCAACGCAGGTTACGCGTCCACGTATATCATTATTGCTGTGACGGGTAGCACGCCAAAGGGCCCCGAAATGTCGGCTTTTATCGTAGAGAGCGGTTTTGAGGGCTTTTCCGTAGGCAAAAAGGAAAAAAAGATGGGTATAAGAGGTTCTTCGACCTGCGAGCTTATTTTTGAAAACGTAAAAGTTCCTAAGGCAAATCTTTTAGGCAAGCGTGGCGACGGCTTTAAGATTGCTATGAAAACCCTTGACGGCGGACGTATCGGTATTGCAGCGCAAGCTCTCGGTATAGCCGAAGGCGCGTTGGACACAACCGTTAATTACGTCAAGACGAGAAAGCAATTTGGTAGACCGATTTCCGCTTGTCAAAACACGCAATTTGTGTTGGCAGACCTTGCAACTAAAATCGCAGCGGCAAGATGTTTGGTATACGTTGCGGTAGACGCAAAACAAAACAAGCTTCCAACCCTTTCGGTAAACGCTGCCCAAGCAAAGCTTTTTGCTGCGGAAACAGCAATGGAAGTAACGACAAAAGCCGTACAGTTACACGGCGGTTATGGCTACACGAGAGAATATCCCGTTGAAAGAATGATGCGTGACGCAAAAATCACGGAAATTTACGAAGGTACGAGCGAAGTTCAACGCATGGTTATTTCCGGCGCGTTGCTTAAAAAGTGAGGTTAATGTATGAAGATTATCGTATGTATAAAACAGGTTCCAAATACCACGGAAATCAAAATAGACCCCGTCACCAATACTTTAAAGCGTGACGGCGTACCGAGCATAATAAATCCTGATGACAAAACGGCAATAGAAGGCGCTCTTCAACTTAAGGAAAAATGCGGGGCAACCGTTACCGTTATTACGATGGGACCGCCACAGGCGGAATTGGCCTTGAGAGAAGCTCTTGCAATGGGCGCGGACGAAGCCTTTTTGCTAACGGACAGAGCCTTTGCCGGTAGCGACACTCTTGCAACTTCTACAATTTTGGCGTCGGCAATCAAAAAGTTGGGCGCAGACGTCGTATTTTGCGGACGTCAAGCAATAGACGGCGACACCGCGCAGGTAGGACCGCAAATTGCCGAGCATTTAGGTATTCCGCAAATTACTTATGCAAGCTCTATTGATTACGACCAAAAACGCGACGTTCTCGTCGTAAGACGTCAGTTTGAAGATAGATATCAAACGTTGGAAGTAAAAGGCAATTGCCTCGTTACAGTTTTGTCTACAATGGACAAGCCCAGATATATGAACGTTTGGGATATTGTCGCTCAGGAAGAAAAGCAAGTTGGCAAAATCACCTTTGCCGATTTGGACGTCAACCCTATAGACATAGGTCTCAACGGTTCGCCAACAAAGGTAAAGTCTACTGCAACAAAGCAGTTTGACAAAACTATCGAAATGCGTGAACTCTCCCCCGAAGAAGCGGCAAAAGCTATCGTTGACGCTCTCAAACAAAAGTATTTGATTTAAGGAGAAAGGAAAATGGCTAAAAATATTTGGGTATTTTGCGAGCAACGCGACGGTGAAATTCAAAGCGTAGCTTTGGAGCTTTTGGGTGTTGCGAGAGAGCTTGCCGAAAAAACTAACGAAAAGGTAAACGCTATTCTTTTAGGTCACAACGTTTGCGACAAAGCCAAGGAGCTTATTGCTTACGGCGCGGATGAAGTACACGTTGTAGACGACGAAAAACTGCAAAAATTTACGACGGAAGCTTACGCGCAAGCCGTTTGTCAAATGGCAAAGCAATACGAGCCGTCGGTCGTTTTGTTTGGCGCAACGAGTATCGGTCGAGATTTGGCTCCGAGACTTTCCGCAAGACTTAAAACAGGTCTTACTGCAGACTGCACAAAGTTGGAGATGGACGAAAACGGAAATCTTTTTATGACGCGTCCTGCTTTTGGTGGAAATCTATTCGCGACTATTATTTGCCCCGATCACCGTCCGCAAATGTCGACGGTACGCCCTGGCGTCATGAAAAAATTGGATAGAGACGACTCCCGCAAAGGCGAAATTGTTAAGGAAACAATCAATTGGGACTTGAGCAAGTTTATGGTCACCGTTGTTGAAGAAGTTAAGGAAACACAAAACGTCGACAAGATAGAAGACGCAAAAATCCTCGTTTCTTGCGGACGTGGTATCAAGGACGTAAAACCTGCGTTTGAACTTGCAAGCAAACTCAAGGGTACGGTTTCTTCTTCGCGCGTGTTGGTAGATTCCGGCGTGATGGAACACGCTCGTCAGGTTGGGCAAACGGGCAAAACGGTTCGTCCGCAGGCGTATATTGCGTTGGGTATCAGCGGAGCTATTCAGCACCTTGCAGGTATGGAAGAAGCTGAGTTTATTATTGCCGTCAATACCGACAAGTCTGCGCCGATATTTAAGGTTGCAAATCTCGGTATCGTTTCCGACGCGTCGGCGGTAATAAAGCATTTGAATAAAATGTTGTAAAAAGCCAAAAATACAACAAAACAAACAAAAAAGCTAACAAAACAATATAAAATTTTTAAAAGGAGAATACGATGAGCAAAATTTACTTGATTAGCGCAAAGCGTAGCGCAATTGGCGCTATGTTGGGGACGCTTAAGGACCTTTCTCCCGCAAAGCTCGGAGCGCAAGTGCTTAAAGCTACTTTGGAGCAAGGTGGCGTAAACCCCGAATGGTTAGACGAAGTAGTAGTGGGCAACGTATTGCCCGCAGGCGTAGGGCAAGGTCCGGGCAGACAAGTGGCAATAGGCGCAGGCGTGCCTGTTTCCGTCCCTGCGTATTCGCTTAATATGGTGTGCGGTAGCGGTATGAAAGCCGTTATGAACGCCGTCACTTCAATTGAAAGCGGTAGAGCAAACCTTGTTGCCGCAGGTGGTACGGAAGTAATGAGTAATGCGCCGTATCTCGTCAGCGGAAGAGTTCGTAGCGGAAACAAAATGGGCGAAATGAAGTTGGTTGACCATATGTTGCTTGACTCTTTGACGGATGCTTACGGCAATATGCATATGGGTATCACTGCAGAAAACGTTGCGGAAAGATACGGCATTACAAGACAAATGCAGGACGAATTTGCCATCAATTCTCAACGTAAGGCAATAGAAGCGCAGGACGCAGGTAGATTTAAGGAGGAAATTTTGCCTATTACCGTAAAGGTCGGCAAAAAGGAAGTTGTTTTTGACACCGACGAGTACGTCAACCGTACCACTACGTTGGAAAAACTTTCAACTCTTCGTCCTGCGTTTAAACCAGACGGCACCGTTACGGCGGGCAACGCTTCGGGTATCAACGACGGAGCAAGTTTTGTCGTTTTGGCAAGCGAACAAGCCGTCAAACAATACAATCTCAAACCTTTGGCGGAAGTGGTCGGTATCGGACAAGGCGGAGTTGAACCGGACGTTATGGGGCTTGGTCCCGTGCCGGCAATCCGCAACGCCCTTTTGGACGCAAAAATGACGCTTAGAGAAATTGAATTGTTAGAGCTCAACGAGGCGTTTGCAGCGCAATCTCTTGGCGTAGTTAAACTTTTGGCGGACGAACACGGCGAATCGCAATCGGATATTCTTGCGCGTTGCAACGTCAACGGCGGAGCAATTGCGCTTGGTCACCCCGTAGGCGCAAGCGGAAACAGAATTATCGTAACTTTACTTTATGAGTTAAAGCGCAGTGGCAAGCAATACGGTCTTGCGTCCCTTTGTATCGGTGGCGGTATGGGTACTGCCGTGATTTTAAAAAATATCAAATAAAGGAGATAAACAATGAGATTACAGGACAAAGTAGCAATCGTTACCGGCGGAGCAAAAGGATTGGGCGGAGCAATGTGTCAGCTTTTTGCAAAGGAAGGCGCAAAGGTTATTGCCGTTGATATGGCTCCCTTGACGTATGAAGACAAAAACGTAGAGTTTTATCAACTCAACGTTACCGATTCTCAAGCGTGTCAAACTTTTTTTGAGTACGTTAAAGACAAGTACGGCAAAATAGACGTTCTCGTAAACAACGCAGGTATTACGCGCGACGCAATGACGCGCAAAATGACGGACGAACAATGGGATCTCGTCATTGATATAAACCTTAAAGGCGTGTTTAATCTTACGCGCCATATCGGACCGTTTATGGAAGAAGCGGGCGGTGGCAGTATCATCAATATTTCTTCCGTCGTGGGCGAATACGGCAATATCGGACAGGCCAACTATTCTGCAAGCAAAGCGGGCGTAATAGGTCTTACAAAAACGTGGGCTAAGGAATTTGCTCGCAAAGGCGTGCCCGTAAGAGTAAACGCTATTGCTCCGGGATACATTATGACGGATATGATGAAGACGGTTCCTGAAGATTTGCTCAAAAAGTTTGCTGGTCTTACTATGCTCGGTCGTCTCGGTCAACCTGAAGAAATTGCAAAATCGGCGTTGTTTTTGGCGTCAGACGACGCATCTTACGTCACGGGACACGTATTGTCTGTTAACGGTGGTATGAGACTCTAAAAATTAAATAACAAAAGTTAAAACAACTTAATCTATCGTGCGGTATTTTCGTGTGTTTGGATTAAGTTGTTTTGGAAATAACGGTTTTTTTATACGTTATTGATTTAAGCGAGGGGGCTACCCCAAAAAAACAAAAAAAGGAAGGAAATTATATGGTAAACGTTGGAATCGTAGGCGTTGGTACTTATTTGCCAAAAAAAATTATGACAGCAAAGGAAATTTCCGACGCAACAAAGGGCGTATGGAGCGAAGACGCCGTATTAAACAAATTAGGTATCAAGCAAAAATATCTTCCTTCGTCGGAGGCTTGCGACGGCACGCAGGAAATGGGCGCGCTCGCCGCGTTGGAGTGTCTTAAAAACACCGGCGTCGACGCAAAGGATATAGACGTTATACTTTGTATTACGGAAGAATGGAAGGAATATCCTTTGACGACTTCTGCCTGCTACGTTCAAGAAAGAATAGGCGCAAAAAACGCTTGGGGTATTGACGTGCAAAACCGTTGCTGTACTACCGTTTCGGCAATGAAGATGGCAAAGGATATGTTGATTGCCGACGACGAAATCAACACGGTTTTGGTTTGCGGTGGGTATCGTAACTGCGATATGTTAGACTATACCGACAGTGGCGTATCCTTTATGTTTAACCTCGGCGCGGGTGGCGGAGCAATACTGCTCAAAAAGAATTATGGCAAAAATCTTTTGTTGGGTACGCATATTGTAAGCGACGGATCCGTCGTGCATACGTGCGGTTCAAAGGTGGGAGGTATTTTAGAGCCGATAACGGCAGAAAATCTTGCAGAGTTTGGCAAACTTCGTCTTATGGATTCGCCAAAAATGAAGGGCTTGCTCAATACCGTTTCTATGCCCAACTGGTATCACTGTATTGACGAAGCTTTGCGTAAGTCCGGCAAAACTCGCAAAGATATTGATTATTTGGCAATTTTGCACATCAAGCGTAGCGGACACAAAGCAATGCTTGCCGATTTGGGCTTGACGGAAGACCAAACTATTTATCTCGAAGATTACGGTCATATCGGTCAAATCGACCAAATTTTGTCCTTGGAGCTTGCCCTTAAGCAAGGCAAGGTAAAACCGGGCAGTACGGTTTGTATGATAGCGGCAGGTATCGGTTATACTTGGGCTGCTAATATTATTCAGTGGGGATAAGTTATGGGATATTTCCTTGATACGGTGCTGGACTCAACTACGGCAATGTGTGTTACGGCGCTGGTCACTATGGCGATTACGCTTATTTTTAAAACTTCGTTTACTACCAACTTTGCGCAGGGCGTGATTTCTGCCTTTGGCGCGTACGTTGCGTCAACGTTTTTCAACAAAATCGGTTGGCCGATATGGTGCGCAATACCATTGAGTATATTGATTTCCGCATCAATAGCGGTGCTTGTGGATGTGGGTATCTTCCGTAGGGGTAGATACGTAAACGCCATAGGAAAGCAAATTATTACTATGGGGCTCATTTCGGTAATTGTCAGCATAACACCGTTGATTTTTACTGATATGAAGTATTTTGCAACAAACTTCGTGTCTGGAAATTTCAGCTTTACGGTGGGTAACTACGACGTAACTTTTTCCAAAAATGCTTTGATAAGCGTGATTATTACTATAGTGGTTTTGGCAACTATTTTTATACTCTTGCGCTTTAGCAAGTGGGGTTTGTCGGTAAGGGCAACGGCGTCAAATGAGTACGTTGCCGGCATGATGGGTATTAATACTCACGTCGTAACGGCTGTTTCGTGGGGTATTGCCGGCGGACTTGGCGCTTTGGCGGCGACCATTAATGCAACGCTCTCTGAAATTGGCGTATATTTTATGACGGAATATCAGGTAACGGCGTTTCTTGCGGGAATAGTTGGTGGTTTTGCAACCTTTCACGGTCCGGTGATTGTTGCAATGTGTATTCCGTTGTTGACAAACCTTATAAGTTGGTTTGGCAACGGAGTATTGGCAAATTTGACGGGAAACTCCGCGCTCGGTTCTTCGCTCGGAAGCTGGTCAACGACCATAGTGTACGTTATAGCGTTGATTATTATATTCTTTAAACCAAACGGAATTTTTGGCAAAAAGATGGAAAAGAAGGTGTAGCTTATGGATAGACGTTTAAAAAAGTTGTATTCTTTTGACCTAAATAATACTGCGCCAGTTTCTTCCGCCAAAGTTGCAAAAAAAACAGGCAAAACAATATTTAATCCTAATTGGCATTACGTTTTGTTTGGTATCGGATTGATACTTTTGTTGTTGGTATGCGTAGAAACGTCCTACTTGCCGTATAGTTGGTATGGTGGAATAATCTCTACTGCGGCTTTTAGTATTTCATCCATTGGTTTTTGTTTGCTATTGGGATATTCGGGTATGGCGTCGCTTGGTACGGGTGGTTTTATTGGTATTGGCTGTTATTCCGTGTATTACGTGATGACGCTTTCGGGGTTGCCGTTTTTTGTCGCGGTATTAGTTGCAATACTTATAGCTATCGTAATTGGCGTTATAGTTGGGTTTATTTCTCTTAGGATAGAAAGTATCTATCTTGTAATACTTACGCTCGGCTTATCGGAAATTTTGCGTAATGTATATCGTGTATTGAAAGACAGCATAAATATCGGCCAAGTAGAAATTTTTGGGTTAAAACTTTCGGGCTCGGATACAATGTACGTTATTATACCCGTGCTCGTAATTATAATGATTATTACCCACAACATAATAGCAAGCCCTACGGGTAGAGCAATGTTAGCAATGAAAAACAGTACTGCGGCAGCCCAAGCAATGGGGATAAGCATACTCAAATATAGATTGATGGCGTTTATTATATGTACGGTTTACGCGTCAATTAGCGGAACAATGCTTATTTTGCGTAACGGCTCTGCAACGGCGTCGTCAGGAACGAGTTTTTATGCGCTCATTACTTCGTTAAATATTTTGGCTGCGGTAATTATAGGTGGTTACAAATCTATTTGGGGCGCGTTGTTTGGTACTTTCGTGATGTACGGGTTAAATACTACCATATTGCAAGGCATACCGTTGTTTAACAATCATCCCGAACTGATTACCATCATTAGCGGAGTGCTTGTTATCGTTATCGTTATGTTTTATCCGGGGGGACTTGCGCAATTGTTGCAAGGTTTAAAGGCTAAAATAAAGGCGTTGTTTAAAAAACTAAAGGAGGCAAAGTATGGCAAAGATATCGGATAAAAAATCACCCTCCACCAAACGCGGTTTGCATAGCTTGTTAAACAATCCTCAATCAATGCTCGATAGGCAACGCAAAAAATTGCAATGGGCAAAGATGGAAAAGTCCGCATTGCCAGAAATAATTGAACAAAAAAAGCAGGCAATGCTTGGTTCTGTCAAAAATGGCTACGATAAAAAACTTGAAAAACCCGCTTTTTTGGCTTGCGACAAACAAGCTTACGCCGACGCCACGTTGGCGGAAAAATTACAAGCGTACGACGTAAAAACTTATATGCAACACCGCGCAATAAATCACGGTTTTTCAAAATCGGTATTTAAGGCATTGCGTAGCGGTGGTGATTATTCTAAAGCAATGCAGAAACAAAAAGAGCAGTTTAAAGCGTTGCGCCAAAAAAGAGAAGACTATTTGCAAAAACTTTTGCGCGAAAACAAAAAATTTGTTGAAAAGCACTCAACAACTTCTGACGAGCAATACAAACAACTGCGTTCGTCTTTAGAAAAAGATTACGTTTTGCGCGAAAAGGAAATTACGCAAAAACTTAATGCTACTCTTACGCAAAAAACTGCTATTCTTGACAAAAAAATTGCTAAAATAGAAGAAAAAATCAAAATAATAAAACAACAAATCAAAACCGAAGTTACTCTTGACGAAAATATTTTGTTGTCCGTAAGGGGACTAAAAATGTATTTCGGCGGGCTAAAAGCCGTAGATGATTTGACTTTTGACGTCAAAAAAGGCGAAATTTTTGGACTTATCGGACCAAACGGCGCGGGCAAAACGACGGTATTTAATTGTATAACCCGTTTTTACGACGCGACAGAAGGCGATATTTATTTCGAAAACAAACAGGGCGAAGTAGTAGATATGCGTAACTTTAAGGTTCACGACGTAATTTTGCAAGGTATATCTCGAACTTTTCAAAACGTAGAGCTCGTGAAGGAAATTTCCGTTTTGGAAAACCTTTTGGTCGCTTGTACGAGAGAATATCAGTCCAACTTTTGGATACACGCATTGGGTTTACCGATAGTCAAGCGCGAAGACAAAATACTCAAAGCTAAAGCAATGAAAGTTCTTAAGTTTATGGGGTTAGAAAATTACGCAAATTGGTACGCAATGGGGCTTCCGTACGGTATTTTAAAAAAGGTAGAAATTGCTCGCGCGCTGATGTCAGACGCAAAACTTATCGTTATGGACGAGCCTGCCGCAGGTCTCAACGATACGGAAACGGCAGAGTTGACGCAAATTATCCGCAAAATTCGCGACGAATTTAACGTTACTATTTTGTTGGTGGAGCACGATATGAAACTCGTTATGTCAGTTTGTGATACGGTTTGCGCAATTTCTTTTGGAAAGATGCTTGCAATAGGCACTACGGAGCAAGTTCAAAACGACAAGGCCGTGCAAGAAGCGTATCTTGGCGTAGAGGAGGATTAAAATGGATCAACTTCTACAAGTAAAAAATTTAAAAATGAACTACGGCGCTATTTCTGCAATCAAGGGAATAGATATTTCAGTAGGCAAAGGACAAATAGTTGCGTTGCTTGGCGCAAATGGCGCCGGCAAAACGACGACGCTCAAGGTAATATCCGGGTTGTTGAAACCTACTTTTGGCGAAATTCTTTTCGACGGAGTAAATATTGCGGGTAAATCAGCTCACAAAATAGCAAAAATGGGCATTATGCAGTCACCGGAGGGCAGGCACGTTTTGGTTGGCTTGACGGTGGAAGAAAATCTTCGTGTTGGTGGCTACAACTTAAAGTCAAAAGAAGAGTTGGCAAAAAACTTTAAAAGAGTTTATGATTTGTTTCCACGTCTAAAAGAGCGCGCAAAACAACAATCTAATACTTTATCAGGTGGCGAACAGCAAATGTTGGCAATAGGTAGGGCGCTAATGGGTAGTCCGAGGTTACTCATTTTGGACGAACCGTCGTTGGGGCTTGCGCCGTTGCTCATCAAAGATATTTTTAAAACTCTTACAAAGATTAGAGAAGAAGGCACGACGATACTAATAGTTGAGCAAAACGCTCTTGCTACGCTAAAGATTGCCGATTATGCTTACGTTTTGGAGCTTGGCAAAATAAGTATGCACGGCAAAGCGCAGGAATTAATTAACGACGAAAAGCTGATTTCGGCATATCTCGGCGGAAAATAATATGGGTTTACTTCATTTGTGAGAAGATGAGTAAAAATAAAAATAAAAAAAGGAGAAGAAAAATGAAAAAACTTATTTCACTAGTAGCATTGTTTCTTGCTACAATCGTTTGTTTTATGGTAGGCTGTAGTCCTAAAACCGACCTTAAAGGCGTAACGGATACAACAATCTATGTCGGAAACACAGCCGGTACGACAGGCGCTCTTTCTACAATCGGCGCTCCGTTTAATCTCGGTATTAGAGCCGCTTTTCACGCTTATAACAACGCAGGCGGATACAAGGGTTTAGACGAAGCAGGACAACAACTCACAACGGGATTAAAAGTTGAACTCAAACACTATGACGACGAAGGCAATGCGCAAAATTCAAAAACCCTTATGGAAAAACTTATTCACGACGACGAAGTATTTTCTATCGTAGGTAATTTTAGCGCAACTTCTGTAGAGTCAAACATTTCCGTAATTAAGGAAAAAGAAGTCCCCATGGTTTATGCAGCTGCGGGCAACGACGTTTTGCACAATGACGCTGCTACAACTCTTGCAGACAGAGCAATTTTCCCCGTACAACCTCTCAATAAGACGGAAGGTAGAATGCTTATTTTGCGCGCTTTTGCTCCTGTTGCAAACGGTGGTTTGGGCGCAACCAAGGTGGGCGTAATTTCCGACTCTGCTAACGAAGCCAGCATTACTATGCTTGCAGGTATCAACGCCGAAAAAGCAAATCTTACGGATGCTCAAAAAAATGCAATCAACGTTCAAGAAGTTTCTGGTACGGACTTTAGCGCAGCAGTAAACGCTCTCAAAGCGGCAAACTGTGACGTCGTTATCATTACCGCTATAGGCGCAAACTATCTAACTGCGCTTAAGGCTATTGGCGCGGCAGAATACAAAGTAAAGGTTTTGACCTCTTACAACAATGCAAGCGTTGCTTCCTTTAACCAAACGTTGACGGGCGAAGGCGGTGTTGCATATCAAGTACTTGCTGACGAATACAAGTCTGTTTTTGAAAACGTAACTTTGTATGCTCAAGCATGGTTGGATCTTACTTCTGCAACAGAATTTTATAAAAACACGACTCATCCCCTTTATAGCATTTACTACGCAACCTATCTTAACGTATACATGGCAACAGGCATGACGGAAGAAGTTGCAAAAACAACTTTGGATACTTACGGTATCCCGGGATTCAAAAACGAATATTGGACCGTTGCAGAAGCTATTTATGATTATTGCATTGCTTCAGGCGACACGGCAGAAAATGCTTACAAGATGAGCTACGACGCGTACGCTCTTGCGGGCTATATTGCAGGTGACTTGTTCTGCCAAGGACTTAAAGCGTTGGAACAATCCGGCAAAGCTTTGACCAGAGCAAACTACGTTGATATTATGGAAAGCCAAGAGTACAAAATCGTAACGGCAAACAACATTTCTTTTGCTAACGGCTTGCGTCAGGGTGTTGACTCTTTTGCCTTGACACAAATCTCTTCCGTTGCAGGTAGCGCAGCAACTAGCGCAACGGTGTTTACTTTGATGTCTATTGACGAATATAGAACTTTAATTGCGGGCTAAAACGTAGTTAATATAAAAAGGAATTCATTTCTCACGAATGCTTAAAGTTTAACGTAACCGAATAGATTTCTCTAAAGGCACTCCCAAAATGGGAGTGCCTGAAGTGAAAAATTTTTATACCAAAAACTATAATTTTTTAAAAAAGTATTTTTAAATTTGAAAAAAATTTGCCAATGGCAATTTACATAAAGGAGATAAATATGGCAAAATACGTAACGACAGCCGAAGCGCTTGCTTTGGTACAAAGTGGCGATTATATCGTAACGGGACTTGGTTCTGCCGAAGCGAGAGACTTTATGACAAACTTGCACACCATTGCCGACAGAGTAAAGGGCGTCATTGTAAGCAACTGTCTACCTATGGGTAATTACGAGTTTATGGTCAACCCCGCATACAAAAATTCCTTTACGACGGAAAGTTGGTTTTATACTCCTGCTCTCCGCAAGGCGCAACCCAACGGCAACGTGAGTTTTATACCCAACCACTTGCACCTTGCCGCAACAAAGAGAATTTTTTATAGAACCCCCGACGTATACGTAGGTATTGCGTCTATGCCCGACAAGCACGGATACGTTTCATTGTCGCTCAGCAATACTTACGAAATGAAGATGATAAAGAGCGCAAAAACCGTTATTTTGGAAGTCAACCCCAACGCTCCCCGTACTTTTGGTGACGTTCAGTTGCACGTCGACGACGTTGATTATTTAGTCAAAGCCGATTATCCTATGCCGGAGATTGCCGACGCCGAACCTAACGAAAAGGACTTGGCAATAGGCAAAATTATTGCCGAAATGATAAACGACGGCGATTGTATTCAGCTTGGTATCGGCGGTATTCCCAACGCCGTTGCGGCAAGTCTTATGGGCAAAAAAAATCTCGGCGTTCATACGGAAATGCTGACGGGCGGTATGGTAAAGCTGGCAAAAGCAGGGGTTATTACCGGCAAATGCAAGCAAACCTTCCCCGGAAAAATGGTTGCCGCCTTTGCAATGGGTACTAAAGAGCTGTACGACTTTATAGACGACAATCCTGCCGTTGCTATTTTGGACGGCGGTTACGTCAACGACCCGTACGTTATTGCCCAAAACGACAATCAGGTTTCCATCAACACCACGATAGAAGTGGATATTACGGGGCAATGTTGTTCCGAAAGTATAGGTTCTCGTCAATTTTCTGGCACGGGCGGACAGTCCGACACGGCGGTTGGCGCGCAAAAATCCAAAAACGGCAAATCAATTATTGCGTTGTATTCTACCGCAATGGTTAAAAATCCAACGACGGGCGAAAGGGAAGAAACGTCCAAAATCGTTTGTCAGCTTAAACCCGGCGCGGCGGTATCTTTGTCTCGAAACGACGTGGACTGGCTGGTTACCGAATACGGCGCAGTCAATTTGCGCGGTACGGGGCTTGCAGAACGCGCCCGTAAGATAATTTCCGTTGCTCATCCCAACTTTAGAGAGCAACTCACAAGGGAAGCTATTTCGCTCGGTATTATTGCGGAGTAACGCAAAGGACGGACAAAAATGGCAGAATTTAATTTTGACGGACGTAAAGTTTATTACAAAATTTGCGGAACGCAAGGCGAGCCGTTGGTTGTTTTAAACGGAATAATGATGTCAACGGCAAGCTGGACGCCTTTTTTAAAAAACTTTTCCAAAAACAACGTGACGATATTGGTTGATTTTTTTGACCAAGGACAAAGCGACAGGTTGACGGAAAGTTACGACCACAAAATTCAAATCAGGTTGTTGGACGAGCTGTTAAAGACTCTTCCTTATAGCAAAGTCAATATTATGGGTATTTCATACGGTGGTGAAATTGCTATTCAATACGCCGTAGAGCATCCCGAAAAGGTGCGTAGATTAGTGCTGGCAAATACTGCGGGCAGAACTTCCGCTTGGCTACGTAAAATCGGCGACGGGTGGAACGAGGTGGCAAAAACCGGCGACGGATATTCTTATTATCTCACCACCATACCCGTTATCTATTCTACCGAGTTTTTTGAAAAACAATCGGAGTGGATGGCGTCAAGAGAAGGCACGCTGACAAAATATTTTTCACGCAAGGAAGTACTCGACAGCCTCATAAGGTTGACGGACAGCTCTCGTGATTACGATTACGTTGACAGACTTGAGGAAATTGCTTGCCCGACGTTAATTATATCCGGCTCGGAGGACGGGCTCGTGCCTATGACGGAGCAACAGCTTTTGCATCAAAAAATAAAAAACAGCGTTTACGTTACGATAAACGGTTGCGGTCACGCAAGTATGTACGAAAATCCTATGGCGTTTTGTTCGCTCGTGTTGGGCTTTGTCAATCTTGACGACGAAGAAATAAAAATCTAAAAAAGAGGTTGTTTATGAAAAAAAAATTATCAATAGGTAATGAAGAATTAGCCTATATTGACGTAGGGCAGGGCGAAGTCGTGTTGCTTATCCACGGAAACATGTCTTCTTCCGTGCATTATTTGCCACTTATTGAGCGCATTAAAGATACGTACAGGTGTATTGCCGTAGACTTGCGCGGTTTTGGCGACAGTAGTTACGTCAACCGTTTTTCTACCCTTGACGAGCTTGCCGAAGACGTAAACGCTCTTACGGAAAAACTCGGTATCAACTCTTATTATCTCGTGGGTTGGTCAAACGGCGGTGGAGTAGGTCTCAAAATGTGCGCAAAATACCCCGACAAGGTTAAAAAGTTTTTTGATATCGAAGGCGCAGGGCTTAAAGGTTATCCCCTTTACGTTAAGGAAAATTTCAAATCAACGGGCAAACCGTATTCCAGCAAGGAAGAAATGGCAACAGACCCTATGCAGGTTGCCCCAATGCTGAGTATTTTTGAAAAACAAGACGGCGCAATGATGGCGTCGGTGTGGGACGCAACTATTTATACCGTCAACAAACCGACTAAAGAGCAAAGCGAACTTTGGATTGCCGAAACTCTCAAGCAACGCAATCTCGTGGACCTTGATTGGGCGCTTGCAACGCTTAATATGTCCGACGAATACACGCCTTACGGCAAGGGCGACGGAACGATTAAAAATATCGTTTGTCCCGTGGCTCTTACAATGGGCGAAAAGGACGTCGTCGTACCCAGCTATATGGTAATGGACAACTTTAACGCTCTTGGCGACAAAGCAACCCTTTTGCCTTATGAAAACTGCGGACATTCGCCAATGGTTGATTGTCCCGACCGTTTAGCAAAGGACGTGAAAGAATTTTTTGCAAAATAACAGCAACAATTTTGTTGATAACCAAACCCCCTAAAGAACTTTCTTTAGGGGGTTTTAGGTTTTAAAGAAAAGATTATACAAAAAAGTATTTTATATTATTATATTGTTTAGTAGTTTGTTGAGTTTTTTTGCGTAATCCGCGGTAATTTTTGCTCCGTGGGATTTTCCGTCCCAAATCACCAAAACCGAGTCCGACAAATCTACCATTAAGTTATTTCTAACGATAGGAGCTTGTTTGCCGTATGGCGAATAATATGGGAGTATTATTTGTTTGGGAATAATATGCGTGTCGGCAAATTTTTCCGCCTCCGATTGTCGCTACACAAAAACTAATAGAATTGCAATATTTGACCATATTTAAATAATTTATTATGGTTTAAAATTAAAGAAAGCGGAAATACTTTGTGCATGAAAAAATTTTCGCTTATTTTGTGTATGCTTTTGTTTTTGTTTGGTATGTTTGCTTTTTTGCCCGTCAAACCTACGGTGTTGTTTGATGGAGATGTGGAGGTTTTTTATTCCTACCCCGTTGACACGGATTTAGAGTGGATTGAATTGGGCGCAGGCAGATTGGTTTTTTGTCAGTCTCAAGACCTAAAAAGTCTACCGCAAGATTATTTTGCAATAAGTATTAGCGTTTCAAAAAAGGATTGGCAACTTGCGCAAGAGTTTTTTTCGGTGACGGTAGTAAAGGAGGAGTCTTGCGAGGAGTTTAGTTCTTGTTTGTGTTATTCGCAAAAGTTGACGGGCGGAGTGATGATTGACGGACAAAAAGTAAATATGCAGGTTGCCCAAAACTCTCAAAAAATCAAAATAGGGTTTCCTTTAATCGTTGGTTCGTTTTGATTTTTTTGTTTTAGGTCATCAATTGTAAAGTAGCTTAACAAAAAACAAAATAACGGGTATAAAAACTTGCCAAAGGGAAATCATTTAAAAAACAAAACAGCTTGGAGGTAAAAAATGGAATCATCAAAAAAATCAAACGGTTTTTGGACTTTTGTAAAAACCAATCTTGCAATTATTATTATCGTCACTTGCGCAATTGCGGCAACTCTCGTGGCAATAATAATAAAGAGCAATCAACAACAGCCGTCGGATATAATCATTGACGTAAACGGAAAACCAGACGTCGATACGGGGATTGTAGATTTGCCAAGTGTTGTTCCGACGCCTGTCCCCGACGTAGAGGACAAGCCTACTGTCAAGCCTTACGTTTTGCCCGTAGCGCAATATACCATAGGTATGGATTACTCCCGTGACAGCGAATACGTATTGGTTTTTAAAAAGACGCTCAACGAATACAGCGTTCACAACGGAATAGACTTTTTGGCAGAAGAAGGTACTGCGGTTGTTGCAATAAACGACGGAACGGTAACGGCAGTCACAAACGACTTTGGTATGGGCTGGACGGTAGAAATCACTCACGACGACGGATACGTTTCGTATTATAGCAGTCTTGGCGAGGAACTTTCCGTTGCGGTTGGCGACACGGTAGAGTGTGGCGAAACAATTGGGTGCGTTGCAAATACGGCAACTTACGAGTCGCTTGAAGGCAGTCATTTGCACTTTGAACTCAAAAAAGACGGCAACTACGTCAATCCGAGAGAAATTTTAGATTTGTAAAAATAAAACGGTTTTGGACAAAACGCCCAAAGCCGTTTTTGCAATTATTAAACCAAATAGAGACCGTAGAGACTGTCAAAAACGCGTAGCGTGTTGACAAGAAAAAATTTTTGTAATACAATTATCTAAAGGAAAAAAACAAATGCAACACGTTTTCAAAAAAAAATACGGTCAAAATTTTTTGTCGGACGAGCTTCTTTTGCAAAGCATAGTTGACGACTCAGGCGTGGACGCAACCGACTGCGTGCTGGAAATCGGCGCTGGAGCAGGCGCGTTGACGACAAGGCTGGCAAGGGTTGCCAAAAAAGTGCTTTCTTTTGAAATAGACACGGACCTGCAACCTATTTTGAACAAAAACTTGCAAAACTTTGACAACGTAAAGGTTGTATTCGGCGACTTTTTAAGAGCGAGCGACGAACAAATAATTTCGGAACTCGGCGAAGAATACGCCGTGGTAGCAAATTTGCCGTATTATATTACTGCGCAGGTGGTTTCTTTGTTTGTAGAAAAAGCTCAACAAGGTCAAAAAATCAAGAGCCTGACGCTTACTCTTCAAAAGGAAGTAGCCGAAAGGTTGGTTGCAAAGCCCGAAACAAAACAGTACGGCGCTATTACCGTTGCGCTTGCTTCCGTCGCGCAGGCAGAACTCACCCGAAACATTGACAGAAGGCTGTTTTATCCCGTGCCCAACGTTGACAGCGCTGTTGTTACGGCGCGTTTTTGCTCAAACAGATTGGGTGTAAACAGCTTTGACGACTTTAGGCAGGTGACAAAATGCGCTTTCGGGCAAAGACGCAAAACGCTTTGCAACAACGTTATGTCCTATTTTTTAACGGATAGGACAACGGCTCAAAATTGGTTGCAACTTAACGGAATAGACGTTGGCGCAAGGGGCGAAACTTTGTCTCCCGAGCAATTTGCAAGTTTGGCTAATAACCTTTACTTGCTAAAAATTCAACCAAAAAATTGAGTTTTAACCAAAAAACTCAACAAAAACTAAACGTACCGCCAAAAACACAACGTTAGCGAGGTGATGACGGGTATTTGACACTATGCACGGTTACGCTAATTTTTTTAATATTTTGTGGCAAACAAAAAGCACACTATACTTTCGCTTTGCGCAAAAGTGCAGTGTGCTAAATTTTTTACGTCGATTAAATTATTTGGCTATTTCTCGCATTAGATAACTTTTTATTTGTCGCGCCCAATCAATTCATCTAAAGAAACACCATATAAATCTGCAAGTTTAACGCAAAAATCAATATTTGGCAAAATCTTTCCACTCTCCCATCTGCTTATGTTTTGATGAGAAGTATTTATTTTGTTTGCCACCATTGACTGACTTAAACCCAATTTTTCTCTTTGCTCTTTGAGAGCTTCACCATAATTTAAAGTTAAATTTTTTTCCATACTTGTATTATAGTACAAATTTGTGCAAAATGCTTGACTTGCACAAATTTGTGCAGTACGATAAAAACATAAACTTCGATTGTCGCAAAACTAATTAAATACAAACTAAAAAAAGAATAACGGATTTTTTGGTGGGGCGTTATTCTTTTTATTTTGTTTGTTTTTTGAGAATTTTGACTGTTTTTTTGTCAAAAATCATAAAATTTAAGGTAAAGTTTTTTTCGTCAGTCGTCTATGTAAAATTCTTTCATATCGTCAAGGCGCAAGAGCATTGGCGCAAATCCGCACGCCGAGCCGGTATCTACGTCTATCCAAGTATCCGTTTTTAGCATTTTGCCCTTGTATTGAGATCCAAACAAACAAGTTGGGGTATGACCAAACACGGTGACAAATTTGTCTGAGTAGGCGGTGTTTAAATCCGGTCTCGTCCACAACAAGTCGTGTTCGGTATATTGCGATATTTTTTTGTCCGAGCGAAATCCGTTTAATCCACTATGGACGAGCAAAAAGTTTTTGTCGTTTACGGAAACGCAAGCGTAAAGAGGCGCGTCTAAAATATAGTCTAAAATATCGCGTAGAGTAATTCGGTACAATTTTTTAAAGGCGTCGAGAGTGGGTTTTGCGCCGTTTGAAAGCCATCTTTGATAGTTTAGCAACTTGTCCATTGAAAGAGAGTCGAGTGAGTCATTGGTGACTTCTTCAAACAAAAACGCGCAGTCAAGTAACATTTTTTCGTGGTTGCCCAAAATGAGTTGAGCGTTGGGGCAATTCATTAGCCACGTAAGTAGCTCTACGGAGTTTTCGCCACGATCTATTACGTCACCCAAAACGTACAAAAAGTCGTCGTCACAAAAGCCTGCTTTGTCAAGCAGGCTTTTAAACTTTTGCAAGGAATATCCGTGAAGGTCAGAAGTAACGTATATCATAATTTTTGTTTGTGCTTAAGAAAGTTCCTTAATGCGTTGGAGCAAGACGGCTTTTTCCGACGATTTGATTTTTTGGGCGTAAGAGTTAAAGTAATTAGTCGTTTTGGGTGGCAGTTTTAAAGTCGCGCCGTGATGTTTTGCAAGCAGTTTTTCTCTTGTTTGGGACAAAATTTCCATCCAAATTTTGCCAAATTTTTCGTGCTTGAGTAAAGATTTAACAAACACGTCCGCCGTCTCCATTTTGCCTGCAATAACGGCGGAAACGACGTAGTTGATTACATAAGGACTAAAAGCAACGTCACTTTCGCCAAGCAGATATTTTTTTAAAATCGCGCTTGAACAAATAGCCTTGGTGGTTTTTTGTTCAGACTTTTGCAAAAAAACTTCCAACGCATCAATAGACAAGCATTGGTTTGTTTTTTTGACCTTTAAAAAAACCGTTTCGTACTTTTCGAGATAAAACTCCCACAAACTGACGGCAATGTCAAAGTCGTAGTTAATTGCTTGTTGCAATGCGCCCGTAAGCATTTGCGGGTGCGCTTCCATATTAAAAAGAGCTATTTCGCTCACAGCGTTAAAAAAATTTTTTGTTTTTTGATCCATTGTAAACTCCGTAAGTTTAAGTACGTTTAGTTTAACTTGTAATTTTTGATTTGTAAATCGTTTTGATTAAATTTTTCAAATATCGACAAAAGTATCTTTGTTGTAGTCTTAATAATGCTTTATGCTTTTTGTATGAAAGTCTATCTTGAGTACGTCTTGGCGGACAACCTTTTTTTTGACTGGTTGTTGCTTTTTGTGACGGCAAAGTTGACAAAAATCAAAGTTAAAACCTTTAGAATATGGTTGGGCGCGTGCGTAGGTAGCATAGGCGCGGTAGGGGTTTCGCTTTTAAACGGCGCGTTATGGGGGATTGTTGCAAAATTAATTTTGTTCGTTTCCATTTGCTGTGTTGCTTTTGCTACAAAAAACGTAAAAAAGTGGATTGCGTCGTCGGCGGTGTTTTTGTTTTTGACGTTTGTTGCCGGCGGTACGTTGATAGGTGTTTTTTATTTGTTTAAGATTGACTTTTTGGCGGGAGCCACATTATCTTACGTTTCGCAAGTTCCGTTTGGATTAATTTGCCTTGGGGTTTTGTTTTTTTTGGGGTTTTTAAAAGGATTTGTTTTAGAAATAAACAAGCAAAAAAAACTCAAAAAATTCGGGTGCAGGGTTTCCTTGACTTTGTTTGGAAAAACTTTGGAGCTACAAGGTATTTTCGACTCGGGAAACAGTCTCGTTGACGGAGGAAAGCCCGTTTGTTTTTTGTGTATTTGTCCCGAAACAAAAATTCTCAAAGAGTTGTTGGCGCAAGCAGTTTGCGTTGGACGTCCGCCTAAAAATATGCACTACGTTGATTTTGTGACGGTTGACGGCAAGGCGCAAACGGTGGTCTTTGAGGCCGATAGGTTTTGTATTGACGGAGAGCCCAAAGAAAGTCTTTTGGCGTTTGGCAACGCCTGTGGAAACGGTTTTGACGTGTTGGTTAATTTGTTTTTGACGGAGGGAATAGTATGATAGCGTTGTTGAAAAAAGCGGTTAGATTGTTGTTTGGCAAAAAATTGGTGGCGTACATCTGTGGCGCGGAAGCATTACCTACGCCCTTGACGCCAGAAGAGGAGCAACAATACGCCGTTTTAGCAAAAAACGGAGACGCCAAAAGTAGAGAAATACTCATTGAGCACAATTTGCGGTTGGTAATATACATTGCAAAAAAGTTTGAAAACACCGGCGTTGATACCGAGGATCTAATCAGTATCGGCACTATCGGTTTAATCAAAGCCGTAAACGGTTTTGATCCAGAAAAAAAGATAAAGCTTGCCACTTTTGCAAGCCGTTGTATCGAAAACGAAATTCTTATGTATTTACGCAAAACCATACGCACAAAGACGGAGGTTTCGTTAGACGAGCCGTTAAACGTTGACGGCGAAGGCAACGAATTATTGTTGGGGGACGTTTTGGGCACGGACAATGATTTAATCTTTAAAAATCTTGAAACAACGGTAGAAAAACAACTGCTTGGCGAGGGCTTAAAAAAACTTACCGCTCGTGAAAGAAAAATCGTAGATTTACGTTTTGGCTTGGACGGCGGGCAAGAGCGTACTCAAAAGGAAGTAGCCGACCTTTTGGGAATTTCGCAATCGTATATTTCCCGATTGGAAAAAAAAATAATCTCAAGGCTTAAAAAGGAAATAGGCAAAATGTTTTAAACAAAAAAATAAAAACAAGATAGATGTTTTAGGGGGGGCGACAAATGGAAAACTCGATAAAACCGACAAAAAAAGACGTAGGACGCGAAATTTTGATATTTTTTGCAATTGGCGTGGCTTTTTTGCTTTTGCGACAAGGGGAAAACTTGTTAGGCAATCTTGCTTTCGGCTTGTTTGTGGGGTGTTTGTATTGCCACCGTAGAATTATCCCGTCGTTGCTGTTTGTGGCAAGCGGGTTTATGGACGGCTTGTGGGGTGGACTAATTGCTTTTTCGCAAGCTTTGGTATTGGTTATTACGACGTTTTTTTATTCGTACAGCGCAAAAAAAATAGGCAAATGGTGGCTGTTGTTGTATATGGTTTTGGCAAACGTCTTGTATTTTGCGTATCACTTTGACAAAACAAACACGCTCAAATACGCGGTGTGTTTTTTGGTGGGTATTGCCTTTGCATATTTGTGTATTTTTTCTTTTCGCGCAGTTTTTGTAAGAGGTCTTAAATACAAGTCGGGGGCAGACGAAAACGTTTGTATTTTTTTGGTGTGTACCGCATTGTTTCGCGGTTTGGCGCTGATAGAAGTTTACGGCGTAAACTTGCTTTTGCCCGTTGCGGGATTTTTAATTCCGCTTACCTTGTACTGTTTTGGGGCAGGTGGCGCGTTTTTGACGGCAACTTGTCTGGGTTTTGGCGAAATGCTTGCAAGCGGTTTGTTGGTTACTCCTATGGTTTTTGTACTGTGGACGGCGGTTGCCGTTGCCTTCGTTGGAGTAAGCCGTTTTTTGTCGGTATCGGCGTTGCTGTTGACGCAAGTTGCAATAGCTTACTTTTTTGAGCTATACCAAAACGCCACTACGGCGGTGTTAATTGCGGTGTTTGTTGGTTGCGCGTGTTTTTGTCTTTTGCCCAAAAGGGCGTTGGAACGAGTTAAAAACTTTTTGGGGTTTGATACCAACCTTTATTCTCCGCGCCAAATAGTCAACCGCATGAGAGTAAATTTTTCACGCAGGTTGTACGACCTTTCGGAAGTGTTTTTTTCTATGGAACGCTCTTTCAAGAGTCTGACGCGCGGGGTGTTAGAACCAAACGACGCGGTTTTTGCTATTTCCAACGAAATAATAAACAACGCATGCAAGGATTGTCCGGGACGCGCAAAATGCTGGCGCGAAAACGCCAAGGCAACGCAAACTTGTTTTGAAACGCTGGTAAACTGCGGTATAGACAGGGGGCGCATTTCGCTTTTGGACTTGCCTCAAGAACTGACCTCAAAATGTATGCGAACGAGCAGTGTTTTGTCGTCGGCAAATACCGAAGTTTCAAACTACAAACAGTATTATTTAGTAAATAGCAGTTACGACAACAGTAGGGCGTTGTTGGCGTCAGTCTCCGACGGAATAGGCAAGGTAATGTTGGCGTTGTCAAAGGATAGCAGAAGTACCGTCGGCTTTGATACCGAAAAGGAAAAAATACTTTTGGAACAATTGACTTTTTACAACATTTTGGTAAAGGAAGCGGTGATTTTTTGCGAAAACGACAGTTTTTCCGTTGCCGTTGTGGTAGACAAAAGAGACGCCGACAAACCGCAAATAGCCGACGTAATAAGTAAGGTTTGCGCCACCCCGCTGTTTTGTTGCGCAAAAGAGTCTCTTTCTCAAGACGATTGGTGTATGCTTTATTTTTCGCAAGAATACCGTTTTGATATGTCGGTAGGTATTGCAAAGGTTGCAAAAACGGGTAGTGAAATCAGCGGAGACACGTATAGTTTTTTAAAGTTGCCTATGGGCAAGTATCTAATTGCGCTTTGCGACGGAATGGGCAGTGGCGAACGCGCAGAACAAGCTTCTTCTACCGCTATTGGATTGATAGAAAACTTTTATAGGGCGGGGTTTGACAACGATTTGATTTTTAACTGCATAAATAAATTGCTTACTGCCGTCAATAGCGAAGTTTTTACGGCGGTGGATATATGTGTGGTGGATCTCAAAAACGGACTTGCCGATTTTATTAAGTTGGGCGCGCCTAGCGGATTAGTCAAAACGGGAGAATCCGTTACCTTTATCGAGGGGGCAAGCCTACCGGTTGGTATAGTGGAGGAAATTCAGCCGACCATCACCAAAAAGGTTTTGCGCGAAGGTGATTTCGTCTTGCTTGCAAGCGACGGTTTTTGGGACTCTTTTGACGACAAAAATTTGCCGGCAATGCTTTTAAGAGATTGCAAGTTGACAAATCCCGAAGTAATAGCTCACAATCTTTTAGAACAAGCTCTTGGCAAAACTAACGGCACGGCAAAGGACGATACGACGGTAATCGTTGCAAAGGTTTTTTAAACTAAAGCAAAACGAGCGAAAGCAAAAAGGGCAACAAAAGATAAAAAGCAAAGGGTTTTAGGCTTTTGTTTTTGATTAAACCGATTAAAAATTTCAAACAGATTACTCCAACGACGTATGCAAAGACTACTCCCAATACGAGTGGCAAAATTTCAACGGTGACGACGGGCTCTTTAAAGGCTTTGTAGCCTTCGACCAACGCTCCACCCAAAATTACGGGCAAAGACAGCAAAAATACAAATTCTGCGCTTTGCTCTTTTTTTATTCCGAAAAAATTGAGCATACTTAACGTTGCTCCGCTTCGGGATATACCGGGTAGCACCGCAAAGCCTTGCGCTACGCCTGTTAAAAATATCGGCAAAAAGGGTTTTTCGTACAGCGGTCGGTTGTATTGCTTGTTGGGCGTTGCCAAAAGCAACGCCATTGTTATCAAAAAACCGAAAGGCAAAAAATAATTAAAAAAGTATTGTGGAAGGAAAAACTCAACCAATCCCGCAATGACTAAAGTAGGCAAACTTGCAAGCGCTACCAAACCCAAGCGCATATCGCTAAATGGGCGAAAAATCATCTTAAAAACGGATTTCCACATAACGGTTATTACGGCAAAAAGCGTGCCGACGTGCAACATAACGTTAAAAAACAAATTTTCGTGGCAACCCAAAAGTTTTTCCGCAAGCATTAAATGTCCGCTACTACTGATTGGCAAAAATTCCGTCGCACCTTGCAAAATTCCAAGCAATATTCCTTCTACAACAGTCAAAATTATTACGCTCCTTAGTTTACAAAACCGAAAAGGTAATGTATAATATTTTATACGGCAAATTTGAAAAAAAGACGCAAAAAGGGCTTGTTTTTTTCTTTTTTGGCGTATACTTTACGATTTTATTATATGGAGATTTTTTTATACTATGAAATTAGGAGTCGTTGGTTTGCCAAACGTAGGCAAAAGTACGTTGTTTAACGCCATTACTCATTCGGGCGCGCAGATTGCAAATTATCCCTTTTGCACGATTGAGCCAAACGTGGGCGTCGTTGCCGTACCGGACGAAAGATTAGACAAGCTTGCCAGTTTGTACGACAGCAAAAAAATCACTCCCGCGTTTGTTGAATTTGTAGACATAGCAGGGCTTGTCAAGGGCGCAAGCAAGGGCGAAGGGCTGGGAAATAAATTTTTGAGTCACATTAGAGAGGTGGACGCTATCGTTCATGTCGTACGTTGTTTTGACGACAGCAACGTTACTCACGTTGAAGACAGCGTAAATCCGTCGAGAGACGTAGAAATTATTAATCTCGAACTCGTTCTTGCCGATATAGAAACGGTATCCAAGGCAATTGACCGAGCAAAGACGGCAGGCAAGGGCGACAAAAAATATCTTGCCGACGCGCAACTTTTTTCAGAGCTATTGAGTCACTTGGAGCAAGGTAATCCCGCAAGGAGTTTTGCCGTTGCGGACGAATCTCAAAGGGAAGCAATCGACGGATTGTTTTTGCTCACTACCAAACCTGTAATTTATGCGGGAAATATTGCGGAAAAGGACCTTGGCAAATCCGTAGACCAACTGCCTTACGTTTTGGAGGTAGAGCAAATTGCCCAAAAAGAGGGTAGCGAAACGTTGGTTATTTGCGCAAAGGTGGAGGAAGAGCTGTCGGCGCTTTCTAAAGACGAGCAGGAAATGTTTTTGCAAGAATACGGCATTGAGCAAAGCGGTCTAAATAGACTGATTAAAAAGTGTTACAAGCTTTTGGGGCTTATTAGCTATCTTACTGCCGGCGAAAAGGAAACGCGCGCTTGGACAATTAAGGAAGGGACAAAAGCCCCTCAAGCGGCGGGCAAAATTCACAGCGACTTTGAAAAGGGCTTTATCCGCGCGGAGATTGTTCCGTACGAAGTGCTGTTGGAGTGTGGAAACTACAACAACGCAAAGGAAAAGGGCAAAGTCCGTAGCGAAGGTAAGGAATACGTCGTTAAAGACGGCGACGTGGTATTGTTCCGTTTCAACGTGTAACAAGTACGACTAAAGCTCTCGGAGATAAAAAAGTGATGAAATTCTGCAACAAATATAGCGGTAGTAGGGGCAACCTCACCGTAATAAAAACTCCCAAAACCACTGTTTTAGTAGACTGTGGCGGTGGAGCGAGCAGAATTTTTCCTGCCCTAAAAAGTTGCGGTATTTCGCCCTTTGACGTGGACGCCGTTTTGGTTACGCACGAGCACTCCGACCATATCGGCGGTATGGAGGTTTTGTTGTCCTCAAACCCAAAAATAAAGGTATACGCGCACGAATTGTGCGTATCTGCAGTGGCGGAAAAACTATCCACGCAAAACAAACTGATTGGCTTTGACCGCTCCTTTTGTATTGACGACTTTAGCGTAGATTTTTTTCCTTGCAGTCACGACTCCGTTTTTTGTTGCGGATACAAGCTGACCGATACCAAAGGGCGCTCCGTTGCAATAGTGACGGATACGGGCGAGGTAGATGAAGAAAAACTGCTTTGTTTTTTTGACGGTTGCCATACCGTGTTGATAGAAAGCAATCACGACGTAAAAATGGTTTCGGAGGGCAATTACCCCTATTTGTTAAAAAAGCGTATCTTGGGCAACAAAGGGCATTTGTCCAACGCGCGGGCGGGAGAGTTGGTGGCAAAACTCCCCGATTTAAACGTAAAAAACGTGTTTTTGGGACATTTGAGTTTGGACAACAATACGGAAGAAATAGCCTTTGGCGAGTCTCTTTCGAGACTAAAAAGCAGGGGCGCGACGGAAGGTAGAGACATCAATTTGTTTATTGCTAGACAGTTTGTCGGAGGTAAGGAAGTAAATGTTGAATGACAAATTGCAAAAAGGACAGGCTTTTAGGCTTTTTACTACTTCGATAGGCGCAATGTTGGTTGCGTCTATATTGATTGTTTTGCTTAACCCCTTGTTGGGTTTTTATGACGAAACGGGTACGTATTCTTACGGTGGCTTTTGGTGGGCAAACGTTATTTCGCAAGCGGTACTTATCGTTGCGGTAGTGGTTTTTTGTCGCGTTGTAAAGGTGGATTATTTTCAAGCCGTTGCATTAAAAAACAAGTCCAATCCGTGGGTGTTGTTGTGCGCGTTGGGGGTGGGCGTAGGCGTTTTTTGCTTTATGAATCCTATCCAAATGTGGATATTGCGGGCGTTTGAGTATTTTGGCTACCTTCCGCAAAGCAACGTGCCTATTTCTAACGACGCGCCAACGGTAATTTTGTTGGTTTTGGTGGTGGGGCTTTTGCCCGCCTTTGCAGAAGAACAACTTTTTCGTGGGGCAATAACGGGAGGACTAAAGTCGCTCGGGTTGATTCCTGCCTGTCTTGTTGGTGGCGCGCTGTTTATGATATTTCATATGAACCCCGCGCAAACGGTGCATCAATTTGTGATGGGTTTCGTTTTGTCGCTGTTAGCGCTTAAATCCGACAGTTTGTATCCGACGGTGTTGGTGCATTTTGTAAACAATATAGCGGTTATTTTGCTCGCGTTGATTATGGGCGAGCAAAACGCCAACGAGCTTATTTACGAGTATTGGTATTTGTTTTTAATTGTCGGGCTTTTGATTGCAGGTTTGTCGTTGTGGGGATTTTTAAAACTCACAAAAAACAACGACGTCCAAAAACAACCGACGGAGCAGGCAGTGTCGACAAACTCAAAAGTACTTGACGCCGAACAAATAAAGACGGAAACAAAAGGCAAAAATACTTCCGATTTGATGATTCTTTTTGCCGGCGTATTGGCTTGCGTGGTAATGTGGCTTACAAATTTGTCAAGCAATATCGGCGGTTGACAAATTTATAAAGAATAATAAAAAATGTTAAAAATAAAAGTTCTTTGCGTTGGCAAAATTAAAGAAGATTATTTTGAAAAAGCGCTTGCGGAATACAAAAAACGCCTTTCGCGCTTTTGTGATTTTTGTATTGAGGAAATCCCCGAATCTCGGCTTGGTGGCGAGAGTTTTTCGGATATTCAAAAAGCCCTTGCGGAAGAAGCTAAGGTTATTTTAAAAAAGGCGGAAGGCATGACGATAGTGCTGGATAGGCTCGGCAAACAAACGGACTCCGTCGAGTTTGCGCAATTGTTAAAAAAAGCTTCCATAGATTTTGGCAAAGCAACCTTTGTTATCGGTAGTAGTCACGGCGTGGACGAGTCCGTAAAACAACGCGCCGATTGTTTGGTTTCTTTTGGCAAAATAACTCTACCTCATCAATTGTTTAGAGTAGTGCTTGTAGAACAAATTTATCGCGGGTTTGGTATCAACAATAATTCTCCCTACCACAAGTAAACGGATTATACGCTTCGCATTACTGTGTCAAACTTGCGTATTGCCTACGGTCACGTACAAGGAGTACGCTCCATAAAAAAATTTATCCTACGTTGTCACTTTGTGTTAAAAAACAGCATAACATAAAAGAGACTCAAAAAGGTGGTGACGACGTGTTTGGATATTTTGATTTGTTGAAAGAGACGGAAGAATTTGCCCGTCGTGGGGTAGAAACAGGTATTATCGGCAAAAGCGCGTTGGGGCAAGAAATCCCCTATGTTTTTATTGGAGACAAGCAAAAAGACTGCATTATAGTGACGGGCTCCATACACGCGCGGGAGCATATTACGGCGCTGTTGGTGGTCAATCAAGCAAAGCATTTGTTAAAAAACCCATCTGCAAAACTTGACGGTGGAATTTATTTTGTGCCGATGATAAACGTTGACGGAGTAAGATTGGTTCAAGAGGGCGTCGGGTTTGTTGCCGACAAGCAACTCAAAAAAAACCTTATAAAAATCAACGGCGGTACGGATTTTTCTCTATGGAAAGCCAACGCCAACGGCGTGGATTTAAACGTCAACTTTGACGCGCGTTGGGGGCAAGGCAAGAGCAATTTGTTTTTTAAGTCTCCGGCAAATTACGTCGGTAAAGCTCCGCATAGCGAAATCGAGACAAAAAACCTTATGCGCTTGACTTTGTCGGTAAATCCGCTTGCTACAATCAATTATCACTGCAAGGGAGAAGTTATTTTTTGGCGGTTTTTTCAGCAAAATAAGCAACAGTTGTGGTATCATTACAAAATTGCAAAAAGTGTTTCGCAGTTGACGGGTTATAAGCTCGTGGCAAACGAGGCGGGCAGTTGCGGTGGATACAAGGATTGGTGTATTTTGAGGCTTGGGATTCCGTCGCTTACGGTAGAAGTGGGGAGTGACAAGTACGGTCATCCTTATCCTTATACGCAGTTTGAAGATATTTACAACAAAAACGTAGATATTCCGCGTCGGTTGCTCAACACCGTCAGTCGTGACAAAGAGAGATCAAAACAAAATGAATCAACAAACGAAATTCATGAAACGGGCATTACTTCAAGCCCAAAAAGCCTTCGCTAAAGGCGAAGTGCCTATCGGCGCAGTTGTCGTTTTGGACGGCAAGGTTTTGTCTACAGGGCAAAACAAGCGTGACAAAACGCAGATTGCTACAAAACACGCAGAAATCGTGGCAATTGAGTCGGCTTGCAAAAAACTCGGCAGTTGGCGATTAAACGACTGCGAGCTGTACGTGACGTTAGAGCCGTGCGCAATGTGTTTGGGCGCTTGCTTTAACGCAAGAATAAAAAAAGTGTATTTTGGCGCGTACGACCAAAAGGGTGGCGTTTGCGGTAGTATCGTAAATCTTGCCGAATTTAATCAGCTTAATCACAATTTGACAGTAGAGGGCGGTATCTTGCAAGACGATTGTCGTCAATTGCTTAAAGATTTTTTCGCCCAACGACGTTGAAAATATATGTTTTGTTTTTAAATAATCAAATTTAAAAAAGCACCCAAAAGGTGCTTTTTTGCTATTGTCAATAGACAAAGTAAAGTATCTCAAAAGTAGTATTTTGATAAAAATTAATACCCTAACATTGTCTTTAAGAGCGCTAATTCTCTATCGGTATATCTCTTGTCCACGGCAAGTATGGCTATTGCCAAGCAAACAAAGGACAGTTTTTCGTCATATGGCAAATTGGCGCAAAAAAGCAAAGTTTTTTCCATTGCTTTTTTGTTGTTGTATTTTTTTGCCTTTTTTTCTACGTCTTTTTGCTCGGCGTAGCTAAATCCGTGTATCATTCGTAATATTTCAAATTCCGACTCAGTAATAACGCCGTCGATTGCGCAAATGGTTGCAAGTGCGTCAAAAACCATATCGTTAGCTTCTTTTATGCTGTGACGGGCCTCCAAATAATCGCGTACGGGAACAAATCTCTCCCATGCGTAGTCTTCTAACTCTTGTTGGGTAAGGTGTAAACAACCTGCCATCAATTCTTCTACAGATACCATAAATTTTCTCCTTTTTTTTTGACGAAAGCTACTCGTTTTGGTGATTTTAAAAACTTGAAATCGTTTTAATTTGTATGTTACAAATCCAGTTTAACAACCTTATGTTTGTGTTTACGATTTAATATCCGCGCAAAAACACTTGATTGACTGTTGTGCGTAAAATTTTCGCAAAAAGCTCTGCTTGTTCTTTGGGGACAGGCAAAAGTCCCGTGGACAAGCAAGTTTCCGTTTGTTTAAATTTTTGCAAAAAGAGTTTTTTTGCGCCATTGAGCAAGGTTGCCATACTTTCAATACTTTGTTGGGTATGAAAGTCTTTTACGAGAGTGGTGCGAAATTCGTAATCCACCTTATTTTGTTTTAAAAACTCTATACTTTGCAAAATTTGCGAAAGGTCAAAGTTTATTTTGCCTATTGTTTTTGTGTAACACTCTTTGCTGTTTTTTACGTCCATTGCTACGTAATCTACGAGCTTATTTTCTACAACGTGTTTGAGCGCGTCAAAATTACTGCCGTTGGTGTCGAGTTTGACTGCGTAACCCATATCTTTAAGTTGTTTTAAAAATTCAGACAAATCTTTTTGAAGCGTAGGCTCGCCACCGCTCACGGTGACTGCGTCCAACATTTTTTTACGTTTTGTCAAAAGGTCAAAAACTTCCGCCTGATTTAAAAGCGTGGTAGAGTCAGACAATATTCCGCCGTTGTGGCAATATGGGCAAGCAAAGTTGCAACCGGGGCAAAAAAGGGTTGCGCAAATTTTTCCGTCAAAGTCAACTAAGGAAACTTTTTCAATTCCGCAAATATTCATACCCTTATTATATCACGGGCGTAAAAATATTTCAACAAAAACAAATATTTGCCTGATTTATTTTACAAAAAGGTCCGCTACAAGTATAATTGTAGTATGAAAACTACTCTAATTTGTACCGATACCTTGCGTTCGGCAAAAATTGCCATTGACAAAAAGCTAACCTTGCTTTGTCCTACCGACCTTGACGCAAAAAACTTTGTCGTAGTGCCGGACAGGAGCACTTTGGACGCCGAAAGAGCCTTGCTAAATACTCTTGGCGGAAGTTTCAACACGCAAGTCGTCACCTTTAAAAATCTTGCAAACCGTTTGGTAAACACTCCGTTAAACTATCTCAACAAGCAAAACGGAGTACTTTTACTATCCAAACTTGCTTTTGAGGCGTCCGAGCAGTTTGTGTGTTTTTCTAAAAGTTTCGATACTGACGGTTTTGCGGAAAAACTTTACGAACTGATAAGCGCCTTTAAGTACTCGCGCGTTTCGCCCGAAGCTTTGTCGGCTCAAGATTTGCCCGTAGCCTTAAAAAACAAATTACAAGACGTCAGGTTGCTTTACGGCTTGTACGTTGACGCAACTAAGGACAAGTTTATTGACAGCGCCGACACTTTGGATTTGTTGGCGGACTGTTTAAATTCGCAAACTATCGGTAATTGGGGTTTTTATATTTACGATTTTTTGAGTTTTACCGAGCAGGAAAAACGTATTTTAGAAAAGCTTATTCAAAACGGTCGCGAGGTCACCGTTGCAACGCCTGCGTTTGTAGACGCGCAAAAAACCAAAAGCGCGTTGTTTGACAATTCCGTTGCGCTTGCCGTCAAAAACGTTTGCCAAAAACTTGGCGAAGAGTTTAAACAAGAATATTTTTGCGCGCCAAAAAGCCCGCTGTCCGCGCAGGTTTTTAACGCTTTTTTCGGCGGTGGAAAAATCGAAAAAAAACCCGCCCAAAACGACCAACTTGTGCTCCGCGTGACGGCCGATGGTAATGGTGAGGCAAAGAGCTTGGCGGAGTTTATCGACGCTTACGTCAAAAACGGCGGACTCTACGGCGACGTCAAGGTGGTGTGCAGTGACGTTTCGCAATATTCCTACGCTATTTTTAAGTGTTTTGGGGACTATGAAATTCCCTTTTATTTGGATGCAAAAACTTCGCTTGCCGACACCTTGCCTGCGCGGTACGCGCTGTCTTTTTTGCAAAGTCACCTTCACAATCATCAGTTGGATAAGGTTTTGGAGTTTGCTAAAAATCCTTTGTTTGATCAAAACCTTTCGGCGTTTGAAACTTTTTGTAAAAAATACAACGTCAACTACCGTTACGACAAATTTGACATAGGCTGTAAGGACGTTTTGTTTGAGTCCGCCGACCTTACGCGGGCAAAAATTCAAGAATATTTGTGCGCCGAAGAAGTGCCCAAAGTCGCTACGGCGGAATATTACGTTGATTTAATCACGCAGTTGTTTGAAAAACACAATTTAGAAGAAAAAATTTCAACCCACGCGGAAAAACTCCGTTTTTACGGGCAAGAGCACGACTCAAAGGCTCTTTTGCAGGCGCAAAAAAAGATATTTGGCGTATTAGAACAAGTAAAAATTATTTTCGGCAGTCAACCGCTTGCTTTGGATAGGTTTGTAGTAGGGCTTACTTCTTCGCTCGGCTCGCAAACTATTTCCGTATTGCCAACAAAGACAGACTGCGTGTTTGTGAGCAACCTTGACAAGGGCAAAAATCACGACGTAAAAGTATTGGCAGTCTTGGGCGCAAACGAGGGCGAGTTGCCAAAACTGTACAAAAGTTGCGCGTTGTTATCTGATAAAAACTTGAGCCAGCTTTCAGAACGCGGTTTGTCGATTGATATAAGTCTCGCGCAAAAAAACCGACAGGAAAAATTTACTCTTTACAACCTATTGTGCGAACCGCAAAAAACCTTGTATATAAGTTATAAAACAAAATCACAAAAGGACGAATTGCGACCGTCTTCCGTCGTTTCGTTAATAAAAAAAGCCTTTAAAATAGAAGAAAACACCTTTAGTCCTTTTGCCGTCAGCAAAAAAACGGCGCAAGACGAGGCGGTGCTGGCTCTCGGTTGCGTCAACGACGGTATTCCTTTGTCCAAAGAACAGGCTGTTTGCTTGTCCTTGTTTGGGCAAAGTCTAACTAAGTACCGTTGTTTTAAACCGCATATTGACGACGTTAAAAACGGTGACAAACTATTTTTTAAAGGCGATACGTTTAGCGTTACGCGGATAGAAAAGTTTTTTGAGTGTCCGTTTTGGCACTTTTTGCAAAACGGAATAGGTTTAAAAGAGTTGGAGGTAGCCGATTTAAATTCTTCCGACTTCGGAAATATTTTACACGCCGTTTTTCAGCGTTTTGTCAACAAAATCATCAAGGGGCAAAACGTAGACGGCGACACGGCGGGCAAAATTTTTGACGACCTTATGCAGGAGGAGCGTTACAAAGCCATAGTCAAAACGCACAAGGGCAAAGCATTTTGTCTCAAACTCAAAAAGGAAGCTGTTTTTCATTGTCAACAAATAAAAAAAGAAATCGACAACAGCGATTTTGCTCCCTTTGCGACGGAATTTGTCTTTGACAAGCACAACAACGCCTCGCCGAGTATTGTGGTAGGGGATAAGCGATTGTATCTCAAAGGTATTGCCGACAGAATAGACGTTTGCGGAGAAAAAGCGCTCATTTACGACTACAAATCGGGCAAACCGACATTTAGCGAGGCGCAATTGTTTAACGGAACAAAACTACAACTTTTTGTTTACGCTTTGGCGGTAAAAAAAGCTTTGGCTAAAAAACCTATAGGTTCGGTTTATTACAAAGTTAAAAATCTCGGCAGTACCGACAAAAAATCAAAAATTATCGGCAGAATTATTAAAGACGTAGATATTCTTAAAAAAATAGACAATACCGCGGGGGCGGGTTGCGCGGGCGATTTGTTGGGCGCTTGTATCACAAAAAGCGGAGAAGTCAACAAAAAACCATCTACGTTTGTAGATGCCGAAACCTTTGAAGATTATCAAGCGTACGCCGAGCAAATTATTACAAAAGCGTGTGAATTGATGCAACGTGGCTACGTTGACGTCAATCCGCTTAATGACGCGTGTACGTACTGTCCTGCAAAAAACGTTTGTGGTTTTTTCGATACGCGCGTTAAACCTGCAAGAAGCGTTTCAGGCGTGACGGGAGAAACCGTGTCAAGAGTGGCAAAGGAGCAAAAAGATGGCTGACAAGGTAAAATTTACGCAAAATCAACGCTTGGCGTTGGATATTTCAAAAAAGCAAAATCTTTTAGTGAGCGCTTCTGCGGGTACGGGCAAAACTACCGTAATGGTTACGCGAATACGTGATTTGGTGCAAAATAAACGCGCCGAGTTGGAAAAAATGTTGGTAGTCACCTTTACTCGTCTTGCCGCGTCGGAAATGAAGGAAAAATTGTTTAACCTTTTGACTGAGTCCGACGACGATTTTACCTTGGAGCAAAGTCAGCATATCGACGCTTGTTCTATCGGTACGATTCACTCTTTTTGCGCGGACGTAGTGAGAGAATATTTTTACGTGGTGGGGATAGACCCCAACTTTGCAATATTGGAAGAAAGAGACAGCAAGTTGCTCTTTGAGCGCGCTACGGATACTGTTTTTGAAAAATATTATCGTGAAAACTCCGACTTGTGCGACGTGGTGGAAAAGTTTTGTACCGACCGCGAAGACTCTACTTTGCGCAAAAACGTAAAAGAATTGCACAAACTTTTCAGTTGCGTTGAAAGTCTTTCCGATTGGTTTGAACAAACTTTTGTGCTTTACAACACCCAAAAGATTTTAGAGTATTTTAACCGTTCGTTTATTGAAAAAACGCAAAAATTAAAGCAAAATTTGTCAAGCTTGTTAATTCAAATGGGTAGCGCAGGCTTAGACGGGTGTGTAAAAAGGTTAGAAACCATCCGTACGACCTTGACTGCAACCGATAAGGTTGATTTGCAAAAAAATATTCAAAGCATTTTGGAAACAAAAATTCCCAACAAAAACAAAAAGGACGAAGAAATTTTTAGTTGTGATTTTGACACGCTACAAAACTTGCTTTGTATTCAAGACAAGTTGGTTGACGACGTAAAAAAACTTATTGACGAGGCAAAGGAAATTTCACTTGTCTTGCAAAACGGCGAGTTCGACAAAACGTGTGAAGATTTTTGTCGGTTTTTGGTAAAGCTTGCCGAAGACGTTGAAAAAGAGTTTGCCCTTGCAAAAAAGGAAAAAAACGTTGCGGATTTTTCCGATTTGGAAAAAATGACGCTCAAAATTTTGCGAAATTTCGACACCGCCGAGCAAGTACGACAGCGTTACGACTACGTGTTTGTGGACGAATATCAGGACGTAAACGGTATTCAGGAGCAAATTTTGCAACTTGTTGCAAAGCCCAACAGTCTTTTTGCCGTGGGTGACGTAAAGCAAAGTATTTACGGATTTCGTCAGGCAAGTCCCGAAATTTTTGCCGACAAAGCAAAGCAATATGCGTTGGACGAGCAAAACAACAAAGTCGTGTATATGAACGACAATTTTCGTTGCAACGGACAAATTGCAGATTTTGTTAACGAAATTTTTAAAAACGTGATGACCGAGCAATTTGGCAAAGCAGATTATTTTAATACGGGTATGTTGGTGGCTCATTCCGACGGAAGAATTTGCGATCAAAAGCCTGCGGTAGAAGTAATTCATATCAAAAAAAGCAAGACAAAAAAAGTTTTTGCCCCAGACAAAATTTATGATCCGACGGAACAATCAGCGGAAGAATTTTGCGACGGCAGAGCAGAAGGCAAGTTTATAGCCGACAAAATAAAAGCGCTTATCGGCAAAAAGAAGGAAGACGGTAGTGTCGTCGGCTTGGGAGATATCGTAATATTGCGACGTAGTATCAAAAGCGACGCGGTAGATATTTACAAGCAACTTTTGCGAGAAGGTATCCCTGCCGTAATTAAGCTTGAGGGAGACGTTTCTATCAAGGAAATAAGCGATTTGTTGGCGTTTTTTAAGGTTTTGGACAACAATTACGACGATTATGCCTTGGCGCAAACCTTGCTTAGTTGTATTGGCGGTTTTGAAGTAAACGACCTTGCAATTCTTGCG
This sequence comes from uncultured Subdoligranulum sp., assembly GCA_902496185.1. Classification (GTDB taxonomy): domain Bacteria; phylum Bacillota; class Clostridia; order Christensenellales; family CAG-314; genus SFEB01. The sequence goes on along the minus strand of CABUZX010000004.1, from coordinate 46,612 downwards.
GAAAACAACGAACAGCCTACTTTGTGGCAAAAAATGTTTTTTTACGCCGAGCAACCTTTGTCAAACAAAGAAATCAAACAAAAATGTACCGATTTTTTGCGTTTGACGGAAAAATACGGAGTGTTAAAGTCAACGCTTAAAGTGGGGCAGTTGTTGCTTGAGTTGTTTAAGGAAACACAGTACGAAAAATATGTGTTGGCTTTACCCAACGGGCAATTAAGGCGTACGCGCTTGTTTTCTTTCGTTGGTGCGATAAGCGCGCTTTCGGTGGCGGAGGTGTTAGAATGTTCCTTTAGCGAAGAAGATTTTTCCGCAGGGAGCGTCTTTGGCGACGCCGTAAGGATTATGACGGTACACGCGTCAAAGGGACTGGAGTTTGACGTGGTATTTTTGTCGGGATTAGACTCAAAGTTTTCCTCTGCAAAAGATAGCGGGAATATTATTTTAAACAAAGATTACGGTTTAGCGGTTAGATATTCCGCTAACGGCGAAAAGCTAAAAACACTTAGAGAGTATTTTGTTGCAGAACGTATCAAAAAGAGAGAAAGGGAAGAAGAATTGCGTCTTTTGTACGTTGGCGCAACTCGAGCAAAACGTAAGCTTGTATGTATTGCAGTTAAAGAAGAATCACTACAAAAACCGTTTTTTGACGCTTCTCAAGCAACCGAAATGTTCGATTGGTTGCCACTACAAAACCAAACCGCGGACGGAAAAAAATTGTTTGAGCAACAAACGGTTTTGCTTGACCATCTTGATTGCGCCCAAGAAACGGCTCAAGCCGTTTTGCAAACACAATCACAAAATATAGACGAAGAGTTGCTTGAGCAGTACAAAAAACATTGCGCTTGGCAGTATCCGCGCAAGGCGCAGTTGGATTTGCCCTTAAAGGTTGTGTCCAGCAAGTTGGACGAGACAAAGTCTTTAAAGTTGACGGAAAGCGCGGAAGAAGACTCGCAAGCTCAAGCCGTTTATCTTGCGGACGGCGAAAGTTTAGAAAAAACCGATAGCGATACAATATTAGCGGAGGACAAAGCTCAACTCGGCAAAGCGTATCACAAGATTTTTGAAACCTGCGATTTGTACGACGTAAATTTAAAAAGCTTGCAAAACACCGTTGATACTCTCGTTGAAAAAGGTTGGATTGATCAATCGGTGGCTCAAAAGATTGATTTAAACAGTATTTTAAAGACGCTTGCAAGCCGTCAGTTTGTAGAATTGATTGCCGATGGAAAGTGTTTTAGAGAAATTCCGTTTTTGACGACCTTGCCTTATGACGAGTTGTTCGGCGAAGGATTTGACGACGAAATTATGCTACAGGGCGTCGTTGATCTTTTGGTGATTAAGCAAAATAGCGCAATAGTGGTAGACTTTAAAGTGACGGGGCGCTCTGACTTGATTAAGGAGCGTTACCAAAAACAACTCAACAGCTACAAGTTGGCGGTAGAAAAATGTCTTAAAATCCCCGCTCAAGCGGTGGTAGTTTCCGTGCTGGACGGAAAAATTATTAAATTTTAATATGACAAAAAACAAACTTAAACAAGACTTTTATGACAAAGAGGCAACGGAACTTGCTCCGCAGATTGTAGGCAAGTTGCTTTGCGTCAAAACGGAAGACGGAACAATCAAAAAACTGCGTATTACCGAAACGGAGTGCTACTTTGGAGAAGAAGACACTGCTTGTCACGCGCACAAGGGCAAAACAAAGCGTACTGCTCCGCTTTTTGAAAGGGGCGGTATTGCTTATGTTTACTTATGTTACGGCATACACGAGTTGTTTAACGTTGTGACGGGAGCGCAAAATCACCCCGAAGCCGTACTTATTAGAGCGGTTGAGGGCGCAAACGGACCGGGCAAAGCAACTAAAGCCTTGGGGATTACGCGCAAGTTTAACACAGCGTCGCTTTTGGGTGACGAAATATGGCTTGAAGACGACGGATATCGTCCAAAAACCGTAGCAAAACCGCGCGTTGGGATAGGTTATGCAAGTAAACAAGATCAAGAAAGATTGTGGCGATTTGTCGCAATAATTTAAAAAGCACCCTTAGGGTGCTTTTTTTGTCGGATTTCAAAAATTATTCCAATCGAGTGACGGTAAGAAAAGCGTTGGTATAGGTTGACGTTGACGTAGCAGAGTTAAATATACTAATACTGCTTGCCGAAGCCACCGTCAAAACCATTGTTTTGGAAACGTTTCCGTATTCTGTCGCGCTTGCCGTGTCAAAAAGATTTTGGTTTGCCTGAGCAACGCCGTTGACGTAAAGTTGAACGCCCATTAGAGTGCCGTCGGGCGAAAGGGCAGTTCCTCCAAAGCTTACCAAATACGTGCCGATAGGAGCAATTACCGCGTTGTCTGCAACGGTTAAGGTGGTGTCGGGTGTGCTTGCCGAAAGAATTATTGGTATTTGCGCGCCTGCTGTTACCGTTTGCGCTCCGCTTTCTGCATAAACAGAGTCGTTTACGCCCGGTTCACCTTGCGGACCTTGTGGGCCTGTAGCGCCGGTTGCCCCCGTAGCTCCCGTTGCGCCTGTAGGGCCTTGCGGACCAACCGGACCGATAGGACCTTGTGGCCCAGTAGCGCCAGTTGCGCCTGTTGCTCCTGTAGGACCAGCAGGACCAATCGGACCAGTAGCGCCTGTTGCTCCTGTAGGACCAACCGGACCGATAGGGCCTTGAGGACCTTGTGGGCCTGCTACGCCTTGAGCTCCCGTAAATCCTCTTGGGCCGACGGGCCCGGGTATAAACTGCGGTATGGCAACAAAACGAGGATAGTTGTTGCATCCGCAATTCCAATTGGAAGAACAGCAGTGATTTGTTCTATTTTCACAATCGTTAAAAAAATTAAAACACATAAATTCGTCCTCCTTAATTGACGTTATGTAATAAATAACATTAACAAGGAAAACGCTTTACGCGTTGGCATTACAAAAATCTTATATCACAATATACTACGTTTTTTAGCGATATTTTGTGACAAGGCGAGTTTTTGCTTATGGTTGCAAGCGGTCAAACGTAAAAAACAGTTTAAAAACCGCAAAGAAAATTCCTTGCGGTTGTTTTATTTGCTTAAACGTTTTTTGCAGTAGCTTGTTTTGCCACACTTGGGGCATTTGAGACGTCTCGTCGTAATGGTGTGAATGGCAAAAATATGACTTTTGTCGCTTGGCACAAAGCGTTCGCCACAATGTCGGCACTCAAAATAACCTGCGCTGTTGTCAATAACGCAAGCAGAAATTGCTCCTGCCATCACACAGACAAAGGCTATAGAAATGAATAAAATTCTTTGCCAATCGTCCATTTCTATAAAAGAAGCGACAAATATCAATGTTAAGCTAACAATTATATTGCACAAAGTAAGTAGGGTATAAAAAAGGACGAGTTTTTTATTTTTTTGTTTTTCGTTTACAAGATCCATAACGTTTTCCTCCGCTTTTTGATAATATTGATTTTGGTCGAGTTTTTGGGCGGAAAGCAATTCGTTTGCGCTTATATTCAAAATTTGACACAACGGCATCATAAGGCTTACGTCGGGTAGACCGTTGCCTGTCTCCCACTTTGAAACGGCTTTGTCCGAAACACCGAGTTTGTCTGCAAGTTGGCGCTGTGTGAGTTTTTGTTCTTTACGCATTGATTGAATAAACTTTCCGATTTTTACCTGATCCATTTTGGAGCTCCTGTCAATATTATTATAGCAAAGATTTTTGCAAAATCAACCTACTATCCGTAGAGTTTGATGCTTTTGACTAAAAAATCAATCAAAAAAACGCCCCTTTGTCGGTAGGGTATCTCATTAAATTATAGGGATAATTCTGCTATCGCGTGATGATATACCAAGCCTACGGTTTGGATAAACAAAAACAGAACTTTTGGTAGACAAAAGTTCTGTTTTTGTTGGTGGGAACAACAGGGCTCGAACCTGTGACCCCCTGCTTGTAAGGCAGGTGCTCTCCCAGCTGAGCTATACTCCCAAGTAGATAGTTTTGCTAAACGCTAAGATAGTATAGCACAAAATTAAAAAAATGCAAACAAATATGGGCAAATTTTTTAAAAAAAATAAAAAAATTTTTTTAGGTCTTTTTGTAAACTGGCTTTTTGTTTTAAAAAGCTAATTTTATTGCTAAAATCGCCTTGTTTTGGTATAATAAGACAAGGAGTAGCTATGAAATACGTTTTAGTAACAGGTTCTTATGGCGGTATGGGCAAAGCCGTGGTAGAAAAATTGCTGTCGCAGGGTTATTTCGTTTTTGGAATAGATAAATTTTATTCCGAACCAAAAAACAATTATTTTCCATTGACGGCGGACGTGACGGACGAAGACAGTCTAATTGACGCTTTCAACAAGGTAAAAGCCATTACGGACGAATTATTTGCAGTATTGCACTTTGCGGGTAAATACTGTTTGGATTCCTTGGTGGAAATTTCCGAAATAGACTTTTGTCGCGCTTTTGACGTAAACGTTTTTGGCGCATATAGGGTTAACAAAATATTTTTTCCCTTGCTAAAAAACGGTAGCAAGGTGATAATTACTACGAGCGAACTTGCGCCTCTTGCGCCGTTGCCCTTTACGGGGTTGTACGCCATTACCAAAAGCACGTTGGACAAATACGCGTATTCCTTGCGTATGGAATTGCAGTTGCTTGGCGTGCAAGTTGTGGTTTTGCGTCTTGGGGCTGTCAAAACGGAAATGCTCGTGGCGTCTGTACGCGCCTTGGATAATTTTTGCGATAATACCAAAATATATACTTGCAACGCCAAACGGTTTAAAAAAATAGTGGATAGGGTAGAGTCCAAAAACGTTCCGCCGACAAAAATAGCAAAAAAGACGGCAAAAATTCTTGAAATAAAAAATCCTAAATACGTTTACAAAATCAACCGAAATCCCTTGCTTTTGTTGCTTAACTGCTTGCCTCAACGTTGGCAAACGTGGATAATTAAACGCGTGCTAAAGTGACGGTACGTGGTTGAGATACTTCGCTTGCGCTCAGTATGACGGTAGAGAATTGTCATTTTGAGAGTTTCCTACTTGACGGGCAATCGAAAAATCTTGAGATACTTCGCTTGCGCTCAGTATGACGATAGAAAAAAGCACCCTTAGGTGCTTTTTTGGTTTGTTGAAAAAATTAGTTAATTTTTTGATATTTATTTTGTGGTTGGTTAAATTTCCAACTTTTCAAGTTCGGTGGTAACGGTTAGCCACTCGTCGGAGAGTGTTTCCTGCTCGGTGGAAAGTTGTTGGAGTTTATCTTGAATTTCCTGCACTTTTTTGTAGTCAGAGTAGACTTCTTGGCTTTGTAATTGGTCGTTTAGCAAAGTAATTTGTTCTTCCGTTTTTGCAATAAGTTCTTCTATCTTGGCTTGTCTACGTTGCAGTTTTTGTTTGTCCTTAAGCGGGGTAGAAAAGTTTTTCTTTTTGCCTTTTTGCAATGCGGTAGGGGTTTTGGCGTCGGCGGAAGAAAGAGCGAGAGCCTCTTGTTTTTCCTTTTCGGCAAGCTCGTATTGCTCGTAGGCGCAAGGGTAAAATTTTGCCTCGTTTTTTTCAAATACCAGCAGTCTGTCAGCGACCTTGTTGACAAAATATCTGTCGTGAGACACGACTATTACCGTGCCTTGATATTCCTTAAGCATATTTTCTAACGTTTCCTTACCGACGATATCCATGTGGTTGGTAGGTTCGTCCAAAATCAAAAAGTTTGGACGGCGTTTGAGTATTTTGCATAGCGCAAGACGCACTCTTTCGCCACCCGATAGGTCGTTTACGTTTTTAAACACGTCTTCGCCGGAAAAAAGGAAAGAACCCAAAGCTGTACGTACTTCCGTCTCGTTGAGTAGGGGAAATTCGTCATAAAAATCGTCGAATACGGTTTTGGGGCTAGAGTACTGCGCCATTTGTTGGTTGAAGTATCCGATTTCCGTCTTAAGTCCAAATTCAAAACTACCCGATAGTGGGGGTGTTTCGCCTACGAGGGTTTTTAAAAAGGTAGATTTGCCCACGCCGTTGTCGCCTACTACGCCGAGTTTTTGACCTTTAAAAAGTTCTAAATCGACGGTAGCAAGAAGGTTGTCGTAGCCGATTGCAAGGTTTTTTACAAACAGAGCGTTTTTGACGCTTTCTATACGGGGCTGAAAGTTGGCGTGAAAGGTTTTTAGGTCGTAGCGGTTGGGTTTGTCGATTTTTTTCATGTGTTCAATCTGTTTTAGTTTTGATTGAACCATAGAGGCTTTGGTGGCTTTGTATCGAAACCTTTCTACAAGGCGCATTAGGCGCTTTATTTCCGCCTGCTGATATTCGTGGTCCTTGAGTTGTTTTTGGTAGTTTGCGCGTTTTTGCTGTTCAAACGAGGAGTAATTGCCGTTGTAACAGCGTGTTTCGCCGTATTCTATTTCATAAACCTTGTTTGCAATGCGCTCCACAAACATTCTGTCGTGCGAAACCACGACCACTGCGGATTTGTAGTTTTTGATATAATTTTCTAACCATCTGACTGCAGAAACGTCCAAGTGGTTGGTGGGTTCGTCCAAAACCAAAACGTCGGGGTGAGACAAAAGCAATTTTATCAAGGCGATTTTTGTGCGTTGCCCGCCAGAAAACTCGTTGAGTCTTTTATTTAGGTCGTTGGAAAAACCAAATTTGTTTATAAGGGCGGTGTATTCTTTTTTGTAGGTATATCCGCCTAAAAATTCAAATTTTTCTTGCAGGGCGGAAAAAGTTTTAATTTTGTTTTCATCAGGGCAAAGGTCGATTTCCGCCAAAAGCTTTTGCATTTTGTCTTCCGTATCCAAAAGCCGTTTAAAAACCTTTAAAACTTCTTGCTCTAACGTGGCGGAGTCATCTTCAAAAGCTATTTGTTTAAGGTGGCCGACAATTAGTCCATTTTGAGCGGACACAACAAAAGGCTCTTCGCCCGTGCCTTCTTCTGGCAAAATTTCTCCGGTGATGCACTTTAAAAGAGTGGTTTTTCCGCAACCGTTTCTGCCGACTATGGCAATTTTGTCGCGTTCGCGGATTTCAAAATTAATATTTTCTAACACTGTGTCCGCGCCAAAGGACACTCCGCCGTTGGTGATTTTAAATAGCATTTGTTCTCCTTGGTTGTAGGGTGACTAAATGGTTGTAAAGGGAGCAAAAAAGACGAGATATATCATCAAAGCAAGATGTATTATTATGCCCAAAAGGTTAAGCGCAGTAAAATACCAATGTTCTCCCTTGGTTTTGTGTCTAAAAAGTTGCATTGCCAAAAATCCGCCAACCGCCCCGCCAAGCAACGACGCCGTAAGCAAAAATTTTTCCGAAACGCGCCTTGCGTTGCGTTTTGCTTTGTTTTTGTCTATTGCGTAAATTGCAAAGGTAAACAGCGATAGCGCGATAAGATATATTCCGTAAATTAATATCAGTTGTTCTTTCGTCATAAAATTTCTCCTACAAAACATTATAACAATCGACGCTAAAAAAATCAACCCGCAAAAGATATTTTTTGTTGGCATACGTTTTTTGAATTAAAAGCGGAAAGTGTTCTTTTTTTGAATTAAAGCGCTTGTAAAAAAAGAAAAAATTAAGTATAATTATTTTAATTACACGGCAAGGAAAAAGTTTTTATGTATTATAGGCACAATCTGGATTTGACGTATCCCGAGCGCAGTGACGAGCATATGATTACCGTCAAGCACTTAAGAGACACTCATTTTGACGAAAATTACGAGTATTTGCCCAAGGGGTTTTGGCACAAGGTTAGTCGTGGCGTACTGTGGTTGGCGCTCAACTTGGTTGCTTTTCCCGTGTGTTCGTTGCGTCACGGTTTGAAAATTTACGGGAGAAAAAATTTAAAAAAGCACAAAAAAGAGTTTAAGGAGGGCGCAATTACTATTGCGAACCACGTGTTTATGTGGGATTATTTGTGCGTGCTTAAAGCAATACGCCCGCATTTGCAATATCACCCGGGGTGGAAAACCAATTTTGAAGGTCCAAACGGTCCGTTGATACGTTGGGTAGGGGGTATTCCCGTGCCGACCGACAATATAAGAGCCATGGCAAAGTTTCAAAAATCAATAGGGCAGGTGCTTGAGGCTAAAAAATGGCTACACTTCTTTCCTGAGGGCAGTATGTGGTTTTATTATCCGGACGTGCGCCCTTTTAAAAAGGCAATATTTAAGTACGCCGTAAGACACGACAAGCCCGTTATCCCTATAGGGTTATCCTTTAGGGAGCGAAAAGGGATTTTTAAGCTGTTTGGCAAAGCGCCTTGCGTGGATTTGCACGTGGGAGAACCGCTGTACGTCGATAAGGCTTTGTCCCAAGCAGAAGCAATAGATAAACTGCACGCAGAGGCTTACCACGTAGTGCAAGGATTGGTTGGCGTAAAGATGGGAGACAAAACTTATAACACGGACCAAAATATAGACACCTATAAAAAAACAATGTAAATGAAAAGGAAACAAGCTTATAATAAATTTTTTGTTATAAAATTTATATATTGCTTATCGCCATAAATGACAATTTTAGAATTTGTTAAATATTTCAAATTCGCAGTAACGTTTAAGCATATAAACAAAAAATAGACACTCTCAAACTATGAAAGTGCCTATTTTGATTGGTTTCGCTTACTTTTTTAACTTAAAAACAAAGACGAACCCGTCTCCTAAAGGAAACGGGTTTGTCTTTGTTTTGTTTGGTGACCCCAAGGGGATTCGAACCCCTATTGCCACCGTGAAAGGGTGGTGTCCTAACCCTTAGACCATGGGGCCACGTTTCGCCAAAAGGCGAAATGTGATAAATACTTTTGCATTAAGCGTCGTATTTTTGGTAGCGGCGGTCGGATTCGAACCAACGACCTGCCGGGTATGAACCGGCCGCTATAACCAACTAAGCTACGCCGCCAAAAATGGTTGCAGGGGAAGGATTTGAACCAACGACCTCCGGGTTATGAGCCCGACGAGCTACCAGCTGCTCTACCCTGCGATAAGTAAAAACAATTTGTTGCAACGAATTTAATGCTTACCTATGTTATCATTTTGAACAAAACTTGTCAAGCAAAATTTTGATTTTTTTTAAAAAACGGCAAAATTATTTTTTTACGTCAAGTTATTACCCATCAAGTCTGTGCTTGACAATTGTTTTTTTGTATGTTAAAATAAATTTTAGTGCATTTTTGAGCAAAAACAATACTTAGGAGGATATTTTAGTGGAAGGCACCTTTTGGGCTGTTGTGCCGGCGCTTATTACCATTGCGTTGGCGATAATTACGAAAGAAGTTTACGTTTCGTTATTTGTAGGAATATTTACCGGCGCAATGATGTTGGCTGACGGTAATTTTTTGTTGGGCATGGAAAGGTTGTTTAAGATAATGGCAAACACGTTGTCCGGCAGTGGGGACGAAGGTGGCTACAATTATGCTCACGGCGCAATTTTGATTTTTATTTTGATGTTGGGGATACTTATCGTGCTGATAGAAAAATCCGGCGGTACTCACGCAATAGGCAGATGGTTTTCTGCTAGGGTAAAATCCCGTAGAGGCATTTTGGGCTTGACCGCAGGATTTGGTGTAATGATGTTTATGGACGATTATTTCAATCGTCTTGCAACCGGCGCGGTAATGCGTCCTATTACCGACCAATACAAAATCAGTAGGGCAAAGCTTGCCTATATAATAGGCGCGTTGTGTGTTTCGGTATGTATACTTTGTCCGATAAGCAGTTGGTCGAGTTTCGTTACTTCTACAATTCAGGACGGACTTGGCGAAGGCGGTGACGGATTTGGTTTGTTTATCAAGTCAATAGTTTGCAACTTTTACCCGATAATTACCATATTATTTATATTTGTCACGTCCTTTTTGGGCGTTGACTTTTGGGCAATGCGCAGGGCGGAAAAACAAGCAATCGAGACGGGCGACGTCACAAACGGATTGCCCGCTACTTACGCCCACGACCAAGCCTTTACTCCCAACCCCAAGGGTACGGCGTTAGATTTGGTTTTGCCTATTTTGGCAATGATTTTGTTTTCTATCGGGTTTATGATTTATTTTGCCATCACTCGCGACGGCAATTTGAATAGCGAGATTTCGCTTGCGTGTGGCTCGACTTTGGCGGTGGCGTTTACGCTCGTTTGGTATTTGCCGAGAAAAATTCTTAATTTTAAAGAGTTTACTTCCAGTTTTGGCGACGGATTTAAGTCTATTTGCGACGCTTTGATGATATTGGTGCTTGCGTGGACGTTGTCCGACATTTGTTCAGAACTAAAAGTGGACGATTTTATTGTAAAAATTGCCAACGCGATGGGCAACGCAAGGGTGTTGTTGCCTGCCTTGATGATGGTTATTTCTATGATTGTGGCTTTTGCAATAGGTACGAGTTGGGGTACTTTTGGTATAATAGTGCCAATGGTCATACCAATGTTTTCGGCAGAAGAAGTAGGCTCGGCGTTGCAGTTGCTCACTATTTCGGCAGTACTTTCCGGCGCGGTGTTTGGTGATCAGGTGTCGCCTATTTCCGACGTTACTATTTTGTCTTCGGCGGCTTCAAGATGCAACCACTTGCATTACATAAAAGCGCAATTGCCCATAGCCTTGCTCGTTGCAGGTATGGCGTTTTTGGGCTTTTTGTTTGGCGGAATTACTCAATCCGTTTGGGTGGGCTGGATTTTTGCGGGCGTGTCTTTTGTTGTAGTCGTGCTGGTGGCTTACCTTGCGCTTAAAAAACAAAACAAACTGACGCCAAAAACCATTTCGTTTGATGCGGAAAATACGGCTACGACAATCGCAAATGAGCAATAAGGATAAAATAATTGATTAAAGAGCAATTTACAATGACAAAAAACGAGTTTGGCAAAAAACCAAACTCGTTTTTTTATACTTTCTTTTCAGATTACATTTTTTCGGGGGCGGAAATACCCAAAAGTTGCAAGCCCTTTTGCAAAACTTTTTGAATACTCTGCGCTACGGCAAGTCTTGCGTGGCAGGTTTTTCCGTTGTCGATTACCCTGTTTAATAGGTAAAAGCGGTTAAAGGACTGCGCAAGGTTCAAAAGGTAGTTGGACAAAATGGACGGTTCGTTTTTGTCGGTAACGGAGACTAACACGTCGCCAAATTCGTTGAGCATTTTTACCGTCTCCCAGGATTCGTCGCCTACAAGGTCGCCCACGTTTATCTTATCAAAATCGAGTTTGTCCGCCTTTGCTACGATACTGCAACATCTTGCGTGGGTATATTGCAAATAGGGGGCTGTTTCGCCGTCAAAGTTGAGTACTCTGTCGTAATCAAAGACTATATCCTTTATTCTTCCGTTGGCGAGAGCGGAAAAAATAACCGCGCCAACGCCTACTTGCTCGGCTATAGCGTCCTTGTTTTTTAGTTCGGAATTTTTTTGCAATATAATATCTTTTGCTTTTGCAACGGCCTTGTCAAGAACGTCGCTCAACCACACCGCGTTGCCCTTGCGCGTACTCATAGAGCCGTCCGCTAAAGAAACCATACCGTAAGCAACGTGTTCCATCTTGTCAGCCCAGTCAAAGCCGGCAAGTTCCAGCACTTTAAAAAACTGTTTAAAGTGGAGATTTTGTTGATAAGCCACAACGTAAAGGCATTTGTCAAAGTTGTAGGTGTCGTGGCGGTACTTTGCCGCTGCAAGGTCGCGCGTGGCGTAAAGAGTTGCGCCGTCGGCCTTGACCAAAAGACAGGGGGGCATATTGTATTCGTCGAGATTGACTACCGTTGCTCCGTCGGAGACTTCCGTCAGTCCTTTTTCTTTAAGCAAATCAAGTACGGGTTGCATTTTGTCGTTATAAAAACTTTCGCCGTTCCAGCTGTCGAAGGTTACGTTGAGTCTTTGGTAAACTTGTTTTACTTCGTCCAGGGTAATTTTTTTGAAGTATTCAAAAAGCTCCAAGGCGCGTTTGTCGCCTTTTTCTATTTTTGCAAACCACTCGCGCGCTTTGTCTGTCAGCGCGGGGTTTGTTTCTTCCTCCTTGTGAAAACGCACGTAAATTTCTTGCAAGGCGCGTACTCCGCCTTCGTCAATGGTTTTTTTGTCTCCCCAAAGGTCGTATGCAACTATTAGTTTGCCAAATTGCGTGCCCCAGTCTCCCAAGTGATTGATACCTACGACGTTGTAGCCCAACGCCTTGTAAGTCTTGTAAAGAGCGCTACCTATTGCGGTAGTGCCAAGGTGACCTATATGAAAAGGCTTTGCAATGTTGATACTGCTATAATCTATACATACCGTTTTGCCCTTGCCTACGGTGTCGTCAAAAAGGTTTCCGTCGGCGACGTTTGCAAGAATTTGCTTTTGAAAATAATCTCTGTTAAGAAAAATATTGAAATATCCGTTGACAGCCTGCGCTTGCTTTATTGCTCCGTCGGTCGTAATAGACTTGATTAAATCTTCGGCTATTTTTTGGGGGGCTAATCCCAACGTTTTTGCAAACTTAAAGCAGGGTAGGGCGTAATCCGCTTGAACCCCGTCTGCTTTTTTGATTAGCGAATAAATTTCCTCCGTAGTTACGTTTGGCAAGACTATACTTTTTGCCAACAATGCTTTGATGTCCATAAAAATCTCCGTTTTTGTGGTTTTTGTTACAGTATAACCCTCTTTAAAGATTTTGTCAATTTTAGCCGTTATATTTTTTGTTTGTTTGTAGGTTTGGGGGTTGGCGCAGGCAATAAATATAATAAATTTTAGTTTAAACAGTTGCGTTTTTTGACGACGAAAGCTATAATGGGGTATAAAGAAAACTATGTAGTAAAAACGGATTTTTATAACGTTTTTTTAAGGAGGAGAAACAATGGAGTTCTTAAATTCCGCTACGGCAGGCACTCTTGAGTCGGGTGATATTCTTGTCATGTTGGACAAGGCGGATAAAAAAGGTATAGAAGTCAACCTTAAAAGCACGGTTGCCAATCAGTTTGGCAAAAGAATTAAGCAAGTTATCGTCGATACTCTTACAGAGCTTGGCGTGGACGGCGTCGTGGTAGACGCAACGGACAAAGGCGCTCTTGATTGCACGATTAAAGCAAGAGTAAAGGTCGCCGCGTACAGGGCTTGCGGGGTTACGCAACCAAAGTGGGACTAATATCCGACTTTTTTTGTGTTTAAACACAAACATATTAAAAACATTCCAAACGGATAAAGAAGGTATAAGTATGAAAAGATTGAGACGTACTATGATGTTTGTTCCGGGAAACAATCCAAGTATGATGCGTGACGCGCATATTTACGGACCGGACAGTATAATGTTTGACCTGGAAGACTCCGTCAGCATAAACGAAAAAGATTCTGCGCGTATGTTAGTTTATCACGCGTTAAAGACTATAAATTACGGCGCGGTAGAAAAGGTTGTAAGAATCAACCCGCTTTCTACCCCTTACGGCAAACAAGACGTAGAGGCAATGGTTAAAGCCGGCGTTCAAGTAATCAGAATGCCCAAAACGGAAACCGCGCAGGAAGTAAAGGACCTTGAGGCGGAGATAGAACGCGTTGAAAGGGAAATAGGAAAGGAAGTAGGTTCTACCCTTATTATGGCGGCCATAGAATCTGCTTTGGGCGTAGTCAACGCTTATGCAATTGCAACGGCAAGCAAGCGTATGATGGGTATTGCTCTCGGCGCGGAAGATTATTGCGCAAATCTCAAAACTCAAAGAAGTAGAGAGGGTACGGAATTATTGCTTGCTCGTCAAACCATAGTGGTTGCAGCGCGCGCCGCAGGTATCGACGCATTGGATACGGTTTTTTCCGACCTTAACGATATGGAAGCTTTTAAAAATGAAGTCCGCTTTATCAAACAGCTGGGCTTTGACGGCAAATCTATCATCAATCCGCGTCAAATAGGACCGGTAAACGAAGTGTTTACTCCCACTCCTGCCGAAATAGAAAAGGCAAAGCGTATAGTTGCGGCTTTAAAAGAGGCAGAAGCAAAGGGTAGCGGCGTTATTTCGCTCAACGGCAAAATGATTGACAAGCCCGTAGTAATAAGGGCTCAACGCACTCTTGATTTTGCGCGCGCAGTGCATATCGTAGTGGACTAAAAGTGAGGGAAACAAAAATGGGCAAAACGACAGAAAAGACGCAAACAAAAGCAGTCAATACAAATAATACGGTGGAGTGTACCGACGTAAATACTCGAATTCCTTGTGAAATTATCAAAAAATACAATATGCCGGCTTATCACGAGGGGTGGAATCCGAGAGTAAGACCACGTGATCGTTCCAGCAGAAACGAAATGCAAAAAAACAGCGACAAAATCGTTACGTTGGAGCAGGCAATAGTTAAATGCGGTCTCAAAGACGGTATGACGATTTCCTTCCACCATCACTTTAGAGAAGGCGACCACGTTGTAAATATGGTCATTGACAAATTGGCGGAAATGGGCTTTAAAAATTTGCACATTGCGCCGAGTAGTTTGAGCGACGTGCACGCGCCACTTGCAAAACACATCAAAAATGGCGTTATAAAGAGTATCAATACGAGTGGACTAAGAGGCAAACTTGCCGACGAAATAAGCCACGGTATTATGGAAGAACCAGTTGTATTCCGTAGCCACGGTGGTAGAGCCGCCGCCATTAAAGAAGGTCAACTTCATATCGACGTTGCCTTTTTGGGCGCAAGCAGTTGCGACTATATGGGTAATGCAAACGGATATTCTCGCGACGGCGAAGAAAAGTCCGTGTGCGGTAGTTTGGGGTATGCAATAGTAGATAGTATGTACGCCGACAACGTTGTTATTTTGACGGACAATATAGTGGGGTATCCTAACACTCCGTTTGCTATAGCCGAAAGCAACGTCGATTATATCGTAAAGGTGGACGAGGTTGGCGACGCAAGCAAAATCAGTAGCGGAGCAACGCGCTTTACTACCAACCCACACGATTTGTTGTTGGCTCAAACTGCCGCGCAAGTCGTCGTAAACAGCGGATATTTCAAATCGGGATTCAGTTTGCAAACGGGTAGCGGTGGCGCAAGTCTCGCCGTTACGAGATTTATAAAGGATTATATGATTGCAAACGGTATACAAGCAAGTTACGCCTTGGGCGGTATTACGGGACAAATGGTTGCCTTGCACGAAGAAGGTCTTATCAAAAAACTTTTGGACGTACAAAGTTTTGACCTTATTGCGGCGCAAAGTCTCAAAAACAACCGTTTCCATCAACAAATTTCTGCGGATTATTACGCCGACCCGTTTGAAAAGGGTAGCGCAATGAATCTTTTGGATATAGTCATCTTGTCGGCGCTTGAATGCGACGTCAATTTTAACGTCAACGTTTTGACGGGTAGCGACGGCGTAATCAGGGGCGCAATAGGCGGTCACCCGGATACGGCTGCAGGCGCGGCGTTGTCCATTATCGTATGTCCTCTTTTGAGGGGACGCATACCTTGCGTAGTTGACAAGGTAAATACGGTAGTCACTCCTGGTGACAGCGTTGACGTAATAGTAACCGACCAAGGTATTGCAGTCAATCCGCGTCGTCCCGAAGTAAAGGAAAGACTCGTTGCTGCAAACTTGCCCGTTGTTGATATTGCAGAACTTAAGGAACGCGCAGAGCGTATCGTCGGCAAACCCGAAGAGCTTCCGTGGGGAAATAAGGTCGTCGGCGTAGTTACAAGTAGAGACGGCGCTATTTTGGACGTTATTTACAACGTAAATGACGGAGAATAATTTGTTTTTAAGTTGTTGGCAAAAAGACGTCGTTTTTGTAGACAAAACAAAGAGCGGAGGCGAAATTAAGCTACAAAGGCTTTTGGACGCAAAGGAAAAACGCAGTCTTACTCAACAACGGCTGATAAATACTTTTGGTTTAACGTTGGTTTGTTTGCTCGTAAACTACGTTGGGCAAACAAAGTCAAACGCCAACACGAAAATTGTTTTCAACGAGGGAGTAAAGCAAATTTTAAAATTGCTCCCCGTGGATTATTTTGCCGTCAATTTGTTTGAGACGGGCGAAGAAGGTTTTTTTGTGACCAAAACCTCGGCAAAAACGGCAAAGCGTATACTGTGCGAAGTAGAGCAAACGCATCCGCTCGGTAGGTTTATGGATATAGACGTTTTTGACGTCGACGGCAAACAAATAGGTAGGGAGGAATTGGGTATTTCTCCGCGGAAGTGTTTGTTGTGCGATTTTGACGCGCGAGAGTGCTATATTTTGCGTCGTCACTCAACGCAGGAGTTGAAGGATTTTACCGACGCAAAAATAGAAAAATTTGCGTTGCAATCCAACGGATTGAGCTAAGGTTGCGTCAATTACGCTCCGGAGGTTAAGATGTTTACCGACAAAAATCTCGTCGTTACAAGATTATTTTTGGACGACAGAAAAACAAGAACGCAGGTGGAAGATTTTTGCGCGTCCAACGGTCTTAAGATGGAGGAGGCGGATTATTACTGCGGAGTTTTTGACGGAGACAAGATGCTTGCCGGCGGAGGTTTTAGCGAAAACGTAATTAAATACGTTGCCGTAGACAAATCCGCGCGCAGTTTAAACCTTACCAACGTAATAGTTTCGCATTTGCGCGAGGAGCTGATTTTTCGCGGTGAAACCAATATATTCGTTTATACAAAAATAGATAATAAAGAAATTTTTGAAAATCTTGCTTTTTATACCGTAGGCGTGTCAGAGGACGCCGTTTTGTTGGAAAGCCATCCGAGAGGGATAAAAAACTTTTGCAAAAAACTTCAGGAGTTTAAACGGGACGGCAAAATCAGCGCAATAGTTATGAACGCAAATCCTTTTACGTTGGGGCACAGGTATTTGGTGCAAAAAGCAAGGCAATCTTCCGACCACGTTTTTGTGTTTGTGGTGCAAACGGACAAGTCGGAAGTTAGATTCCGTCACCGCAAAGCGCTCGTTGAGCAAGGATTGAGTGATTTTGACGACGTAACTATTCTTGACGGCGGAGACTATATAGTTTCGCAGGCGACTTTCCCCAATTATTTTTTAAAAGAAAGGGGGCTTGTAGACAAAAACTGCGCGCAAATAGACGCCGACGTATTCGGCAGATTTATTGCGCCGGCGCTAAACGTAACGCAAAGATTTGTAGGGCATGAGCCTACCGACGTGGTGACGGCGGATTATAACGTTCAGTTAAAAGCCGTTTTGAAAAAATACGCCGTTGAGCTTGTGGAAGTTGATAGGCTTAAGTATGACGACGAAACTATTTCGGCGTCTACAGTAAGGCGTAAAATTAAAGAAGGCGACTTTGGGGCAATTCAAAAAATTGTTCCTAAGAGTACTTTGGATTTTTTAAAGAGCGAACAAAGCAATTACTTAAGACAAAAAAATCAAAATGATTGTTGAGTTTTTTAATAACGTGGCAGACCTTGCCACAAACGCTTTGACGGAGGAATTAAATACGTCTGTCAAATTTGGGCTGGTATGTCCCTCGCACAACGGCAGTCACGACGATCTTGACTTTGAGTTGATGAAAAAAAGCATAAATTCGCTTTACGACGGGTTTGTGGCGTTGGTGAAAGTGGGTTTTGAATTTAACGCGCCGTTGGAAAATTTGCTTAACGAAGCGCGTAAAGTCGGCTTGGAAAGCGAAAAGGCAATGTTTAAAGCAACCAACGGTTCAAATACGCACAAAGGAGCTTTGTTTTGCATAGGGTTGTTTTGTGTGGCTATAGGTTGGCTTGTTGGTCGGGGTGAAAGTTTTTCTCCCCAAAACTGCAGTAAAGTTATTGCAAAAATTTGCAAAGGTATTTGCAAGAGAGAACTTACGAATACTTTGTCGCCGACAACTCACGGCGAAAAAATGTACGCAAAATATTCCGTATCAGGCGCAAGAGGCTCGGCTGAACGCGGTTTTTTGGAATCGGTAGAGAATTTTTTGCCGATATGGAAACAAATAAAAACCCAAACGGAAAACTATGACCTTGCAAAAACCAGATTGTTGGCTTACGTGGTCAGCAAAACGGACGACACCAATATTTTGTATCGTTCCGACGAAAAAACTTTGGCTTTGGCGCAAAACAAGTGTAGGGATTTATATCTTGATTTTGACGAACAAAAAGCAAAGGAAACGGAAGATTGGTTTATAAATCTCAATATAAGCTGTGGCGGTAGCGCGGATATGTTGGGTTTGACGCTGTTTTTAGACGGCTTGGAAGAATTTGAAATAAATTTTAAAAACAATTCCCCTAAAAGGGAAAATAAATAAAACAAAAAATAAAAAGGCGATAACTTATCCCCAAAAAAAGGAGTTAAACAAATGATTACACTTTTCAGCGAAGGCGCATATCTTGTTGACGGAAAATTGGTGGAGTCAAATACCCCCAATATGCCCGACAAACAACAAGCCCGTCAAGGCACGATGGCGTATCAAATTCTTAACGCGCACAACGTCGGTACAGAACAAGGCAAACTCAAAATCAAGTTTGACGCGTTGGTTTCACACGACATTACCTACGTAGGTATTATTCAAACGGCGCGCGCAAGCGGACTCAAAGAGTTTCCATTGCCATACGCAATGACCAACTGCCACAACAGTCTGTGCGCGGTAGGCGGTACGATTAACGAAGACGACCATATTTTTGGTTTGTCTGCAGCAAAAAAGTACGGTGGAATTTACGTCCCCGTAAACCAAGCGGTTATTCACCAATTTGCAAGAGAAGCAATGGTTAAATGCGGTGGTATGATTTTGGGTAGCGACTCTCATACTCGTTACGGCGCGTTGGGCACTATGGGTATTGGCGAAGGCGGTCCGGAACTTGTTAAGCAGTTGTTGAACAATACTTACGACGTACCGCAACCCGACGTAGTGTTGGTTTGGGTAGAGGGCGAAGTACCTCACGGCGTAGGTCCTCACGATATTGCCGTTTCACTCGTAAAGGAAGTGTTTGCAAACGGTTTTGTCAACAACAAAGTGTTGGAGTTTGTTGGCCCCGGTATCAAAAATCTCAGCGTTGACTTTCGTAACGGCGTAGACGTTATGACGACGGAAACAACCTGCTTGTCGTCTATTTGGGAGACGGACGACAAAGTTAAGGAATATTACGCAATCCACGGAAAGGCAAACGATTACAAACAAGTTTCTCCCGACAAAGTTGCCTATTACGACAGCGTAATTAAGATTGATTTGAGCAAGGCTCAATGTATGATTGCTTTGCCGTATCACCCGAGCAACGCTTATCCTATAACGGAACTCGTCAAAAATCCCAAAGATATTTTTGCAGAGGTGGAAAAATCCACGCAAGAACAATTCGGCGGAAAGGTTTCGCTTAATTTGCAAGAAAAATTCGTCGACGGCAAGATTATGGTTGACCAAGGAATTATTGCAGGTTGCGCGGGCGGTTCTTACGAAAATGTTTGTCTTGCAGGCAATATTCTTAAAAACGGTTCTACCGGCAACGGATATTTTGCTTTGTCAGTTTATCCTGCAAGTATGCCCGTAAATATTGCATTGACTAAAAACGGTTCTATTGCTGATTTGTTGAGCGCAGGCGCTATTATCAAAACGGCGTTTTGCGGTCCTTGCTTTGGCGCAGGCGACGTACCCGGTAACAACGGTTTGTCAATTAGACACACCACGCGTAACTTCCCCAATAGAGAAGGTAGCAAACCAAAGGACGGTCAAATCAGTGGCGTAGCTTTGATGGACGCACGCAGTATTGCGGCAACGGCAGCAAACGGTGGCGTATTGACGCCTGCAAGCGCAATGGATTACGACGAGACCGTACCTGCTTACGAATTTGACGGAGACGTTTACAAAAAGCGTCTTTACAAAGGTTACAAAAAACCCATTCCGACGGAAGCGTTGAGACTCGGACCAAACATTACCGACTGGCCCAAAATGTATCAAATGCAAGACAATATGTTGGTAGAGTTGGCTGCAGTTATTCGTGACCCCGTTACCACTACGGACGAGCTTATTCCGTCGGGAGAAACAAGTAGTTACCGTAGCAATCCGTTGAAGCTTAGCGAATTTGCTTTGTCTCGTAGAGTGCCTGAATACGTCGGTCGTAGCAAAAAAATCAAGCAAATCGACCTTGCAAGACGTCAAGGCAACGTTGACGAAAAGCTTGTAAAGGCTTTGTCTGTTGTTGGAAACGCGCAAGACCTTGCAAAGAATACAAGCTTTGGCAGTTGCGTATTTGCAAACCGCCCCGGTGACGGTAGCGCGAGAGAGCAAGCTGCAAGTTGTCAAAAGGTTTTGGGTGGCGATGCAAATATTTGTTACGAATACGCAACAAAACGCTATCGTAGCAACTGTATCAACTGGGGTATCGTACCATTTACGTTGGATAAGGACGCGGAGTTTGTCGGCGAAGTCGGTGACTTTGTGTTTGTACCCGATATTAAAACGGCTATTGCCCAAGGTAAGGAAAATATTCCTGCAAAACTTATCAGCGGAAACACGGCAAAAGATATTATGCTTCACGTTAAGGGCTTGACCGATACGGAAAAAACAATTTTGTTGGAAGGTTGCTTGATGAATTACTACGCTTCCCTCAATAAAAAATAAAAATATAACTTTTTTTAAGGAGTAAACCATGGAAAAGATTAAAATGACCACCCCGCTCGTAGAGATGGACGGCGACGAGATGACCAGAATTTTGTGGCAAATGATAAAAGACGAATTGATTTTGCCCTTTGTTGACCTTAAATCCGAATATTACGATTTGGGTTTGGTTCACCGTGACGAAACAAACGACCAAGTTACAATCGACGCGGCAAACGCAAACAAAAAGTACGGCGTAGCGGTAAAATGCGCAACCATCACGCCAAACGTTCAACGTATGAGCGAATACAACCTTAAGGAAATGTGGAAGAGCCCCAACGGCACAATCAGAAGTATTCTTGACGGTACTGTATTCCGCACGCCCATTGTTATCGACAGCATTAAGCCCGTCGTTAAAAATTGGGAGCAACCGATAACCATTGCTCGTCACGCATACGGCGACGTATACAAGGGAGTAGAAATCCGCACTCACGAAGCAGGCACGGCAAAGCTCGTGTTTGAAGGCGTAAACGGCGAAAAGGAAGAAGTTGTTGTTGCAAAGCTCGATTGTCCGGGTGTTTTCCAAGGACAACACAACAAAGATACGAGTATCGAAAGTTTTGCTCACAGTTGCTTTAAATACGCTATTTCTCTCAAGCAAGACCTTTGGTTTAGCACGAAAGACACTATCAGCAAAAAGTATGACGGTGCATTTAAACAAATCTTCCAAGAAATTTTTGACAAATACTATAAGGAAGAGTTTGACAAGCTCGGTATCGAATATTTTTATACCTTGATTGACGACGCAGTTGCAAGAGTTGTACGTAGTAAGGGCGGTTTCATTTGGGCATGCAAAAACTACGACGGCGACGTAATGAGCGATATGGTAAGTACGGCTTTTGGTAGTCTTGCAATGATGACTTCCGTTTTGGTAAGCCCGGACGGTAAATACGAGTACGAAGCTGCTCACGGCACGGTTACGCGTCACTATTACAAGTATCTCGAAGGTGAAGAAACTTCTACAAACCCGATGGCAACGATTTTTGCGTGGAGCGGAGCTTTTGCAAAGCGTGGCGAAATGGATAACCTACCTGAATTGGTTCGTTATGCTCAATTGTTGGAAAAAGCCTGCATTGATACTCTTAACGACGGTATTATGACAAAAGACCTTGTCGGTTTGGTAGAAAAAGGCAAGCCCGCAAAGGCTGTCAACTCTAAGGAATTTTTGGTTGCTATCCGTCAACGTCTTGAAACACTTTTGAACAACTAATTAATATACATAATTTAACGCTTAATAGACCGACCTTGCCCAAACTCGGCAAGGTCGGTTAAAAAATAAATAGGGCAAGATAAAAGAAGAATTTTCTTTTGTTTTGCTCTGTTTGTATTTGATTAAAAGTTGTAATAAATTTTGCCTTGCGTTTTGACAGGGTAAAATAAAAATAATAATTTTTAGTTTTGCATTGCTTTTATTTTAGGATTGTGATACACTTATTACGTAAAAAATACAAGGGCGAATGCCAAAAAAAGGAGAGTTTTTATGGATTTGAAGGAAAGAACCAGAGAAATCCGTCGTCTGACTATGCAATGTATTGCAAGTATCGGCGTTGGTCACGTCGGCGGATGTATGTCTATTGCGGAAACGCTGTCCGTATTGTATTCAAAGCACATGCGTATTGACCCCCAAAACCCCAACAAACAAGGTCGAGACAGATTAGTGCTGTCAAAAGGTCACGCAGGTCCTGCTTTGTACGCAACGTTGGCGTCCTTCGGTTTTTTTGACAAAGATTTGCTTAACACCCTTAATAGACTGGGCACTAAACTTCCAAGTCACTGCAACAGCCGTTTGACTCCCGGCGTAGATATGACTGCGGGCAGTCTCGGACAGGGTATTAGCTGTGGCGTAGGTCTTGCTTTGGGTAGCAAAATTTCTAAGGACGACGCGCGTATTTATGCGATAGTCGGCGACGGCGAAATGCAGGAAGGTCAAGTTTGGGAGGCGGCAATGTTGGCGTCTCACAAAAAGTTGGACAACTTTACGGTGCTTGTTGACAACAACAAAATGCAGATAGACGGACTTACAAAGGACGTTTGCAACGTCGAAAGCGTGGCTGACAAATGGCGCGCCTTTGGGTACGAAGTGTTTGAAGTAAACGGTCACGACGAGCAACAAATAGACGACGCTTTATGTCAAGCAAAAAAGGTTGTTGGTAAACCCACCTGTATTGTTTTGGACACTATTAAAGGTCACGGCGTAAAGATGTTTGAAGATATGGGCCCTGATTGCCACAGTTGCAACGTCAGCGCCGAACAGTTGGAAAAATCCTTGAAGGAATTGGAGGGTTAAGTCATGGAAGTAAGAAAAGCCTTTGCAAATACATTGCAATCTTTGATGGAAAAAAATCCAAAAATAGTTATGCTTGACGCAGACCTTGCAAAAGCCGGCGGAACTTTTAATTTGCGCAAAGTTTTTCCCGAGAGGGCCATTGACTGCGGAATAGCAGAGTGCAATATGGTGAGCGTTGCGGCAGGTTTGTCAGCTTACGGATATATTCCGTTTGTTTCTTCCTTTGCGCCCTTTGTTGCAAGACGCGCTTTTGATCAGATTGCCGTTTCCGTTGCATACGCAGGTCAAAACGTAAAAATCGTAGGTTCTGATCCTGGTATTTCTGCGCAACTTAACGGCGGTACGCACATGTCTTTTGAAGACGTTTCTGCATTAAGAGCTATTCCCGATATGGTTATTTTTGAACCGGTTGACGCAATTCAAATGCAACAAGCTCTCGAGCAAATAGTGGAGCACAAAGGACCGGTTTATATCAGATTGTTCCGCAAGGATACTCCCGACGTGTTTACACAACCCGACTACAAGTTTGATTTGTTTAAAGCCGACAAAATTAAGGACGGTAAGGATTTGAGCATTTTTGTTACGGGTTTGTCTACGGTGGACGTAATCAAAGCAGGTGAACAACTCGCCAAGGAAGGTATTGATGCGGAAATTATCAATATCCATACTATTAAACCGTTGGATGAACAAGCCGTTTTGGCGTCCGCTAAAAAGACGGGCAAAGTCTTGACGGTGGAAAATCACAACAAGTACGGCGGTTTGTACAGCGCAGTTAGCGAATTGCTTGCTCAAAAGTTGCCAACGCCTATGCAATACGTGGCGATAGAAGATAAAATCGGCGTTGTTGGCAAGTTGGAAGAACTCAAAGAGTATTACGGCTTGACAGTTGCCGATATCGTTGCAAAAGCAAAAAAACTTTTTTAAGAATCTTTACTAAAATAAAAAAACAGAAAGTACCTTTAGGTACTTTTTGTTTTAGTAGAGATTTTTCGTAGGCTCGTCTTTGTACGTTTCAAAATGACAATAGGGGTAGTCATATTGAGCAAAATTTTATTTGTCATACTGGGCGCAAGCGAAGTATCTCAAACATTATTAAAAAATTTAAGCTTTATTTTGGGTTGTCGCAGGAATAATGGGCGTTTGTTGCAAAAAGCAAAAAATACGATATAATAGATTTAAAGAATAAAAATCTCAAGCTTGCAAAATGATAAACAAAGGAGTTTTTATGCAAGAAAATTCCATTTTTGATTTAAACAAAACCAAAAAAGCAGGCATTGTCAATATTGTTGGCTGTGTTTTGTTTCTTGTGCCAATAATTGCTTTTTATATTTATTTAAAAACAGGGAGCTTCTTTGATGGGACAAATATTTCCGTACCAACAAACTCAATTCTTGCTTTTGTTTTGAGTTGGCTTGGTTTGATGTTTTTAAGTCAAATTTCTTTTATTTGTCTTGCGTTTTCGGCATTGTATAAAATAATTTTTGGTATAATTTTGTTGAGATCATACGCCAAAAACAAAAGCGGGTGCTTGCGTAGTGTTGATAGTAGGATTTTTATGGTATCGGTGATTGTGCGGGTTACAACTATTTTCTTTCTTGTGGGGATGGTGTATCTTGTTTCTTGGGTAATAATCCCCTTTACGACTCCGCAAACGGCAATTGTTATTGGGTTGATTTTTGTTGTGCTTGCAGTCTTTGAGCTTATTGGTATTTTTGTGGAAAAAAAGGCAAAGCAGGAGCAACTCACCGCAAAAGAATACGAACCGACCACGGTTTTTTTTAGTTAAACTGTCAAATTAAATAATTTAAACAACGGTTTTTGCGTTTTAGCGCAAAACATTTTTTGTGATTTTGGGTGTTTTCTTTTTTTGTAGGAGAGCATTTTGGCGGTGTTTGAATTGTGAATTAAAGTTGCAAATTTCATTTTTTGCAGTCAAAGTGTTGAAAAAGATAAAGAAGTATGCTAAAATAAACCCCTATAAATATTTGCTCAAAGGAGGTAAAAGTATGGCGTTTTGCGTTTTGTCAACGGAAAGGGACAGTAACGGCTTTACGCACGTTGACAACGGTTTTATCAAAGATTGGTTGCCCTCTGCTCCTGCCTTTGCGCTAAAGGTTTATATTTACGGCTTGTGTCTTGCCGGCAAAAGTGAAGAAATCAATAACGTTGATCAAATGCGTATAGCCTTGTCGGTGACAGAGTCGGACATATTGGACGCTTTTACCTATTGGGAAGAGTTTGGGCTTGTAAATATTGCAAGTACAAATCCTTTGCGAGTGGAATACATAGGCGCAGGCAGTCGCAATATTGCAAAAAAAGTATCGACGGCAAAGTACAAGGACTTTAACAAAAAAATGCAAAAGGTGTTAAACGGTAGGATGATTACCGTCAACGAGTTTAACGAGTACTATACTTTTTTGGAAAACACCTTTTTTGAGCCGGACGGTTTGGTAGAGATTGCAAAGTACTGCGTTGACGTCAAGGGTAACGACATTGGATACGCCTATATCTTAAAAATTGCCCGTGATTGGGACAAAGCAGGTATCAAAAACGCCGATAAAATCAAGGAAAAAATATCTACTCAAAACTTCTATAACGACCAACTTGCGGAAATTTTGTCCTTGCTTGGAGCAAAACGCAAAATTGACATAGACGACAGGCGTTTGTACCAAAAGTGGACGGAAGAGTACGGTTTTGACGGTGAGGTTATTGCCGACGTGGCAAGGCGTTGCAAAAAGCAGGGCGGTATGGCGCGTCTTGACAAAATGCTCACGGAGTTTTACAAATTGAGATTGTTTTCCGTAAAGGAAATTGACGATTATACTTGCGTCAAGGAGCAAAACAAGCAACTTGCGGTAGAAATTAACAGGGCGTTGGGACTGTATTACGCCGACGTCACGCAGGAAATTGAAACTTACGTTGCGCCGTGGTTGGCTTTGGGTTTTTCGGCGGAAACGTTAAAAATGCTTGCAATGTTTTGTTTTCGTTGTCGTATTCAGACCTTGGAGGGTATGAACGTAAAATTGCGTCAGCTTGCATCAAAAGGTTGTTTAAGCCGACAGGCAATAGTTCAATACGTGGACGACGTCTTGCTTGCCGACGGACAAATTGCGGAAATTTTAGATACTTTGGGGCTAAACAGAAGCGTTTGCGCTACCGACCGCAAAAATTTTAAGTTGTGGACGGGGTGGGGATTACCCTTTGACCTTATTCGCTTTTCGGCAGAAAAGTGTTACGGTTCGTTTAATCCAATGGCAACGCTCAACAAAACGTTGGCGGATTTTAAGCAAAATTCCATCTTTGACGTAATGCAAGCGCAAAGCTTTTTGGATAAAAACGGCGCAAACTTGGAGCAAAATCAACGAGTAGCTAAAAAGAGCAATACTTTTTTGGATTCAAACGATAGAGAGTATTCGGCAGAAGAGCTTTCGGCAATGTTTGAAGACCTCAAGGAGGACTGATGAACGCTTACGAATTGAAAAACAAAGCCCTTGCGGTTTTGAAAAAACGTCGTCAGGACGCTATTGCTAATTTAAACGATAGAATAGACGATTTGTGTAAGAATAAAGAGTTTAACGAGGCGTATTTTGCTGAAAGGGAAGCCGAAGTAGAGCTGGAAAAGGCAAAATTTTTTAAAAAAGATCTCGCCGTTTTTTTGCGGAAATTAAAAACCGCACGACAAGTTACGGATTCGGTTTTGGCAAAACTTGGCAAAACGCGCGAATATTTGTCCGTCAGTTTCTTTTGCGACAAATGCTCGGATACGGGCTTAATCAACGGAAAATATTGTTCCTGCGTGGAAGAATTGCAAACTCGTTTGGCTTACGACGGGCGACAGTCAACTCCTCGTTTTGATTTTTCTCAAAGCGTCGAAAAGGACGAAGGCAATAAAAAAGTAATAAAAAAGGCGCAGGAATGGTGCGAAAATTTCGGCAAGGCGTCAAACGCCAAAACTAATTTTTTGATTTTGGGGCATTCCGGCGTCGGCAAAACTTTTTTGACCGATTGTATGGTAAACGCGCTTAGACGTCAAAAGATAAACGTGGTGTATTTGACTGCGTATAATTTAAACAAAATGTTTTTTGACGACTTTATGTCTGCGGAAAAATATTTGTTGGACAATTTGACAAAAGTTCAGGTGCTTGCAATAGACGACTTGGGCAAAGAACCGACCTACAACAAGGTCAGTTTAGAGAGCTTGTATTGCCTTTTAAACGAAAGATTGCTCAATGGCAAAAGTATCGTAATAAATACTAATCTTGACATTAAGGGATTGATTGCCCGTTATGGCGAACCGATTTTTTCGCGAATTGCCAACAAGCAAACGACTGCGGTGGTTGAGATAAAGGGCGCAGACAAGCGCCTTAGCTAAAGGCGTTTTTAGGCGTCGAAAATTTCCAAAGGAGGTTTTACCAATGGAAAAATTGGATTTTTGCAAAAATAATATAAGAATAAAGCTGGTAGAAACAGCAGAAGAATTACAACAGGCGAGAAAGTTGCGTTATGACGAGCTTATTTTATTTCACCGTAACGCAAAGGACGTAAAGTTTGAGGATTCTTACGACGACTGGGACGTAGATTGTGACAATCTCGTTGCGGTGGATATAGATACAAATCAGGTGGTTGGATGCTATCGTCTTATTGCAAGACGTCATTACCAAAAAATCGGGCGTTTTGCAATGGAAAGCAACTTTAACGTGGACGACATTAAAAACCAGCCGTGTGAGATATTAGAGTTGGGGCGCGCCGCCGTTAAGGAAGGTTATCGCGACGGATTCGTTATCAAAATGCTGTTTACGGGCTTGTTTAAATACATAAAGCAAAACGGAATAAAGCTTTTGTTTGGTGTGATTTCTTTGCCAGAAATGCCTCAAAAGACTTTTGACAATCTTATGAGTTATTTTTATACTATGGTATCAACCGACCCAACTTTGCAACCTTTTGCAAAGGAACCGTCCTTTAAGTTGGATATTTTGCCGAAAGAACAAATAGATATGGTAGACGCAAAACGCAACGTTCCGCCCATACTCAAGGCTTATATCGGTATGGGGTGTAAGTTTGCGCCCATTGGCAGTATGCAAAACAAACTGCTTTGCACTAAGGACGTTTTGATAATGTTAGATATTGATAAAATAAATCAAAGGTATCTTGACCTTGTCACGCGATAAATATGAAAAAAGAATATTCTGCTTTTGGCAAATCAAAAAGACCAAATCACAAGCTTTTTAATTTTTACGTTTGGGCAATATGGGGTTGGCTAAAAACAAAAGTTAAAATAAAATTGACGCAACCCTTGCCGAAGCTCCCCGAGCAGTTTGTAGTGGTGTGCAATCATCCGTCGGGATTTGACAATTTTTATTGTATCAAAGCAATGCGTCCGCACGATATTTGCTTTGTTTCCAACCGTTATTATATGTTTAACAAAACGGTGGGCAAGTTTATGCGTTCGGCAGGGTGTATACCCAAGAGTATTTTTACCTCCGATATGGAGTCGGTAAAAAACACTCTCGCAATGAAAGAAGCAGGCGCGCCTTTGGGGTTTATGCCTGAAGTACGCTTGTGTATGGATG
This sequence comes from uncultured Subdoligranulum sp., assembly GCA_902496185.1. Taxonomy (GTDB): domain Bacteria; phylum Bacillota; class Clostridia; order Christensenellales; family CAG-314; genus SFEB01. The sequence continues at coordinate 18,286 of CABUZX010000004.1, read as the reverse complement.
GCGAAATGCAAAAATTGCCGGAAAGTACGGGAAAGTTTTTCAAAATGCTTAAACTCCCGATTTTTTCGTGCAAGTTTGACGGAAGTTATTTTTTAAAGCCGAAATGGGCAAAAAAGAGACGTAAAGGTACGGTTTTTGTTACGATAAAGCAACTTTATGACCAAGAGTCTTTGGCGTCCGTTTCAAACGAGCAATTGCAATCAACGTTGGAACAAACTCTTTATTACAACGACTTTGAGTGGTTAAAGTCTCATCCGGAAATTAAGTACGTTTGCAAAAAGCAAGCGGAAGGGCTGGAAAAAATTTTGACGGTGTGTCCGCATTGCGGTCAAAAATATACTATCGCTTCAAAAAACCGTACGCTTACTTGTCGCTCTTGCGGATACAAAGTACACGTTAACGACAGGTACGAGTTTGTTGACGACGGATTTGAGCATTATTACGACAATTTTCAGCAGTGGTACAAGCAAATTCAAAAGGATTGTTGGCAAAAAGTCGATAATGACAATGATTTTGAATTGACGGAAAAGGTCACCTTAAAGCTCCCGTCAAAGGACGGAAAAGGCTTTTTGCGTGTGGGCGGTAGCGGGCAAGTTACGCTAAACTCAAAAGGATTGACTTACGTTGGTACAAAGGATGGGCAAGACTTTGAGCTGTTTGTGCCTATGCACGAGAGTTTTTATTTGTCGTACGGAATGAATCTCGGTTTTCAGACCTTTGTGGGCGCAAAAGAGTATTATGCTTTTTGTCCTGACAATCCGCAAAAGTCACTTGACTGGTATCTTGCAAGCGAAAGATTGTGTCACAACTTTGTCCAAAAAATCAAAAATTTAAAAACTCAATAAAACACGCGTAAAAAACTCGGCAACAATTTGTTTGGCCGAGTTTTTGGTTTGTTTGAGTTAAGTTTTTTTAGGTTTAATCTAATATTTCTCCCGTGGTAGAAATTGTTATTACTTGCCAAGGGATAAATTTTCCGCTTTCTTTAAGCGCCTTTTTTACGGCAATTTCTATACCGCCACAGCAGGGTACTTCCATACGGACGACCTTTACGCTTTTGATTTGGTTGTTTTTGATTATTTCGGTAAGTTTTTCGGAATAATCAACGCCGTCGAGCTTGGGACAGCCTATAAGTGTGACGTGTTTTTTGATAAAATCGTTATGAAAATTCCCATAGGCGTAGGCAGCGCAATCGGCGGAAATCAAAAGATTTGCGCCGTCAAAATACGGGGCGTTGGTGGGCACGAGTTTTATCTGAACGGGCCACTGCAAAAGTTGACTTGTGACAGATGTTGCTTGTTGGGGCAAAGATTGTTGTTTTCTTTCGAGTTTTTTTGATTGTGTGCCGGGGCATCCGCAGGGTAGTGGTTGTTGGGCATTTTGTTGCTTTGACAAAAGAACGGCTTTTTCGTCGTATGCGGGGGCTTCTCTTTCTTCAAAGGAAATAGCGTTTGTGGGGCAAGCGGGCAAGCAATCTCCCAGCCCGTCGCAATAGTGCTCTTTTGTGAGTTGTGCTTTGCCGTTTATCATTTCGATAGCTCCTTCGTGACAGGCTTTTGCGCACGCGCCACAACCGTTGCATTTTTGTTGGTCGATTTTTATTATTTTTCTTATCATAATATTGCTCCTTTGATTGACTTTGTGTTTTTATTATAATACAATAATAGCAACAAGTCGGTTGTTTTTACAACAAAAATAGAAAATTATGAAAAATTTTATAGACGTATTGAAAAGAACAAAATTATTTTCGGGCGTATCGGAAGAAGAAATTTTATTGATGTCGTCTTGTCTTGACGCAAAATTAAAAGAATATAAAAAGGGCGAATACGTTTTTCGTCAGGGGCAACATATATCGCAAATAACGGTTTTGCTAAAAGGTAATCTACATATACAAAAAGACGATTATTGGGGAAACCGAAGCATTGTAAACAATATTTCCGTAGGCGAAATATTTGGAGAGGCTTATATCGCTCCTGAAAGCGGAGCGTTGCTAAACGACGTGGTCGCGGTAGAAGACAGTAGCGTGGCTTTTTTTGACGTAAAAAAAATAATTACCGCTTGTCCGTCTGCTTGTCGTTTTCACTCTATGGTTGCGCAAAATTTGTTTTTTGCTATTTCTGAAAAAAACAAAAGGCTCGTACAAAAAATATCGCATATCAGCAAGCGTTCGACAAGAGAAAAACTGACGTCTTATTTGTCCGAAGAAGCAAAAAGGCAAAACAGCGCGAGTTTCGTTATACCTTTTAACCGTCAGCAACTTGCTGATTTTTTGTCAGTTGACCGAAGCGCTATGTCAAACGAACTTTGCAAGATGCGCGACGAAGGTCTTTTGTCTTTTGAGAAAAACCGCTTTTTATTAAAATAAAAAATTTAGAGAAACAAAAAATTTTTCTTCAGTCGTTTTTTGACTGGTTATAAATTTCAATAAATAAATTTGATTAGTAAAAAAACGATACAATCATTGAGTTGTACCGTTTTTTACGTCTTTTGATTAATTAATTGGGTTGGGTGATGATCTTAAGTATAGTCGGTTGTTTTTTTGGCGCTTCTTCGTCAAAGGTAAGAGCCTTGACAAAAGTTTTTTCAGCGTCGGCAAACAAGCTTGCGTCGCTTGCAAAAAGAGTTGCCAAGGGTTGCCCCGCGCAAACGAAGTCCCCCGTTTTTTTGTGAAGCAAAATCCCAGCAAGGTGGTCGATTTTGTCTTGTTTTGTTTTGCGTCCTGCGCCAAGCAGTAAGCTTGATACGCCTATTTGCTCAGTTTGCATTTTTGAAATATACGCCGTGCAAGGCGACAAGACTTGAAAAGAGTAGGGCGCTTTTGGGGCGTTTTTTATATTTTTTACAAAGTTTTCGTCTCCTCCATGCGCTGAAACCATACGGCAAAAAGCGTTTAGAGCAGAGCCGTCCAAAAGCGACTCTTGCGCTTTTTTTCGGCAAGTGTCTATATCTCCCACGTCTGCCAAAAAAAGCATATGGGACGCCAAGGTTATGCAAACGTCTTTAAGGTCTTGCGGTCCGCCACCCGACAAAACCTCAATTGCCTCTTGTACTTCGACGAGGTTGCCTATGGCTCTGCCCAACGGCACGTCCATATCCGACAAAACGGCAGTAACACGGCGATTGACTTCCTTAGCTATTTTAATCATTGTTGTGGCAAGTTTTTCGGCATATTGCAAATCTTTGTTGAAACTACCGCTACCTACTTTTACGTCCAAAACTATTCCGTCTGCGCCGGAAGCAATTTTTTTGCTCATTATGCTGGATACGATAAGTGGCAAACTTTCGACGGTTGCGGTGACGTCACGCAAAGCATATAATTTTTTGTCCGCGGGGGCAAGGTTTCCTGATTGACCGATTATGCTTGCGCCCGTTTGATTTACCACGTCGAAAAATTTTTCTCGAGAGAGTTGAGTTTTGTAGCCCGGTATGGATTCCAATTTGTCAATCGTACCGCCCGTATGACCAAGACCTCGTCCACTCATTTTGGCAACTTTTGCACCGCAAGACGCAACCATAGGTACGATTATGAGAGAGGTTTTGTCTCCAACGCCTCCCGTGCTGTGTTTGTCGACTTTTTTGCCGTTTATGGCGCTTAAATCTACGGTATCTCCGCTATTTGCCATTGCAAAGGTAAGGTCTGCCGTTTCTTTTAGCGTCATACCGTTTATGCAAATTGCCATAAGTAACGCCGAAATTTGGTAGTCTGGTATACTCCCGTCGCATACGCCGTCAATAAAAAACTGAATTTCCTTTGTGGTGAGAGTTTTTCCGTCGCGTTTGGCTTTGATTACGTCGTAAATTCTTGTTTTGGGCTGTTGTAAAGATTGATTGGCAGGCATAAATTATTTCTCCTTGCTGTTATATTATATCATAAGAAAAATATTTTGCTTGAAAAATTTGCAATAAAAAAACTTATTTCGTCATTATAGAGTTAATTTAATAACAAAAAACCACCGCATTACTTTTGCAAAGTAAGGTACGGTGGTTTTTAAGTTGGTTTCAAAAATTGTTTTTGTCAAAGCAATGTGGTAAAAGTTCTGACAAAGTATATATTTTGTATTCGAGATTATCCTTTGCTAAAATCACTTTAAAGTCGTCGTTGCAAAACTCTTTTAAAGTTTGACGACATACCCCGCAAGGCGGACAAAAGTCCGTTGGCGTATCTTTACCACCCACTACGGCAATTGCCTTAAATTTTTTTACGCCTTGACTTACTGCTTTAAAGAGAGCGACTCTTTCTGCGCATACGGAAGGAGTAAAGGCGGAGTTTTCGATATTGCAACCGCAAAAAATTTCACCGTTATTAGAAAGCAATGCCGAGCCTACCGCAAATTGCGAGTAGGGCGAATAACTGTTTTTGCGAGCAGTCAAAGCTTTGGATATAAGGTTTTTGATGTCGTTTTCCGTCATAATCTCTCTCCTAATTGCTGTTTAAATTGTCAAGTGGTACGCCCAAAAGAGCGCATATTGTTTGAGCAACAAAGAAAAAGCCGTTTTTTGTACCGAGATTATCGTTGCCTTTTGCTCCTAAACCGTAGTGCAAAAACGGCACGTATTCACGCGAGTGGTCGGTAGAGGGCGTCGCGGGGTCGCAACCGTGGTCTGCCGTAATAATAAGGGCGTCGTCTTTATTGAGATGTGGCAAAAAGTCTCCAAGCCACTTGTCAAAAGCGGAAATTGCCTTTGCATAACCGTCAATATCGTTGCGGTGTCCAAATTGCGAGTCAAAATCTACGAGATTGGCAAAACAAAGTCCACAAAAATCCCGTTGCGCCGTTTGCATAATTTTGCTCATTCCGTCGGCGTTGTCTACGGTTTTTATGCTTTCCGTCAAACCCTGTCCGCAAAAAATATCGTTTATTTTGCCTATTCCGATAGTGTCAAAACCGCCCTCTTTTAAGCAATCTAACATTGTTTTGTTTGGTGGAGGCAAGGCAAAGTCGTGGCGGTTGGAGGTTCTTTTAAAGTTTGGGTATTCGCCCACAAAAGGTCGGGCAATAATTCTACCTACGGCGTCTTTGCCCGACATAATTTGACGCGCGGTACGGCAAATTTGATAAAGTTGCTCGACGGGTACAATATCTTCGTGCGTGGCAATTTGCATAACGCTATCGGCGGAAGTGTAAACTATAAGGTCGCCCGTTTGCATGTGTTGTTTTCCGTAGTCAAGTATGACCTGTGTGCCAGAATACGGCTTGTTGCACAAAACGTTTCTGCCCGTTGCTTTTGTGAGTTTTTGCAAAATTTCCTCATCAAAGCCGTTTGGGTAGGTCGGAAAGGGGCGTTTGGATACGATACCTGCCATTTCCCAATGACCGCTTACGGTGTCTTTGCCTTGAGACAATTCCTTAAGGCGCGCAAAGTCAGCCTTTGGGGAAGGGTTTTGAGGGTATATGTTTATACCGTCGATATTAAACAATCCGAGATTAAAGAGGTTGGGCGCAAAAAAGTACTTGCTTTTTGCAAGTGTTGCAAGCGTATTGCTGTCAGTATCGCCGTACTTGTATGCGTCGGGCGACGCGCCTATTCCAAAGCTGTCTAAAACAATTAAAAAAACGCGTTTTGACATTGTTTTCTCCTTGATATTATTCTTCCGCAACGTCAAGAGCAAGTTCTATCATTTGCCCAAAGCCCGTTTGTCTTTCGTTGGAAGAAAGGCTTTCGCCCGTCAACGGACAATCGCTTACCGTACAAATGCAAAGCGCTTTTTTGTTGAGAGTAGAAGCTACGGTATAAAGTCCCGCGCACTCCATTTCTACCGCAAGTACTCCCATATCACGCCATTTTTCGTGCTCCGTTCTGTCCGAGTAAAAAACGTCGCTACTTAAAATATTGCCTATCCTTACGGGAAGGTTGGCTTGTTTTGCAAGTCTAAAAGCTTTTTCCGCAAGGAAAAAGTCTGCAATGGGCGCAAAAGTGCCGTTAAGGCGATATTGTTTTGCAAAGTTGCTATCCGTACAAGCGCCGAGCGCTATTATTACGTCTTTGGTTTTTATTCCGTTTGCAAGACCGCCTGCGCTACCCACCCTAATAATGGATTGAACGTCAAAATGCTCGTACAATTCACGGGCGTAAATGGCAATGCTCGGTATACCCATACCGCTTGCCATTACTGAAACTCTTTTGCCTTTGTAATACCCCGTGTAGCCTTGTACGCCACGTACGTTGTTGACAAGTACGGCATCCGTTAAAAAATTTTCCGCAATAAATTTTGCGCGTAAAGGATCACCGGGCATAAGTACGGTTTTTGCAAAATCACCTTTATTCGCGCTGTTGTGTGGTGTTGACATATCTTTCTCCTTGTTTAAATTTTTTCCTTGTTATTGCATTTTGATACGGTTTTTATTTTTAAGATTGTTGGCGTTTTACTTCTGCAACGATACTGCTTGCGCCCAGTCTTTCACATCCGAGATTCAAAAAGTCTTGCGCGTCCGAAAGGGTTTTGATACCACCGGAAGCTTTTATTTTGACGTCGTCGCCGATATGCTTTTTAAAAAGCTCAACGTCTTGACGCGTTGCTCCGCCTGAGCCAAATCCCGTACTTGTTTTTATAAAGTCGGCTTTTGCGTCGGCGACTACTTTGCACAGTTTTATTTTTTGCCGTGTTGTCAAAAAGCACGTTTCTACAATAACTTTAAGTACGCGCCCCTTTGTGACTTGACGTACTGCGGAAATTTCTTGCTCAATCAAATCGTATCTTTCTTCTTGAGCCCAGCCGACGTTTATTACCATATCTATTTCGTCCGCGCCGTTTTTTATTGCGTCGGTTGTTTCAAAAACTTTGGTTTCGGTCGTGTTGTATCCGTTTGGAAAGCCAACGACGGTACATACCGAAAGTTTATCGCCGTAACGTTGTTTGACGGCGCTCACAAAACTCGGCGGAATACATACGCTTGCAACCGAGTAAGCTACTGCTTCGTCGCACAGTTGCATTATTTGTTCTTGCGTTGCCGTTTGTTTTAGCAACGTGTGGTCAACTTTTTTTAATACTTCTTGATTTGTCATAAACGTTTTTCCTTTGCTACTATTATACAAGCTTTTGGTGGGTATGTAAACCGAAAAAATAAAAAAACGAAATTAGCTTTTAAAACAAAAGGTGTTTGGTATAAATTTAGAGACGGTATGTAAAAATACTTTTCAAATGCTTGACAGTGGTGGCAATATGTAGTATAAATATTGCACAAATCTCTATCAAGAGTGTCGGAGGGATGGACCTTATGATGACACAGCAACCCTTTGTATGCTTGAGCATTACAAACAAGGTGCTAATTTCCACAAACGGTAGTTTTACGTTTGACAGATAGGGCGGTATTTTGTTTTGGTTTGTCCCGCCTTTTCGACGGGATTTTTTTGTTGAAAAAAATAAAGACAAAGCAAAAAAACCGCTAAACAAAAGGAGAAAGTTATGCAAAAAAGATTTTTTACGAGTGAAAGCGTGACGGAAGGTCACCCTGACAAAATTTGCGATCAGATAAGCGACGCTATTCTCGACGCAATTATAGCAAAGGACAAAAACGCTCGCGTTGCTTGCGAAACAATGTGTTTTACGGGTAGCGTGTTGGTGGCAGGCGAAATTTCCACAAACTGTTACGTGGATATTCCCTCTTTAGTTAGAGAAACAGTCAAAAACATAGGTTATACGCGCGCAAAGTACGGATTTGACGGCAATACGTGCGCTATTTTGACAAGCATTGACGAACAAAGCAGTGATATTGCTTTGGGCGTAGACAACAGTCTCGAATACAAGCAAACGGGAGACGATCTTGACCAATTTGGCGCGGGAGACCAAGGTATGATGTTCGGTTTTGCTTGCGACGAAACGGAAGAATTGATGCCCTTGGCGCACGTCCTTGCAAACAAATTGTGTATGCGTTTAGCTCAAGTACGCAAAAACGGCGCGTTTGCTTACCTTCGTCCCGACGGTAAGGCGCAGGTCACGGTAGAGTACGACGGCGACGTTGCAAAAAGAGTAGAAGCGGTGGTTTTATCCACTCAACATGCGCCTGAAGTTGATATGGAAGAATTGCGCGCTGATATGATAAACCACGTAATAAAAGCAGTTATTCCAGACTATTTGTTGGACGAAAATACAAAATATTACGTCAATCCTACGGGCAAGTTTGTTATCGGCGGACCAATGGGCGACACGGGGCTTACGGGACGCAAAATAGTCGTTGATACTTACGGCGGATACTGCGCTCACGGTGGCGGAGCTTTTTCTGGCAAAGACCCGACAAAAGTGGACAGAAGCGCAACCTATATGTGCCGTTATATTTGCAAAAATATCGTAAAAGCAGGGCTTGCTAAAAAGATAGAAATGCAAGTAGGCTATACTATCGGCGTTGCAAGACCGGTAAGTATATTTGTAAATACTTTCGGTACGGGCAAACTCAGCGACGAGGAGTTGGTAAAAATTATTTCAGAAAACTTTGATTTGCGCCCCAAAGCCATTATCAAAAAATTGGATTTGTTGCGTCCCATTTATTCCGCAACGGCTACCTACGGACATTTTGGCAGAGTAGGATTTCCTTGGGAGGCAACCGATATGGCGCAAACGCTAAAAAAATATATCAAATGATAAAAAAGTGCGTAAAAAAACGCACTTTTTTCTTAAAATATGGTACAATAAAAAAATGACATTAAAAGGCGTTGTCAAAAACATAATTTTTTACAACAACCAAAACGGTTATTGCGTTTTGGACCTTTTTGCTGAAGACGGCGGGGATTATACCTGCGTAGGCAATATGCCCGTCGTATCCGTGGGCGAAGCGTTAGAGTTGGAGGGCAAAATCGTTTGTCACCCAAGGTTTGGCGAACAGTTCAGCGTGCAAAAAATAGTGGTTGCAACGCCAGACAAGGTCGGGGATATACTAAAATACCTTTCTAGCGGGCTTATTAAAGGCGTTGGCCCAAAAACGGCGGAAAAAATAGTGGACGCTTTTGGCGACAAAACTATGGACGTTTTGCGTGACGACCCTTACGCTTTAGCAAGCATAAAAGGTATTAGCCGAGACAAAGCCATTTCGATAGGTAACAGCTATGCCGAGCATATAGGTATGCAACAACAAATTATGTTTTTGCAGTCTTACGGTATAGGTACGAATACAGCGATAAAAATTTACAATACGTATAAGGAAAACACCCAAAGGGTGCTTACCAAAAATCCTTACAAGCTGATAGACGATATTGACGGAATAGGTTTTTTGACGGCGGACAAAATTGCGCAAAGTATGGGGATACCTGCCGACAGTGAATTTAGAGTACGAGCAGGCGTTATTTATTGTTTGCAAGAGTCTGCCGAAAAACTCGGCAATACTTTTTTGTATGCCAAGGACATAGGGGGCGTATTGAAAGATCTCCTTAAGGCGGAAGAAGAAATCGACCAAAAATTGCTTCAAAACACTTTTGACAATTTGCAGTTTGATTTAGTTTGCAACGTCTTTTTCGAGCGCGGTGAAAAGTGTATAGCTCTTTCAAAATACTACAAGCAGGAAAAATCCATTGCCTCGCAAATAGTAAAGTTGGTTAGAGAAACTAAGCCCTTGGGGGTAGACACCGACCAACTTATTGCCGAGTTTGAAAAACTCAACGGAATAAAATTTCACGAAAGTCAAAAACAGGCTATCGACTCTGCCGTAAATTGCGGTGTTACCGTAGTGACGGGGGGACCAGGTACGGGCAAAACCACGCTAATCAAGTGCGTTTCGTATATATTCGATTGTCTTAAACTCCGCGTGGAGTATTGTACGCCTACGGGTAGAGCGGCAAAACGTCTCAGCGAGTCAACGGGGCAGGAGGCAAAGACCATACACCGTATGCTTGGTATGGAATTTTGCGACGGCTCGGTAAAGTTTACTTACGGCAAAAACAACAAGCTTCCCGCCGACGTCGTTATTGTGGACGAGTTGTCTATGGCGGACGTCAATATTATTTATAATTTAGTAAACGCGTTAAAGGACAATTGCCGTTTCGTGCTTGTCGGCGACAAAGACCAATTGCCAAGCGTTGGCGCGGGCAACGTCTTGAGTGATTTGATTGCAAGCAAAATTGTAGAAGTTAGGTATCTCACTCACGTTTATCGTCAGGAAGAAGGTAGTTTTATAGTGACCAACGCTCACCTTATAAACCAAGGCAAGATGCCCATTGCGGATAATCAAGGCAAGGATTTTTTTGTGACTTACAAGGACTCGCAGGAAGATATTTTGTCCACCGTAGTGCAGATGGTAAATCGTCGTTTGCCGGGGTACGCAAGCGTTTCGGCAAAAGAAATTCAGGTGCTTTGTCCGCTTAAAGGCGGAGTGTCGGGCGTAAACAATCTCAACGTACAACTTCAAAGTATAATTAATCCGCCCGCTTGTGACAAAAAGGAAGTGCGCTACGGTTCTTTCGTGTTTAGAGAAGGCGACAAGGTAATGCAGGTTCGCAACGATTACGAGCAGGAGTGGAGTAGGGTGACCGAATTGGGCTTGGAAGAAAGTACGGGGGTTTTTAACGGCGATATGGGGACTGTTACCAAAATAGACTTAAACGCAAACTTATTATTCGTTACTTTTGAGGACGGTAGAGTTGCTCCCTATCTTGCAAACGATTTGGAAGATTTGAAACTTGCATACGCCGTTACTATACACAAGAGTCAAGGTAGTGAGTTTGACGTAGCGGTAATAGCCGTTACAAACGGACCGCCAACCATTTTGAGTAGAAATTTGCTTTATACGGCGGTTACGCGGGCTAAAAAAATGGTGGTATTGGTATGTAGCAAAAAAACGTTGGCGCTTATGGTGCACAATAACTACGTTTTGCAACGTACGACCATGCTCAAAAAGTTTTTAAAAGAGGAGAACGCAAAGTATGACCTTCTCTTTGGTGGATAAAATTTTTGATTTTCACAAACACGCGTGTTGTATTTGTGGCGCGGATATTTTTGACGACAAGGGATTTTGCGAGCATTGCATACAAAAAATACCTTTCAACAACGGCAAAACCTGCAAATACTGCGGAGCAGTAGTTTTGGGTGACAATGATTGTTGCAGTACCTGTAGAGCGGACAAAACCTTTTTTGACAAAGCTATAAGTAGTTTTGACTACGTTGGACACATGCAATCATTGATTAAAAATTTTAAGTACGCAAACAAGCGTTATTTGGCGGAGATTTTTGCAAATTATATGGCGGCAACCTTAATGGCGTCGGGATTACAAGTGGATTGCGTGGTGGCAGTACCTTTGTCGGAAAAATCTTTGGCAAAAAGAGGGTACAATCAATCCCTGTTGTTGGCGCAAAAAGTTTGCAAACTTACGAATTTGCCATTGATAGAAAATAATCTTATTAAAATAAAAGATACCGACCAGCAGGAAAAATTGTCTTTTAAACAACGTCGAGAAAATCTTTTGGACGCGTTTAAAGTGACGGACAAAACTGCCTTTGTGGGCAAAAACGTATTAATTATCGACGACGTAAAAACTACGGGGACTACTTTAAGCCGTATTGCAAAGGTACTTAAGCTTAGTAAGGCTAACAAGGTTTACGGTCTTACCGCCGTATCGGTAAAGGAAAATATAAGAAATCAAGCTTCAGATAAACTAAAAGGTAAAAAACATATTAAACAAAAAACAATACGTACAGTTACAAGGAGGCAAATAGATGAATAACAAAAAGCAAATTAAAATTTTAGAAAAAACCGCAAAAAAAGTAGAAGATTTGGCTTCGGTTTACGCTTCCAAAACCGACAAGCAACTTAAGGAAGTAACGCCTTGGTTAAAAGAGCGTTTAAACAAAGGCGAAACGTTGGACGATATTTTGCCAGACGCATTTGCCGTTGTTAGAGAAGTCTCCAAGCGTACTCTCAATATGTATCATTTTCACGTTCAGATTTTGGGTGGTATTGCGCTCCATCAAGGCAGAATTTGTCAGATGTCAACGGGCGAAGGCAAAACCTTGGTTTCTACTATGCCTGCGTACTTAAACAGTCTTGCAGGTAAAGGCGTTCACGTCGTTACGGTAAATGATTATCTTGCAAAGCGTGACGCCGAGTGGATGGGCAAAATTTATAAGTTTTTGGGGGTATCGGTAGGAGTAATTTACGCGCAGATGCCTCACGCCGAAAAACAAAAAGCATATCAATGTGATATTACTTACGGTACCAACAACGAATTTGGCTTTGACTATTTGCGCGACAATATGGTTACGTCAAAATCGCAACTTGTTCAGCGCGGACTCAATTTTGTCATTATCGACGAAGTTGACAGTATTTTGATTGACGAAGCTCGTACTCCTTTAATTATAAGCGGTGGTGGAAACAAAAGTAACGAAATGTACGTTAATGCAAACAAGTTTGCAAAAGGATTGTCTCGCGGGTTTGAAAAAGCCGACGACGAAAAAAGCAAGCTTGACCGTTTTGGCGCGGACTTTGACGCCGAAGCGGAGGAAACTTACGACGTATTGGTGGTAGAAAAGGAAAAATCCGTACGTCTTACAACTCGCGGTATAGCAAAGGCGGAAAAATTCTTTGGGGTAGAAAATCTTTCCGATATTGACAATACAGAACTCAACCATTACATCAACCAAGCGTTGCGCGCTATATTTATTATGAGACGCGACATTGACTATATCGTGGAAGGTGGCGAAGTCATTATCGTTGACGAATTTACGGGACGCAAAATGATAGGCAGGCGTTATAACTCCGGCTTGCATCAAGCAATCGAAGCAAAGGAAGGCGTAAGAATCCGCGCGGAAAACAAAACTCTCGCAACGGTTACTTTCCAAAACTTGTTCCGTATGTATAAAAAAATGAGCGGTATGACGGGTACTGCAAAGACGGAAGAAGGCGAGTTTAATACTATTTATAACCTTGACGTTGTAGAAATCCCCACAAACAAGCCAATGATAAGGACGGACTACAACGACGTATTGTATTCTACAAAAAAGGCAAAATTAAAAAACATAGTTGAAGATATAGTAGAGCGCAACAAAACGGGGCAACCCGTATTGGTAGGTACAATTAGCGTTGAAGCAAGTGAAGAATTGTCTAATCTTTTGGTAAGGCGCGGTGTCAAACACAACGTCTTAAACGCCAAAAACCACGCTCGCGAGGCAGAAATCGTTGCTCAAGCAGGTAGACTCAACTCTGTGACCATTGCAACCAACATGGCTGGGCGTGGTACGGACATTTTGCTCGGCGGTAATCCCGAATTTATGGCTCGTCAAAAAATGGTTCAGGACGGGTTTAGTGACGAGCAGATAGATATTGCCACAAGTTTTGCCGACGGCACGCCCGAAGAGGACGAGTGGAAAAAAACTTACAAGACTTTGTACGAAAAGTTCAAAAAGCAAACCGACGAGGAAAAGCAAAAGGTCGTAGAGCTTGGCGGTTTGCATATTATTGGTACGGAGCGTCACGAAAGCCGTCGTATAGACAATCAGTTGCGTGGTCGTAGCGGACGTCAAGGAGATCCTGGCAGTAGCGTATTCTTTATCAGTCTCGAAGACGATTTGGCAAGACTTTTCGGTGGCGAAAGGATGCAGACTATGCTTCAGTTTTTTAAGTGGGAGGAGGATGAGCCTATCACTCAAAAAGCAATAACAAAACTTATAGAAAGAGCGCAAACTAATATAGAAGGGCGTCATTTTGCAACCCGTAAGCAAGTGTTGCAATACGACGACGTCAACAACAAGCAACGTAATATTATTTATGCGGAAAGACAAAAGGTAGTCAACGGCGAAGATATTCACGACGAAATTCTCAAAATGGCGGAAGGTTACTGTCGCAAAGCGTTAGAAGATGCAGTAGACGGCGTTTCGGACAGCAGAAAGTGGAATTTTGCTTCGGCAAACAAGGTTTTGTATCAAAAATATCTCCCTATGGAAGAGGAGTTTTTAAAGGAAGATTTCCACGAGTTGTCCGCAAAGGAAATTTTGGCGGAAATGACAAAGTACGTCAAAGGCTTGCTTGACGAACGCGCGGAAGAAGTCAAGCAAGAAGTCGGTGACGACTTGGACTTTAAGGATATTGAAAGATACGTTTTACTTAAAACTATCGATACAAAATGGATGACGCATATTGACGATATGGAGCAAATGCGCCGTGGCGTAGGACTTGCGGCTATCGGTCAACAAGATCCCGTTGCCTTGTACAAAAAGCAAGCGTATGAAATGTTTGAAAATCTCGAAACGGATATTCAGTATTCTACTATTCGCGCTTTGTTGTTTGGCAAAGTCAAGAGAGTGGATTCTGCAAACAGCGTTGCTCAGAGAGAAGATTTAGCGGATAATCCCAACAAATCTCTCAACAGGCTTTGTCCGTGTGGTAGTGGACTTAAGTACAAAAACTGTTGCGGAAAAGCCGAGGCGGAGCGCAAAAAGGAAGAGTTCCGTCAAAACAAAAAAGCAAAAAAATAATAAAAAACAGTTATAAGCAAAAAAGGCAAATTAAGGCAGGGGAGAGTGATGAGATTTGATTAATATAGACGAACAAAAACAAAAATTGAGAGAAATGAAATCAAAACTTAACGGGGCAGGTGAGTCACTTTGACCCGCCTTCGCTAAGGAAGGAAATTGAAGAATTAAAAGCCCAAACTCAAGCGGAAGATTTTTGGCAAAACGTTCAAGACGCGCAAAAAGTCAGTAGAAAACTCAAACATTGCGAAAACAAGCTCAACCATTTTGAAATGTTGACAAAGAGTCTTTCTTCTGCGGAAGAAATTTTAGAGCTTGCGGGCGACGATCAAGCCATGCTTGAAGAAGTCGCGCAGGAAATTTCCGTTTTGCAATCGCAAGTAGACGCATTGCATTTGGAAACTTTGCTTAAAGGCAAGTACGACGATTGCGACGCAACCGTTACTTTGCACGCGGGCGCAGGCGGTACGGAAGCTATGGACTGGGCGTCTATGCTGTATCGTATGTACGCAAGGTACGCCGAAAGACAAGGTTTTTCCGTCAAGGAAGAAGACAAGCTTGACGGCGACGAGGCAGGTATCAAGAGCGTTACGTTTACCGTATCGGGCGAATACGCGTACGGTTATCTCAAGGCGGAAAAAGGCGTTCACCGTTTGGTGCGTATTAGTCCTTTTGACGCAAACAAACGCCGTCACACGAGTTTTGCCTCGCTTGAAGTAATGCCCGTTTTGCAAAACGACGAGGAAATCGTTATAGCGGAAAAAGACCTTAAAGTAGACACGTATCGTAGTAGCGGAGCAGGCGGACAGCACGTCAACAAGACGGAAAGCGCAATAAGGATCACGCACTTGCCGACGGGTATCGTGGTTGCGTGTCAGACGCAACGCAGTCAAATTCAAAACCGTGAGTACGCAATGCAAATGCTAAAAAGCCGTCTTGCAGAACTTAAAGAACGTCAGCAAATGGAAGAAGCCGCCTCCATTAAGGGAGAAGTCAAAAAAATAGAGTGGGGCAGTCAAATAAGGAGTTACGTCTTTTGTCCCTACACTTTGGTCAAGGATCACCGCACTGGGTTTGAAAATTCCAACGTAGAAGACGTTATGGACGGCAATATTCAAGGGTTTATCGAAGATTATTTAAGTAAGGCGTTTTAATGAAAGTACAAAATTTGTTAAACAAGTTATCCTTAGATAGGGACGTGTTTGTGTTGGGCATAGAGAGTAGTTGCGACGAGACAGCTTCTGCCGTGGTCAAAAACGGCAGAGAGGTTTTGTCCAACGTAATCGTAAGCCAAATTGATATTCACAAGCTTTACGGCGGTGTCGTGCCGGAAATAGCCAGCAGAAATCACGTTGAGGCAATTGACAAGGTTGTGGCGTTGGCGTTGGAGCAAAGCGGAAAAACAATAGAAGAAATCGACCTTATTGCAGTCACTTACGGCGCGGGGTTGGTTGGAGCGCTGTTGGTTGGGGTATCCTTTGCAAAGGGATTGAGTCAGTCGACGGGTATCCCCTTGGTGGGAGTCAATCATATAGAGTCGCATATTTGCGCCAACTATCTAAATCACCCCGATTTGCAACCGCCGTATTTATGCTTGCTTGCAAGCGGTGGTCACACCGCAGTAATAAAAGTTGACGGGTTTACCGATTATACCGTGCTTGCAAGTACGGTGGACGACGCCGTTGGCGAGGCTTTTGACAAGGTTGCAAGAGTTTTGGGGTACAGTTATCCCGGTGGGCCTAATATTGACAAAAACGCAAAAACGGGCAAGCCCAATTACAAATTGCCTTCGGTGGTTGTGTCCAACGGCAATTTTTCTTACAGCGGACTAAAAACTGCAGTAATAAATACCGTTCACAACTTGACGCAAAAGGGCGAAGAAGTAAACAAGCCTGATATGTGTTGCAGTTTTTCTCACTCGGCAATAGATGGATTGATTGCTCGTTGTAAACAACTGCTGTCTCAATACGGCTTGACGAAGTTTGCCGTTGCAGGGGGCGTGGGAGCAAACAGTTATTTGAGGCAAGAGGCGCTTTTGCTCGGCAAGGAGCTTGGAGTAGAAGTGTTTTTACCACAACTCGTATTTTGTACCGACAACGCCGCAATGGTTGCAAGTCAGGGTTACTTTTGGGCAAAGGAAGGCAAGCCGTTGAGTGATTTGTCCTTAAACGCTTGTCCTACCCTCAAGTTGCGTGGAAAAAAACCGCAATAAAAATCAAATCTAAAGTTCTTCTTTTTGAAGGGATTTTGTTTTTTAGCAAAGGGATGTATACTGACAAAACATAACTTCTGTGATGAAATACCTTTCATGCTTTTGTGGAGAAAGTATAGTGGCCATTTTGTGATTAGTTTTTCTGCGATTGCGATTAGTATGTTAATCGGTTTTGCAATAGGTGCTACAGTATCTGGAACAGTAGCAATAATTGAAGAAGTATATAATGATGGTAATTGGAATTGGGATGCGTCAACATGGGATTGGAGAAGTATTGCTAAATCTGCGCTAGGTGGTGGAGTTGCGGGAGCAATATCGGCTATTCCAATAGGTGGTGTTATTGGTTCATTACTTTTTGGTGGAACAGCTTCTGTTCTTGGTGGATTAATTAGTGGTTCTGTTCATGATCTAAAATCAGGGTTGCTTGCTTTTGGTATTGGAGCAGGCGCAAACATGATAGGATATGGAGCAAGTAAAATTTTTTCAAAAGTAAAGGCAAATAAAATATTTAACCAAGGAAGAAAAGCCAAATCGTTAGCTATTCAAAAAATGCAAGGGAAATCTTTTAATATGGGAGCAAAGGCATTAAAAGGTAATATGAGGAATGCATTTAAAGATACGACAAAAGAAGAGATAGAAAAGCTTATTGTAAATACTAATGTTTTGTGTAGATATTCAATACTATCCTCTATTGTAGCAAATCCTTTATCTGGTTGGTATTAAAATGAAGAAAATTAAAATAAGAACACAATGCTTATATAATACTTTTGTTAGTATTTTTCTTCTTATGTTAGATGCTATAATAATATTAATAGGAGTATTAAATTTCAGTTCGGAAGAATTTCTGGTAATAAGAATTTTTGCTTATATAGTGGTCGCGTTTTGTTTTTTATGGCCCATATGGATTATATTGAAGAATACGGAGTTTGCTTGGATTACATCTGATGAAATCATTTTTCGTTCGTTAATACGACGAAAGGTGATTGTGAATTGGGAAGAAATTGTTGAAATTGAAGTAGTAAGACTACTTCTTACGGAAGGGAGAGGAGGTATAACCAGTAAATATATGGTGTTGAAAACTAATGTGAGACAAAAAATATTAAAGCCTAAATTAAATACTGAAGGAGGTCCATTTTTAATTATTCTAAAGAAAAAAAATTATGAGCTTATACGAAAAATTGCTTATAATAAAAAAATCAGATTTGTTGATTAAGGGCATATAAGGAGTTTTATATATTCAAAATAAATAATTCAAGATTGGGAAATATCCTTTAATAAAATGTATTAACGAGACAACTAAAAAAGTAAAAAAAGCGGCCTTGTATAATAAAGGAGGTCGCTTTTGCTTTATGGATATAAAATAATAAAAAAATGGTAAAAGTGCGGACTTTAACAATAATTAAACAATATATAATACAAGGAGTAAAGTATGAGAGAAAAAAACATTGACGAAAGAAAAATTGAAATGGATTATGAAAAGATTACCGTACATATTGAAAATGATACACGACGACATAAATGAGATATGTGTATATATAAGTAATTTGAAAAATACAACTATATACTATTATTCCGAAACGCAACCGACGGAAAGTGGCAATTATTGGCACTTTGCCACTGACGGCAAAACTCCTATTGTTTGGGAGAAGGAAAATTAGCTTTTTGTCATTTATCAACATAAATTT
>CABUZX010000003.1 GCA_902496185.1 uncultured Subdoligranulum sp. | reverse complement strand
CGGAAGAACCAACCCCAACAACCAAGTCAACGACGGAAACACCTATTACGGTGACGAGTACTCCGGAAGCGTACAAGACACTCAAAACGAAGTTTCTTCCGGCGGAGATAATCTGACTGGCGACCAAACTGGCGGTGTTGGAAAATATTTTGACAACATTAACCCAGGTGGTTAAAAATAATTAAATTTAAAAACAATAAATAAAACCCTCCGTTTTGCTCGAAATGATAAAACGTAAAAGTTGGCTGTAATATTTGATTAAAAGTTTTATCATTTTGAGTGTCGGAAAAAAGCTTTAAAAAATTTATTAATTCTTACAAAAAGGTAAACGGTGTTGTTTTAATTTTAATACTCCTATTTGGCTGGTGAACCAAAATGGACTTTTTGTATGTGCCAATATTAAAAGTCCAAAAAAAAGCAGGTGGATATTTTTTTCCGCCTGTTTTTTTGTGTCTTATTTTTGGTGTTGAGTAATTATGATTTGAATATAAGCAAAATATTTAAGCTGTTTGTCTTTATAAAATAATCTTCTTTATTGTGTTTTTTGATAATTTGTGAGTCTATGATAAAAACCACGCTTTTTCGTCGCGTGGTCAATTGATGCTTTGCCGATAATGTTTTGTGGAATTTATATTATTCGACAAAATAAAACAAAAATTTTGAACAAATGTTCAAAATTATTATTCTTAAACGCTAAATATGACAAACAGTTGTCGTGATTTATTTGATAGTATGGGAGTGAAGATGAGAGCAGGCAATATCAAGCCCCGATGGTAAAGCCTGTAATCGTCTAAGAGGAGATATATATGAACGGCAAAGATTATAGGATAGGTTTGCTAAAAAGTTACGGTTATCTTTCGGGGTACATAGATCAGGCAGACTTTAACATTTACAACAAGGCATTGGGTACGCACAATTTTGGCAACAACGTAAAAGAGGACACGTCTTTACAGGTTGAGAGCATAATAAAGTTAATCAACCAAAAAAATCAATTATTGAATATTTATAACGTATTGACGCGCGCTTTAAATAACTTGAATACGGATATGCGCAAATTGATTGTTTTGCGATACGTCAAAAAACTCGATATCCAAAAGGTAATGCAAAAATTAAGCATTACCAAAGGCGTATATTACGGTTTGTTGCACAAAGCGCTTGACGAAGTCGGCAATTTTTTTAAAAGGGAAAACATAGACGAAATTTGGTTTTTTAAAAACTATTCGTCAAAAGTATGGTTTAGAAAACTCATTGACTTTGCAAGCGAGGGCGGTTCTTTTTGATTTTGTCGCCAAAAAAGTTGGTTTACAAAAAATCGTCAAAATAGCGAGGCTTGGGTTCGCTTAAACCGGTGCTTTGATGAAGTGGTTCAAGTTCGCTTAAACCGACGTCGCAATTTTCAAATTTTTGCTTTTTTGACTTTGCAGGCAAAAACAAGATGATTACGACTACCAATGCTGACAGGGCAACCAGCGCTATTATTGCAATCTGAAGTTTGGAAAAATCGTTGGATTGCTCTACTTGGTCTTGCGGTTGTTCTGCAGGTGGAGTTTCTTCAATTGGCGGAGTAACGGATTGTATGGGCAAAGGAGTAGGGTGCAACGAAATCGCAGGCGTAGTGACGCCGAGAGCATCAACGTAACACAAGTTTTGCCCAAATCTTACGAAGTACCAAGTTTTGTCGTTTGTGGGATAACTGCCAAAGTAGTACAAAGTTTGACCTTCGTAAACGGCGCAAACCGACGCGGAGGATACAGACGGCGCGCTAAACAAAATAAGGTTGCTTGTTTTAACGGTGGTAAACACCGTCGGATAGGTGGGTGAAACGGGAGTTTCTTCTGCTGCCGTCACGTCGTCTTTGAGAACGTAGCCGTATATTTTGACAAAGCCTGAAGAGTTTTCCATCAGTTCTACGTAATAAAATCCGTTTTGAGTGCTTTCTAAAACCTTGGCGTAGTAGGTGTAAGCCAAAACAAACAGTTTGTCGCCTTCGGTTGAGGTGGGATTTTTGTAAAGCCAGGTGTCTTCGTTGGTTATTCTTATCCAGACGGGTGTTTGGGTTGGATTATCTTCAATGGGAGAATCGGCAAACGCACAGCAAAAAAACGCCGAAAAGGTGACGAATATCAATGTAAGTAGTGTTGCAAGTCGTTTCATTTCAATAACTTCCTTTGGCGATATTCTAATGCAACCCTATCAAAAAAAAAGGTAAAAACAAGGCAAAAAATGAAAGAAATTATCGAACGGATACGTCAAATCGAAAAAGAGCAAAAACGGCGCAAAAGCTCGCCCATTGCTTGTTACAATTCGGGAAACAAGGTGCACAAAAAGCAACTTGAGTTTCACAAGTGTAAAAAAAAGAACAAATGGGTATTTGGCGGAAACAGAAGCGGAAAAACGGAGTGCGGGGCGGTGGAGTGCATTTGGATTGCCCGCGGAATACATCCGTATTTACCCAACAAGCCAGATACGGAGGGCTGGGTGGTTTCCTTATCGACACAGGTACAAAGGGACGTTGCGCAAAAAAAAATAATGCAATATCTTGAAAAAAGTTGGATAGAAAAGGTAGTTATGCTTTCGGGCAACAGGGGTAGCGCGGAGTACGGTATTATTGACTATATTTTGATTAAAAACGTCTTTGGCGGATTGAGCAAAATCGGATTTAAGAGTTGCGAGGCAGGTCGCGAAAAGTTTGCCGGAGCAAGTCTTGATTACGTTTGGTTTGACGAAGAACCGCCATTGGACGTTTATAGAGAGTGTCAAATGCGCGTACTTGACAGGGCGGGTAGGTTATTTGGGACGATGACACCGCTAAAAGGGCTCAGCTGGGTGTACGACGAAATTTTTTTGAACGTCGCGCAAAGCAAGGAGGTGTGGTGCATCTTTATGGAGTGGGCGGACAATCCCTTTTTGCCAAAGGAAGAAGTGCAGTATATGACGGAAAGTCTCAGTCAGGACAGTTTAAACAGCCGTCGCTACGGAAAATTCGGTACGGGTATGGGGTTGGTATATTCGGAGTTTGACCCTGCCGTACACGTGATAGAGCCTTTTCAAATACCTTTTGAGTGGCAGGACAAATTGAGTATCGACCCTGGATTAAACAATCCTTTAAGCTGTCATTGGTACGCCGTAGATTTTGACGGTAACGTTTACGTAGTTGCAGAGCATTACGAAGCAAAAAGGGACGTTGCATATCACGCCGAGCAAATCAAGAAAATTTGCAAACGTCTAAACTGGCATACGGATAGCTTTGGCAGGTACGAGGCGTTGATAGATTCTGCCTCAAATCAAAGGACGCTTGCAAGCACTAAAAGTGTTGCGGAACTTTTTTGGCAAGAGGGCATTGCCGTAAATACTCACGTCAACAAGGACGTGTTTAGCGGAATAAACCGAGTAAAGCAATTTTTAAAGGTGGTTGACGGAAAACCGAAACTTTTTATTTTTTCAAACTGTGTAAATATGATAAGAGAAATAAAAGGTTATTGGTGGGGCGCAAACGATTCGCCGAAAAAGGTGGACGACCACGCAATGGACGAATTGCGGTATTATATCTCCTCAAAACCCGTACCTACCAAAGCGCCGAAACCGACCAAATCTGCGGTGGCGCTGGATAAGGAAAGGTTGTTTAGGAGGCTTAATGAAGGACGTAATGGACTCCATTTCTAAAATGCTGTACAAAAAAGCGCTTGGATATAAGGTCAAGGAAAACGTAGACGAATTTGTGTTGGACGAGGGCGAAACAAAACCGCGTCTTGTAAAGCGTAAAGTTACGACCAAGCACGTTGCTCCCGATATATCCGCGGCAAAAACTTTGCTCGCATTAAAAACGGGCGACGATAACGTGGGGGCTTTGAGTGACGAGCAGTTAGAAGAGGAAAAATCAAGATTGTTAAAATTGTTGAGCCAAAACACCGACTCCGAGGGTGCTTTGAACAACAGTAAAGGAGAAGTATGAACAAAACGGACAAGACGAAATTGTACGACCAGATCGTTGCCGAGGTGACGGAAGATTTTTTTGAAAGACAACGAGAGCGTTTGCCTTTTGAATTGGCGTGGCAACTCAATATGAATTTTGTTGCGGGGAATCACTATTGTCTTATAGGCAGGCGTGGTATCGAAACTGAAGACAAGGATTTTTATTGGCAAAAGCGAGAGGTTTACAACCACGTTGCTTCGGTTTACGAAACGAGATTGGCAAAGCTTAGCAGGGTTAAACCGAAAATGTCGGTAAGACCCATAGGTACCGAAGATAGCGACATAATGAGCGCAAAAGTTTCGTCAAAAATACTAAAAAGTTGCAATGAAAAAATGAGACTTTCGGAGATTATGGACAAAGCCGCAATGTGGAGCGAAGTTTGTGGAACGGTGTTTTTAAAAGTGAGTTGGGACAAAACCAAAGGTATGGCGTTGCCCTCCGAAAACGGTCAGCTTAAAACGGGAGACGCCGTCGTTACGGTATGTCCACCCTTTGAAATTTATCCCGACAGCAACGCGTGTCAATCGCTTTCGGAAGTCAATAGTATTATTCACGCAAAGGCCTATAGCGTTGAAGAAGTAAAAACGATATGGGGAGTAGAGTTGAAAGGCGTAGACGTAAAAGTATTTGCTTTGAGCAACGAAGCTGTAACGGGTGGTTACGGAATAAACGGATATTCTGCAAACGTGACGGAGCAGGTCAAAAAAGATAGCGTTATTGTTATCGAACGGTATACAAGACCTTGCTCAAAATATCCCAACGGCCAATTGGTAATAGTAGCGGGAGACAAAATTTTGCATATAGGCGAGCTTCCGTATTTAAACGGAGAGTTGGGGCAAAGAGATTTTCCATTTGTAAGGCAGGTTTCTATGCCTGTTGCAGGGTGCTTTTGGGGCACGAGCGTTGTGGAAAGGTTAATTCCCGTGCAAAGAGCTTATAACGCCGTCAAAAACAGAAAAGAAGAGTTTTTAAATAGAATTTCAATGGGCGTTTTGGCGGTAGAAGAAGGCAGTGTGGATACCGACGAATTGACGGACGGAGGACTTACGCCGGGCAAAGTATTGGTCTATAGGCAGGGCTCAACCTTGCCGAGACTGTTGGATCCGGGTACTCTTCCAAGCGAATTTTTGTATGAAGAAGAGCGTTTGCTGACGGAGTTTTACGAGGTTTCTGGCGTGTCGGAACTAATGCGAAACAGTAATACTACCCAACACGTTACAAGCGGTGTCGCCTTGCAACTTTTGGTGGAGCAGGACGACACGCGTATGAATATTTCCGCCGAACAAATCAGAAGCGCCGTGCGCGAAGTGGCAAGGCATATACTTAGACTTTACAGACAGTTTGCCGTCACTACTCGTCTCGAAAAGGTCGTTGGCGAAGACGGCGAAGTGGAAATATTTTATTTTAAAAACAGCGACCTAAATTCCGACGACGTCGTATTTGAGACGGAAAACGAAATAAACGATACACCTTCTGCGCGTAGAGCGCTGGTTATGGACTTGCTTTCGGCAGGGCTCTTGACTAACGAGGAAGGTAAAATATCACAAGCGGGTAAACTCAAGGTTTTGGAAATGATGGGGTTTGGCAACTGGGAAAGTTCGCAGGACGTATCAACCCTTCATCAGAAAAAAGCTCAAAATGAAAATCTCTTTTTCGGAGACGATACGTTGCCTATGGAGATAGACGACCACGCAATTCATATCGAAGAACACGTTAAATTCGTGGTATCGGGACAAGCATCAAAACAGGGCAAAAATTATGAGAAAAAACTTTTGGAGCATATAAAAATTCACAAAATCATGACGCAATCCGTGGCAAACAAAGACAAGGAGGAACAGGATGAATAACGACTTAACAATTTTGGGCAAATTCAAAACGGTAAAAGCCCTTAAAGACGCTTACGACGCATTACAAAGGGAATTTACGAAAAAATGTCAAAAACTGAGTCTTTTGTCCGGTAAAAAGGAGGACAATTACGACGCAAAAGAGTGTGGGCAATCATTGGAGACGTTGCCGAAAGAAGCTCTTTTGAATATGAAACCCTCTTTGGCGACGGAAAAAAACCCGACCGAAATTGCCGCTACGACTACGGCAAATACGGTTTTTCCGCAGGGTAATTCCGTTGAGGAGACGTTAATAGCTACGTCGGACAATCCCGATTGTAAAAATATCGACGGGCAAGTTGACGCCGTCCCTTTCTTGACGATGGACGCCGATTTTGCGGAAAAGTATATTTTGTCTAATCCGCAGTTTATGGAAATGTTGTTGGCGAAGTACTTAAAGCAACTTTCTTTGCCAAAAGCGCCAAACGTTATTGGCGGTAGCGGATTTTTCAGTCTTACACCGCCGTTAAAACCGACTTCCGTTGCGGAAGCAGGTATTTTGGCAGGCAAAATGTTTGACAAACGTTAAATTGTCTATGGTAGGTACGGTATTGCCTTTTGACCGTACCCGTATAAATAAAAGGTTATAAATTTTTTTTGGAGAAGATTATGGTAACAATTACAAGCGCAGAAAATGCATTAAAAACACTTTATTTGGGCGTGGTAAGCGACCAACTCAATACTAAAATAAATCCCTTGTTGGCAAAAATCAAGCAAAGTACTGCAGACGTATGGGGCAAAGAAGTACGTAAGCTCGTGCCTTACGGCGCAAACGGTGGTATCGGCGCAGGTACGGAGGACGGCAATCTTCCTTCGGCGGCAGGCAACAATTATAAGCAATTTTGTCTTACTCTCAAAAACCTTTACGGTACGATAGAAATTTCAGACAAAGCTATAAGAGCTTCCGCAAACAACAGTGGCGCTTTTGTAAACTTGCTCAACGCCGAAATGGAAGGTTTAATTAAAACGAGCAAATTCAACTTTGGTCGTATGTTGTTTGGCGACGGTAGCGGTAAACTTGCTACGGTTTTGTCTACAAGCGCAAATACCGTTTTGCTTGACAGCGTAACCAATGTAATCGAAGGTATGGTAGTGGACTTTTTGACACCCGATACCGAAGGTTTTAGTCCAATACACGGCGCAACGGGCAGACGTATACTTTCCGTTGACAGAGCAAACAAAACGGTGATGGTGGACGGCGCAAGTCTTGAGTCTTTGGTGACGGAAAACGCAATAGTCACAGTTCAGGGTAGTTTTAATAAGGAAATCACGGGGCTTGGCGCAATATTCGGCAATAGCGATACTCTTTACGGTATCAATAGAAATACCAATCTTTGGTTGAGTCCAAAAAGCGTTAAGGCAAACGGCGGAGCAATCGACGATTTTACTATTCAAAGAGTAGTGGACGACCTTGAAGATATTGCCGGCAGTACGGCAAACTTTATCGTGTGTAACAGCGGAGTAAGACGCGCCTATCAGGAATATTTGACTACTAATAGAACCAATATCGACACTATCAATCTCGAAGGCGGTTTTAAGGCTATTAGTTTTGGCGGTATTCCCGTAGTAACGGATCGTTTCTGTCCGTCGGGCAGTATGTACGTTTTGAATACAGACGAGTTTACTTTGCATCAACTTTGCGACTGGCGTTGGCTGGAAGGCGACGACGGCAAAGTTCTTAAGCAAGTTGCGGGCAAGCCCGTTTATACGGCAACTTTGGTTAAATATGCTGATTTGCTTTGCGAAAAACCAGCAGGTCAGGGCGTTATTACCGATATTACTGAAAAATAATTTTTTGATTAACGTGTTTGAGAGAGCGTTTTTGCTCTCTCAAACCTTCAGGAGAAAAAATGAACAAGCATTGGTTGAAAAAAATAGAAAACGATACTTTTGATATTTGCGATAGATTGAAAAGCATTGACGAAGGATATTTCGTGGTTTTCAACACAAAGCGCGACAGATACGAGGTCCACAACAGTTTTCAGCGTGAAACCTTTTGTTTTGTAGTACCGTACAAGCAGTTAGACAGCAGGACTGTAGATTTTTGTCTAAAAACACGTAGGCAAAACGCAACGCAAATTTTTAAAGAAATAGACGAGCATAATCAGGCGTTGGAAAAATTATTGCTTGACGAGCAAGAACAAATTTTAACGGAAAGAAAAGAGAGATTTAAAAAGGAGAATAAGTTATGACGGTAAAAAACGTGGTTAAATTGTGCGGTGAGTTGTTGCAATACGACTTTGAAAGGCAAATTTTTGAGGACGGAGTTGACAATGAATATATCCGTCAATCAATGGAAAGCAACAAAAATTTAAAATTATTGACGCAATGCGTAGGTTTTTGCGAAAAAGAGTTGGCTTGCGATTATTTTCCACTACGGGCAACTCAAAGCTTTGATACAAACGTCGTAAAAATTACCGATTTTAACAAAACTCTGCACGAGGTAACGAAGGTTTGCGACTTAAACGACGCCGAAGTGGATTTTGTCGTCACTACCACGGAAGTCATTGCAAAGGTAAAAGGCGGTATAAAGGTGGAGTATTGCTATCGTCCGCAAGAAAAAAGTTTTGACGATGCTCTTGAAAGGGGAAATCCCAAAATGGATGAAAGATTGTTTGCGTACGGGGCTATAGCAGAATTTATGTTTTTGACGGGTATGTACGACGAAGCAACGCTATGGGATAAAAGATACAAGGATTTGATTCAAGTGGCGTCTTTTGCAAACAAGAGTTTTAAAATTCCGCAACGGAGGTGGAAGTAAATGTTTTTTAGAAAATCGCTTTTGGCAAAACAAAGCAGTTTAAAAAGTATATCCATTTCTGATTTTGCAGGCGGGTTAAACAGTATCGTAGACGACGCCTATATTTCAAACAACACGGCAAAAGTCAGTTATAACGTTAACGGCGAAAGGGGTGTTTTGACGGAGGGAAACGGAGTACAGGCTTTTTGTATTGAAAAGGACGGAATTAGTCTCCCCGTTTGCGCGGATACGGGTGAAAAAATTCAAAAACTGTGGTATTTTAAGCGTTTTGACGAAATTAATTCCGTCAACGACGACAGGATTATTTTTTTGAGCAATCAAAACAAACTGTATTCCGTAAAAATTAACGGTGGAGAAGGCGCCGTTTGTATAGATTCTACGCCCTTTAATGCAGTTCCGCAGGCAATAAATTATCGACTAAAGGGAAAGGACGTTATTATTTTTTGCTCTTTAAAGGACGATATGAGGGTTTACGATGGTCAAAACCCTCCGACAACGGTAAGCTCCGCGCCGAGAGTAAGCAGTATGTGCGTGCATTACGACAGGCTGTTTGCAACCACTTTAACGGACAAAAATACTTTGGTTTTTTCCGACGACCTCGACCTTACTAATTGGGACGTGGGTATTGACTGCGCTGGGTATATTACTATGACGGATGAAAGGGGCGCTTTGCTTAAGGTTGTGAGTTTTTTAAACTATCTTTTTGTGTTTAGAGAATACGGAATAAGCCGTCTTATAGCCTACGGCGCGCAAGAGGGGTTTTCATTAACGCATTTGTTTTTGACTACGGGCAAAATTTTGGGCAACACCGTTTGCGTGTGTGGCGAAACGATTATTTTTTTGACGGAGCAAGGGTTGTTTCAGTTTGACGGTAATTCCGCAAAAAAGATTTTGTCCAATTTGGATGGCTATTTTGAGGGGTGCGACAACGCCAACGCTACGGCAACGTATTGCAACGGAAAATATTATTTGTCCGCCAACGTCAATTTTTTTGACGGAAAAAGAACTTCTGCGGAAAAAAACGGCTGTATTAATAACGCCGTGTTGGAAATTGATTTGTTTGACGGTTCTACAAATCTTATGCGTGGATTTGACGTAATTTCGCTTGTCGGTATAAACGGCGACGGAGTAAACGGTCTGTTTATGTGCTTTGGCGAAAAACAGCCTTATTCAAAGTACGTGGGAAAATTATACAAAGGCGGAAAACTTTTTGATACAAATACGTTAAAGGCGTGGACCTGTCCCGACAGTGATTTAAACAAGGTGGTGGGTAAAAAACAATTGCTTTATATTACCTTGCTTTCAAAGCATGACGTTACGTTGGTGTTTGACGTGGACGGAAAAGAATATTTTTTTGAAGTAAAGGGTATGCAACGCGGGCAAAAAGTTCCGCTCAATCTTGTGGGCGAAAGCTTTGGTATGCAAATAGTTTGCAAAACGGAAAATATGTTTGTG
The DNA here is from genome assembly GCA_902496185.1 of uncultured Subdoligranulum sp. Classification (GTDB taxonomy): domain Bacteria; phylum Bacillota; class Clostridia; order Christensenellales; family CAG-314; genus SFEB01. The sequence continues at coordinate 80,784 of CABUZX010000003.1, read as the reverse complement.
AGTCGTCCGCAATTGGTGTTTAAGGAGTACGCGTGATATGAATTTCGGTATTAAACAAACTTTTAAAAAAGACGATATGCAACAAGAAATTTTGTCAATGGTTGCATCAAATTCTGAAAAAATTAAGCTTTACGTTTTTGATACCGTGTTTTCGGACGTAACTAAAACAACTAATCTCGACACGGCTTTTTTTAAAGGCAGGGCAGGTTGGACGGAAATCAGCTTTTCAGGTACGTTTAGTAGTGGTAGCGCTAAAATAATTCTCAAAATGGACGGCGTAACTTTTTTTGAAAAAAACGTAAGATTTTTGTCTGAAATGGACAATTATTTCTCATATTGCAAAAATTTGTACGTAGCGGTCGGTAATCATAATTTAAGTATAACGGTAAGTAGTTTTACTGATGGGTTTAGCCTTTCCGACGCTTGTTTTTGTGTGACGGGTAGTGGTATTAAACAAGTTTTTACGCCGGAAATCAGTTTTGAAAAAGGTTTTTCGGGGAAAGAGCTGTTTGTTGCAAAATATACCGACGGTTTTTATTTGTTAGACGAAGACTTGGACAGAACGAAGGGCAAATTGATGACTTTTGCGGAGGCGGATTTACCGCAAAAGGTAAAAATAAAGTATTTTTTGCAAAACCTTTATATTCTTTACAAAGCGCAGGAGGGCGTTTGGAAAATATCTTTATTTGACGAGCAAAATAATTTCGTGCCTATTGGAGTATCGCTTGCAATAGGGAGCGACTGCGACTTTTTTTTCAGAACTAGCCAAAGCGGTGACGTGTATTTTGTGTCCCAGGGAGAGTTGTATAGGTTTTGTGTGACCAATTTGTTTGCAACGAAATCCGAGACGAAAAGCCAAAGGTTGGTGTTTGGCGAAGTCAGTCAAAAGGTAAGGGGCGTTTACGTCACGCCGTACGACGTCTATGCCGAAGACAGCACGACTTACCTCGTGGTGTGGGGATTAAACTCCGTGGTGACGGCGTTGGTAAGCGTGCAAAACTCCGTTTATTACACTACGGTGGTAAAAATACTTTCCGAGCCAAACGGATGCGGAGCTTATGCGATTGACAATATTTTTCTTATTGGGGCGTTAAAAAACGGTTTGCTAACTGAATATAGGCTGACTCTTACAGACGAAGGCGTGACGGAAACCGTTTTTAAAAAAAGATATTGCAGTCGTGATACTGCCGTTGCAAAGACTTTGAACGGCTTTGCGGTTTACGACGACGGAAAATATATTTTGGCGTGACAAAAATAATAAACAAATAAAGGAGAGACAATGAGCATTAAGCAATTAGATGATGCATCCAAAATTTACAAGCAATTATTGGACAGCATGGCAAAAATCGACAACAAATACAGTACTACGTATCAAGAGCAAAGGGTGGACGCGCCGGATTCGCTGGGTATGCAAAAACTAACCTACGAAATGCCTTCGGAAGAGGAAATTTCTCGCTTGGCAGAGCAATATTACTCCGCAAACAAGCAAAAGGAAGTTTCTCAAATTAACGATTCTACTTCAAAAACCTTGCAAAGTCTTGCGCAAAAAGCAAAAAGCATTTTGGACAAAGCAACGCAAGGACAAATAGAAATTGCCACCGAGCGTGACGCGGATTTAAAAAACACTAATTATTCCGCGCAAAAAAATAATCTTACGAATAGTAGCATAAAAAGCGGTATGATGGACAAAATAAACACTCTTGCCGAGCAAGCCTTGAATACTTTGCAACAAAACACAGATAATTCTTTAAACGATATCGAAACGCAAAAAAGCAATTTGACGGACTCCGCAAAGCAACAGCTTGAGGCGTTGGAAGAAATTTACGCTAAAAAAATTGCCGACAAAACTGAGGAAATCCGTCAGGAAGCATTGGAAAAAGCAGACGAAGTTACAAAATACAACAATTCCGTGGAGGAGAAGGAAGCAAAGTACAAAAAAAGCCTTGCCGACCAGCTTGCCGAGCTGGAAAAACAAGAGTGGCAAAGATTGCAAGAAATTCTTGAATTGACGGAACGTATAGGAGAGTCCGGTGTCGAAGAGCAAAAAGCAATTGAAAAGTACAATGCAGTAAAAAAAGTTCTTGATCAATATCCGCCCGAAACAGCTTTGCAAATTTTGGAGGGCAGTACGGCGTTTAAGTCGCACTTGGGGGATAGGTACGACAGCTTAAGAGCGTATTTTTCAAACAAGCAACAACAATAATTTTTGAGCTTGACAAAATTGCTTAAATTAATTTTTAAAATTTTTGTTTTTATAGTATTTCATTGCGTTTTTTGGGGCAAAATAAAAATAAATAGCATATGTTTATACGCGCAACTTATACTAAAAAAAATAATTTTTTCACCGTTTTGAGTAGTCAAAAAAAATTTTATAAATCAATGCAAAAAATGCAAAAAAACAGTTGACATCTTTTCAAAACGGTGATATTTTATAGTTGCTTGTTAGCACTCATCACAAAAGAGTGCTAACACTCAACAAAAAGATTGCAAGGCGCAAACCGTTTTGACCGAGGAGAAAAGCAAATGAATCTTTCCGAAAGAAAAAGAAAAATACTTTGGGCGTTGGTGGAGGAGTACATTTCTTCAGGCCAGCCGATATGTAGCAAAGATTTGCAATCCAAGTATCTCAACGAGTGTTCTTCTGCGACGATTCGCAACGAGTTGTCGGCGTTGGAGAGTATGGGATATTTGCAACAACCGCACGTTTCGGCGGGACGTATACCGACGGAAAAGGCATTTAGGCTTTACGTTGATGAGCTTATGGAAAAAAAGCCTCTCACCGATACGGAAACTGCGCTGATTGAAAAAAAGGTAAATAGAGTTTTTGCGGACGGATTTGCCGATGTGAAGGAGCTTGTTTCTTCCGTTGCAAAAGTAGTGTCGGAAATCACCAATTACACCGCCGTAGCTCTTAAGGGCGACTTTGATACGGAAAGAATAAAGTCTATTTCCGTTTTGTCACTGGGAGACGGCAAAGCGTTGGTGGTAATGGTTACCGATCTAAACGTACTCAAGGACAATATTATAGACGTACCCGACCTTATGACAGAGGCGTACGCGTCGGCAAACAAATTACTCAACAAAATGTTTGTCGGCAAAACTTTTAAGGAGCTTGCAACAAAAACCGGTCCTATGGAGTTGTTGGCAAAGGAAATCGTAGGAATAAGGCAACTGTATTTAAAGATTTTGGAGTTGATACAGCAAGTTGCAAACAGTCGTGCCGAGGACATTGTAACGGAGGGCACGACGAAAATATTCGATTATCCCGAATACAGTTCGGACATTGGCAAAACCAAAAACTTTTTGGCGGCTTTAGAGCAAAAGCAGACGCTTGCAACCATGTTTTCCGATTCGGAAGGATTGGATTTTTCCGTCAAAATAGGGGCAGAAAGTCAAGGGTTGCCCGACGGCTGTAGTTGCGTGTCTGCAAAAATTTCGCTCAACGAAAAGACCTTGGGTAGCGCGGGGGTAATCGGTCCTATAAGAATGGATTACAAAAAAGTCATTTCGGTGCTTGACCAAATAAACAAAGTCGTGGAAAAAATATTGACAAAAGACGCAGACGACACCAATGACTAAAAGAGGTAAACAAATGGCAAACAAAAAACAAAACGATACGACAAACAAGGACGCTGGTTTTGCAAACGAAACTACGCAAAAACAAACAGTCGAGCAAAACCAAAGACCGTCTTGGGATATTTCTTCCGTAAAGGATAAGGATTTGCGTGAGTTTGCGCAAAGCGTTATTTCGGCTCTAAAGGAGGAAAACGAACAGCTTTTGGCAGAGCAGGAAGAACTTAAAAAACAAATCAAAAAGGGCGAAGAATATCTCAATCAGTTGGTTATATTAAAGAGTGATTTCGAAAATTATCGCAGACGCACGACTTCTTCCGTCGAAACGGCAAAAGCCGACGGCAGGATGGAGGTGGTGGAAAAAATCTTTCCGATACTCGATACTTTTGACAAGGCCCGTCAAATGCTCAAAAAGGAAGAAATGGAAACTTTTAACCTTGTTTTAAAGCAGTTTGAAAGCATACTTAATCAAGTGGGCGTCAAAAAAATGGAAGTATTGGGTAAGGAATTTGACCCAAACGTCTGTTCGGCAGTTTATAAACAACCCGTTTTAGACAAACAGCAAGATAATTTGGTGTTGGAAGAATACGCAAGCGGTTATATCTACGGCGAAAAAGTGTTGAGATACGCTACGGTTTGCGTAGGCGTTTTTGAAGAAACGGCGTCTTAAAATAAAAAAAATTTAACGTAAAAGGAGAAATATATTATGGGAAAAATTATCGGTATAGACTTGGGCACGACAAACAGTTGCGTGGCAGTATTGGAAGGCGGTGAACCCGTCGTTATCCAAAACTCAGAAGGTAGCCGTACGACTCCGAGCGTCGTAGGTTTTACAAAGGACGGCGAAAGATTAGTAGGGCAGGTGGCAAAACGTCAGGCAGTAGTCAACGGCGAAAGAACGGTTATGTCTATCAAGCGCCATATGGGACAAGATTACAAAGTACAAATAGACGGAAAGGCTTACACCCCGCAGGAAATTTCCGCAATGGTTTTGACAAAACTCAAAAACGACGCCGAGGCGTATTTGGGTTCGAAAGTAACGCAAGCTGTTATTACCGTACCTGCATACTTTAACGACAGTCAACGTCAAGCGACAAAAGACGCAGGCAAAATCGCAGGTCTCGAAGTTTTGCGTATCATCAACGAGCCGACCGCAGCGGCTTTGGCTTACGGCTTGGACAAAGGCGAAAACAAAAATCAAAAAATACTTATTTACGACCTTGGTGGCGGTACGTTTGACGTTTCTATTTTGGAAATCGGCGACGGCGTATTTGAAGTTTTGTCTACAAACGGCGATACGCATCTTGGTGGTGACGACTTTGACAATATTGTCATAGACTATTTGGTGGAAGAATTTAAAAAATCCAACGGAATAGACCTTAAGCAAGACAAACAGGCAATCCAAAGACTTAAGGATGCGGCGGAAAAGGCAAAGATAGAATTGTCTTCAACCACAAAGACCAATATCAATTTGCCCTTTATTACGGCGGACGCAACCGGACCTAAACACCTTGACGTAGACCTTACTCGCGCAAAGTTTGATAGCCTTACCGAAGGTTTGGTAAAGAGAACGTTAGCTCCTATGAAGCAAGCTCTTTCAGACGCAAATCTTAAGCCGGAAGATCTCAAGCGCGTAATTTTGGTAGGTGGTTCTACCCGTATCCCTGCAGTAGTGGAAGCAGTAAAGAATTTTGTCGGCAAAGAGCCTTACAAAGGTATTAACCCCGACGAATGTGTTGCAATAGGCGCGGCTATCCAAGCAGGCGTTTTGGGTGGCGAAGTTAAAGACGTTTTGTTGTTGGACGTAACACCGTTGTCACTCGGTATCGAGACTCTCGGTGGAGTTACGACGAGACTTATTGAGCGCAATACTACGATACCTACCAGCAAATCGCAAGTATTTTCCACCGCGGCAGACAATCAGACGACGGTAGACATACACGTTTTGCAGGGAGAACGTCAAATGGCTGCGGATAACAAAACTTTGGGTAGATTCCAGCTTACGGGTATTGCTCCGGCTCCACGTGGAATACCGCAAATCGAAGTTAAATTTGATATTGACGCAAACGGTATCGTGCACGTTACGGCAAAAGATTTGGGCACTCAAAAGGAACAATCCGTTACCATCAGTTCTACAACCAATTTGTCCGAAGCCGATATCGATAAGGCTGTAAAAGACGCCGAAAAATACGCGGAAGAAGACAAAAAACGTAAGGAAAGTATCGACGCCAAAAATGGACTTGACCAGATGGTTTTTTCTCTTGAAAGCTTTATTAAGGAAAGTGGAGACAAACTCGACTCTGCCGATAAGGAAAAAGTAGAGCAACTCATTAAGGAAGGTAAGGAAGTATCAGACAAAAATCAAAACTACGCTGACCTTAACGTAGAAGAAATCAAATCCGTAACGGACAAAATCGCAAAGGAAAGCGCCGAGATTTTCCAAAAGTTCTATCAACAGCACGCCGCTGACGCCAACGCTCAACAAAATTCCGACGCAGGTACTGCGCAAGACAGCAACGGCGAAAACGTGGATTTTGACGTAAAAGACGCTTAAAAGTAAAAAAATTAAATAATTGATACGGGCGAACGGTATTTTTGCCGTTCGCCTGACGGTGTAATTTGACCTCAACTAAAAAATATAAAATAAATAACGTATTCGGGTTTTTGCCCGATGGCAAAATATTATGGCAAAAAAAGATTATTACGCAATACTCGGCGTGGACAAAAACGCGTCGGAAGATGAAATAAAATCCGCTTATAGACAAAAAGCAAAACAATATCACCCTGATTTGCACCCAAACGATAAAGATTGCGCGGAGAAATTTAAAGAATGTAACGAAGCGTACGAGATTTTGGGCAACGCGGAAAATCGTCGCAAATACGACAACGGTGAAATGGATTTTGACGGTTTTCAATTTTCGCAGGGGATGCCCCACGGTTTTGAAGATATATTCGATATATTTGGCAGTTTTATGGGCGGAGGTCGCACGCGTAGCGCTTCTACCCAATCGGTTGGGAGTGACGTTACGCAAACCATTGATCTTACGTTTATGGAGGCTGCAAAAGGCGTAAAAAAGGAAGTAAACTTTGTTCGTCAGGAAAGATGTTCGGCTTGTAGCGGTAGTGGAGCAAACAGTTCCGCAGACGTAAAAACGTGTGACAAGTGCAACGGTAGCGGACGAATTCAAAGAGTGACCAACACTATTTTCGGCAGACAAGTTATGGTGGGCGCTTGCGATAAATGTAACGGCACGGGCAAAATAATCACTAATCCTTGCAAAACTTGCAAGGGTAGGGGCGTTGTTTCTAAACAGAAAAAAATTACCATTACCGTACCGGCAGGCGTAGACAACGGCAATATTATTACGGCAAGCGGGCAAGGAAACGCCAGCAAGGCTCAAAACGGTGTTGCGGGCAACTTGCTTTTGGTAATAAACGTAAGTCCGAGCAGGGTATTTAAACGCGACGACTTAAATCTTTACGTCGAAGTGCCTATTTCGTACTCAACTGCTGTAAACGGTGGCGAAGTGGAAGTACCTACGCTGGACGGAATAGAAATTCAACGACTTAAAGAAGGTACAAAAAACGGCGAAGTTTTCCGTTTCCGCGGAAAGGGTATTAAAACTTCTAGGCGAAACGGCGACCTTATTATAAAAACTGTGGTAGAAGTACCTACATCTGTCGGTAAAAACGAGAAAAAAGCTTTGGAACAGTTTGAAAACAGCCTTAATCTTAAAAATTATCCGCACCGCAAGGAATATCTTGACAATATCAACAAGTTGTATCAAGGGTAAAACAAAATACTTAACAAAACAAAAAGCGCATTTCGGTTTGTTTCAACTCGGTGTGCTTTTTGTTTTTTTAATTTTGAGTTGATTTGTTTTTTTGAGTAAACGGGTTTAAAAAATATGCTTGTCAAATACTTCTATGTGTGATATAATATAAAAAGAAAATCCAAATTTTAGGAGGGTTAAATTATGGCAGTACAAGTACTCAACAGTGACAATTTGCGCGGTCATATCGAAACGTTTATTTTAAGCGCGTTGTTGGATGGCCCAAAGTACGGTGGAGAAATCAGACGTATTATCGCAAAACGCACTAACGGTCTTTACGAACCCAACGAACAATCTCTTTACTCCGCTTATCATAGATTGGAAGATTTGAGACTTATCAAGGGTAGTTGGGGGGACGAAAACGTCGGCGCAACCCGTAAGTATTACAGCATTACGGAGGAAGGTCGCAAGGTTTACGAATCCAACAAGGCAAAGTGGCAAACGACAAAACAAATGATAGATATTCTTATAGGCTAAAAACCGCACGACCTGACATGACTACACAAAATATAGAGATTTCGGTTTTTACTACGACGGAGTGCAGTGATCTCGTTGCGTATTTTTTGCAAGAGAAAACTCAAAACGCAGTCAGTGTGTACGACGTAAAAGATTTGGATAATTGTGGTTGGGACTATATAGAAGAAGGTCTCAGAGAAAAGTTCGGAGAGGAAGTAAAAGTAGTTGCTTTTTGTTCAAAAGAGCAAGAGCAAGAAGTTTTGCGCGCTTTAAAAGCAGAGCTTGACAAAATAAGAGAAATTTTTGGTAAAGACTCTTGCGGTAGTTTAAAGATAGTATCAGTCCCTGCTCCCAACGTCGATTGGCTTAAAAATTGGCAAAAAAATTTTACTCCGACGGTTATCGGAGATGTTTGCGTGTGCCCAAATTGGTTGGAGTATGAGGGTGACGCAAAAAAGGTTTTAAAGATAGAAAGCGGTATTGCTTTTGGTACGGGGTATCACGAAACTACTTCGCAGTGTTTGTTGCTTGCCCAAAGCTTTGATTTTTATGACAAAACCGTGCTGGATATGGGTTGCGGTAGCGGAATTTTGGGGCTTTCTGCGTTGTTGTTGGGCGCAAAACACGCCACTTTCGTAGACCTTGACAAACAAGCAACGGAAGCGACGCAAAAAAATGCAGAGTTCAACAACCTTGCGGACAAATGCGAAGTTATTTGCGGAGACCTTACTCAACGCGTTACCGGCAAATTTGATTTTTGTTTTGCAAATCTTACGGCTGATATTCTTACGAGACTGTCAACCACGTTGTCGCAATTTTTAAACGACGGCGCTGTTATTTCGTTAAGCGGTATTCTTGCCACTCAAAAGGAACAAGTAGAAAAAGTTTTTTCCAATTTGGGATTTGAGCTTGTGAGTTTTTCTGTTAAAGGCGAGTGGTGCGCGTTGCTTATGCGGTATTTGTTAATGGACGCAAAATCTTGAGTTTTGACGGTTTACTGTATGGAAAATGTTACTGAAATATCAACAAAAAAAGCAACGGTTGCCGTATTTACGCTTGGCTGTAAAGTTAATCTTTATGAAAGTAGACAAATAGTCGGGCAGTTGCTTTCGGCGGGCTACGACGCCTTTGAGGGACTTAAAAAGGCTGATTATTTTGTAATCAATACTTGCGCGGTCACAAACGAGGCGGAAAGAAAGTCCCGTCAGGCTATTTCGCGTTGCTTAAAACTTAACCCTACGGCAAAGATTATTATTTGCGGATGCGCTTCGCAAAAGGACTCGAAACAGTTTTTGGGCGACCACGTGGTTTTTGTAAAGGGCGCGGGGGATAAAGCAACTCTTGTACAAAAATACCTTGGCGGTTTTGACGGAGTGGAGCAATTGCCTGTCTGTTACGACGAAGGCGAGATTTTTGCTACCAACGTTGTAAAGACCAGAGCTTTTTTAAAAATTCAGGACGGGTGCAACCGTTTTTGTACTTATTGTATTATACCGTATTTGCGCGGACGGAGTAGGAGCAGGGTGATTTCCGACGTAGTTGCCGAAGCAAGATCTCTTAACGGTGTAAGGGAAGTGGTTTTGACGGGGGTAGATATTAGCGATTACAATACGAAAGAAGGCGACCTTACTACCCTTGCGGAAAGTCTTGCTTTTTTACCTATGCGCAAGAGACTTGGCAGTCTTGAAGTGCATATTGTTACGCAACGGCTTTTAGACGCAATGAAAAAAGCTAACTTTTGTCCGCATTTTCATTTGTCTTTGCAAAGCGGTAGCAACGACGTTTTGAAAAAAATGAATAGACACTATACGGCGGAAGAATTTTTGTCGGCGGTAAACCTTATTAGACAAAATTTTCCCGATGCGGGTATAACTACCGACGTTATCGTGGGATTTCCTACGGAGAGTGAGCAAAATTTCGAGGAAACTTGTGATTTTGTACAAAAGGTAGGTTTTGACGATATTCACATCTTTCCTTTTAGCCCTCGTAGCGGTACGGTGGCGTCAAAAATGACGCCTATTTCGGGAGAAGTGGTAAACAAGCGCGTCCAAAAGCTTTCAAAAATAAAACAACTGCTTTTGGAGCAATCCGCAAACAAGCAGATAGGTACTGTGCAACAAGTATTGACGGAGGAACACAAGGGCGATTACGTCGTTGGATATACCGCTAATTATACAAAAGTGTATTTGCCGAAAAAAGCAGTAGGCAAAAATAAAATTTTAAAAGTTTATATCTCAAAACAGTTTGACGATGGAGTTTTTGGGAGTATAATAGAAGAGTAAGTTAAGGCTTAAAACTCAATTACTTTTTTATCTAAATATAAAATTTATTTATAATATCGGAGGAGAAAAAATGAAACCAATTTATTATCCAGAACCTTTCCGTATTAAGGCAGTCGAGCCTCTCAGAATGTTGACAAGGGCAGAAAGAGAAAAGAAACTTGCCGAAGCCAACTATAACGTATTTGCATTGAGATCTGAGGACGTTTATATTGATTTGTTGACGGATAGCGGTACAAACGCAATGAGCGGTAATCAATGGGCAGGCGTTATGAACGGCGACGAATCTTACGCAGGCGCAAACAGCTATTTTCACGTAGTGGAAACAGCAAGAGATATTTTTGGATTTGAGTACATACAACCTGTTCACCAAGGCAGAGCAGCGGAAAAAGTTTTGCTCCCCATTTTGTTGGAAGGCAAAAAATACGCAATTTCCAATATGCACTTTGATACCACCCGTGGTCACGTAGTATTGTGCGGTTGTATCCCTGTTGACTGCGTTGTGCCTGAAGCTCTTGACACGACTTTACGCGCAGATTTTAAAGGCAATATGGACGTAGTTAGATTGGAAAAACTTATCAACGAATACGGTCCGGAAAATATCGGCGTAATTATCGAAACAATCACCAACAACAGCGCAGGCGGTCAACCCGTATCTGTCGAAAATATTAGAGAAACAGCAAAAATAGCTCGCAAGTACGGTATTCCTATGATGATTGATGCTGCTCGCTATGCGGAAAACAGCTATTTTGTAAAGCAAAGAGAAAAGGAATTTGCAAATAGCTCTATAAAAGACATTATTAGAGAATCTTTTAAAGAAGCAGACTTCTTTACAATGTCCGCAAAAAAAGACGCCATTGTCAATATGGGTGGCTTGATTGGCGTACGCAACAAGGCTATTTATGAAAAAGTAAAGCAACGTTGCATTAGTTTTGAAGGTTTTGTTACCTACGGCGGTATGAGCGGTAGAGATTTGGAAGCTTTGGCTATCGGTTTGAAGGAAGGTATTGAAGAAGATTATCTCCGTTACCGTATAGGGCAAATGGAATATCTTGCGGCTCGTCTTGACGAAGCAGGTATTGCATATCAATCTCCAGTTGGCGGTCACGCAGTATTCGTAGACGCCAAAAAATTGTTGCCACATTTGCCGTGGTATCAATATCCCGGTCAAGCTCTTGCGTTGGAATTATATTTGGAAGCAGGTATTAGAGCTTGTGATATAGGTAGCTATATGATGGACAGAAACCCCGTCACTCATGAGGAGCAACAGGCGGAATTTGAATTTACACGCCTTGCTATTGCCCGTCGTGTTTATACTCAAGCTCACTTGGACGTTATTGCAGACGCTCTTATCAATATTAAGGAAAGAGCAAGTCAAGTTAAGGGTTACAAAATAGTGGAAGAAGCTCCTATTTTGCGCCACTTTACTGCAAAACTTGAACCTATTAAATAATTTAAGGTAAATTTATCAAAAATACCGCAGTCCAAAAAACGGATTTGCGGTATTTTTTTAGTGTTTGTTAACGCAAGAGCTCAAAAATCTTGTTGGCGGAGTACTTTTCTTAGTTTTTTTAATGCTTTGGTTTCAATGCGTGAAACGTAACTACGGCTAATTTCAAATTTTTTTGCGGTATCAAGCTGGGTGTGTGGCGTGTTGCCGTTAAGACCGTAGCGCAAAACAAGTATTTGATATTCTCTGTCGCTAAGATTGGTTTTCATTACCTTGTCGAGCCTTTTTGCAAGGATACTTTGTTCTGCCTGCAAAAAAACGCTTTCCTCGTTTACCGAAAGTACGTCTAACAAAGTAAATTCATTTCCCTCGTTGTCGGTATCCATTTTGTCCGACAAATATACTGTATTTTTGTATCTTTTGTCCGAGCGCAACATCATCAGTATTTCGTTTTCGATACAGCGCGCAAGATAGGTTGCAAGCGTTGAGCCTTTGTTTAGAGAAAAAGTGTTTACTCCTTTGATTAAGCCGATACTGCCAACGCTTATCGTGTCTTCAAGATTTTGTTTTTGAGCGTACTTTTTTGCAATGTGAGCAACAAGGCGCATATTGTGCTTGATGAGTTTTTCCTTTGCTTGTTTATCTCCCTCGAGCATTTTTTTGATACACGCCGATTCTTCTTCGGGTGGTAGGGGTTTTGGATAGGCATTGTTTGTGGAATAATATCCGCTAAAGAAAAATATTTTGGAAAAAAGTGTTGCAAAAGCGTTAAATAACATATTTTTTTGTCTCCTGATGTATTTTATTGCGACGGCTTGTACTTGTTGCTTGAGTTGCTTGACAAAATATAAAAAAAATGTTAAAACAAATACGAGGCAGCCAGACGGTTGCGGTGGAGCAATCCAACGAGGAAAGTCCGAGCACCATAGGGCAGAGCGCCGGAGAAATCCCGGTGAAGGCGACTTTAAGGAAAGTGCAACAGAAATATACCGCCACTACGTGGTAAGGGTGGAAATGTGGGGTAAGAGCCCACAAACGACGTGGTAACACGCCGTTCCTGTAAACCCCGCTCGGTGCAAGAAGTGAGACTAAACGTTTGCCCGACGTCTCGATATGTCGCTAGAGCCTTGCGGAGACGTAAGGCGTAGATAGATAACCGTCAAATACAGAACTCGGCTTATAGACTGCGCTCAAATCTTTGCGACGACTCCGAGATAAACGCTCGGAGTCGTCATACAAAAATAAAAAGGAGAAGTATTATGAACAAAAAATATTCTATACAAAATTTAAAATGCCCAAATTGTGCAAACAAGGTATGTAACGCCGTCAAACAAATCGAAGGCGTACAATCGGCTGAAATTCAATTTGGTACTCCTACCGTGTTGACGGTAGAGCTAAACGAGGACAAGGCTCAACAGGTTTTGACTATTACTACTCAACTTGCAAAAAGGGTAGAACCCAATGCGGTAATTTCGGAAATGTAAATTTTTTTCAATATATAACGCAAAAATTGTTTTGTATATAACTTTTAGTCACGAGGCTAAAAATATAAACATTTTAACTTGATTTTTGTGAATAAAAAAATAATAATTAAAAGATTAATTATGGATAAAAATTATTATAAAATTAAATTAAAAGACGCATTAGTTAAAGCGGCAATTGCAAATAAAGCGGTCAAAGATTTCGTAGCGCTTGTTGACAGACAAGGCTCCCTAATAGGTCTTATAACAGTAAGAATTATGGAATTAACTCCCGTTAGTCCTTCAGATGCCAAAACCTATATTAATTATGAAACAGGCAAGTTTAATGGTGGACGTGGTATGCCCCATTGTATAGATCCAAAACTTAAAAAACTTTTTGCCGAACATGAAAGCATAGTTACTAAACAAAAAACTCTATTTAATTTTCAAACTGTAGAAGAAGGAGTTAATATTGCCAACAACTTGGTATCAAAAGCAAAAAATATCATTATTGAAATTAAAAAAGCTTTAGACGATAATACTGCAAAAGAAATTTGCAGCTCAGCAAAAACTGAAGCCATAAGAGAAACGGGAATTCAGTTTTAACTTGTCTTTTGTGTAAAAAAAGCCCACTATACTTCTCATTTTGCGAAGTGTAGTGGGCTATACTTTTGTTGACGCTCTTAAGAGTTGTTTTTTTGTGTCAAAAATGATTTTTAATTAGATTGCGAGTACTCTCGTTACGCCTTCGATTGCTTCGATTGCGGAGATTGCTTCTGCGGAAGCTTTTTTGTTGAGGTTAAACAAGCTTGCGCCGTAAGCTTTTTTGGATTTTGAGTTAAAACCTACGATACCAAACGGGCAAAGTACTTCGTTAAACTTGTCGGTGATACCTTCTGCATCTTTGTAAAGCACTACGATACGTTGCGCGCCTTTGCTGTCAAGATTGATTGCAGGATAGTTAACACTATTGACGATATTGCCTTTTTCTACAAAGTTTACCAATTCTCTTGCTGCCATTACAGCGCAGTTATCTTCTGCTTCAGCAGTACTTGCGCCAAGGTGGGGGAAGGTAATGATGTTCTTTACGCCCAACATATCAGCGCAGGGGAAGTCCGTAACGTAACGGTTGATTTTGCCACTTGCTACTGCTGCTTTTACGTCGTCGTAATTTGCAAGTTCGCCACGACTGCAGTTGATGATGTTTACGCCGTCTTTCATCTTTGAAATATTTGCAGCGTTAATTGTGCCTCTTGTTTCGGGGGTAAGAGGTACGTGGAAGGTAATGTAGTCTGCCAAAGAGTAAAGGTCAAAGGTGTTGTCCAAAACTTTGATTCTTTCGTCGAGGGTTTTTTCTGCTTCCTTAGAGAGGAATGGGTCGTATCCTACGACTTCCATACCGAGAGCAAGAGCTGCTTCTGCAACCAATCTTCCGATTGCGCCCAAACCCATAATGCCGAGGGTTTTGCCCTTGATTTCCGTGCCGACAAATTGTTTTTTGCCACTTTCTACTTGTTCTGCAACGGTTTTTTCGCCGTCTACGAGACCTTGCGCCCAGTTTGTACCGGCAACAAAGTTTCTACCACAACAAAGCATACCTGCAAGAACGAGTTCCTTAACTGCGTTTGCGTTTGCGCCGGGGGTGTTGAATACTACAACGCCTTGTTCAGCATATTTGTCGCAAGGAATATTGTTTGTGCCTGCGCCTGCGCGGGCAACGCATAAAACGGATTTCGGCAAATCGTATTCGTGCATTGCAAAACTGCGTACGAGAACGCCGACCGGTTCTTTAGCGTCTTTAGTCATTACGTATTTGTCTTCAAAAACGGAATTTACGAGTGGACTGATTTCATTTAATCTCAAAACTTCTTTCATTTTATTTCACCTTTATAATTGTATTTGCAGTAATTTGTCAATCCGACAAACTTCAAATCAAAACCCAAAAGGGAAACGAGCCGATTTGGGTTTTGACGTAGATAACGTATTTAAATTGTGATTAAGCGTTTTCCTTTTCGAATTTCTTCATAAATTCTACGAGTTTCTTTACGCCTTCGATTGGCATAGCATTGTAGATACTTGCGCGCATACCGCCAACGAGTTTGTGTCCCTTAAGTGTGGTGAGTCCGTTTTCCGTTGCTTCCTTTACGAATTTTGCGTCCATATCGGGGTCACCGGTTACGAACGGAACGTTCATGATAGAGCGGTCTTCCTTAGCGACGGTTGACTTAAAGAGTTTGCTATTGTCAATAAAGTCATAGAGCAAGGCTGCTTTTTCTTCGTTGATTTTTTGGATTGCAGGTACGCCACCCAACTTTTTGAGGTGACGGAATACCAACATAGCCGTATAAATTGAGAAGCACGGCGGAGTGTTGTACAAACTGTCGTTGTCAGCCTGAGTCTTCCACTTGAGCATGGTGGGGCAACATTCCATTACGTTTTCCTGATTGTCAACTAAATCCTTGCGAGCGATAACGATGGTCACGCCTGCGGGAGCAATATTCTTTTGAGCGCCTGCGTAAATAACAGCATAGTCGTTTACGTTAATTACTCTTGACAAAATTTCGCTGGAGAGGTCGGCAACGATAGGTACGTTTGTTTTTGGCAATTCGTTGTATCTCGTACCAAAAATGGTGTTGTTGGTTGTAATGTGCAAATATGCTGCGTCAGAGCGGATATCCAACTCTTTGGGTATGTAGGTATATTTGTCAGCTTTGCTACTGCCTGCAACGTGGATGTCGCCGTAACGGCAAGCTTCTTCGTATGCTTTGCTAGCAAAGTTGCCACTCAATACGTAATCGGCTTTTTTGTTTTTGCCAAGAAGGTTTAACGGTATGCAAGCAAATTGAGTGGAAGCGCCACCTTGAACGAACAAAACGTAATAATTGTCGGGGATATTGAGAAGTTCTCTCAGCAAAGCTTGAGCTTCCTCGTTGACTGCCATGTAGGGCTTGCTACGGTGGCTCATTTCCGTAATGCTCATGCCTGTGCCAGCATAGTTCAACATGTCACGTTGCACTTCTTTCAAAACTTCTTCCGGCAAAATTGACGGACCTGCAGAAAAATTGTACACTCTGTTTTCCATAAAAATCTCCTCACTTTTGTACGCCCAAAGGCGTTTTATCTATATTTTTTGATGCTTTTAGCACCAAGATATATTATACACCGAAAATAAAAAAAAGCAACCAAAAATCGAAATATTTATCTAAATTTTACAACTGTTTGTTTACTTTTTTTTCGTAAAGTAAATTTAATTTATATTCTAAATAAAAACGGGCTTTTTTAAATTTTTTTCGCAAAAATAATACCTTTTGTGGCAAAAAATATTTGGCAATATTTAAAATTTGTATTATAATAAAATGTAAAATTGTTTAATAAAATTAACGACTGTTTTAGTGTATATATAAGGAAACTATGAAAGAAACAAAATCAAAACAAATTAGACCAAACGGGCAGGGGATTAATTTAGACAGACTTGCAAAAAACAGAAAAAGCCATCGAGATCCGTTTGAAAATAAACAACAAAAAAAATCAAAAAATCCGAGAGTAACAAAATCGGATTTGACAAAAAAGACGACGGCGCAAAAACGCGCGGAAGCAAAAATTGTTTACGAAAGTAAAACAACCCAAAGACCGTCCAAAAAACTCAGTTTTGCGGAGTATATGCAGGTACAAAAAAAGAAAAATGCAACCTTGCCAAAATCAAACAAATTACAAAAAGTAAACGTTATGGAAGAAGATTATTTAAGTACGGAATTAAAAACTCTAATGGCTGATTCCGCCCCAACCAACAAGTTGCTTGAGAGTCAGAGCAAAAGTAACAAAAAACTTAAAATAATGTTTTTGGGTGGAGTAGGCGAAATCGGCAAAAATATGACGGTATTCGAATACGGCAACGATATAGTTATAGTGGACGCGGGGTTGAGTTTTCCTACTGCGGAAATGCCCGGCGTAGATATAGTTATACCCGACGTCACTTACCTTAAGGAAAACCGCCAAAAAATACGCGGACTTTTGCTTACCCACGGACACGAGGACCATATTGGCGGTGTGCCGTATTTGTTAAAGGAAATCAACGTGGACGTATACGGTAGTAGGTTGACGTTGGCGCTGGTGGAAAATAAGCTTGTCGAACATTCTATCGAAAATTATCGTTTGATAAAAGTCGACGAAACTAGCCGTATCAGTTTGGGGAGTTTTCAGGCGGAGTTCGTACACGTTTGCCACAGTATTGCCGACAGTATGGCAATTGCTTTAAAAACCCCCGTGGGTATGGTATTTTTGACGGGAGACTTTAAGATTGATTACACGCCTATAGGCGGACACGTTATGAATATTCACCGTATTGCGGAACTTGGCAAAAACGGCGTCGCGCTTTTGATGGCAGAATCCACAAACGTCGAAAGACCGGGATACACAATGAGCGAAGTGGTAGTTACCGATACTTTGCGAAAGGTTTTTAATAGCAACGTCGGACGCAGGCTTATTATTGCGACTTTTGCCTCTAACGTAGATAGAGTTCAACAAATAATGGATCTTGCAAGGGAAAGTGGTCGAAAAATAGCTTTTGGCGGAAGAAGTATGTCAAAAGTAGTGGATACTGCTCGCAAGGCAGGTATGATTACCTACGACGAAAAAGACGTAGTCGATATTGAAAAAACAAAAAATCTTCCCGACGGCGAAGTATGTATACTTGCTACGGGTACGCAGGGTGAGCCTATGTCGGCTCTTACGCGTATGGCAAGCGGACAATTCAACAAAATAGCCATAGGCAAAAACGATACCATAGTTATTTCCGCAAGTCCTATTCCCGGTAACGAAAAGGACGTTTACAAGGTTATCAACAACCTTTACAGGTTGGGCGCGACGGTTATTTACAGCAGTCTTGCCGACGTACACGTTTCAGGGCACGCCTGTAGGGAAGAACTTAAGCTTATGCATTCTTTGCTTAAGCCCAAGTTTTTTATACCTATTCACGGCGAATATCGACATTTAAGTCAACACGCAAGACTTGCAACTTCGCTCGGTACGCCTGAAATCAATATAGTAGTGCCAGAAATAGGCGACGTTGTGGAGATGACGTCACGCAAAATTGCAATCAAAGATAAAGTTCCAAGCGGAATCGTCTTGGTTGACGGTTTGATGGTGGGCGACGTAGGGCAAAACGTCTTGAAGGACCGTCGCACTCTTGCGGAAGAAGGTATAGTGTTGGTGTTGGTCGGCGTAGATACTACGCAGGGAATAGTGACCAGCGGTCCAGATATTATCAGTCGCGGATGTATTTATACCGGTGACGATAGTAATAGCGATACGGTGGAAGAATTGAAAAAACTCGCAAGTACGGCAATAGAAGAAGTAGACTTGAAGGAACTTAACGTAAGCATTACCAAACAACTGATACAAAAACCAATCAAAAGTTACTTCCGCAAAAAGTACGACCGTTATCCAATGATTATACCTATTATTTTAGAAAACTGATTAAAACGATATGAATATACGACAAACAAAAGTAGAATTGCTTGCCCCTGCAGGCAATATGGAAAAAATGCTTACGGCATTTCATTTTGGAGCGGACGCAGTGTATCTTGCGGGCAAAAGTTTCGGTTTGCGCGCTTTTGCCGATAATTTTTCTTACGAAGAAATTCAACGCGCTGTAGAATACGCTCACACTTTGGGTAAAAAAGTTTACGTTACGGTAAATATTTTTGCTAACAACGACGATTTTGACCAACTTAAAGACTATTTGCTATTTTTGCAATCTGCAAAGGTGGACGCTGTTATTATGTCCGACGCAGGAGTTATAGATTTTTGCAAAACCGTTGCTCCGCAATTAAATATTCATTTGTCTACGCAGGCAAACACTCTCAACAAATACGCCGTTGATTTTTGGCGCAAGCAAGGCGTGCAACGCGTAGTGCTTGCAAGAGAGTGTACTTATTCGGATATAGCGGAAATCAACCGTTTTGTACCCGATTGCGAGACGGAAATTTTCGTGCACGGCGCTATGTGTATAAGTTATAGCGGTAGATGCCTTATGTCCAATTACCTTACGGGACGCAACGCAAACAGGGGCGAATGCGTGCAGGCGTGCCGTTGGTCATGGCAAATTACCGAAGACGCTCATCCCGAAAACCCCATGCAAGTCAGGCAAGACCAAAGGGGGACGTACGTTTTTAATAGCAAGGATTTAAACCTTATACGTCGTTTGCCACAGCTTATTGAGTGCGGGGTGGCGTCCTTTAAGATAGAAGGTAGAATGAAGTCTCCTTATTACGTCGCAACCGTCGTCAACGCTTATAGGCGCGCGATTGACGCTTATTATTCGGATAAAAACGGATATTGCCTTGACGAAAATTTGCTAAAAGAATTGTGCAAAACCACTCATAGACAGTTTACTGAAGGATTTGCTTTTGACGACGGCGATATACGTCAAAACTATGAAACAAGTAGAGCCGTTGGTGACAGCGAGTTTTTGGCAGTTGTAAAAGATTATAGCGACGGAGTGGCTACGGTAGAAATGCGTAGCAGGTTTTTGGAAGGACAAAAGGTGGAAATTTTGTCACCGCGCGAAAGTTTTGGTAAAGTGGTGGAAATAAAAAACCTCAAAGACCAAAAAGGCAACAAGGTTTGTGACGCAAAAATAGTTCAGCAAATACTCAGCTTTGATTGCCCTTATACTTTGTATCCGTTTGACATATTGCGAACAGTCTAACTTTGCATATTGCTATAATTTACAAAATCAAACAACCTTACGCATAAAAATGTATAAAATTGTAGAATTTTTCTACAATTGTAGCGTAAAAGGTTGTTTTTTTTTACGTTTGGTTTTATAATAAAAATATAAAAAATAAGTTAAAAAAGGATTTTTTATGGGAAGAATAGACGGAAAAAGAGCAAGTTATATTGACCCTATGATGCAATTGATGCCACATATTATGCCGAGGCGTTACGACGCGTGCAATACTACAAAAGTCACCTGTTTCAGCAAACCGATAGAGGAGTTTATTGCCGACCAAAAAGCAAAAGGTGAAATTTTTAGTTTTAACGACGTATTTTTGGCAAGTTTAGTTAGGCTTTACTCCAAGAGGGAAGCTCTCAACCGTTTTGTAATTGCTCGCAAAATTTACGACAGGTATACTTTTAGTATTTCTTTCGTTATCAAAAAAGGTTTGCGTGACGCAGGCGAGGAGACCGTTGTCAAGGTGGAGTTTGACGGTAGCGAAACTTTGTACGAAGTACGCGACAAAATAAAGCAGGTTGTAGAAAGCAATTTGCGTAGTACCGACGTAAACTCTTTGGATATATTTATGGATAAACTCGTTCGTATGCCAAGCGGACTATTGGCGGTGGTGGCAGGCTTTTTGAAATGGTTGGATAAAGTAGGCTTGTGGGGCAAGGGACTTATGAATATGTTGCCTTTTCATACGAGTTGTTTCGTGACCTTTATGAAGTCTATCAAGGGCAACTATATTTACCACCATATTTACGATTTTGGTACGGCAAGTATGTTTTTGGCTTTGGGCAAGGAGCAAATGATTCCTGTTGTAAAGGAGGGTGAAATCAAGTCGGAAAAAACCTTTACGATAGGCGCAGTTATGGACGAGCGTTTTTGCGACGGTTTGTACTACGTCAACAGTGTGCGTATGTGGGAAAAAATGCTTAATGATCCGTCGGTGCTCTTAGAACCGGGCGAAAAAAAGTTTACCAAAAAATTGGTGCTTGAAAGACGCAAAAAGCTTATGAATGAAAAAAAGCAGAAAATGGCGGATAAAAAACGTTTGATTAAACAAAACAAAAAAGAATTGAAAGCTCAACGCAAACAAAAAAAGTTATCTCAAAACTAATATAAAAAGGTCGCCCTTGTCGTTTGACAAGGGCGTTTTTTGTTTTTTGGTACAAATAATGGGTTAATAAGTACCGTTTACGGCTAATTATTTTTGATAGGGACGCATTGAAATTCCGCCACAGCAAAAGAGCAAAGCAAGAGCAAGCAATAAACAGCAAGGATTAATATTAAAATTGATGTTTTTGCCCTTTCCGCCACAGCAACAACACAAAAACAGAATAATCAAAAATATCCAACTGCAGTTGCAACCGCAAAGATTAAAACCGCAACCACCGTTGTTATTTCCGCAATTTTCGTTGCCGTGATTATTGTCGTCCATTTGACCAAACATATTATTAAACATCAGATAACCTCCGTAAGATTTTTTTATGAGACGTTTACGTGTCTATAATAATTTACGTTTTTTTTGTCTTGATTGTTACAATTCTTGCAAAAGGATATTTTTGTTTAAAACGTTTAACAAACGACAGAATTTATGATAAAATAAAATATAGGTCGTATCTTAAGAACGGCACTGTTATAATAATACAATACGTCACGCGACCAAAAGGCGCGTAGAGGAGTTAATTATGAATTTAAAAAAAAGATCTTTTAAAGTCACCGTTGTAGCTATTGCTTTTGCTTTGATTTTTGTGGCAATGATGTTGGACAGATTGTTTAGCACCTTTTTGCCCGTTTCAATGGCGTGTATAGTTTTGCTTGTTACTTTTAGCATTTGTTTTTTATTTAACGATTGGTTTTTCGGTTTCTTGACGGGCGCGTTGTTTGGGTTGGCAAGCTTTTGCAAGGGTTTTATTTTTAGTGAAGCTACCTTTGCCACTTTTGGTATTTACAGTATTTTTATTTATATATTGCCACGTTGTTTCGTGGGGATTACGGCTTTTGCCGTTTACAGATTAATTCTTAAACTTTTTAAAAACAGCCAAAGCAAAAAAAGTCAACATATATCTATGGTTGTGGGGTGTTTTTTAGGTCTTGCGATAAATACGCTATTGTTTTTGACGGCGCTTAATTTAGGTCAAAGCCTTGCGGGAAACGATTTTACGCCATTGATTGTCACGATAAAGGCGGTAATTTTTACAAATATTATTCCGGAATATGCAGTAAGTATGATTTTTGTGCCTTTTGTAGTATTTGGTGTAAGAAAAGGTCTTAAATTGGGCGTGGACGGCAACAATATTAAACGCGCGCAACTTGAAAGCTCAAACGGGCAAAACAAAGGTGAATAACAATGATACTTACTATCGATATAGGCAATACAAACATAAAAATCGGCTTGTTTGAAAATAATAGTCTTTTATATGGTTGGAGAATTTCTACCGACGTTGCCCGTACAAGCGACGAGCACGGTAGTATAATAAAACAACTTATGTTTTCCGAACAAATTAAACTCGAGCAGGTAACAGGCGGAATAATAAGTAGCGTAATACCACAACTCAACTATACTATTGTACACATGGTAGAGTATTACTTCGGATTTACTCCTATGATGATTGCGCCGGGTATCAAAACGGGACTCAATATCAAGTACGAAAATCCACGCGAACTTGGCAGTGACCGCATAGTCAACTGTGTTGCTGCTTGCAAAAAGTATGGCGCGCCATTTATACTTATTGACTTTGGTACGGCAACTACCTTTAACGTCGTAAACGAAAAAAAAGAATTTATTGGCGGTTGTATTACTACGGGGATAAAGACTAGCATCAAAGCTCTTTCGGCTTCGACTGCTTGCTTGCCGGAAGTAGAGCTTTTCCGCCCGTCAAAAGTACTCGGAAACAGTATGATAAAGGGTATACAAAGCGGAATAATTTACGGTATGACGGGACAGGTAGAATATATAGTAAAAAAGCTT
This sequence comes from uncultured Subdoligranulum sp., assembly GCA_902496185.1. Lineage (GTDB taxonomy): Bacteria > Bacillota > Clostridia > Christensenellales > CAG-314 > SFEB01. Next base: position 58,038 of record CABUZX010000003.1, on the reverse strand, counting down.
AAGGAAGAAATTAATCTGCCCGATTGCAAAGTTATTGCAACGGGGGGGTTGAGTCAATTGCTTTCATTTGACGGCAAAAAGTTTTTCGACGTAGTTGACAGAGGCTTATCGTTGGAGGGCTTGAATATTATTTACAACCTTAATCAAAACGAAAATTAAGTAACGTATTTACAAAATATATGGATTTTAAACTGGTATCAAAATATAATGCTTGCGGAGATCAACCGCAAGCCATACAAAAACTTGTAGAAGGGCTTAACAACGGTTTACGCACTCAAGTTTTGCGCGGAGTTACGGGTAGTGGCAAGACCTTTACTATGGCGAATATTATTGCTCAAACCAACCGCCCCGCATTGATTATCAGTCACAACAAAACTCTCGCCGCCCAATTGTGTAACGAATTTAGGGAATTTTTTCCGCACAACAGGGTGGAGTTTTTTGTGTCTTATTACGATTATTATATGCCGGAGAGTTATATTCCAAGCCGTGATTTGTATATCGAAAAGGAACTTTCCATAAACGAGGAGATAGACAAACTCCGTCACTCTGCAACTTGCAGTCTTTTTGAAAGGCGCGACACTATAGTGGTGGCGTCGGTAAGTTGTATTTACGGCTTGGGCGCGCCGGGCGAGTATTATAAGATGAGTTTATCTCTTCGTCCAAACGATAAAATCAGTAGGGAAGAAGTTATTGCAAAGCTTGTCAGTATGCAATATAAGCGCGCGGATATGGACTTTAGGCGCAGTACTTTTAGGGTACGTGGAGATATAGTAGAGGTTTTTCCCTCTGACAGTACTGACAAAACTATACGCATAGAGTTTTTCGGCGACGAAATAGACCGTATTACGGAAAACGACGCCGTATCAGGCAGGGTTCTTTGTCAGCTTTTGCATTGTTTTGTGTTTCCTGCAACGCACTATATCGTGTCAGGCGGTACAATGGAGTCCTGCTTGGCAAATATCGCAACGGACAAAAAGCACGAAGTAGCAGAGTTTGAAGAGCAAGGCAAGGTAATTGAAGCTTATCGCTTAAACCAACGCGTAGATTACGATTTGGAAATGCTCAAGGAAATGGGCTACACCAACGGTATTGAAAACTATTCGCGGTATTTTGACGGTAGGGAGGTAGGTCAACCGCCTTATACGCTATTGGATTATTTTCCTGAAGATTTTTTGACTTTTGTGGACGAAAGTCATATTACTTTGCCACAGTTACGCGGTATGTACAACGGTGACAGGGCTCGTAAAGACAATCTCGTTGGTTACGGCTTTAGGCTTAAATCGGCTTACGACAACAGACCGTTGCGTTTTGACGAATTTGACGCAAGGGTTGGGCAGATGATTTGCGTTTCTGCAACTCCCAACGAGTACGAACTTTCGCAAGCAGGGCAGGTGGCGGAGCAGGTTATACGTCCGACGGGTTTGTTGGACCCCGAAGTTACCGTCAAAAAGATAGAAGGGCAAATAGACGATCTTTTGGCTGAAATAAACAAAGTTGTTGCAAATAAGGGTAGAGTATTGGTTACTACTCTTACCAAACGCATGGCGGAGTCTCTTACGGAATATCTTGCGCAACGTAATGTACGCGTTAGATATATGCACAGCGATATAGATACGTTGGAACGCGTAGATATTGTAAACTCTCTAAAAAACGGAGACTTTGACGTTTTGGTGGGCATCAATTTGTTGAGAGAAGGTTTGGACTTGCCTCAAGTTGAGTTAGTTGCTATACTTGACGCCGATAAAGAAGGTTTTTTGCGTAGCGAATCCAGTCTTATTCAAACCATAGGTCGCGCCGCAAGAAACGTAAACGGCAGGGTGATTATGTACGCTGACGTAATAACGGGCAGTATGCAACGCGCAATTGACGAAACAAACCGTCGTCGCAAAATTCAAAACGATTACAACCTTTTGCACGGAATAACGCCAAAGACAATTTCGCACGAAACTAAAAATACTCTTATTATCAGCCAAAAGGTATCCGATAGCGCTACGTTGGAGGAGTTGTACGACCAATTGTCAAAAATTACTTCGGCAATGAAGGTAGCAGCTGGCAATCTTGATTTTGAAAAGGCAATAGTTTTGAGAGAGCAATCGGCAAAAATTTCGGCGCAAATAAAAAAGCTTGAAGAAAAACCGCAAAAAAAAGGTTTTGGCAAGTACGGTAAAAACAAAAAATAAAGTTATGAAAGAAATTATAATAAAAAATGCAAAGGAAAATAACTTAAAAAACGTTTCTATTACTATTCCCCGAGACAAATTAGTTTTGTTTACGGGGATTTCAGGTAGCGGAAAAAGTAGCCTTGCTTTTGACACTATATTTGCCGAAGGTCAACGTAGGTACGTTGAAAGCCTTTCTGCTTATGCTCGGCAGTTTTTGGGACAGATGGACAAGCCCGACGTGGAGTCCATTGAAGGCTTGTCTCCCGCCATATCTATTGATCAAAAAACCACAAACAACAATCCGCGCAGTACGGTAGGTACGGTGACGGAGATTTACGACTATTTACGTTTGTTGTACGCGCGCATAGGCACGCCGTATTGTCCCAACTGCGGAAAGGAAATTTCTCGTCAAACGGTGGATCAGATTGCCGACAAAATTATGGAGTACCCCGAAGGTACGCGGGTGCAAATACTGGCTCCCGTTGTAAGAAGCCGTAAGGGTGAATACCGTAACTTGTTGGAAAACTTAAAAAAACAAGGCTTTGCAAGAGTGCGCGTAGACGGCGAAAATTATACTTTAGACGACGAGATTGTTCTTGACAAGCAAAAAAAACACTCAATTAGCGTAGTGGTTGACAGAATAGTGGTCAAGCCAAATATTCAACAAAGACTTTTTGACAGTCTTGAAACGGCAATCAAACTTGCCGAAGGTTTGGTTTGCGCTCAAACCGATACGGAAGAAATTTTATTTTCCACAAAATATTCCTGTCCCGATTGCGGTATTGCTATAGAAGAGTTAGAACCGCGTATGTTTAGTTTCAACAGCCCTTTCGGGGCTTGTCCCGATTGTCTCGGTTTGGGATTTAAACAGCGTTTGGACGAAAATCTCGTCATACCAGACAAAACAAAAAGCCTCAACGACGGTGCGGTAAGGTTGATGGGATTTAGCATTGACGCTGGTACGCGTATGGATATGTATTTTTCGGCGCTTGCAGAGCATTACGGCTTTGACAGAGACGTGCCTGTGTGCGATTTGCCAAAGGAAATTTACGACGTTATTATGTACGGTAGCAATGGCGAAAAAATTCATTTTGAATATACTTCGCGCTCTTTTTCTGGTCGGTACGACTCTCCTTGGGAGGGTATTATCCCTATGATGGAGCGTAGGTACAAAGAGTCAACAAGTGATTACGCCAAAAGAGAGTACGAAAAATATATGGTGTCTACGCCTTGTTCGACTTGCAACGGCAAGCGTCTAAAAAAGGAGGTTTTGTCCGTTAAAATAGCGGATAAAAATATTTGGGAAATTTGTCAACTTTCGTTAGATAAACTCAAAGACTTTTTCGATAAGTTGGAGTTGACGCCTACAAAAGCAACTATTGCTAATATTTTGCTTAAGGAAATCAAAGCGCGTATCAATTTTTTGTGCGACGTTGGGTTGGACTATCTTACTTTAAACCGTTCGGCAGGTTCTTTGTCCGGTGGCGAGGCGCAAAGAATACGTCTTGCGACGCAAATTGGTAGTGGATTGACGGGTGTGTTGTATATTCTCGACGAGCCGAGTATAGGTTTACATCAGCGCGATAATCAAAAACTTATTGAAACGCTTTGCAATTTAAGAGACCTCGGCAATACCGTCATTGTGGTTGAGCACGACGAGGATACCATACGTGCAGCCGATTTCGTGGTGGATTTGGGACCGGGCGCGGGCGTTCACGGTGGCGAAGTAGTTGCTTGCGGTACACCGCAGGATATTATGGATTGCTCGGAGTCTCTTACGGGGCAGTTTTTGAGCGGAAAAAGATTTATCGCCGTACCAAAACTCAGACGTGACGGCAACGGAAAATTTTTGACCATAAAGGGCGCGACTAAAAACAATTTAAAAAACGTAACTGCTAAAATACCCGTCGGTACTTTTACTGCTGTGACGGGTGTGTCGGGTAGCGGAAAAAGTAGTCTTATAAATGAAATTTTAGCGCCATATCTCTTAAATAAATTAAATAGGGCGCATTTTAAACCCGTTGAATGTCAAGAAATCAGCGGTATTGAGTATTTTGATAATGCAATAGTAATAGACCAATCTCCCATAGGTCGTACTCCGCGTAGCAATCCGGCAACTTATACGGGTATGTTTGACCATATACGAAAACTGTACGCGTCCACCCCCGACGCAAAGGAAAGGGGCTATTCGGCGGGTAGATTTTCCTTTAACGTGCCGGGCGGACGGTGCGAAAACTGCTCGGGTGACGGTATTTTGCGTATAGAAATGAACTTTTTGCCTGATGTTTTTGTGCCTTGTGAGGTTTGCCACGGCGCAAGATACAATAGAGAAACATTGCAGGTAAAGTACAAAGGCAAAAATATTTCCGACGTGCTTGATATGCGAGTAGAGGAGGCGTTGGAGTTTTTTGAAAATATTACCCCCATTAAAAACAAATTGCAAACTTTGTACGACGTGGGGTTGGGATACGTCAAGTTGGGACAACCAGCTACAAGTTTGTCGGGTGGTGAGGCGCAAAGAGTAAAGTTAAGTACGGAATTAAGCAAACGCAACACCGGCAAAACTATTTATTTGCTTGACGAGCCTACTACGGGGCTTGCAACCGCTGACGTAGAAAAACTTATTAGTATTTTGCAGACTTTGGTCGCAAAGGGCAATACCGTCGTTGTGATTGAACACAATCTCGACGTAATTAAGGTTGCGGATTATGTACTTGACCTTGGCGAAGAAGGCGGTGACAAGGGCGGGCAAATAGTAGTGTGCGGTACTCCCGAAGAAGTTGCGCAGTGTGACCGCAGTTATACAGGGCAGTTTCTAAAAAAGATTTTGCAAAATAATAGACTTGACTAAAAAACAAGTACGGCAAAACACAAAAATAGAGTTAATTAAAATAAATTTTTTTTTGTTTCTTTTGCTTGACAAAATAAATGTTGTTTAATACAATACTATTACAATAAAACCGCGTTGCGGAAAGGGGGCGAATTTAGTTATGTCAACAGTCAGAGTAGGCGACAACGAAACGTTGGATAATGCGTTGCGTCGCTTTAAGCGTAAGTGCGCGCGTGACGGTATTATCGGTGACCTTAAAAAGAAGGAATTTTATGAAAAGCCCTCCGTTCGTCGCAAAAAGAAGGCGGAAGCAGCTCGCAAACGTGGTTCACGTGGCTAAAATTTAATCAAATTTTGTACAAAAGAAAATCTGTCGAAATTATTCTCGGCAGATTTTTTTATTTAATTTTTGCAAAAGCGCAAACAAAATCAATGGACAAAAAAAAGGGGGATAAAAAATGTCATCATTCAAAACCTACGCAAGACAAGCCAAGCAAAGATTAAGAAATAATTTTTGGGGCGAAATTATTCTTGAACGAAACGAGTTTAAACAAATGGAGCAGGGCGGAGTAAATACGCAAAGCTTGCTCGTCAAACAAAAACAAGAACTTCGCGATAGAATTTACAACACCAACTTCGAAAGCGACGAGCAATTTTATTTGAGAGTTAAACAAATGCTTTCTACCAACGAGGTAATCACCAATCCTATAGCTATGCTTACGGACAAAAAAGCTTTGCAACAAATGTCGGAGCATCAAAAACAAGCGTATTTATTAAAGCTTTCCAACCGCTATCAGCAAGCAGTAGAAAGATTCAATAGAGAAAGCTCCGTTATTTAAAAGAGGCATTTTTTCAATTTATAGTTGATTTTTAGCGGAAAGCCCACTATGAAATACGTGTTGCTGTTACTCAGTTATAGACCAATGTGGATTTAATAAAAATGACAGATTTCGAAAGAAATCTGTCATTTTTGTGGTGCGAAGGAAGGGACTTGAACCCTCACGTCTAAACATACGCCCCTCAAACGTACGCGTCTGCCTGTTCCGCCACCTTCGCAAGTGATACTATAAAAGTATATATCAAAGTTTAAAAAAGGTCAAACGTTTGAATAAATTTTTTTTAAAAAACTATTTATCGTCAGTAAGCAAGTAGTCGTAAATCAATTGAAACACGTTTGACGCCTTGTCTTTCCACTGTAAGTAAATATAGTTGGCGTTGTTACGGGTAGGTACGTTGATTTTAATTTCCAGCGTGGATTGTTGTTGAGTGGGCTCAAGAATTTTTAATATAACGTCGTAAGTGCCGTCAGCGTTTTTGTGATAATCGCTGAAATATTCTTGTTTTCGACGGTAATTGAGCCTATTGATTTTGACGCAGTTGCTTATGATTTCACGCAAGCTAGAGGGAAGTTTTACAAAAAAGTGTGCTAAACACACGCGACCCTCCGGAGTAATGGTGTAGAGAGGAGCATTTGTAGTATTGGTGTTAGTACGGTAAACAAAGTTAGCGTCAATTAGTTGCCCCAAGGCAAGTTTAAAGTTGAGATAATCAAGCCAATTGTTTGAATTGCAACACAAATCAGACAGAGATTCCTCCGTGAGGGGCATCTCCATCTTGTCAAATACAAAAAGCAATAGCAGTTTGTTTTGTGTACTGTCCAAAGTAAAACCAGCCAAATCCAATCTCCCTAAAGGGTTAAAAATTTGTCGACGTTGCCCAAATTAAAGCAATCGACGACAAGCCACCATAACATCTATATTTTAATACAAAGTTTTAAATATGACAACTTATTTTAGCAAAGTTTATTTTTTTATTGAAAATTTTAACGATTTTTATTTTTTTTGATACTTTTTGACTATTTTTTTTGCTATTTTTATTTATTTTATTGTTTATATTTAAAATTTGTGCTAAAATAAGCTTTGGAGGGGCTCTTTATGGCATCAAAACCCAATTCGATAGAATATTTTAACGAAAGATTAAACAATCTTATCAATTGTCACCTTTTGTTGGCGGACAAAGCAATAAGTATGTTGCTCAAATGTATTGCCTCTACGCCAGAATTTACGTCGGTGGTGGGGCAAACGCTTGAGAGAATTTCTTACGTGGAAGAATTTGAGCGTAGTCGCGTATTTTATTTTAAAGACGGCAAAACTCATCTCAAATTTGTTTTGCCCAACGATAAAAACCGCGCTTTTACGTTGGTAGTGTGTCTCCTTTCAGAAATTGACGCAGGTAGGAGAAATTTGTTGCATTTTTTGCATGAGTATTATCCAAATCCCGAGAGTGACGATTTTGTTGCGTATCAGCGTTTTGTTCAAAACATATTGATTCCCTTTGGCAAGGCGGGCGAAAGTATTTTGCGCGCAAACGGGGCGTCGGTTTTTGTTGACGATACGCCAAAACCGCAGGAAGTTTCCGTTTCAAACGTCAACAAACCCACGTCGCAACAAGTACCTGTTGATTTGTATAAAAAAATAGTTTTTGAACTAGAGTCTTTTTGCTTTAAGGTAGAAAACGACGCGTCGGTTTCGCTTATACAAAAAAATGAGTGCATTTCTCTTGCAAACGCGCTTCACGACGCTATTCTTGATAAAAACGAAAAACTTATCAGGCAACTTTGGATAGGTTTTAATAATACCTTGATTGTAAATAACGTAAACAACGATAGTTGCGTAAAAATTCAAAATTTGTTGGAAAAAGCAAGTTTGTATTAAAATTTTAGTCAACAACCATAGTTTTGTGTCGGTAGGTCAACGCAAAAAACTTTTGCCGATACAACAAAAAAATTTGCTTTAAAAACTTGCTATCTTTTTGATTTTGTGATATAGTCTTAAGGCAACAAAATATTTGCCTCCATAGTCTAGCGGTCAGGACGCCGCCCTCTCACGGCGGAATCAGGGGTTCGAGTCCCCTTGGAGGTGCCAAAAAGCACTTGTATTACGCAAGTGCTTTTTTGAATAAAATATTTTAATTAATTTTTGTATTTTACGATTATATGTTCTTTCAAATAGGCAAGTAATCGAAGACAAAAAATTGTTGCAAACAAACAAAGATATGATATACTTTTTGCGCAAGAATAAAATTTGCTAAATTACAAACTAACTAAAAAAAGGAGTTTTTATGCAAGAAAATTCTATTTATAATTTAAAAAGTACAAAAAAAGCAGGTATCGTCAATTTTGTTAGCGTTGCATTGTTGGCTTTGCTGATATTAGTTTTTTTTAGTTGTTTTAATACCGGTGTTATTGGTGATGGAGTGGACAATTCTGACGGGCAAAACGAAGGATTAGGTTTTGCTATTTCTGTTATCGTTCTTTTGCCGTTCATTATATTTGGGTTTTCTTTATGGGCATTGTTTTCATTATATAAAATAGTTTTTGGGAGCATTTTGTTAAAAGTTTGCTCAAAAGCACAAGCAGGGCAAGAGCCGACTATTGCTCGAGGACTTTTTGTTGTGTCGTTGATTTTAAGAATTTTGAGTATGCTTGGTTTATTATGGACGGGATTTTTTACTGTCTTGATGATAGATGCAGGAGGCACACCGATTTTGGCTGTTGTTTTCGGCTTGATTTTTGTGGGCCTTACTATATTTGAATTTATTTCTATTTTTGTGGAAAAAAAGGCGCAACAAGAGCAAATTGACGTAAGACAATACCAATCACCTATTGAACCCTATTAAAACGAATAAATAAAAATGATCAAGATTTTACCGTAAAAAAAGAGCAAACTTTTCAGTTTGCTCTTTAAATTTGTTTAAAATTATTTTGCCAATTCAATACCGACTTTGAGCGCCTGTTTATTGACTTCTACAAATTGTGGTTTTACGTTTTGTTGCAATATGGTGTCCCAGTCAATATTGGTAAGGTTCATTTGCCCTATAAGTGAACCCAACAAAATTATATTTGCAACTTTGGGATTGCCGAGTTTTTCCGCCTCTTTGTTGGCGTCAAATACGGTAACGTCTGCGTGAGCCTTAAGTTCTTCCAAAATATTTTGAGGATATTCACACAAGCCGTTGGTGATAGGGGTGCCTGGGATTTCGCAATCGTTTACTACGATTTTGCCGTTGGGTTTAAGATAATCAAGATAGCGAAGAGCTTCCATTTTTTCAAAAGCTACTATAAGGTCTGCTTTGCCCAATTCTACAACGGGGGAATAAACCTTGTCTTTAGAATAGCGGATGTGAGACGTTACGCTACCGCCACGTTGACTCATACCGTGAATTTCACTCATTTTGACGTCATAATCGTCAGTTGTCAAACCTATACTCAAAATTTTGCTTGCAAGGATAGTTCCTTGACCGCCTACGCCAACCAAAAGAATATTTTTAGTCATTTGTTTATCCCTCCTTTACATAATTGCCTTTGTCGGGCAAATTTGTTTGCACACCGTGCAACCTACGCATAGCGTGCTGTCTATAGTTGCTTTTTTGTTTACCACGGAGATAGCGGGGCATCCGCATTTGAGGCAGAGCTTGCAACCCACGCATTTATCGGAATCTATCGTGCATTTTTGCTTAAATGCGTCAGGATATTGTGTTTTGTCAAGATTGCTAAACTTTTTGAGAACGCAAGGATATTTCGTAATAATTACGCTTGCTTCTTGACTTGCAAGAGCCCAATCGAGAGCTTCGTTTACTGCTTTGAGGTCGTTGGGGTTAATTACTCTAATATTTTTGATACCGCAAGCTTTTACGATAGCTTCAATATCTACGACTACCGTTTCTGCGCCTTGAGCCGTAAATCCCGTACCGGGGTTTTGTTGGTGTCCCGTCATGCCTGTAATACGGTTGTCTAAAATAACGGTAATATTATTGCCCTTGTTGTAAACGACGTCTAACAAGCTGGTAATACCACTATGGAAGAAAGTACTGTCGCCCAAAACGCTGACAACTCTTTTTTTGTTTTCGGGGATTTGGTTAAATATTTTTTGCGCGCCGTTTCCGCTACTTATGCTTGCGCCCATACAGCAGTTAAAGTCCATGGCGTTGTAGGGGGAGGCAAAAGCCAAAGTGTAGCAACCGATATCACCGCTAACTACTACGTCCTTGCGTTTGCCTACTTCGTAAAAGAAACCTCTATGCGGGCAACCTGCGCAAAGAGCAGGGGGACGAGCGACGATTTTTGTTCTATCAAAGTCTGCCGGTACAAATTTTTCACCAGAGACGACTTGGCGGATAACGTCAGCCGTCAACTCGCCACAGAAAGGCAAATAGCGTTGACCATCTGGTGTATATTTGCCGTAGCAAACGTTGCCAAAACCGGCGATTTTTACTGCTTCTTCAATAAATTCGTCGTTTTCTTCAATAACGTAAACTTTTTTGAGACCTTTGCAGAAGTTTGCGATTTTTTCCATTGGCAAAGGATAAGAAAATGCTATTTTGAGATAATTTGCATTGTTTTCAAAAACTTCCTTAGCGTAGTTATAGCACATACCGCTTGTAATTACGCCAATTTCCTTGCCGTAGTCTTCAACGGAGTTGAGTTGCGTTTCGTTGCTGAAAACTTTTAATGCATCCATGTGTTTTTCCACTTCTATTCTACGGATGCGGGCGTTTGCCGGTACGTCAACGTATTTTTTAGAATCTTTGACGTAGGGGACAATGGGTTTTTCTACTCTGTCGCACAGTTCAACCAAGCCCTTGCTGTGGCATACGCGGGTAGTTACTCTAACAAGTACGGGGCAATCGTATTGCTCCGACATTTCAAAAGCAAGCTTAACCATATCTTTGCATTCCTGACTGTCGGCAGGTTCGAGCATAGGGACTTTAGCGTGACGAGCAAAGTTGCGGTTGTCCTGTTCGTTTTGCGAAGAGTGTTGACCAGGCTCGTCTGCGGTAACGATAACTAATCCTGCGTTAGAACCAGAATAAGCAATTGTAAAAAACGGGTCTGCCGCAACGTTGAGGCCAACGTGTTTCATACTTGCAAATGCTCTTCCGCCTGCGACGGACGCGCCAAATGCCGCTTCGAGAGCGACCTTTTCGTTTGGTGACCATTGGGCGTCAATGTCGTTGTAGGTAGCGAGATTTTCCAAGATTTCCGTGCTGGGCGTGCCGGGATATGCGGCTGCAAATCTAACGCCTGCTTCCCACGCGCCACGGGCAATAGCTTCATTGCCTGTCATAAGTACCTTTTGTGCCATAAAAATCCTCCAAGTTTTTTGTCGAAAATATAGTAACATTGTTGTTAAAACCGACGTATATAAAAATTATATAATAGACTTTCGATTTTGTCCATACATTTTTTAAAATTATTGCATAAAAAATTATTTTGTGTATAATTTTAATTAAAACTGCATATAAAGTCCCGTTTTGATGTAAATAATTTATAATTATACATTTTGTCAATTATTTTAAAAAAAATTTTAAAAAAAGGTCGAAAATTGTATTGAATACGGTTGACAAATTTTTATTTTTGAAATATTGTTAAGTGTAAAATTTTGGAGAAAATGATTTATATGCAGACAAGAAAGGATTTGCGCAACGTAGCTATTATTGCTCACGTTGATCACGGCAAAACGACGTTGGTAAACGAAATGCTCAAACAGGGCGGTATATTTAGAGACAATCAGCAGGTTGTAGATAGAGTTATGGACAGCAACGACCTTGAAAGGGAGCGTGGTATTACCATTTTGGCAAAAAACACCAGCGCTTACTACAAGGGCGTAAAAATCAATATAGTAGACACTCCCGGTCACGCCGATTTCGGAGGGGAAGTTGAGCGAATTTTAAAAATGGTAAACGGCGTATTGATTTTGGTGGACGCATCTGAAGGACCAATGCCACAAACGAGATTCGTTATGCAAAAAGCTTTAGAATTAGGACACAAGCTTATTTTGGTTGTCAACAAGATAGACAGACCAGACGCAAGGCTGGACGAGGTAGAAAACGAGATTTTAAATCTTTTGCTTGAACTCAACGCTACAGAAGATCAGTTTGACAGTCCTATCGTTTATTGCAGTGGTAGAAACGGTACGGCAAGTCTTGATTTTAGAGAGACGGGCAAAGATTTAACTCCGTTGTTTGAGGCTATCATCAACCATTTTCCCCCGCAGGAAGTAGACGACCAAGGCAGTATGCAAATGTTGATTTCTTCCATTGATTACAACGATTACGTTGGCCGTATAGGTATCGGTAGGGTAGAACGAGGAAAACTTTGCGCAAGCGATACTGTTGCCGTATGCAATTATTTTGACAATACCAAAGTACGCAACGGCAAAATAAAGACTATTTATCAGATAGAAGGTTTGGGTAGAAAAGAAGTTTCTCAAGCAAACGCAGGCGATATAGTATGCGTCAGCGGGTTAGAAGATATTACAATCGGCGATACCGTTTGCGCGGTTGACAAAGTAGAAGCAGTGCCTTTTGTTAAAATTTCCGAGCCGACGGTAGAAATGCTGTTTTCCGTCAACGACGGTCCTTTTGCTGGCAAAGAGGGTGAATTCGTTACTTCTCGCCATTTGCACGACAGACTGTTTAAGGAAATGTTAAAGGACGTTTCCTTAAAAGTTTATCCGACCGACAGTACCGACAGTTTTAGGGTATGCGGTAGGGGCGAAATGCACTTGTCCATATTGATTGAAACTATGCGTCGCGAGGGGTATGAGTTTTTGGTCGGTCCACCCAAAGTTTTATTTAAAACGGTGGACGGTGTCAAAATGGAACCTATCGAAAGATTGGTTTGCGACGTGCCGGAGGACAAAACGGGAGTGGTATTTAACGGAATGGGTACTCGCAAAGGCGAATTTTTGCAGATGGAAAATATCGGCAGTCGCATAAGATTGGAATTTGCCGTGCCTGAAAGGGGGTTATTCGGTTATAAGAGTGAATTTTTGACGGAAACACGAGGAGAAGGCGTATTCAATACTATTTTTATGGGGTATCAGCCTTACCGCGGAGAAATAGAACGCAGAAACACCGGCAGTCTCGTGGCTTTTGAAACGGGGGAAGCGGTGACTTACGGTTTGTTTAACGCTCAAGGCAGAGGCACGTTGTTTATCGGAGCAGGTACTCCCGTTTACGAAGGTATGATTGTAGGGATGAGCCCCAAAGCGGAAGATATTTCCGTCAACGTTTGCAAAAAAAAGCATCAGACTAATATGCGCGCTTCGGGTAGCGACGACGCTATGCGATTGGAAAATCCAAAGAGATTTTCTTTGGAAGAAGCAATGGAGTTTTTAAATGACGACGAATTGATGGAAGTTACGCCCAAAAACGTACGTTTGCGTAAAAGTATACTCGATACCGAGCAACGCTTGAAACACCGCGCAAAAATGCTTGACAAAAAGTAATAAAATACAAAAAATAATTAATTTTGAAATACACCTTTAAAAGTTAGTAGCTTTGGAGGTGTATTTAATTTGTTTGTAAATCATCATAAACGATTGACTGAAAGGGTTTTAAATGATATTATTTAATGTAATTGGTGTAATTTGTTTTTAGATTTAGTTGCAATATAAATTACATTGATTGGGAGAAAAATTCATGCAGGAAAGCAGTTTTTTATTTGATTCTTTTGACGGCAAAAAAATATTCGTAAGACAATGGGCGCCTAAGGAAGAACCAAAATTCGTTTTTCAAATTTTTCACGGAATGGCGGAGCATAGCGGTAGATACGCTAAACTTGCCGAATATCTGACAAGTCTCGGTTTTTTGGTTTTTGCAGACGATCACCGCGCGCACGGCAATACCGATATGGATACGTTGGGCTACTGCAAAGGCAGTATATGGAAAGATACTTTAAAGGATTTGCAACTTTTAAACCGTAGTTACAAACAAAAATATCCCAATTTAAAATATATCGTTTTTGGACACAGTTACGGTAGTTTTTTATTGCAAGCCTATTTACAACAAACGGACAGCGCGCTATATGACGGTGTAATTTTGTCAGGGAGCGCCAAAATGCAAGGAGCTCAACCATGTTTAGGAAAAGTGGTTGCGTCCTTGGGGGCGCCAAAAAAACCCGCAAATCTTATAAAAAAACTCAGCTTTGACGCTTACAACAAAAAGTTTAAAGACGGCGATTTTATTTCAAGTATAGAAGAACAAAGCAAGCGTTATCAGGACGACGCGTTATGCGGTTTTGTGTGTAGCAACAACTTTTATAAAAATTTTTTTGGCGGACTAAAGGGTATTTATTCGGCTAAAAATCTTAACAAAATAAAAAAGACTTTGTCAATGCTTATATTCAGCGGTGACAAAGACCCTGTAGGGGATTTTGGCAAATCAGTTACAAAACTTTACGAAACGTATATTGGCGCGGGGTTAACCAACGTTACCTTTAAGCTATTTAAGGATAATAGACACGAAGTATTAAACGATATTTCTGCAAATGAATCGTATAAATTAATTTCGGATTTTGTGTTTTCTCTAAAGGGGCAAAAATGAAAGCAGTTGTACAAAGGGTAAAAAAAACCACGTTGTCCGTTGAGGGCAATTTAATTTCTTCCATTGATTTTGGTTTAGTAGTATATTTTTGCGCCGAATCCAAGGATGAAGTTGACAAATACAAAAAAATAGAATTATTGTCCAAAAAAATTGCAAATTTGCGTGTTTTTGAAGACGAAAACGGCAAAATGAACCGTTCCGTTTTGGACGTAGGCGGACAAATACTGTCGGTATCGCAGTTTACTTTGTGCGGTGACGTTTCGCACGGAAACCGACCGAGTTTTGTTACGGCAATGCAGGCAGATAAAGCCAAGGAAGTTTATTTTGAATTTTGTAAAGCGTTGCGTTTGTTTGGGTTGACGGTAAAGGAAGGGCTGTTTGGCGCGGATATGACTATATCTCAGACAAACGACGGCCCCGTTACTATTTGGTACGATATTTAATTAAAACACTCAAAAAAGGGATAAACAGTAAGATGTAATTTCAAAATATTACGTATTGGAGAATATTATGTTTGAAATAGTAGAAAAAAAACAACTAAATAAAACCACGTCATTGTTGAGGATTTACGCGCCAATGACTGCAAAAAAGGCGCAGGCAGGGCAATTTGTTATTTTGCGTGCCGATAAGGAGGGCGAGAGATTGCCCTTTACCATTACAGATTTTGACAGGGATGAAAAAACCGTCAGTATAGTCTTCAAAACCGTAGGAGCAGGTACGTTGCGTTTGAGCAAGTTGAATGTGGGAGACAAATTGGCAGATTTACTCGGACCATTAGGAGTGCAAAAGGAGACCAAAGGTTTTTCACGCGTGGCGGTAGTAGGCGGTGATACGGGTTGCGCCTCGGCGTATATTTACGCAAAACAACTCACCAAAAATGGTTGCAAGGTTGATACTATTATAGGTTTCCGCACGGCGGAGGAAGTTATTTTGAAAGAAGAGTTCCAAGCAATCAGCGACAACTTTGTTCTACTTACAGACGACGGTACGGCAGGGCAAAAGGGTGTTGTTACCGACGGTCTTAAAACTTTTTTGGAGCAGGGCGTTAATTACGACATGGTAATAGATTTTGGTCATCTTGTAATGATGCGCAACGTTTGTGAGCTTACCCGTCAATACGGGATAAAAACAATCGTAAGTATGACTCCCATTATGTTGGACGGTACTGGTATGTGCGGTAGTTGTCGTTTGACGGTCAACGGTAAAGTCAAATTTGCATGTATAGACGGACCGGACTTTGATGGATTTACGGTAGATTTTGACGAAGCAATCAAACGCAACAAAATGTACGGCGAGCAGGAAAGGCACGCTTATAAGCGCGCTTGTAATCTTTTTAAGGAGGTGGAATAAATGCCTGATATGTCTTTAAAAAAATATCCTATTCCAACGCAGGACGCAAAGGAAAGAATAAATAATTTTGGGGAAGTAGAGACGGGCTACGATCTCCAAACGGCAAAAAATGAGGCGGAAAGATGTTTAAACTGCAAACACAAGCCTTGCGCCACAAAGGGTTGTCCCGTACAAAACGATATACCTGCGTTTATCGAACAGATAAGACAAGGCAATATTGCAAAAGCTTACGAAATAATTTCAAGGACCAGCAACTTGCCTGCAATTTGTGGACGCGTATGCCCACAAGAAAAACAGTGCGAAAAATACTGCGTAAGGGGTATCAAAGGCGAGCCCGTAGGTATTGGTAGGTTGGAAAGATTTGTAGCCGACTGGTATTATCAAAATTGCCAGCAAAAGGAGGAAATTCCCACACCAAATGGAAAGAGCGTTGCTATAGTTGGTAGTGGTCCTGCGGGGCTTACTTGCGCCGCAGACCTTGCAAAAATGGGATATTCCGTCACAGTTTACGAAGCTTTGCATACGACTGGTGGAATTTTGACTTATGGTATACCTGAATTTATTTTGCCTGCAAAAGTGGTTGAAAGGGAAATAAGTTCTTTAAGATCCCTCGGGGTAAAATTTATTACAAACGCGGTAGTGGGCAAAACTTTGACGGTTGACGATATGTTTGCCGAGGGTTTTTCCGCAGTATTTGTTGGTAACGGATCGGCTACGCCTAAATTTATGGGGATAGAGGGCGAAAATCTCAACGGCGTTTATTCTGCTAACGAATTTTTAATGCGAGTTAACCTTATGAACGCATACGACGAAAAGTTTGATACACCACTGTTGCATGCAAAAAAATACGTAGTAGTAGGCGGTGGAAACGTAGCAATGGATGCCGCCCGTTGCGCTATTCGATTTGGAGCAAAAGTTACGATAGTATACCGTCGCAGTCGAGACGAGTTGCCTTCACGCGCGGACGAAGTCGTACACGCAGAGGAGGAAGGAATAGAATTTAAACTTTTGACAAATCCAGTCAAAATTATCGGAGACGAAAATTTCTTTGTCAAAGGTATTGAATGTGTAGAAATGACTCTTGGTGAGCCGGACGAAAGCGGGCGTAGATCTCCTATAGAAAAACCCAACAGCAATTTTGTGATAGATACCGATTGCGTTATAATGTCTATCGGTACGGGGTCAAGCGATTTGGTGGTAGCGTCAACTTACGGTATTCAGACGGACAAAAAAGGAAATATTATCGTAGATGAAAACGGTATGACTACGAGATTGGGCGTATTTGCAGGTGGTGACGCAGTTACGGGACCTGCAACGGTAATACTTGCTATGGATGCAGGCAAAACCGCAGCAAAAGGTATTGACAATTATCTTAAAAACAAAAAATGATTTACAAAACAAAAAAAACATCCGATTAAACTAATCGGATGTTTTTTGTATACTTTTTTATTCAAAAACCTCTACTTTTTCGGGAATAATCAAGGTGGCTTCCGTCAAAGATTGAATTTCTTCTATCGTGGTAGAAACGTGTCTTTCACGCAGTACCAAGCCTTTTTCCGTGCAATCTATTACCGCAAGTTCCGTTATTATGCGGTTGACTTTGTTAAAAGCAGTTAAGGGCAAGGTGCATTTTTTTAGGATTTTTGGCGCGCCTTTGGCAGTATGAGTTGTGACAACAATGACTTTTTTTGCTCCGACAACCAAATCCATTGCTCCGCCCATACCCGGTACTAATTTGCCGGGGACGATATGGCTTGCAAGAGAGCCTTCTTGGTCTATTTGAAGCGCTCCGAGAATAGTTTTGTCAACGTGACCGCCACGGATAATACCAAATGACGTAGCAGAGTCAAAAAATACGCCGTGAGGCAAAACGTTTACGAAAGCTCCGCCCGCGTTTATAACGTCGGGGTTAGGATTTTCCTTTTCTTCCGCGCCCATACCCAAAATTCCGTTTTCCGATTGAAATGTTATATCAAGGTCGGGGGACAAAAATTGAGCTACCATAGTGGGCAAACCGATACCGAGATTGACTATATCTCCGTTTTGGAGTTCTTTTGACGCGCGACGCGCTATAATGGTTTTTGCATCATCCATTAGTTTTTACCTCCTTCGAGTACTATATAATCTACCATAATCCCCGGCGTCATTACGTGCTCCTGCGGAATTTCGCCTGCTTTGACGTATTTTTCTGCTTCTACTATTACTACGTCGGCGGCGGTTGCTACCAGCGGATTAAAGTTGCGTGTAGTTCCGTTGTAATATACGTTGCCTGCTTCGTCAACTAAAGAACCTCTTAAAATTGCCACGTTTGCGCGTAGGGGTTTTTCGAGGAGATAATCTTTTCCGTCAACGTTTATTATTTGCTTGCCTGTGGCAACTTCGGTATTGAGTCCGGTAGGGGTGAGTATACCACCCAAGCCATAACCACCCGCGCGGATACGTTCCGCAAGAGTGCCTTGAGGTACAAGTTCTACTTCCAACTCTCCGCTACTCATCAAAGCGCCCGTTTCGGGGTTTGTGCCAATGTGTGATGCAATTACTTTTTTAACGAGACGCGCCGCAATAAGTTTAGAAACGCCTTTTCCGGGTTTGCCCGTATCGTTGCCAATGATGGTAAGGTTGCCTGTTTTTTTTGCAACCAATCCGTCGACTATTGTTTCAGGAGTGCCTACTCCGATAAAACCGCCGTACATAACGACGTCACCGTCTTTAATAAGGTCTAAAGCCTTTTCGAGACTAACAAGTTTGTTTTTCAATTTGTTCAACCTCCTTTATTTTTTATTTTTGGGGTATTTTATTTCATATTACGTTTTACCATTTCGGTAACGGCAAAGGAAATAACGTCTTCGGCAAATTTGCCAGAACCAAATCCAGCGTCATAGCCAAGTTCTTTTGCAAGTTCATGGGTGATTCTTGCGCCACCGCAACATAATATAACTTTATCGCGCAAGTTTTCCGCCTCCATAAGTTCAATAAGCTCGGTAAGATTTTTGATATGAACGTCCTTTTGAGTGACAGTTTGACTTACCAACATTATATCTGCTTTTAGTTCCTTTGCTTTTTTGATAAAGTCTTCGTTAGTTACTTGACTACCCATATTAAGCGCTTCAATCATTTCGTAACGCTCAAGTCCGTAGTGTCCTGCAAAGCCTTTGCGGTTCATAATAGCGTCTATACCGACGGTATGAGCGTCTGTGCCGGTAGAGGCTCCAATGACCACGAGTTTGCGCCCAAAATTTTCCTTAATAAACAGATTTGTTTCTTCCATTGACAATACGTCGTTTTCTACCGTGGCAACTTTAATTTTGTTGTAATTTACCGTATGAGTACATTCGCCGTAAACGACGTAAAAAGTAAAATCTTTGTCTAAGGTTTTTGCCAGCGCAACGGAAGGTTCTAAAAGTCCCATCTTTTTTGCAAGCAGTTTTGCTGCTTCTTGTCCGCGGTCGTCGTTTGTGACGGGTAGGGTAAAACTCAACTGAACCTTTCCGTCGTTCATTGTATCGCCATACGGCTTGATAGCTTCGAGATCAAGGGTGGTATCGACGTTGCTTTTGTGCAAGTTATAAAGTCCTCCGCTCATCTTTTTCCCTCCAACATTTTTTCTACAAACGGGTTAAAGTAGACGGAATCCTTTTCTACCACGCCGTTGAGACCTTTACCGCCGTCCTGCGGACGTTTAATATCGGCAAAAACTCCCTTAGATAGGGAAGTAAACAGTGAATTTTTTTCAATTTCGCCGAGCAAAGTAGTGGTTTTTGACAATACTTCGTGCGCGCGGGATTGAATAAAACCACCTTCCTTAAAGTTGATTTCGTCGCCTAAATCCGCCATCGTATTAAATACGTATTGTGCGTTTTCGATAGCAAGCGCTCTGTCCGACATAAAGGGCGTATGCAAAGCTTCCGTCATCATACCGAGTAAATGCAATTTTTGTCCCGTCATAACGGTTACCATATTAAAGAGCGCGTCTTGAATATGTCCACGGAAAATATTGCCAGTCATGTGTTTTGTCGGAGGCATATATTTGAGCGGAGCGTTGGGGAATATTTCTCTTGCCATTTGAGCTTGCGCCAATTCCATTAAAAATCCATTTTTAACGGCAGGGTCTATTTCAAAGGCGTGACCTAACCCCATTTGAGATTCAGGCAAACCTGCGAGCAATGCAAATTGCTCGTTTAAAAATTGCGAGGCAAGTACGGTATGAGCTTCCTCAACTGCGTCGGCAGTAGTAAGATAATTGTCCTCGCCTGTGTTAATGATTACCCCTGCGTAACCGTTAATTACGCGTGAGAAAAATTGGTCAATTATCGTACGTTTCATATTGATGTCACGGAATAAAATACCGTACAAAGCGTCGTTGAGCATTACGTCTAATCTTTCCAATGCGCCCATAGCGGCGATTTCCGGCATACATAATCCCGAACAGTAGTTGCAAAGTCTTATGTAGCGGTGTTCTTCTTCGCTGACTTCATCCAGCGCTTTTCGCATAAGACGGAAATTTTCTTGCGTGGCGTAAGTACCGCCAAAACCTTCCGTCGTTGCGCCGTAGGGGACGTAGTCCAATAAGCTTTGTCCAGTTGTACGGATAACGGCAATAATATCAGCGCCTTGTTTTGCCGCTGCTTTTGCCTGAACTATATCTTCGTAAATGTTGCCTGTTGCAACTATGATGTACAAATACGCTCCTTGTTTGTCTCCAAATCTATCAAGGTAAGATTGTCTTGCTTTGACGTTGCCGTCTATTTTGTTGATGGTATTATCGACGTATAAAGCAAGGGCTTTTCTTACTTCCGTAATATCTTTGCGTGGCAACGTAGATAGGTCGATTTCGCCCTTGTTAATTCCTTCCGCTATTTGTTGCGGGGAAAGACCGAGATTGCAAATGGCGTTGCCTACGTAATATGCGCTCCCGCCCGAAAGTATATTTTTGTCTACGAGATGTTCGACAACTACGTTGGGTAGGGGATTTTCAAAGGCGTTTACTCCGTCGATACCAAGCAGACGGCAAACGGTACGTTCAACCGTGACGGTAGTATGCTTGTCAATAAAGTTTTGAGTATCGCGCGCTATATTTTTTGCGTGGGCTCTTGCTTTATTGATTAAATTTTTGTCTAAATTAAGTTTGCTCATTGTTTCTCCTTTGAGTGACGTTTACGTCTTTCGAGATTTGCCGGTTCGAGACTCATTGCATTACCTTCAAGCAATCCCGCAACGCCCTGCATTTGTTTGCGTTTTTCTTCGCAGTCTTTGCAATGACATTGATTTTTGTAGTCAAGAGGTTGAGTGTAGGTTGTAATAACGCCTTCAAAGTTACGCAAAATCACTTTGTCAGGAGATTGCGAAATAAGATAGTTTGGCATGACGGGTATTTTTCCACCGCCACCGGGCGCGTCGACTACAAAAGTTGGCACGGCATAGCCGGAAGTATGTCCGCGCAAAGCTTCGATTATTTCTATTCCCTTTGAAACGGGCGTACGGAAATGCTCCAAGCCCATTGACAAATCGCATTGATAAATGTAGTAGGGGCGTACGCGCGCTTTTACCAATTCGTGAACAAGTTTTTTCATTACCGCAGGGCAATCGTTTACGCCTGCAAGCAATACGCTTTGGTTTCCGAGAGGAATACCTGCGTCTGCAAGCATTGCGCAAGCGCGTTTGGCTTCGGGCGTCATTTCTTTCGGGTGATTGAAATGCGTATTGAGCCAAATTGGATGATATTTCTTTAGCATATCGCAAAGCTCTTTGGTAATGCGCTGTGGCATAACTATTGGCGTACGACTGCCGAGACGGATAATTTCAACGTGTTCTATCTCGCGCAGTTTAGAAATAATGTACTCCAACTTTTCGTCCGACAAGCAAAGTACGTCTCCGCCAGAAAGTAACACGTCGCGTACTTCGGGGTGGTTGCGTACGTATTCGATACATTTATCTATTTTGTCGTTGCTTACTTCGCAATCGTGTTGTCCTGCAAAGCGTCTGCGCGTGCAATGACGGCAATACATAGAGCATTGGTCTGTAGTCAAAAGCAATACTCTGTCGGGATAACGGTGAGTAAGGCCGGGCACGGGACTGTCGGTGTCTTCGTGCAAGGGGTCGTCAAGATCGGCGGAAGAAACGAAAAGTTCGTCTGCCGTAGGTATAGCTTGCCTGCGTACGGGGTCGTATGGGTCGTCAAGGTCTATAAGTGAAAGATAGTAGGGTGTAATAGCCATACGTAGTTTGCCAAGGCATTTTTTTACACCTTCTTCTTCGTCGGGAGTGAGATTAACGTATTTTTTTAATTGATCAAGCGTTTCAATGCGGTTGCGAATTTGCCATTTCCAATCGTTCCAATCCTTATCGGGTATATCGGTAAAAATTTTTCTATCCATAGTTTACTCCTATGCGTAAGTATTTTCAAAAAGTTTGCGAATTCCTTCGTGTTCACGAAGTTCGTTAAGAGTAATTTCGGCGTGACCTTTGGTGTATCCGTTGCCGATAATCATATTTACGTCCTTGCCTGCGCCTTCAGCGCCCAAAGCGGCTTTTGTAAAGCTCGTAGCCATAGAGAAAAAGTATACCGTACCACCGTCGCGTACGGGCAAAATAGTGGTCATTTCAGTATTTTGAACGTTTACGCAGTTGATGGAAACGTCGTATTCCTTACCGTCGTTAGCTTCGAGAGCCTTTTCAAGTACGGTGATAGGTTCGGTTGCTGAAGCTACGATTACTTCGTCTACGATACCAAGTTCCTTAATTTTGCGGGCGTCTTCTTCAAAAAGAACAACGCCTACGACTTTACCCGTACAACCTGCGCGTTTTTTTGCTTCATAACAAACCAAGACACCGCTTTTTCCGCCGGCGCCGAGTACGAGTACGGTGTCACCGCTTTGTACGAGTTTTGCCGTTTGAGCTGGTGCGCCTGCAACGTCAAGGGCTGCAAGAGCAAGATTTTCTGGCATATCGTTGGGCAAAACGGCGTAGAGACCGCTTTCAAAAAGGACGGCTTTGGCTTCGACGTCTACGCGATCTATTGCTTTATGTACGGCTTTGATTTTGGTGATATTAAGCGGCGTGAGAGAGAGCGAAACTAAAGAAGCTATTTTGTCGCCCACTTTAAGACCGCAGTTTTTCAGGTCATTGCCAACGTGAGAAACTACTCCGATAAACATTCCGCCACTGCCAGTGACCGGGTTTTGCATTTTGCCACGTTCGTTTACGATTTCCATAATTTTGGCTTTGATTTTTTCTTCGTCTCCGCCTGCTTCCTTTTCGATTTGAGTGAAGGAGGCTGAGTCAATGTTGAGCGATATAACGTCGCATACTATTTCGTTGCTGTAAACTTTGCTCATATCATTGTCTATTTTACGCGCGGCTTGAGTCAAAACACCTTGTGGTTCTATAACTCTATGCGTACCGTATTTATTGCCTTTGATTTCTTCCATAAAAATTCTCCTTTATCCTTGTACTGTCTTAAATAACTTTGATGTTTTGATTTTTAATTTTTCAATCCCAATATTTGACGCGTTTCGTCAGGGGTGGCAATTTCTCTGCCCAAAAGTCTTGCTATTGCTACTATTTTTTCTACCATTTCGCCATTGCTTTTTAACAAAACGCCCTTTTTAAGATAGACGTTGTCTTCAAAACCTACGCGGACGTGACCACCCAAAAGGATGGACGCCGTTGCCATTTCTAACTGGCATTTGCCTACGCCCGATACGGTAAAAGTGCTGTCGCTTGGTATACTTTCTTTCATAAACAAAAGGTCTCTTACCGTACCCGTTATACCGCCGTTTACACCCATTACAAAATTGAAATGCAACGGTGAGGGGATATATCCTTTTTTTGCAAGTCTTAAAGCCATATCTATCATACCTTTGTCAAAAACTTCGCATTCCGGCTTGATGCCTTTTTCCGTCATTTTTTGAGCAAATTCGACAATTGTGTTTTCGGTGTTGACAAAAATTTCGTCTCCGCCAAAGTTGCACGTACCGCAATCCAAAGTGGCCATTTCGGGCAAAAGCGAAACGGGTTGAAGTCTTTCGTCGTTGCTCATACCTACGGCGCCACCCGTAGAAGGTTGAATAATGACGTCGGGGCAAACTTTTTTGATTGCTTCCATACACTCTTTAAAACGTTTTGCGCTTTGAGTTGGAGTTCCGTCGTCTTCGCGAACGTGCAAGTGAATTATAGACGCGCCTGCGTCGTAAGCGCTTTTTGCCTCTCTTGCTATTTCTTTAACGGTGTAGGGGACGGCAGGGTTGTGTTGTTTTGTGACTTCCGCACCGCAAATTGCCGCAGTAATAATTAGTTTTTGCATATTAATTTTTACCCCTTTGTTTGTCTTTTGGTACAACGCAAGTACCGCTTGCTCTGCATACGACTATAGGCGTTTTCAAAACGTCAGCAGCAGAATCGTTTACGTCGGGACGTGGGGCAATTATTTTGACGGCTTCAAACTCCATTTTGCGCGAAGTATTGCCTACCTTTACGATACGTCCGCGAGCTTCAATAAAATCTCCCGCATATACGGGCGCCAAAAACTCTACGTTATCGTAAGCGCAAAACAAACCTTCGTCGCCGTCGAGACGAATAAGTAACTCCGTTGCAACGTCGCCAAACAAACCGAGCATTCTTGCTCCGTCTACGAGATTTCCACCGTAATGAGCGTCGTGCGCGCTCATACGCAATCTGATTAATGATTCTTCCATATTTTTGCCCTCCTAAAAAATAAAAAATGCGCTACAAAACACTAAAAAGTGTTTAATAGCGCACCATACGTTTTTGTTTGTATGACAGTGACAACGCGCTGAGCGTAGCCCCCAAGTAGTAGCCTATGCGGATAGGGTAACTACTTTCGGCGCAACATACATTCGATTCCTTCCGTCCGCACGGAGCAATAAGAACTTACCTTGTGTTGCGCGCCTCTATTAATATATAGATATTTGTCTTTTATATTGTAGCATAAAATCGGTATAAATGTCAATAAAATTACTGTTTTTCTACGAGAGAAAGTATTTCGTCGCACATACCCAAAATTGCGCAAATATCTAACGCGTCTTTGGGGATTTTAGTCAACTTGTCGGTTTTTATCAAGCCGTAATTCATATATTCTACAATATTTTCCTTTTGAACGTTTTTAACGTTATTAAGTTTTTGTTTTGCCTCGTTTGTTAGACCTATTATTTGATAACGCTCCGTGGCGTCCTTGCAAACTCCGTCAAAATGTGTGGTAAGTAGGGCGTAAGAAGGTGTGTTTTTAAGCGCTCTTAATAACGCCGAAAATATTTTTGCGCCTTCTTCAAAGTTTGTTCCGCTGGCAAATTCGTCGATAAGCAATAATCCGCGAGACGTTTTGGCTTGCTTAAAAAGTTGATTAACCTTTATTATCTCTCCTCCAAAACTCGACAAACCACGTTCGGAGGATTGCAAATCTTCCGACAAAATTTCCACAAAATTTAAAAATGGCAAAACTGCGCTTTTTGCAAATACGGGAAATCCGCACATTGCGCAAAAGGCGTTTAGGGCAACGGTCTTAAGCGCTACGGTTTTTCCTCCCATATTAGCGCCGGTTATTACGGTAACGCCACTTACTATGATTGAAATAGTAGAAAAAGTTTTGCCGTTTTCATTTAATAAGTTTGCGATATAGGGGTTGATTGCTTCGTTTAATTCAAATTTTTCTTCATCAATAATCGGCAAAATGCCGTTATTTTGTATGGCTAAAAAAGCTTTTTGTATGAGTAAATCCAAACGCGCCATAGTTTTGGCGTTGTGAGAAAAACTTTCGTAATACGGCTTCAATTTTTGCGACAGGATTTTTCTTAAGCGAAATTCTTCTTCTTCCTCCTTGGCGGACAAATCAAGATGTTTTAAACGCATTTCTTCGCGTTGTTCACCAACAAGATTGCTCATTAGGGCGGTATAACGACGTTTTTCCGCTCTCAATTCTGTTAGTTTTTTTGAGTGATTGTCGGAAATATAAAATCCTTCCGTTTTACTTTTGTTGAGTATATCTAAAGGCTTCTTAAGATCAAAGAGCGTGAGGTCAACTGAATCGAGATCTAATTTAGTCAATTCGGTTTTTAGATTTTGAGACAAAGCGCAAAAGTTTTTGATTTCAAAAAGCTCCGTTTCTGCAAGAGCTTCGCCCAAACGCAAAAAAGTACCGCCGATATCTTTTACGTGGGCGAGTATTGTGTTGACACCGTCAAAAACTTTTTCATTTGCTTTGAGTTTTTTTAATAAGACGGCAAGATTGTGTTGTTCTTCTTTAAGGCTTTTAATATCAGAGTATGGAGCAATGTCCTTGACTGCTTTTTTGCCAAATCCGGATTTAGGCGAAAGATTTTCCAACAAATAAACAAAACCTATGTTTCTTTTTTGTTCAAAATCCATAATTAATTTACCTCCATAGCGTTGATGACGGGCAAAGGTGTTCGCCGTTGCATTTGTTTTTTAAATTGGTCTTTATCAAACTGCCAACCATAGGCAGAATAAGGGTTGACGGTAACTGCAACGATTTTTATGTGGTTGCGTGTTTGTAATTTTCCGCCACGGTTTAAAAAATTATAAACCGTTTCCTTTGACGCAAGAATTTTGCTTGCGTCTTCTACGCCGATAGTTATATCTTTTACTTTTTTTAAAGTGGAAATTTTTTTAAGCAGGCTTTCGCTTAATGCTCCCGACGTAAAAATTTCTGTTTTGCCTCGATTTATTTCTTCTTCAATATTTGTTGTGGGGTTTGGTTCAAAGTTAAGAGTGGGGAGAGAATACAAATCCAATATAAAAGCCGTATCGTCAATCACTACCTGCATATTTTTGTCGTAAGACGCTCCTGTTGAAAGAACGGAAGCATCTGCTACTTTTGCCGAAGAAATTGATCTTCTGCTTAAAGCGCCGTCAATAATGATTTTTGTCGCTCCAAATTGAAAAAAAAGTTCTTTTAATTCTGCCAATTGTGAAGAAATAGAAGGACCTGCAATTTCTACAAATCCGTCGTCTATACATTTAAAAATTATAATTTCGCCAATGGGCGACGGTATGCCCGTTGCGCACAAAATTTCTCTCGATACGGAGCATGCCGGCAAAAGCGAAGAAGCTGTTGCGATTAGCGTGCCTTGCTTTACAAAGACTTGCGGTTTTGGTGTTTTTGTTATAGCGTCAACCGTTTCGCCGTCCTTTCCGACGGAGGTAACTGCCAATCCGCTTTGGTCGAGTAGCAAATTTAAGGCTGTCGTTTTGCCTGCGTTTTTGCACATACCGATAATAGCTAAAGTTTTAAAATTTTTTGTTAGTGATTTGAGATTCATATCAAAATTATACTACTACTTAATTAAAAAGTCAATTACCGCTTGCATTTATTACAAGCTATGTGTTAATATGTAGTTGTAAGGAGACTAAAAATGACTAAAGGATACGTTCATATCTATTATGGCGACGGAAAAGGCAAAACATCTTCCGCTATTGGCTTGGCAATAAGGAGCGTAGGCGCAGGCAACAAAGTGTTTTTAACGAGGTTTTTAAAAGATGCAAATTCTTCCGAACTATGCGTGCTTAAAAAAATATCGGGTATAACGTTGGGTGATGCGCCGATAAAACTGCCTTTTTACTTTAGTATGACTCCAAAACAAAAAAACGATTACAAATTGTACGCTCACAAACTTCTTGACCGAGCTAAGGAAGAAATGCAAAATTACGACGTGGTGATTTTGGATGAATTTATCGACGCTGTTAATCTTGAGATTTTTAACTTGGAAGAAGCTATTGCTTTTGTCAACGCTAAACCCGATGCTACCGAACTTGTTTTGACGGGACACTCCGTTCCAAAAGAACTTAAAGCTCTTGCTGATTACGTTTCTTTTGTCAAGGCAGAAAAACATCCGTTTAATAATGGAGTAGTGGCGCGCAAAGGTATAGAATACTAAATAAGATATAAGCGAGCATAAAAAATAAAACGAACCTTGACTTTTCATCAAGGTTCGTTTTATTTTGTTATTGGTGCCGATGACCGGACTTGAACCGGTACGAAGTTGCCTTCGAGGGATTTTAAGTCCCTTGCGTCTGCCGATTCCGCCACATCGGCAAATAAAGTTTGCAGACAAATGGTATAATAGCATAATTTTAACTGTTTGTCAACTCAAATTGTTTTATTTAAATAAATTTTAATATGATTACAAGATTAATTTGTCAAAAATTAACAAATCAAATTATCGTATTGGGTATCCGCTTGCTACGTTAAGCAAAAATTCTTCCTGTTTTTGCCTGATTTTTTCCAAGTCGGGGTGGTAGTCAATTTGGCAAAGCCTTGTCAAATCCCCAAGGGTATCAGTTTACTGGGTTAGTTGCGTGTTGCAACAAGTACGGACTTGTTTCGTATTGCAATCGGTTGCTCATTTGTTTATCTCCTAAAAAAAGTATTTCCCCAAAAGGCGCAGTTATAACAAAAGAAACACCTACTTAACCGTAATTGAGGTTAAATAGGTGTCAATTAATTTAGTTTTATATTAATTTTTTTTAAAATATGATATAGTATGACACAAATAGTATATTATGCGTAATTAGTTTTATTCTTTTTTTATGAGCGTAAGCTAATATGAGACGCTAACAGCATTGATTTACAATAGTCCTCGCAAACAATATAAATCATAACTTAACATATCCTTGTCGTTTAGCCACTCCACGTGGAGGATGAATATTTTATCCCGTGGGTTTTGCAAAAATCCCAGAATTTCGAATCGCTGAAGCCTCGTCCAAAGGCTGCTTCGATCATTTCCTCTAAATCGCCTTGGTACTCTTTTTTTAATTCAGAAGTGAACTTTTTTGAATTTTCCTCGTCTAAATAATATGTTTTTTCAAAATCACCACCGCCAAATTCAGATACACCGTAATCCTCATATCCTATACTTATCTTTCCGTCTTTTTCTGTTACCCAAAAACCGCTTGTTCCTTCGCGCATAAAATCCTCCCAAACAAGATTATTAAGCAACTATTATAACTATAACGTCTTTGATGCAATCTATCATAATATTCCATCTTAACATTTGTTGCCTTTATTATTTAATTATATCATATTTATATGAGCTTTTCAATCGATCTGGCTTTTTTGTTTAACAAATCTTTTTTGAAACGAGAAAAAAGCATCTATGATAAACAATCACAAAAATCTTCCCTAAAAAGCAAAAAACCCGAGAAAATCTCGGGTTTTTCGGTTGGCATCTTTTTTGTCAACACGTGTTGGAGGCGCCACCCGGATTTGAACCGGGGGATATAGGTTTTGCAGACCTTTGCCTTACCGCTTGGCCATGGCGCCATAATTTTAATAAAAGTGGAGCGGGAGACGGGATTCGAACCCGCGATATCTGCCTTGGCAAGGCAGCGCTCTACCACTGAGCCACTCCCGCGTGTTTTGCTTTGTTATAATAACAAATAAACAAAAAAAAATCAAGGAATTTAATCAAAATAATTGAAAAAAAAATTATTATGTGGTAGATTAATAATAAGTGAACACGATTTTTTTTAAGGAGACCATTATGGGACAATTTTTTCTATCCACAGACAGCACTGCAGATTTGACGTACGGTGAAGTTCAGCAAATAGGTTGTGGATTTTTGCCCTTGACTATAACTATACAAAAAGGTAACGATACGGAGTTTTTGCAAGATAATTTCAAAACTCAAGAAGAGTATTACAAATTTTATGAATTGTTAAAAGACAAAAACATTAATATATCTACCTCCAAAAACAATACGGAAATTCACCGTGATTATTTTGAGCATATTGCAAAGCAAGGACACAGAGACGTTTTGCACTTTACAATAAGCTACGGACTTGCCAATACTATTGAAAACGCGCAGGAAGCAGGCGAAATTATCAAACAAACGTATCCTGACTTTAATCTCAAGGTTATTGAAAGTTGCACGACGACGGTAGGGCAAGGCATTTTGGTACGTATTGCGTCAAAAATGCGTGATGAAGGCAAATCCCTACAAGAAGTATATGATTATTGTCAGGAAATTAAACATAGATTGCAACATTTTGTTATGGTGGACGATTTATTTCATCTTAAAAAAGGTGGCAGAGTCAGTGGCGCGGCTGCGACCGTCGGTACTATATTGCAACTTAAAGTCGTAATTACCTTTGACAAAGAGGGCAAACTCAAAGTTATCAAAAAAGTCCCCGGCGGAAAGCGCAAGTGTATGAAGTCTATTTTTGAAGACGTAGAAAAACTCACTTTTGCCGAAGATGATTGTTATCCGACGATTGTACATACTGGTAATGAGGAGTTTGCTCGAGAATTTGCCGACAGCGTTAAGGAAAAATTCGGTATAACTCCAGAAATAAGATTGATGGGGCCGACTATTTCCTGTCACGTAGGACCGGGCGCGGTTGCTTTTGCTTTTGTAGCAAAAGAACAAAGACCGTATTAATTTAATCTTGATTTATAATTTTTACCCTACGTAAATACGTAGGGTATTTAAGTTGTTAAAATAATTGTCAATTTAATAAATATATAGTAAAATAATAGCATTATTTAAAGTTGTGCTGTGGACAAAAATTTTACTTTGGAGGGTATTGATGAAACTCAAAAAACAAACTATTTTTTTTCTCGTTGTTTTTTACGTAATTACGGTTTTGATTTTGCCTATACTCGTATCTTGCGCGGTAGTGGACTATGACAAAATATGCCCCGATACGCAAAGCATAACTATGGACGTAAGCAAAGACAAAAAAACTGCCGTTGTTTTTCTTACGCTTCCGACAAAAAGCTTGATTGATATATATCAGCAAAGCGGAAGCGCTTTGAGTTATGCGCAGTATTTAACTACCAAGCAAGGCAAAGAGCAACGCGCGCAACTTATGCAACAGGTTGACAAATTGAGCGGGATAGTTTCCGTTTTGGGTGGCGAAGTACGCAATACTTACGTTGATATTACCGTGGGAATAAGCGCAAAGGTAGATATAGTGGACTTACCGCAAATACAAAACGCAACGGGTACAAAAGTTTTTGCAAATATTGAGTTTAGCGCCAAACAACTTCAAACAACTACGGATTTTGACGACGCTGAAACTACCAACGACCATTACGCCGATCTTAATAACGAAGGAATTTTCAAAAACGATACGCCTTTTAAAGGGGACGGGATGTTGGTGGCGGTTATTGATACGGGGTTTAATCTCAACCACGATTGTTTGCAAGATTTGTCGGATACAAAAGTAAAACTCACTTCGCAAAAAGTAAAAGGTTTGTGGGAGCAAGACCAACTTGTCAGTTCTCAAATGGAAGGAGTGGAAGAGCTTGCTCACTTTGGAGTTTACCACGACAATAAAGTTCCTTATGCTTTTGATTATGATGGTAAAGATTTTGACGTGTTTTCTGCTTCTGCTGGTCACGGTATGCACGTTGCCGGAATAGTTGGAGGCAACGACGCAAACACAGTGGTAGGGGTTGCGCCTAATTGTCAGTTGGCGTTGATGAAAGTTTTTGACGATAAGGCAATAACCGCTGGTTTGGAGGAAATAATGTCCGCATTAAGCGACTGCGCGGTGCTTGGGGCGGACGTTGCCAACTTAAGCCTTGGAGTGGCAAGCGGATTAAGTATGGAATACAGCGAAAGCAACGCCTTTAT
This sequence comes from uncultured Subdoligranulum sp., assembly GCA_902496185.1. GTDB lineage: Bacteria > Bacillota > Clostridia > Christensenellales > CAG-314 > SFEB01. The sequence continues at coordinate 26,698 of CABUZX010000003.1, read as the reverse complement.
TAACCAGTGTATGCTTAAAGTTTACGAGGCGGGGGTTATTATTTGCTCGGCTTCGGGCAATGATTATTATTCCGGTTACGGCTCTGTTTTGGGCGACACGTCTTCGGCGTACCCCGACAACGGCTTGCTTGCGAGTACGGCATCTTATATTTCTAACTACGCGGTGGCGTCAATAAACGCGTACGCTTCAAAATATATTTTAATAGACGGCATAAACAAGGTATTTACCGAGCTGTTTGTTGACGAAAACAGCAAAACGTATGAATTTGACGATATAATTTTCAACGACGGAACAACCCCTACGGTGGCTTATGATTACCTTTACGTTGGGCTTGGTCGTGTGGAAAATTACGTCGGCAAGGACGTAAAAGGTAAATTTGTCGTCGTAGACAGGGGGATAGACAATTTTTCGACAAAGCACAACGTAGCTCGTGAACAGGGCGCTGTTGGTATGATTATCATAAACAACGTTTACGGCCCTGCAAACTTTATGATGGATACGGTAGAAATAGACTATCCAAACAAATCGGCCATACCGAGTTTTATCGTAAGCAAAACCGACGGTGAGTTTTTTGACAAAACGGACGTCGGCGGGCAAATTACTTTTTCGCAAACGAACGCTTGTTATTTGATGTCTGATTTTTCTTCGTGGGGGCCAAACGGCGACCTTACCTTAAAGCCGGAAATAACCGCGTTTGGAGGAAAAGTTTTGAGCGCAAGTATTGACGAAAAGGATATCTCAAACAATTCTTTTACGGAATATAATTCAGGTACGAGTATGTCTGCGCCAAACGTATCTGCTCTTTGTGCTTTGGTAAAACAATATTTAAAGACTCTTGACGCTTACAAAAACGCGGACGACAGGCAACTTGCGCAAGTAGTCAAAAACGTATTGTCAAGTACTGCAACGCCCGTTTATTTTGTTGACGGAAGCGTTGCTTCGGTAAGACATCAAGGCGCAGGTCTTGCCAACGTAAAAAACGCGACTTCTGCCAACGCTTATCTTGAGTCAACCTTTACGGGCCAACCCAAGCTTGAGTTGGGTGACGACATCGCAAGGAGTGGAAAATATACTCTTGACGTTTTATTGACAAATTTTGGTGGAGTTTCAAAAACTTATACCGTGACAACTATTGTAAATACGGCAAAAATATCTTCGGACAACACTGTAATGACTACTTCTACTTATAGCCTTGATTTTAGCGCGGTAGTTTTTGTCGACGGAGTGGAAAAATCGCAATTTACAACTACGGCTACGGCAAATTCTATCAATCGCATAAAGGTAAAAATCACTTTGTCTAATAGCGCAAAACAATATCTTTCTAAATATCCTAACGGATGCTACGTTGAAGGATTTTTGACTATGTCTACGGCGGATGGCGAGACTTTGAGCTTGCCGTGGCTTGCATATTACGGAGATTGGTCGGATATTCCGTCAATTGATATTTCTGCTTTTGACACGCAGAATCAGCAAACCTATATAGGAGCGCCAATGCTTTACGACAACAACAAAAAAGTTTTGGGACAAAATTTGGCGGATGGCGACGAATCAACCGTAGATATGTTTAAGCTTTCGTTAAGCACCTTAAATACAAATACCGAAAGAACAAAAATTGCTTATATTGATTTGCCTATTACAAGGGCGTCAAAAAATTTATATTTGTATGCGTCAACGGCATCTGGCGAGCAGATGGGTACAAAACTCAAAGTTTATAGAACGCTTAAAAGTATGCATAAATTGCAATACGAGCGTATAAGTTTTACTTTTGATCTTGCTGAATTTCCTGAATTAAAGGCAGGTGATACGGTTTATTTGTGGCTTACTACGGAATCGGAATATTACAAAGCAAATACTGCCAACAGTATACAGTTTTCGATATATCTTGACGGTAGCGCACCCGTAATTGACGCAAACAATTTAACGCTGATGGAACAAAACGGTAGGGTTTATTTGCAACTTTCCGTTAAAGAAGATTTTGAATTAATGTATATAAAGGTTTCTTTTGGCGAAGGATACGTCAATATTCCGTGTTCGCTTCCCAATAGAAACGTTTTTGGAGATATCAGCGTTGACGTTACTGATTATATTTTAAACTCAAATACCGTTTTGGAAGTTTCAGCTTGTGATTATGCTTTAAATATTTCCATACCGATTAAAATAGGGGGTGGCGTATGAATAAGCGGTTTAAATTAAATAAACTGTTTTTTTTGGTATGTCTTTTGATAGTTTATACGGTATGTTTTGTCGGTTGCGAATTTCTTTTTTCCTCTGAGTTGATTTTAGATACGTCCGAAGTAAATCTTACTATAGAGCAAGGCGAATCATTTGATTATGACGCAATAAAAATTTATGTTGAACAAAACGGCAAAAAACGTCAGCTTGAGTTGACGGAAGTTGTAATAGGCAAACTTGATACCACAATTTTGGGTACGCATAGGGTTTACGTCGTATACGGCAAGCTTAAAGCTTTTTTTAGTGTTACTATTACGACGCCTGCCTTGGGAGAATTGTATCTTGATACTGATTCTCTTCCGCAAAAAGTACACGTCAATCAGCTTCCTGATTTAAGTCAGGTAAAAGCAAGCATAATGGTTGACGGCAAAACTATTACGGTGCCTTACGACCAACTTATAATAAAAAATTTTGACAATAGCGACGTCGGGCAAACTTCAATAACTCTTGCATACAAGAAAGATTACCGTGTATATCAAGCAGTTTTTGAAATACTCGTTTACGAAGATTTGCCAAAGGCAGAGTATATCCAAGTCATTATAGAACAAATGCAATCGGAGACGGAAAATATTTTGCTTGAAAAAACGGGTAACAAGGATTACCGTTATTCCTTTTTAGAAGAAGATTATAAAAATAGTTTCGGCGCGCTTTTCGACAAAGTTAAAGCCGAGCTTACTGTCAACAAAACAACGCAAGAGTTGGATGCAATTTTAGAATTATTTAAACTTTCGCTTGAGCAGTGTGTCAAAAATACAAAAACGGCAGTTGATAGAGTGAAAGAATTTAACGAATCATTAGATTTTTCTAAATTAACAAAAGAAAGCAAACTTCAGGTGGAAAGACTTTTTAGCGTTGCGCTTGAACAAATGGCATCTTTTGACGGCGGAGCTCCGAGTCTTGACTATATTTTTTATCAACTGACTTTAAACGTAAACTTTTATTTCGTTTAATATCAACTTTGCATAATTTTTGCTAAAAAATCAATAAAAAAGCAAGTACAAAATTTTTTTCAGTACTTGCTTTTTTGTTTCAGTTTTTACGTCGTTGTGTCAATCGTGTTTTTTTAGCCAACAAGCTTCAAAAACTTTTTCAAAACCGAGCTTTGTCGCTAACGAAAGACTTGCTATATTTCCGTCAACTATCTGTACGTAGGGGAGTTTGCCTTTTGCTAAAACTTTTTTTAAGAGGTCTCCTGCGACGATCTGCGCGTAACCTTTGCCACGTTGCTCCGGCGGAACGAACATTACGCCCATTGCATAGTCTTTGTGCAAAAGATTCCACGCAAGGATTTTGTCGCCGTCGTACAAAGCGCTACTGTCTCTTGAAGAAATTTCCTTTTCAAGACGTTCGCGACTGGTTGGGCTTTTGTAGGTGTAATAATCGTTTATTACGTCTAAATCTTTTAGGTCTATGCGTTTTAAAGTCAGTCCCGTTGGGGCTAAAGGCAAATCCGACGGCGGAAAGTCCTTTAAATACGCCAAAATATGGCAATAAGAGTTTATTACCGCTCCTTTTGTTTTTTGCAAATATAGAGAAGAAGAGTACTCCACACAACTGAAAAAAGCCGTGTCAGGTACAAAATCGTACGCGTTGCTCAAAAACTCTTGGTCGTTGGAATGTAGTAGTGTGGTGTCTCTGTCGCAAACTAATAATCCGGAAAAATTTTCGTTGCTAAAAATTTGGTCAACGTCGGGATTTGCATACAAAAATCCGTTGATATTAGCGCCTGTAATACCTACTTTGTCTAAATATTTTTGCGCTTGGCATCTATCGATCTTTAAAAATTTCATGCAAAAATTGTATCACCACAAACTTTTTTTGGCAACAATTTTTAATAAAACGTCAAAAAAATTTTAATTTGCTAATAATGTTTATAATTATTTAATAATTTGTAAATAAAATTAATAATTTTGTTGACAAATTTCGATTGTTGGTATAATATATATGTAGAAAAAGGAAAGAATTACAAATGTCAAAAAGTATTTATAGTCTTGTTTTAAACGATCAGTTAGTTAGTATGCTTGACAAAGTAGCTTACAAAAGGGGGCTAAGCAGGAGCAATATGATCAATACCATACTTGCAGAGTATCTTTCATTTGAAACTCCCGAAAAGCGCTTTGAAAATATTTTTAAGTGTATGGAGACGTTGGTAGAGCAAACGCAGTCGCTCAAATTTGTGTCGCAACAATCTCCCAATCTTGCCGCTATATGCTCGGCAATAAGTTTTAGGTACAATCCTACGGTTAAATACGGTATAGAGTTGTTTGCCTACGACGACGGTGTAAAGATGGAGCTTAAAGTCAGTCTAAGGAGCACAAACCCCAAATTACTATTTGAAATCAACAATTTTTATTGGTTGTTTTTGGCTTTGGAGGAAAAATATCTTGGCAAAATTGATTGCAATATAGACGGCGGGCGGTATTTACGCAGATTTTTTATTGAAGGAGATGACGTCTTTGATTGCGAAATTCTCGGCAACGCGATAACGGATTATATAAAAACTTTTGATTATCTATTAAATCTTTATTTTTCAAACCTTAATTTTGGTGAAAAAATATCTAATATTATTGAAATAGAGTATTTAAAAAATTTAAAAAAAGACAATTTACTTTTAAAATAAAATATATGAATAAACAGGGGGTAAAAAAATGAACAACAATCTTACGCAAAATTCCATCTCCTCTTTAACTCAGGCTCAAAGCTTCGCGCGTGAAAACGGAAATTCTTCCGTTGGTCAACCGCATTTGCTGTACGCCTTGATTTGCGACGACAATAACCTTAACTTTCAGTTATTAAAGCAATGCAACGTAGACGCGCAAGGTTTAAAGAAGGAAACGGAAAAAATAATATCGTCGCTCCCCAAAATGCACGGTTCTTCCGTACAGTTGTACGTAGACAACGCTCTCAACGAGGCGCTTGACAATGCGGAAAAATCCGCAAAGCAAATGAAAGACGAATACGTCTCCGTCGAGCATTTATTTTTGGGGTTGATAAACGTACCTAACGAAACTCTAAAAAAGCTTTTTGAACAATTTGGAGTTAAAAAGGACGATTTTTTAAAGGCGCTGGCGTCTGTTAGGGGCAACGTAAATATTACTACCGACAATCCGGAAGCAACTTACGACGTTTTAAAAAAATACGGCACAAATCTTGTTGAATTGGCAAAACAACAAAAATTAGATCCCGTAATAGGTCGTGAAAACGAAATAAGAAACGTCATCATGATACTCAGTCGCAAAACCAAAAATAACCCCGTGCTCATAGGTGAAGCCGGAGTAGGCAAAACGGCTATTGCCGAAGGTCTTGCCCAAAGAATTATGCGTGGCGACGTTCCCAACGGTTTAAAGGACAGAATAATTTTCAGTCTTGATATGGGCGCGTTGGTGGCGGGCGCAAAATACAGGGGAGAGTTTGAGGAGCGTCTCAAAGCCGTTTTGTCCGAAGTCAAAAAGAGCCAAGGCAAAATAATACTGTTTATTGACGAATTGCACCTTATAGTTGGGGCGGGCAAAACGGACGGAGCAATGGACGCAGGAAATATCCTTAAGCCTATGCTTGCCCGTGGCGAATTGCATTGTATAGGCGCAACCACTCTTGACGAATATAGAGAATACATTGAAAAAGACCCTGCTCTGGAAAGACGTTTTCAACCCGTTTTTGTCGCAGAACCGACAGTAGAAGACACGATAAGTATTTTGCGTGGCGTAAAGGAGCGTTACGAAGTGTTTCACGGCGTAAAAATTACCGACTCTGCATTGATTTCCGCCGCAACTTTGTCCAACCGCTATATCAGCGACAGGTTTTTGCCCGACAAGGCTTTAGATTTGGTGGACGAGGCTTGCGCAATGATTAAAACGGAAATGGACAGTATGCCTGCCGAAATGGACGACGTCCGTCGCAAAATTATGCAGTTGCAAATAGAAGAGGCTGCGTTAAAAAAGGAAAGCGACCAACTTTCCGTCGCGCATTTAAAGGATATTCAAAAGGAGCTTGAAGTTTTGCAAGCCAATTTTGACGCCGACAAAGCAAGGTGGCAAAATGAAAAACAAAGCATAAGCAAACTTGCAAAACTCCGTGAACAAATAAAAGAAACTAATCAGCAAATAGAAAAAGCCGAAAGAGAGTACGATTTAAATAAAGCGGCAGAACTCAAGTACGGTCAACTCCCGCGGTTGGAAAAAGAGTTGCAAACGGCTGAAAAGTCCGCAAAGGAAGAAACTACCTTGTTGCGTGACAAAGTTACCGAGGAGGAAATTGCAAAAATAGTACACAAGTGGACCAATATTCCCGTTAGCAAATTAATGGAGGGCGAGCGCGAAAAATTGCTTAATCTCGAAGAAATTTTGCACAAAAGAGTTATCGGTCAGGACGAAGCCGTCACCAAGGTTGCCGAAGCGATTTTGCGCAGTCGCGCTGGTATAGGAGACCCAAACAAACCGATAGGCAGTTTTATGTTTTTAGGGCCTACGGGTGTAGGCAAAACAGAACTTGCCAAAACTCTTGCTTTTACCTTGTTTGACGACGAAAAAAATCTTGTAAGAATAGATATGAGCGAATATATGGAAAAATTTTCCGTATCGCGTCTCGTTGGCGCTCCTCCGGGATACGTCGGTTACGATCAGGGTGGGCAACTGACGGAAGCAGTAAGGCGTAGACCGTATAGCGTGGTACTTTTTGACGAGATAGAAAAGGCTCATCCCGACGTGTTTAACGTTTTGTTGCAGGTACTTGACGACGGAAGAATTACCGACGGACAAGGTAGAACGGTGGACTTTAAAAATACTGTTATAATTTTGACTTCAAACCTTGGTAGCAACGTTATTTTAAACAATATAGACGCCAACGGTCAACTAACTTCTTCTGCCGTTGCCGAAGTCAACGAACTGTTAAAAATGCATTTTAGACCGGAATTTTTAAATCGTCTTGACGAAATAGTGTTTTACAAACCTTTGACTGTGTCTGACGTCAATAAAATCGTGGATATTATGTGCGCGTCCTTAAACAACAGACTGCTTGACAATAATTTAAAAATAGAGCTTACGGACAAAGCAAAAAAGTTTATAGTAGAAAACGGCTTTGACGTATCGTTTGGCGCAAGACCGCTAAAAAGATTTATTCAACAGCACGTCGAAACTTTGATTGCAAGACAAATTATAGCAAACAAAATTGCTCCCAACAGTCTCGTTACTGTTGACGAGATAAACGGAGAATTGATACTTTCGGCAAAACCGCTTGCATAAAAACAATTAATAAAAAAGCGAACTTCGATTTTGAAGTTCGCTTTTTGCTATATTTTAGTTGTATTTACGGAATTTGATTGAGTTTTTGAGAGAGAGTATTCAAAAATTCGGATACAGTCATATTTTTCCAATCGGGGATTGTAGTGTTAAAGATGTTTTGAGTTTCCGTAGACAAGCTAAACAATCCTGCGTTCATCAATTCTCCAACGGATTTAGTGTTGATGGCGTTTGTCAATGCTGTTGGTAAATCGTTGATGGTGGTAGTTGGGGCAATTAAAGTAAACGCGCCCTCGGTTTCCGTTATTACTTCGGTGTAGGGCAAAGTCTTTATTTTTTTGACTATATCGTCAATACTTAAGTCGGAGATAGTGGAGTTTGCAATAATTTTGTCAATACCAGTAACTTTGACGTAGTTGCCTTCAACGGAACTATCGTAATTGTACCAAACAAATTCGTAGCATATTTCGGTATGGTCGTTAGAAGTTGTGTGGTCTTCGGTTTTCCAGCAGTTTTGCTCTGCCTCGTACCACTTTCCGTCGTGATGTTGTTTAGAATACAATGTTACGCCACCTTCCGTTATAAACTTTACGCCCGGCGTAAGGTCAGAGTAGGCGGATACGTCGACTTCTTTCAATTCAAACTCTTGCATTTCGCCACAATAAATATGTTCTATTTCGGTAGCAAGGTCGAGTATTTCTTTGTCGGCAATGATTTGCAAAAGTATTGGGTCGGATTGATTGATTGTGATAACGTCGCTTACCTTTACGCCTTCAAGCATATCGTTTACGTCAATACCGTTTTGCAAATCTTTTATTGTTTTGCTATAAATATTGTTGAGCAAAACACTCACTTCTTTTCCGTTGCTCTTCCAATATTCGTTGAGACTATCCCAAGTATAATCAAGAATTTCTCCGACTCTAAGATTTTCAAGTTCGGCGTCTATAGAAAAGTTTCCACTCAAAAGGTCATCTAATTCTATGCTGGCAAAAGTACTCATCAAAGCGGTAGGTTCGGCATCGTTTGCATCTTTCCAAACTGGCTTAAAGCAATCCTCCGTATGAATATGATTTTCTACAAAACAATTAAGTTCTGCAAGGTAATATCTTGTTTCTTCCGAATTAGCTTTTAAACGGAAGTAAATTAATCCATTGCTATATACTCCTGGCGCAATTTCAGTCAAGTTTGAAATAGTGTTGGTTTCTTGCAGGAAGGAATAATTGATTAATTCGCCCACAAAAACGTCTTGAAAAAGAGATTTGATAAAATCATTGTTTTCCTTCTTGAGGTCTTCAATAATAGTGCCCAAATCTTTATCTGCAATGATTTTTGTTAATCCTGTCGAGGTTTTTAAGCTTTCAGACAAATCCGACAACTTAACTCCAGCCAAAAGCTTAGAAAGTACGTTTTCGCCAAACAAATCCCCAAGCGAAATTCCGTTGGCTTCCCATATTTCTTTGAGAGAATCGGGTATGGATTCAAAAGTTTGACCGAGTTTGCCGTTTAAAAGGTCGGCAAGTTTTACTCCTGACAAAGCGTCTTGAGGATTGTTGGTTATGTTTGTCAAAGTTTGGTTTTTTAGCGAAGTATAATTTTCACCTTCGAGACCAAGTTCTTTAAGCAAATCAATACCGTACGTGTTTTGTATTTGTTGCAAAGTCAGTTCGTCACTTGACAGCATATTTATTCCGCTTGCTATAATATCGGCAAAGGAGGTTTTGTCGAGTTGCTTGTTGTCTTCGGTAACCCATTCGTCGTTGAGATCAATGCCGAAAGTGGAGGGTGAAATACTGAATAACGCCACTGCAATACCGCCGATAATTAAAATAATACCGACGATAATGCCCAATAAAAATGCTCCTATACGTTTCATAATTTTCTCCTTAAAAAATAGATTTGTTTAAAATATATTTAGTATAAATTTATACAAAAATATTTTAATTGTATCTTTAATTATAGTATAACTATGCCAAAAAGGCAACTCTAAAATTGATTTTGAAACAACTTTTTTATAAAAACTACAAAATACAAATTACTTTTATACCCTTAGATAAGTCAACGTTTTTAATAAACAAAAAATCCTAATTTTTTGCGCAAAAGTCATTGCCTACATCAAGAATTTTAGGTATAATATAAAGATGAATAAAATGGATCAGATTAGAAATTTTTGCATAATAGCTCATATAGACCACGGCAAAAGTACCTTGGCAGACAGACTGATAGAGTTTACGGGCAGAGTTCAAAAAAGAGATATGGAGGAACAGTTGCTTGACTCTATGGATTTAGAGCGCGAAAGGGGTATTACCATTAAGCTTGCGCCCGTTACCATTAACTACGAGTACGAAGGCGTAGAATATTCGCTCAATCTTATTGATACTCCGGGGCACGTTGACTTTACTTACGAAGTGTCGCGTAGTCTTGCGGCGTGCGAAGGAGCAATACTTATAGTTGACGCTACTCAAGGCGTAGAAGCTCAAACCGTTGCTAATTGTTATCTTGCTCTGGATAACGATTTGGAAATTTTGCCTGTTATCAACAAAATAGACCTTGCATCAGCTCGGGTAGAAGAGGCAAAGGAGGAAATTGAAGAATTAGGCTTGCCTGCGCACGACGCCCCGCTTATTTCCGCAAAGGAAGGTATCAATATCGAGCAGGTGCTTATTGACGTTATTAAAAAAGTACCACCGCCCAAAGGTGATGAAGACGCCCCCTTAAAGGGACTTATATTCGACTGCGTTTACGACAACTACAAAGGCGTGTTGTTATTTGTGCGCATATTTGACGGTAGCGTAAAAGTAGGTACAAAACTCAAAATGTTCCGTTCCAGCGGAAAAATTTACGACGTTACGGAAGTGGGTATTTTTACACCGTCTATGCTTGCGACGGATTGTTTAAAGGCAGGTGACGTCGGTTATATATCGGCAAGTATTAAAACCGTTGCAGACGCTCACGTCGGCGACACGGTTACGGACGCAAACAATCCTACGGACGTACCGCTTAAAGGTTATAAGGACGTTCAATCAATGGTTTTTTGCGGAATATTTCCTGCAGACGGCAGTCGTTACAACGATTTGAAGGACGCGTTGGAAAAACTCAAACTCAACGACGCGTCATTACAGTACGATCCTGACGTATCTTTGGCGTTGGGGTTTGGTTTCCGTTGCGGATTTTTGGGGCTTTTGCATATGGACGTAATACAACAACGTCTCGAAAGAGAGTTTGACCTTGACCTTGTAACAACGGCTCCAAGCGTTAGCTATCACGTTTATACTACTGATGGAGAAATGATAGATATCGACAATCCGTCAAAATTACCGCCGGTGACTTCCATTGAACACATGGAAGAACCTATCATTACGGCATTTATTTATTCTCCGCCTGAGTACGTGGGGGGTATAATGGATTTGTGTCAGGAAAAACGCGGTGTGTTTATTGATATGACCTATATCGACACCAAGCGCGTGAGAATTACTTACGAAATTCCTCTAAACGAGATTATTTACGACTTTTTTGATACTTTAAAATCCCGTACGCGCGGTTATGCAAGTCTTGATTATGAGATTAAAGGCTACAAACCTTGCAAGTTGGTAAAGCTTGATATGATGCTCAACGGTGAAATATGCGACGCTTTGTCTATGATTGTTCCGGAGGAAAGAGCCTACGCTCGCGGTAGAAAAATTGCAGAAAAACTCAAAGACGTTATTCCTCGTCAGATGTTTGAAATACCTATTCAGGCTGCAATCGGCGGAAAAATAATTGCGAGAGAAACCGTCAAAGCAATGCGTAAGGATGTTTTGGCAAAATGTTACGGCGGTGATATTACCCGCAAAAAGAAACTGTTGGAAAAACAGAAGGAAGGCAAAAAGCGTATGCGTCAGGTTGGTAGCGTATCAATCCCGTCGGAGGCGTTTATGTCCATACTCAAAATTGATGATGATTGATTTTGTTTCTCCTTTAGATTTAAAAAACCCTATGGGGTTGTATATTCATATACCTTTTTGCAAATCCAAGTGTATTTACTGCGATTTTTGCAGTTTTGCAGGGCAGGAAAGCAATTTTGAAAGGTACGTCCACTGTTTAAAGACGGAAATGACTCTTTATGCGCCAAAATTTTTAGATCGTGTTTTTTCTACCGTTTTTGTCGGAGGAGGTACTCCAAGTCTGCTTGGAGCAAAAGCAATAAGAGAGATTTTGCAACACGCAAACCGTTGTTTTAATATTTTGCCTGATGCGGAAGTGTCCTTGGAGGCAAATCCCGATAGTTTTAATGAGGAATTTGCAAAAGCTACTTTTGACGCAGGCGCAAACAGAATATCTTTAGGTTTGCAGTCGGCGTCAAACAAACTGTTAAAAAATCTCGGTAGACCGCATACTTACAACGATTTTTGCAGAGCCTATGCGATTGCTCAAAAATATTTTGACAATATAAACGTTGACCTTATGCTTGGAATAGAAGGACAAACACAAAAAGAACTGTTTGATACTCTTGTGGCGGTTACTCAAAAAAATCCTACGCATTTGTCCGTTTACGGACTGATTGTGGAAAAAGGCACAAAGCTTTTTAAGCGCGTAAAAGACGGAAAAATTATTTTGCCGACGGAAGACGATACCGCCGATATGTATGATTTTGCAGTAGAATTTTTGGCGCAAAAATCATACTGCAGGTATGAAATAAGCAACTTTGCAAAACAAGGTTACGAGTGCCGTCACAACCTTAATTATTGGAATAGGGGAAACTATCTCGGCGTAGGTTTATCGGCTCACGGCTTTTTTGAAGGGGTCAGATACGCCAACACAAAGCGTATGGATAAATATTTTGAAAAAACCGAACAAAACGTATTGCCAATTTCTACAAAAACAAAGGTCAGTCAAAAGGATGCTTGTTTCGAATTTGTTTTTTTAAATTTGCGCAAAACCGTTGGCTTTGACGTAAGCGATTTTCGTGCGTCAACAGGAAAAGATTTTTTTAAAGAATACGGCAACGTGTTTTATTCGCTTCAACAAAAAAAATTACTCTGTTTGCAAAACGGTAGGATATTTGTCCCGCCACAATATTTTTACGTCGTCAATAATATTTTGACGGAATTTGCGCCTTAAGGTTAAAAACTAAAGGTAAGGAAAAAATCTAAAAAGGAGGTTTGTATGAGACAGCAATCAAGATCAACCGTACGGTATATTTTTAAAAATTTTATATTTATTTTGCCTTTGGTATTTTTGTCTGCGCTGTTGCTTGCTTTGTTTCAGCCTGCTTTGGGAGTAGTGGATTTTTTTGAAAGCGTTTTTGATTTGATTTCGCTAAACGAAAAAGTTGTATTCGAAAATTTTTACGACTCAATATTTAAATTTTTTTCCATAGTAAACGTCGGGCAAGAAGAAGTGTTTGGTATAAACGTAGTGTGGTTTTGGATTATTACGTTTGTAATTACTTTGATTAGTTTTTGTCTTGCCGTTTCTTTTGTGGAAAGACACATCAAATACGGTACGCGCAGTTACAACAACGTAATTCGCAGTATAAACGAAATGTTTTTGTATATAGTGCCTTTTGTGTTGTTGGTAATAGCTTTTTATGAAATATGGATGCTACTTTTAAGCGGATGTATAGCTTTGTTTTCCGTATTGTTTGGTGGGCTAACTTTTTATACTCTGTCAGTTACGCTTACGGTATTGTTTTATATAGCCTTTTTTATAATATTTTCGTTGGCGATTATGACGCCTCCGTGCATGTTATTTGACGGATACAAATTTTCCTTTGCGTTGGGGTATTCCTTCCATTTGGGGAGCGTGCATTTTAAGGAAATGGTGGCGAGTATATTGCTCAACGTTTTTGTTGCGCAAGCCTTGTTATCTTTGTTTAATTTATTGATATCCTATATTTCACAGGAAACTATTTGTAACATATTATATTATTTTTTGCGGTTTTTATTTTATTTATGGTGGTTGATATATTTACCTTGCTTATCTTGTTGCAAGTACGTAGATTTTACCGAAACTTCGCGAGCCGACTTAAAGTTGAAACTATTTTAGAGGAGATGACAAATGTATTTTAAAAAAACACTTACCTTATCAGGTAGCAATTATTGGACGTACGCAAAATCAATGATATTTCAATTGTTTTTGTTGGCGTTTGTCGTTGCGTTGTTTGGATTGTTTTTCTTTGACTTTGGTACAAACGTCATCAAAGCAATAAAAGATGAAAAGATACTTTCTCAAGCTCAAAATTTGCTTTCGGACCTAATCAATTGGGACGAGGAGTCGGAAATAGATTTTTTAAGCCAAATTGATGATTTCATCAACAGTATCAAATACATTGCAAGTTCTATCCCTAATTTTACGCAAACTTTGATACTTGCCATTTGTTTTTTCTTTTTGTCGTTGTATTTTGCTTATTTTTTTTCAGGGCTTATTTTGTATACAAATACGTATTTGATAAATCAATTTATGGCGACTAACAATTCAGGATATTATTTGTGGACGTTTTTTAAGAATATTTCTAAAAACGTCAAAATAACGTTACTATCTTCGTTGTTTTGTATGATATTAGATTGCGGAATATTTATGACTTTTGTAGGTACTTACGTCGTTTGTTTTTCTTCTATAGGAGTATGGGGAATAGTTATAAGCATGCTTTTGTTTATGTTTTTGATATGCTTGAGAAAAACTCTTTTTGCTTATTGCTTGCCTGCTTACGTCAATGACGCGGAAAGCATAAAACACTCTATGAAGGAAAACATTTTGCTTTTGTTTGAAGATTTTTGGAAGTTGTTTTTAAAAACGTTGATATTTGTAGTAATTGGCGTAGTGTTGACGGTATTGACTCTCGTGTTGTTTAAAGTAGTCGTTGCGTCGGTTGTTATGATATTGATTATTTGTTTCTTTTCGTACTTACTTTCCTGTGCGTATCTTGTAAACTATTACGAGACCAAAAACAAATCATATTTTACAAAACGAGTAAAAATTTCCATAGGTGATGATATCTCAGAAGAGGAAAAACTTAATAACTAAATTATAAGGAAAAATTTAAAATATGACAGATTTAAATCCACAACAAAAAATTGCGTCAGAAGCTTTGCACGGCGCGGTAATGGTGCTTGCGGGGGCAGGTAGTGGCAAAACGAGAGTTTTGACTCAACGCATAGGCAATCTGGTCAATAGCGGAGTATATCCGTACAATATTTTGGCAATTACGTTTACAAACAAGGCGGCTTCGGAAATGAAAAGCCGTCTTTCAGACGTTTGCGACGTACGCGGTATGACTATATGCACAATACATAGTATGTGTTCTCGCATTTTGCGCGAGGACGCAGACCAACTTGGTTATTCAAAAAGTTTTACTATTTACGATTCGGCGGATTCAAAAAAAGTATTAAAAAAGTTAGCCAAAAAGTATATTTCGGAGTCGGAAAAAGCCGATAAAATCGTTGCGGAAGCGGAGTCTGTTTTGTCAAAATCAAAAAACGAAGGTATTTCGGTAGAAGAGTACTGCTCGAAAGAAATCGGCTTTTCGGACAATGACGACGTGGTAAAAAAAGTTGTAAAAGGTTATCAACAGCAACTGCGTGAGTCCGACTGTATGGATTTTGACGATTTGTTATTTAACGTTTATACTCTTTTTGATAAGTTTCCGCAAACGTTGGAAAAATATCGCAACCGTTACAAATATATCAGCGTTGACGAATTTCAGGACACAAATACCGTTCAATACCTTATTTTTAAACAACTTGCAAATTTGGACGGAAATATATTCGTTGTAGGTGACGACGACCAATCCATTTACGGTTGGAGAGGGGCAAAAGCCGACAATATGCGCAGATTTAAAAACGATTATAAAGACGTTCAAGTTTTTTATCTTGAACAAAACTATAGAAGTACAAAAAAAATACTTGACGTAGCCAATAATATTATTAAGAAAAACGACGACCGTTTTGATAAAACTTTGTGGACTCAAAACGCAGAGGGCGTACGGGTAGAAAATTTTACTGCCGTAGACGAATCTCACGAGGCGCGTTTTTGCTTGCAACAAATTTCTGCATTGTTGGAGCGTGGCTACAAATACGGAGATTTTGCTATATTGATGCGTGTAAACGCCATATCTCGTGCTTTTGAACAGGAATGTATGAATTACGGCATACCCTTTAAAGTTTTTGGTGGTTTTAAATTTTTTGAAAGAAAGGAAATCAAGGACGTAGTTTCATATTTGCGTCTCGCGGTAAACAAAAACGACAACGAGGCGTTTATAAGAGCAATTTCTACCAAAAAGGGTATAGGAGACAAAACCATTGATAAATTGAGCGATTTTGCAAGTAGTATAGGCAAAAGCTTGTTTGAAAGTATACCGCATATTCAGGAATCGGGGATATTCAGCAAAACGCTTTGCTTTAAGTTGGAAGATTTTTACAACGCAATAGAAAACTTGAGGCAAATTGCTTTGACTCAACCGATTGATCAGGTTGCGGTTCAGGCAATAAAAATTTCTGAGTTGATAACCAATATCACGACGGAAGAAGAAGCCTCGCGTGCAGAAAATATCAATGAATTTTACGTTGCTTCGACGGAATTTGCAAAGGACAACCCCGAAGCTACGTTGTTGCAGTTTTTAGAAAGTATAAGTTTAAAGAGCGATATTGACGAAATGGACGAGAGCAATTATCTTACGATTGCAACCATCCACGCTGCAAAAGGTTTGGAGTGGAAGGTAGTTTTCGTTGTAGGTATGGACGATGGGATATTCCCCGGAAACAAGGCGATTTTCGATTTGTACCAAATGAAGGAAGAAAGGCGTCTTGCTTACGTTGCCATGACGAGGGCAAGAGAAAGACTGTTTCTCACTCATACGCAGGTACGCTACTTGTATGGTAGTAGGCATCAAATGTTGCCTAGCAGGTTTTTTAGCGACGTAGTGGGCGAGCCTCAACGCGTACAGCGTTATGACGAAGACGGCGTGCCAATGTACGACGTATCGCCAAAATCAACAACCTCAAGTACGGTGGGCGCAAGCGGTAGCGCGCCTTTGTATTCAAGCAAAGTTACCGTCAAAAAGTCGGAAATCGGCTTTAAAGTCGGGCAAAAAGTTATGCATCAAATGTACGGCGAGGGAATAATACTTAAAATTTCCAACGGAAACGCAGATATAGCCTTTCAATCCGTAGGCAAAAAAATGCTTAATTTAAAATTTGCACCACTTAATCCGTTGGACTAAAAACAAGATATATTTTTATGGAAAAAACAAAATTTGAAACAATGCAAGAGTTGGTTGACCAACTAAATCTTTGGGCAAAGGAATATTATACGTTGGACGCTCCTTCGGTAGAGGATGAAACTTACGACGCGGTTTACGACCGTCTTGTTTTGATGGAAAAACAAACGGGCATTGTTTTGCCCGACAGTCCTACTCACCGTGTAGGTGGAGAAGTTCTCGACAAGTTTGTTCCGCACTTTCATTTGACGCGTTTGTATAGCCTTGACAAAGCGCAGAGCTTTGGAGAATTGCAAAGTTGGTACGACAAAATCGTCAAACATTATCCAAACGCCGATTTTACCGTAGAACTTAAATATGACGGACTGACTTTAAACCTTACTTACGAGCGTGGCAAACTTAAAACGGTAGCAACACGTGGTGATGGAGTCAAGGGCGAAACTGTAACAAAACAGGCAAAAACAATAAAATCTGCTCCATTATCCGTAAATTTTGACCAAACGATAGAAATTCAGGGCGAAGCCATTATGCGTCTTTCCGTTTTGGAAGAATACAATAAAAATCATCCCGAAGAAACGTTAAAAAACGCGCGTAACGGCGCTGCTGGGGCTATAAGAAATTTAAATACCGTCGTAACGGCTCAACGTAATTTAGACGTAGTGTGTTACTCTTTAGGTTTTGACGGCGGAACAATGATAAAAACGCAAACTCAACTCGTTGATTTTTTAAAAAATAACGGATTTTTAACAAACGCTTATTTCAAAAACGTTAAATCTTTTGAAGAAATTAAGCAGTGTATTGAAGAAATCGGCAATAGTCGCGAATCTTTGGATTTTTTGATTGACGGAGCAGTTATAAAAGTCAACGATTTTGCTCTGCGTGAAGAATTGGGGTATACCGACAAATTTCCGCGGTGGGCAATTGCTTTTAAGTTTAAAGCGGAAGAAGTTACAACAATTCTCAAATCGGTGGAGTGGCAGGTTGGGCGTACCGGCAAATTGACGCCTTTGGGGCATCTTGAGCCCGTAGAACTGTGTGGCGCAACCATATCGAAAGCAACTCTCAACAATTACGACGATATAATCCGAAAAAACTTGAGTGTCGGCAGTCTTGTATTTGTAAGGAGGAGCAACGACGTTATCCCCGAAGTCTTGGGATTGGCGGAAAAAAAATTACAAAGTCAGCCGATTTTACCACCTACGGAGTGCCCTGTATGCGGTACTGAATTGACAAAAAAAGGAGCAAACGTATTTTGTCCGAATACTTACGGTTGTTCAAAGCAAATAGAGGCGCGTTTGACGCATTTTTGTTCTAAAAACGCCTTTGATATAGAGGGAGTCAGTCAAAAAACTATCGTTCAATTGATGAAACAAGGGGTAAGGACTCCATTGGAGCTTTTTAGCCTCACCAAGGAAGATTTGTCAAAATTGGAGGGCTTTAAGGATAAAAAAATACAAAATTTTATTGATGCGATACAAAAAAGCAAATCAATAGCTTTGCCAAACTTTATTTACGGCTTGGGTATCGAAAATATTGGAGTAGTTACAGCAAGGGAATTGGCAAAGGTTTTCGGTAGCGTGGAAAACTTGCAAAAAGCAAAATTTGAAGAGCTCGTTGCAATAGAAGAAGTAGGCGAAGTAGTCGCGCAAAGCGTATTAGAATTTTTTGCAGGCGAATACGGTAAAACCCTTGTCGAAGGATTAAAAAAAATTGGAATAAATCCTACGTTTAAACAAGCGTCTAATGACGGGGTGTTTTCTGGCAAAAAAATAGTATTGACGGGGACGTTGCAAACCTTTTCACGCGGTGACGCAACTAAGGAAATAGAAAAACGCGGTGGAACGGTATCTTCTTCCGTCACTAAAGACACAAACCTCGTCGTGGCAGGCGCTGACGCAGGTAGCAAATTGCAAAAAGCAATTAAACTCAGCATAGAGGTGTGGGATGAAGAAACTTTTTTACAGTCTCTAAAATAACTGTATAAAGTTGAAAAAACGCTTTGTTAATAACAAAAGCTGTGTTATAATATTTAATTAGGCAAGAGTCAACTTTTTGAGTTGTTTAACTTTTGCCAAACCAACAAAAACACAAAAGATTTTACTGTGGGGATTGTCAGTTATGAATTTTGACAAAACTTTTTTGGTTGAAGTTGCCCAAAAAATTAAAAACAAAAAGCTATCGTCAAAGGAAGTTTGTTTGCATTGTTTAAATATTTACCAACAAACAAAAGAACTCAACGCCTTTGTGTCTGTTGACAGTGAATACGTCTTGGCTCAAGCG
Source organism: uncultured Subdoligranulum sp. (assembly GCA_902496185.1). Taxonomy (GTDB): domain Bacteria; phylum Bacillota; class Clostridia; order Christensenellales; family CAG-314; genus SFEB01. The sequence continues at coordinate 7,755 of CABUZX010000003.1, read as the reverse complement.
GATAAAATAGACAAAAAAATTGCGGAAGGCAAACCCGTAGGAAGGTTGGCAGGAGTGCCTGTTGGAGTAAAGGACAATATTACTACCGAATTTTACCCGACGACTTGCGCGAGCAATTGTTTCAAAAACGGACTTTTGCCAAAATCGGACGCAACGGTGGTTAAAAACTTAAAGACGGCTGACGCAATTATTTTTGGCAAGACCAATATGGACGAGCTTGCAATGGGATTTAGCAGTACTAATAGTGCTTTTGGCGAAGTAAGTAATCCTTACGGTACGGAATACAGCGCAGGTGGCAGTAGCGGTGGTAGCGCGGTATCGGTGGCGGTGGGTAGTGTATTCGGCGCGTTGGGTACAGACACGGGGGGAAGTATTCGCCAACCCGCGTCAAATTGCGGAGTAGTTGGATTAAAGCCGACCTTTGACAGTGTTTCTCGCAACGGTGTGTTCCCTTTGAGCAAAACCCTTGACCACGTTGGATGTATGGCTCAAAACGTGCGTGATTGCGCGGAAATGTTTTCGGTAATTAATGCAAACGGCAAAGACTTTTCACGTTGTTTTGCTCCCCAAAAACCGACTTTAAAAGTGGCGTATTTGGCTGATTTTGAAGGCGCGTTTATTGATGATGACGTTAAAAGGGCGTATTTTGACGCTGTAGCGGTTTTAAAACAAATCGGGTACAAGCTCGAAGGAATAAAGTTTGGTTTCTCAAAGCGCATAGCTGAGACTTATCAGGTGCTTTGCTGTACTGAAGGAGTGGAGAGTTTTGATGACTTTAATCAACTGTATCCTGATACGATTACTACTCAAAAATGCGGTAAGGAAGTCAACAAAAGAGTGGCTTTTGGAAAATCCGTATTGAGCAATAATCCCGACGCTGTAAAGGACGCTTTTATTATAATGGAGTCAACAAAGCAATACGTTGCAACGGTTTTAGCAGAGTGCGACGTTATACTTAGCCCGACCACGCTTATGCGCGCGCTCAAAAAACACGAGGAAGTTTCAAACGAAAAGGGCTTTACTTCGGATTTGTTTTCTATCGTGTGCAACCTTACAGGGATACCTGCATTGACGTTGCCTATGGGTTTTGATTCAAACGGTATTCCGCTTGGATTGCAACTAATGTCGGCGCGCAACAGGGAAGATAATATTTTTGCGCTTGCTTTTGAAATAGAACAAGCATTACAAAATAAAAACAGGGGATAAAAACATGAAAAGTATGACAGGCTACGGCAAAGGCTCGGCAACTTACGAAGGTAGAGTGTTGACGGTTGAGTTAAAGAGTGTAAATCACCGTTATCTTGATTTGGGGTTTCGTTTGCCACGGGCATTTTTGGCGTATGAAGATATATTTAGATTTCAACTTTCCGAAGGATTAAGCCGTGGGCACGTAGACGTTTACGTCAATTACGAGGATTTTTCCAACCGTCCCAAACAAGTCAATTTGGATTTGGGGCTTGCAAAAAGTCTTGTGGATGCTTCAAAAACATTGCAAACGCAATTTGACTTAAAAAACGATTTTAACGTAAATAGTCTTATAAAAAGTCAGGACGTTTTGACCGTTAAGGAGGAAGAAGACGATCCGGAATTAATAAAAAACCTCGTTTTGCAAAGCGTAAAATCTGCCGTACAAAATCTCAACAATATGCGTGAAGCCGAGGGCAAAAAGCTTTGCGCTACGCTGTCGGCATTGGTAGACAATATTGAAAAAATAGTAAGCGAGATTTCCTCTTTTGCGCCACTCGTAGTGGAAGAATATCGCCAAAAGCTATCCGCGCGTATGTCGGAAATTTTGCAAAACGTAGCGTTGGATGAAAACAAGCTGGCAAACGAAGTAGCGTTTTTTGCCGACAAAAGTAATATCGACGAAGAAATTGCCCGTTTAAAAAGTCATATTTCGCAAATTCGTCATATATTTGCGGAAACGCAACCCGTCGGTCGTAAGCTTGACTTTTTAGTTCAAGAATTTAATAGAGAAGCAAACACGATTTGTAGCAAGTCCAACAATCTTACTTTGACAAATCTCGGCTTGTCTCTCAAAAACGAAATAGAAAAAGTGCGTGAGCAAATTCAAAACGTGGAGTAAAAACAAATGACTAAACCGTTAGACAAAAACAAAAAGGGCAGACTGTTTGTTTTAAGTGGACCGAGCGGAGTGGGCAAGGGGACGATTATCAACAAGCTTTTACCACTTTTACCGGATATGGTACTGTCAATTTCCGCAACCACCCGTGAGCCGAGAGAAAGGGAAAAGGACGGAGTACATTATTTTTTTGTGTCGTTGGAGCAATTCAAACAAACTATTGCGGAAGGCGGATTTTTGGAGTACGACGGGCATTTTAACAATTTTTACGGCACGCCCAAAAAATTCGTGTATGACAACCTTAATAAAGGCAATGACGTAATGCTTGAGATTGACGTAAACGGCGCTCTCAAGGTAAAAAACAGTTGCCCCGACGCAGTGTTGATTTTTATCAAACCGCTTACGGTGGACGTGTTGCTCAATAGGCTTAAGCACCGCAATTCCGAAGACGAAAAGGAAATAGCTCAACGCATAGCTCGTATTGAGCAGGAAATGTCGCAACAAAACAAGTATGATTATACCGTCGTAAACGACGATTTAAAAACAGCAGTAAACGAAGTTTATCAAATAATAAAGGAGACTAAAAAAAATGACTAAGTACGATACGGACGATCTTATCAAAAAGGCAGGTAACAAATACGTTTTGGCGTGCGCGGTTGCAAAGTACGCTAAGGAACTCAATATTAAACAGCAAAAAGGCGAATTGGACGCCGACGTCAAAACCATCAATTATGCTGCTTGCGAATTGATGGAAGACAATATCAAAATTATTTAATGACAATGTTTAACAAAAAAACCATAGTGGTAGGAGTATGCGGTGGTATAGCAGCATACAAAACTTGCGAGTTGGTAAGTCGTCTAAAAAAAAGCGGTGCGGATGTTTTTGTCGTTATGACGGACAACGCAACGCAATTTGTCGCTCCGCTTACTTTTGAAACGCTCAGCGCCAATCCCGTTGCGGTGGATACTTTTGCTCCAAAAAAAGAATGGGACGTCGCGCACGTTTCTTTGGCAAAAAAAGCCGATTTATTCGTTGTAGCGCCTGCAACAGCCAACTTTATAGGCAAATACGCAAGCGGTATAGCTGACGATATGTTGACGACTACTGTAATGGCAACCAAAGCGCCCGTGCTTATTGCTCCGGCAATGAATACGGGTATGCTTTTTAGCGCGTCTGTGACTGCAAATTTGGCGATATTAAAGGAGCGAGGCGTAAAAATTATCGACGGAGAAAATGGTTTGTTGGCTTGTGGAGACGTTGGTAAAGGACGTATGGCAGAGCCGATTGCAATTTTTGAAGAAATAAAAAATATTTTGCTTCCAAACCGTGATTACGTTGGCAAAAAGGTGGTAGTGACTGCAGGCGCAACTATCGAAAAGTTAGACCCCGCTCGTTTTTTAACAAACTTCAGTAGCGGAAAAATGGGTTGTGAAATTGCAAAAAATGCAATTGACAGAGGAGCGGAAGTAGTGCTCATATTGGGTAGGCACACTGCTCAGATTCCGTCGGGAGCAAGGGTGGTGGAGGTAGAAACAACGCAGGATATGTATGACGCCGTTATGGCAGAACTACCTTCGGCTTTTGCTGTAATAAAAGCAGGTGCGCCTTGCGATTACGCGCCTGAAAAAGTTTCGCAAACCAAATTAAAATCACAAAATCTTACGATTACCTTTAAAAAGAACCCTGATATAGCTATGCAAGTTGGCAAACGCAAAGGAAATACCCTTTTGGTTGCTTTTTCGGCAGAAACTAACGACCTCATCAAAAACGCAACGGCAAAAATGCTTGCAAAAAATGCAGATTTTATCGTAGCCAACGACGTTACTCAAGAGGGCGCAGGGTTTAATACGGATACTAACGTAGTTTCTATAATCGATCGCAATGGCGTGACGGAATATCCCAAACAATCAAAATCGGCTGTAGCCAAGGTAATTTTGGATAAAATTTTGCAAGTAGACCTTGCAAAACAAAACCAAAAAAGCTAAACGACGAGACGACAAAAGATGATATATGAAGTTATCGTAGATATTTCAAATAGTCAGGTTGACAAGGTTTTTGACTACTCGGGTGAATTTGTACCCGTAGGCAGTAGAGTGGCTGTACCTTTCGGCAACAGACTTGTCGAAGGCTTTGTGGTAAACCAAAAGGAAAAATCTTTGGTCAATCCTAAAAAACTAAAATCAATAGAAAGGGTGTTGGATGATTTTGTTGCGATTTCTCCACAAATATTGCAACTTTGCAAATTTGTCTGCAAAAAATACCATTTGCGTATGGTGGACGCCTTAAGGCTTGCTATTCCAAGTGAAATGCGCGCAAACAGAATTGCACCTCTTATTAAAAGACGTGCAAAACTTTCCGATTTGCTAAACAAAGAGGAAGTTTTGTCAAAAGTAAAAGCCACCGCAAAAATGCAAAGGGCGCTTGTGGAATATCTAATAGCCGAAGGCGACACAAATACGGAAGTTTTGTCAAAAAGATTTGGCTATTCCGCGCTTAAAGCCTTAAAGGAAAAAGGCTTGATTGAAATTTATGACGTTACCGTTTTGCGTAAACCTTACAAATTGGTGGCAAATACGAGAGTAAATCACACTCCTACTGATGACCAAAATAATGCAATAAATGCTATAACGGCTCAAATCCCCGGCAAATATTTGTTGTGGGGCGTAACGGGTAGCGGAAAGACGGAAGTCTATATGTCCGTTATTCAAAAAGTGGTAAACAGCGGAAAGACCGCAATAATGTTAGTGCCGGAAATTTCGCTTACTCCAAACGTGCTTAAACTTTTTAGGGGGCGTTTTGGCGATACCGTTGCAATTTTGCACAGCGGTTTGTCGTCGGGCGAAAGGTACGACGAGTGGATGAGACTCAAGCGTGGCGACGCAAAAATTGCAATAGGGGCAAGGAGCGCTGTTTTTGCTCCGTTGGAAGACATAGGGGTTGTTATTATCGACGAAGAGCATGACTCAAGTTATCAAAGCGACAGCAATCCAAGATATGACACGAGAGACGTTGCCGAATATAGATGTTTGCAAAACGGATGCAGTCTTGTTTTGGGTAGCGCAACTCCATCTTTAGAAAGTTTTTATAAGGCTCAAAAGGGTGAATATACCTTGTTGACCTTGTCGCAACGAATAAACAAAATGCCTTTGCCAGAAGTGTCCATAGTGGATATGACCGAGGAAACGCGTGACGGAAACAACGATATTTTCAGTAGGGAACTATTGGCAGAGTTGCAACGCGTAGTGCAAGAAGGCAATCAGGCGATTTTATTTTTAAACCGCAGAGGGTACAGCAGTTTCGTTATGTGCAACAAATGCGGTTACGTTGCAAAATGTCCTGACTGTGACGTCAGTCTTACTTACCATAAGGAAGATAATTTGCTCAAATGTCACTATTGCGGTAGACAATTTAGAGTCTTTGAAAATTGCCCCAAATGCAAAAGTCCGTATATAAGGCAAGGTAGAGTGGGCGATCAACAGGTAGAAGCTCGTTTAAAAGAGCTTTTTCCCGACGTAAAAGTTTTGCGTATGGACGCCGATACAACGCAAACCAAGGATGGATTGATAAAGATTTTGGACGCTTTTAGTAAGAGAGAAGCGCAAATTTTGGTGGGTACGCAAATGCTTGCCAAAGGGCACGACTTTCCTTACGTTACGTTGGTAGGCATACTTAACGGCGACCAAAGCTTGTATTTTAGCAATTATTTGTCGGCGGAAAAAACCTTTCAACTGTTAACGCAGGTAGCGGGGCGTAGCGGTAGGGACAAGCAAAGCGGTAAAGTCGTTTTGCAAACCTATACACCGAGACACTATTGTTTACAGTACGCATCTCGTCAGGATTATATGGGGTTTTTCAAAAGAGAAATTAATTTGCGCGAGGCGTCGGAGTTTCCGCCCTTTTCCGTTGTGGCAAGAGTGATGTATGCAGGCGAGGACGCGCAAACTTGTATAGATTTGTTAAACAGGCATTACGCCGATATTGAAAAATTGCAAGAGAGTTATTCGGACGCATTTTTATTTTTGCAAAAAATGCGCTGTCCGTTAAAACGCCTGCAAGGTAAGCATAGATTTCAGATTTTGATGAGACTGACTACAAAGGATTCTGAATCCGTGCTAAAAAATATTTATGATATAGTGGACAAAACTACGGAGGATAAGGTTACGGTATTTACGGAAGTAAATCCGCAAAACCTTAGTTGATGCAATGGCTATAAGAAAAATTATTACGTTAGACGACCAAGGGAGCGAAGTGCTACACAAAGTATGTAGACCCGTTGAAAACTTTGACCAAAGACTTGCAAGTCTTTTGGACGATATGAAGGAAACACTTGATAAGGCAGACGGATTGGGCTTGGCTGCTCCGCAAATAGGTATTTTAAAACGCGTTGCAATCGTGCGTTATGACGACAAGGAGTACGAAGTAGTCAATCCTACTATTTTGAAAACTGACGGCGTGAGCGTTGACGACGAGGGTTGCTTGTCCGTAAGGGAACAACGCGGTTTGGTGGAAAGACCGTATTACGTCAAGCTGGAGTTTTTTGATAGAAACGGAAATAAACAAACGGTAGAGGCCGACGGTTATTTTGCAAGAGTGTTTTTTCACGAATTGGATCATCTTGACGGCAACGTATTTGTAGACAAAGCCTTGCGAGACAAAAAAGGTAGGATTCTTACCTACGACGATTTGCAACAAATGCAAGAAAAACAGCAAGCAAAAAACAAAAAAAAGTCAAAATCCAAACGTAAAAAATCAGTTAATAATTAATTGGGTTGTAAATTAAAATGAAAGTTATATTGTTGGGCGCGCCTAATTTTGCGGTAAACGTTTTAAAAGAATTGTTAAAAAGTCATCACCAAGTGATTGGTGTAGTTTGTCAACCTGACAAAAAAGGCAACCGTAACAAACTTACTCCTTGCGCTGTCAAAACTTTTTCAAAATCTCAAAATCTTCAAGTGTATGATTGGGAAGATATAAATCAGGCGGAAAACGTACAAAAATTACAATCTCTTAATCCCGACGTTTTGGTGACGGCGGCGTACGGACAAATGCTAAAAATTCCCGTATTAGAGCTTGCTCCACACGGGGTTATCAACGTTCACGGTAGTCTTTTGCCAAAGTTAAGAGGGGCGTCGCCCGTTCAACACGCTATTATCGAAGGTGAAACGGTTACTGGCGTCACTATAGTAAAAAGTGTTTTAAAAATGGATGCAGGTCCTTTGCTGTTGCAAGCAAGTACGGAGATTTTGCCAACCGATACGGCGGACTTACTTTTTGACAAGCTTTCCGTACTCGGTGGAGAATTATTGGTGCAAGCTCTTACTCTTTTGGAACAAGGCAAGGCTGTTTTTTTAGAACAAGATCAATCCCAAGTGACTTTTTGTAAAAAAATTAAAGCCACCGACGAAAAAATAGATTGGACTCTTCCGGCTACGCAAGTGAGCGCTTTTATTAGAGGGCTTAGTTCAAATCCGGGCGCTTTTAGCTATTTTGGTGACAAAAGAATAAAAATTTATAATTGTGTTTTGGCTTCTCCTCCAACGGAAAAAAAGGGCGTAGCAGGCGAAATTTTTTACACAAAAAAGCAATTGTTCGTATTTTGCGGTGACGGGCAAGCGTTGTCTATTACCGATCTGCAATTGGCAGAAAGCAAAAGGATGCGAACGGTAGATTT
>CABUZX010000002.1 GCA_902496185.1 uncultured Subdoligranulum sp. | reverse complement strand
CTTTTTTGCAAAAATTAAAAGTTTTAGAATTTAAACACATAGTTCTTGCAAAACTATCTTACTTTTAAGTCAAATATAAAAAACCCGCAAGAAAGCTTGCCTCGGCTCTCTTGCGGGTTTACTTACGTTTTTTTGGCGGTATGTAGCTATATGCATAGAGCCTTTTTTATTTGATTTTATCACCCATCTTGTATTTTGTCAATAATACACTAAAATATATTGCAATATATTAATCAATCGCCACAACGTTTAGACAAAAAAAAGACCTTATTGAAAGGTCTTTTTTTGTAGTTAGCATATTAAAAATTTTGCGCGCAAATTTCAAAGTAGCTTTTTGGATGAGCGCAAGTCGGGCACATTTCTGGGGCTTTTGTACCCACAACGATATGACCACAGTTGCGACATTCCCAAATTTTGATTTCGCCACGTTCAAAGACTTCACCCTTTTCAATATTGGCGAGCAAAGCGCGATAACGTTCCTCATGGCGTTTTTCTATAGCGGCAACAAGACGGAATTTTGCAGCAAGAGCGGTAAAGCCCTCTTCTTCTGCCGTTTTTGCAAATTCGGCGTACATATCAGTCCACTCGTAATTTTCGCCTGCGGCTGCCTCCAAAAGATTTTGTTTGGTGTCGCCTATGCCTTCCAACTCTTTAAACCAAAGTTTTGCGTGTTCTTTTTCGTTTTCGGCGGTTTTTAAAAACAGCTCGGCTATTTGTTCGTAGCCTTCCTTCTTTGCAACGGAAGCGAAATAAGTATACTTGTTTCTTGCTTGAGACTCACCCGCAAAAGCGGCTTGTAAGTTTTTTTCGGTTTTTGTGCCTTGATATTTTGACATTTTGGTTTACCTCCCCTTTTTGATTGTATTTTAACATATTTTTTTTATTTTGCAATAAAAAACGCGTGATTTTTTAATTTTTATACTGATATCTCTTGTAAGTCAAAAGTTGCTCCTTGTATCTTTTGATATAGTATTTTGCCATATCGAGATTTTGTTCCTGATAGTTTCCGCATTGTTCGGCAGTAGCGCCGGGAATTTGCCCTTCAAAAGCAATAACAAAATCGCACATTTCAAGCACCAACCCCAATATATCCTGCGGAGTTTTGTCACCAAAAACCACAATATAACAACCCGTACGGCACCCCATAGGTCCAAAATACACAATTTCGTCCTTTTGAGCACAGTTGCTTAAAAACGTAGCGCACAAGTGTTCTATAGTATGTAGCGCAGGTACGTCCACCACCGGCTCTTTGTTTGGCGCAGTTAAACGCATATCAAAAGTAGTAACTACTACGTCCTTAAAGGTATCGCGTCTAGAAACGTACAAACCGGGTTGCAACAACAAATGATTAATTTTGAAACTTTCTATCCTTTCCATAAAATTTTCTCCTTATTTACAGGTTTTTTGTGACGGTTAAATTACTTACGTAATACGCCATACAGGTTTCCACGCAAAAACAGCCGAGAGTTCCGCACAACCAACTACCCGTATCTAAATGAATTTTGCAAAAATCCAAAACAGATGATATTCTCCGTGTATATCCGAAATAACGTAACGCAAAATTTTTTTTCCTCTTTTGTATTAAATATCTTCAGCAAGAACTTTTCGTTTTTGCCATTTACCCAAAACAAAGTAAATAAAGCCCGGTATAGCGCACCCGTAAGGCGCAAGTCCGTATCCCAACACAAAGCCGTAAAAACCAAGATTTAAAGCAATACCAAACAACCAACTCAAACCTATACGGAGTATTACGCCGTCAAGCAACGAAAGAATCAATCCGAGTTTTGCGTTGCCAATACCCTGAATAAACGCGTGCGTACCGCGCATAATTGCCAACGCAGGAAACATCCACAAAATTGCCGAAATAAACGTATTAGACGCTTCGTGTACCAACGGGTCGTCCGAAAACAGCATAAATAATTGCTTTCCGAGGGTAACGTAAAGAATCATACATATTACGGTAAATATTGCCGAAAAAAGCCATGCAAATTTTACTACCTGTTTAACTCGCTTATTGTCGCCACTTGCTATATTTTGACTTATCATAGGCATTGCAGCGTATTGAATCCCTTGAGATATTTTGTTTACTATGTCGTCTATTTTTACTCCTACGCCAAAGGTAGCAGAAGCTACTACGCTTATGTCGTTTACCAAAGCGTTGACGTACAGCATTGACAAATTTATACAACCCGACTGAATTGCCATAGGCGTACCCAACTTTAAAATCATACCGCTATACTTTTTTTGCGGAACAAAGCTTTTTGCTTTAAAGTCAAAGCCGAAAGACTCTTTGTTGTGATACAAATACCAAAGCGAAAAAACAAAGGAAACTGCCTGACCGATAATGGTTGCCCATGCAGCCCCTGCAACGCCCATATTCATCACGCCGATAAACAACAAATCCAATACTATATTTATTACCGACGCAATGCAAATAAACAAAAACGGACGTTTTGAATCCCCCATTCCTCTCAAAACTGCAGAGACCATATTATACCCCGCAGTAAAAACAAGTCCCGCTCCGCAAATAATAATATAATCAATTGCCATATCGTAAGACTCTTCAGGAATATTCATTACCTCTACGATTGCAACCCTAAAAACCAAAAACAATACGGAAAATAATATTCCCATTACAATAATAATGCTAAAAAGCGTGCCGACGATATTATTGACTTCCTTACGCTTGCCCGCGCCTAAAGCCTGCGAAATAAGCACCTGCCCCGCGTTGGAAAAACCCAAACATATCATTGTTGCAAAATTTAATATAAGGGTGCTTTGCGACACCGCCGAAATACCCGGCGTGCCGACGTAATGCCCAACGACAGCCATATCTACCGCGCCGTAAAGTACCTGCAAGGCGTTGGACGCCATAAATGGTAACATAAACCAAAACAATTGCTTTGGAATACTACCTTTTGTAAAATCTTTTGATAATTTATTTTCTATCATTTTTTCAAAAATTCAAACCCTAAAATCAATTTCAACCTGATTAAGTTTATTGCAAATTAAATAAATTTGTCACTTTTAAAGCAAATATAAAGTACTAACAACTCTAACTTTTTTATTATATCACCAACACCAAAAATTGACAATAACTATTTTTTATTTAAACCTCTAAAAAAAGATTTAATGGCAATTTACTTTTTAATCCAATATGCCATAACTATCGCAAGCGAAAATATTAATTATTAAAAACCGACAAGATTTGTAGTTTCTTGTCGGTTTTTAAATTTATTTATTTATTATTATCTTTTTAAATATTCGTCTACGTCAATTACGTACTTCTTTTCGTTTTGCCTATCCACGTATACGGTAATGGAATCTCCTACGGCAAAAAACTCCCTGCGTCCGCAAAGAAACTTCTTTTTGTAAATATTGCCAACAAAATCTTTGCACTCAATAATTGCGGGATGCTCTCCGTAAACACGAGAATATTTGTTTACGTCAAAACGAGTAATAACAGCTGTTACAATGTAGCCACTTTGTTTAAGGCGATTAAATTGACTTTTCTTTTTTGCGTCTAACACAAGCAAAAGAATACCCAATCCCGCAAAAATACCGCCCATAACCCAAAAGATTGTTTGCGGTACTTTAAGCGTACTTAAGTTAGTAATACGGTTGGGATTATTAGGCAAATACAAAATATCTACAATATCACCCTCTTTCATGGTAAAGGAATAAAAATCCAATTCGTTTGTATATGTCGTGTCCCCTACCGTATATTGCACGTAAACGGTTTCATCATCACCATATTCAATACGAACGATTTCCGCTTGTGTTTCTATTCCATCACGCTCAAATTCTGCCGATTGTTTTGACGCAAATATACCTACAACAAAAAATAATATGCCAAAAAGTATGATAAATAAACATGAAATTATTTTTCTTATTTTTTTCATAAGCGTTTCCTACTCCTATTTAAAAGAAACGCAAATTATTTTAATCTGCGTTTCTTTAGATTAAAGACTGTCTATATACGCGCAAGCACCTATAGACGCCGTCGCGCCGTCGGCGGTTGCGGTGGTAAGTTGTCTTATTTTTTTTGTACGGCAGTCCCCTGCCACAAATACTCCCGCTACGTTGGTTTTGCAATCTTCACCCGCTTTTACAAAGCCGTTGTCATCCAACTCTACAAAGTTTTTAAAGATTTCGTTATCGGGTTTTTGTCCAACGCATATAAATACTGCTTTTGTATCAATTAAAAACACTGAGTTATCGGTGGTATCTTCAAACCTAAGCCCAGTCAACTTGCCGTCTTTGGTCAAAAACTGTTGAAGATTTTTGTTGTGAAAAATTTCCACGTTTTGCTTACCGCGCAAAGTTTTGACAAGATTTGCCTCTCCAAAAAATTTATCAAACAAAGTGCAAACAGTCACTTTTTTACAGTACCCAGAAAGCATAATGGCGTATTGCAACGCAGTATTGGCGTCTCCGATAAGCACTACTTCTTCTCCGGCATAAAAAGGACCGTCGCAGGTTGCGCAATAACTGACGCCGTTACCCAAAAGCTCCTCCTCGCCGAGTACGCCTATATGACGGTGTTTGACGCCCGTTGCAATAACGACGCTTTTTGAACGGTATTCATTGTAATCCGTCGTTACCACAAAGTTGCCTTCGCCCTTTTTTTCCACCGCCAAAACTTTTTCCAACTCCATCTGCGCGCCAAGCTCGGTAATCTGATCGTAAAGCATATCGGAAAATTCCGCGCCTGACAAAGATTTGTGCGTAGGAAAGTTTTCCACCTTGGGGCTAAAGGCAATTTGACCGCCCAACGTCTCTCCCTCCAAGAGGAGTACGCTCTTGCCGTTTCTAAGAGCGTACAAAGCAGTTGTCATACCGGCAGTACCGGCTCCAACAATAATAATATCAAAAATATTATCCATTATTACCCCTTGTGTTAGTTGATTTTAGTTTCTACGTATTTTTTAATGAGACTTGCGTTGTCGTATCTTTCCACCCCGTCGGTAGTAGGCACCAACAAAGTAGGAGCTTTGCTTACGCCGTACTTGATTGCCTTTTCCTTTTCGGCTACTGCGTCCACTACCTTGTAAGCCACGCCTGCCTTATCCAAAATTTGCTTTGCCATTTTGCAATTGGGGCAAGTCGGAGTAGTAAACAACGTCAAACAGTCAAGTTGTTGCGCGGATTCGCAAGCAAGACAATCTTCTTCCGCACCTAAAACACCATTATGATGCAAAACGGAATTTGCTACGTCGTAAGTCTTTCTTTCCTTAAATTCTTGGGTTTTGCCGTCGTTCCAGTTTTGAACGGGACGGTAATACCCTGTAATTCTACTATAAACCTCCGTCTTTTTACCGCAAGTCGGACAATTGTAAACTTCCCCAACTATATAGCCGTGGTCCTGACATACACTGTAAGTCGGGCTTAAGGTATAGTAAGGCAAACGGTAATTTTCCGCAATTTTTCTGACGAGATTTGCAGCAGAACGCCAGTCGTCCATCTTTTGTCCCAAAAACGCGTGGAAAACCGTACCGCTCGTATAGAGAGTTTGCAATTCGTCCTGAATATCCAACGCAGTAAAGATGTCTTCGGTAAACCATACGGGTAAGTGCGAGCTGTTGGTATAGTAAGGCACGTTGCTCTTGCCTTCGCTTGCCGTAATGATGTCGGGATAACGGTTTTTGTCGTGCTTTGCAAGTCTATAAGAAGTAGACTCAGCTGGTGTTGCTTCCAAATTGTACAAACTTCCGTACTTTTCTTGATAATCGCTGAGCTTGTTGCGCATAAAGTTGAGCACGTCTTTCGTAAACGCTTGACTTTTTGCGTTTGTCAAGTCAGCTTGCAACCACTTTGCATTAAGACAAGCTTCGTTCATACCGACGAGACCAATAGTAGAAAAGTGATTGTCAAAACTACCCAAATAACGTTTTGTATAAGGATATAAACCTTCGTTCAAAAGTTTTGTAATAACGTCGCGCTTTATCTTGAGACTGCGCGCGGAAATATTCATCAATTTTTCCAAACGGGCGTAAAACTCTTTTTCCGTACTTGACAAATACGCAATACGAGGCATATTGAGAGTAACTACGCCAATACTACCCGTAGACTCGCCACTACCAAAGAAACCACCACTCTTTTTGCGTAGTTCTCTTAAGTCAAGGCGCAAACGACAGCACATACTGCGAACGTCGCTCGGCTCCATATCACTGTTGATGTAGTTGGAAAAATACGGAGTACCGTACTTTGCCGTCATTTCAAACAACAACTTATTATTTTCCGTCTCGGACCAATCAAAGTCACGGGTGATGCTGTAAGTAGGTATGGGGTATTGAAAACCTCTGCCGTTGGCGTCGCCTTCTATCATGATTTCGATAAAAGCTTTGTTTATCATTGCCATTTCGGCAACACAGTCTTTATATTTAAAGTCCTGCTCCACTCCACCTACGATTGCGTTAAGTTCCGCCAAGTCGTTAGGTACAACCCAGTCCAAGGTGATATTAGTAAAGGGCGCTTGCGTGCCCCAACGGCTGGGAGTGTTTACTCCGTAAATAAAGGACTGAATACATTGTTTGACTTCTTTATAAGACAAGTTGTCTACCTTTACAAATGGCGCAAGATAAGTATCAAAGGACGAAAAAGCCTGCGCTCCTGCCCATTCGTTTTGCATAATACCCAAAAAGTTTACCATCTGGTTGCAAAGCGTAGAAAGGTGGCTTGCCGGCGAACTGGTAATTTTGCCGGGAATACCGCCAAGACCTTCCTTAATGAGTTGCTTGAGCGACCAACCCGCGCAATAACCCGTCAACATAGACAAATCGTGTATATGTATGTCGGCGTTGCGGTGAGCTTGCTCTATTTCGTCGTCGTAAACTTCACTCAACCAATAGTTTGCCGTAATAGCGCCACTGTTGGACAAAATAAGTCCGCCCACGCTGTAAGTAACGGTACTGTTTTCCTTAACGCGCCAATCGTTGATTTTGAGATAATTGTTTACGGTATCTGCGTAGTCCACTATCGTGGATTTCATATTACGCATTTTTTCGTGTTGCTTACGGTACAAGATGTAAGCCTTTGATACCTCGACAAAACCGGATTGAATCAATACGACTTCTACCGAGTCTTGAATATCTTCAACCGAAATAACTCCGCCCTGTATCTTGTTGTTAAACTGGGAGGTGACTTTGAGAGCGATAGTGTCCAACATATCTTCCGTATAGTTGACATCGGAAGCAACAAACGCCTTTTCTACAGCGTCCCTAATTTTTGACAAATCAAAATCGATAATAGCGCCGTCTCTTTTTTTGACTTTAAACATAATTTACTCCTTCTTTGGTGCAAAAAGCAATTTCAAGCCCCCCAACTCTATTTTGCCCGCACAAATTTTTATTATAAAAACATTATGCAGTACTAATAAATTTTTGTCAACTATTTTAAACACAATATTTTGTGAAATTTTTTTAGGCAAACCACAGCATATTGTGGTTTGAGTTAATTTATTATAATTTTAGAAACTCTTGAAAAATCTTTTACAAAGCATAAAAAAAGCCGTAAAAAAATCACGGTTTTTTCTTAATTTGATTATAAACCATATAAACAACAGTATTATATATTTTTTTTAAAAAATATTATTCAAGCACAAAAAATATTCGATACAGATTGCAAAAATAACATATTTAATGTATAATACTATTCACTAAAATTTGTCACAGGGAGAAATTATCCATGGATATAAACAAAAAGATTTGCCAAGAACTTGACGTTCAAAAATGGCAAGTAGATGCAGCAGTAGCGCTTATTGACGAAGGAAATACAATTCCTTTTATCTCTCGTTACCGCAAAGAGGCAACGGGTGCGCTTGACGACGAACAACTGCGCAAGCTTTCAGAAAGATTGCAATACTTGCGCAATTTGGAAGAAAAGAAGGAACAAGTTTTAAAAAGCATTGCCGAACAAGGCAAACTTACCGACGAGCTACGTCAAGCAATAGTTTCTGCAGAAACACAAGTTGCCGTTGACGACCTTTATCGCCCCTATCGCCCCAAACGTCGCACTCGCGCAACAATAGCAAAAGAACAAGGGCTTGAGCCACTTGCCAACCTTATACTTTTGCAACAAACGGACAAAAACGTAGAGGAACTTGCCTTGCCCTACGTTGATGTCGAAAAGGGCGTAAAGTCAGTTAAAGACGCTTTGCAAGGAGCAATGGATATCATTGCTGAATTTATTTCAGATGACGCTGACTATCGCAAAGTAATTCGCGATATAACCTTTAATCTTGGCAAAATTTGCTCAACGGCAAAAAAACCCGACGAAAAAACAGTCTACGACAACTATTACAATTACGAAGAACCTATCTTAAAAATTACAGGACACCGTATTCTTGCAGTCAATCGTGGCGAAAAGGAAAAAATACTCGTTGTAAAAATCGTTGCTCCAGAAGACCAAATTTTGGAATATCTTGAATCACAAGTAATTAAAAAAGACAATCCCATCACGTCGCCAATACTTAAACAATCTATTCAAGACAGTTACTCACGTCTCATTGCCCCGTCTATTGCAACGGAAATTCGCAATGCTTTAACAGAAAAAGCCGAAGAAGGCGCAATAAGCGTGTTTGGCAAAAACCTTGAACAACTCCTAATGCAACCGCCCATCAGCGGTCACGTCGTATTAGGTTGGGACCCAGCCTTCCGCACAGGATGCAAACTTGCAGTTGTTGACGCAACTGGCAAGGTATTGGATACAACCGTCATCTATCCCACCGCTCCTACTACACCGCAAAAAATTGCTCAAGCAAAATCTACCCTAAAGCAACTTATTGAAAAGTACGGCGTAAGCCTTATTTCTCTTGGCAACGGCACGGCAAGTCGTGAGAGCGAACAAATTATTTGCGAACTGATAAAAGAAACTAATTTGCCCGTTCAATACGTAATAGTAAACGAAGCAGGCGCTTCAGTTTACTCGGCAAGCAAGCTCGCAACGGAAGAATTTCCTGCGTTTGACGTTGGGCAACGTAGCGCAACATCTATTGCTCGCCGTTTGCAAGACCCTCTTGCAGAACTTGTTAAAATCGACCCCAAATCTATCGGCGTTGGACAATACCAACACGATATGAACCAAAAGAAACTTGGCGAAACATTAAACGGCGTTGTAGAATACTGCGTAAACAAAGTTGGCGTTGACCTTAATACCGCGTCTGCCCCGCTTTTGACCTATATTTCGGGAATCAACGCATCTATAGCCAAAAATATCGTTGCCTACCGCGAAAAACATGGTAAATTTTCTAATAGAAAACAGTTGCTTAAAGTAGATAAACTTGGCGAAAAAGCCTTTGAACAATGCGCCGGATTTTTACGCATAACCGGCGGAGATAACCCCCTTGACGCAACTGCCGTCCATCCTGAAAGTTACGAAGCCACTTTGAAACTATTAAAAAAACAACACGTTTCTGCAGAAAATATTGCGGGAGGAAATCTTGCAGGGCTTTCCAAAACTATAGGTAACTTTTCAAAATTAGCAAACGAACTTGACGTAGGTGAAATTACTCTTAGAGATATTGTTGCAGAGTTGGAAAAGCCTGCTCGCGATCCACGCGACGAAATGCCTCAGCCTATTCTTAAACACGACGTTTTAGAAATGAAAGACTTGAAAGAAGGTATGGTTCTCAACGGAACGGTACGCAACGTTATCGACTTTGGCGTATTTGTTGATATCGGCGTACATCAAGACGGATTGGTACATATCTCGCAACTATCCAAAAAGAAATTTGTTAAACATCCATTAGACGTTGTTAAAGTAAACGATATAGTACAAGTAAAAGTACTTAGCGTAGACTTGCAAAAGAAACGAATTCAGCTTACAATGATAATTGATTAAAAAATAAAAATATAGTGTGCTTTTTTGCCCACAAAATACTAACCGATACAAAAAGTCACATTAATAAATCCTTAAGCAAAATCGTGTCTATTACAAAATATATTATTTTCTTCTAACACGCCCATAATTTCTTCAATTTTAATAAAGCAGTCTTCATCTGACAACCTTTCATCTTCAATGGTTTGTTTAATTTGTAGTAAAACTTTGTAACATTCATTTTTCAATATCTCACTTAAGGTTTTATCGTTTATAAAATCAAACTTGTTATTTTCGTTTTGCAAACCATTTATCAACAACTCTCTCCATAATTCCATAAAAATTTTTTTCCTCACCAAATTGGGGATTATATCCCCTTAATAAAAAAGATTATAACCCCCATAATATTAAATGTCAATATTTAGGAGGTTAAAATGTTTAAATTTGAAAGATTATTTTCAACAATGGATAAAAAGGGCGTTTCTACTTATAGGCTTAGAGAAGAATGTGGCATAGACAGCAAAACAATTCGTAGATTAAAAGCAAACCAAAATATTGAAATGAAAACGCTTGATAAAATTTGTTCCTTTTTGGATTGCAAAATAGAAGACGTTGTTGAGTTTATAAAAAACTAAAGCTCAAAATAAAAATATAGCACACTATATTTTGCAAATTGCTAAATATAGTGTGCTTTTTTGTCCACAAAAGATTAAGTAAAAACAGTTATAATTTAAAACAAGGCTATATTGTCGCTATTCCCTACGAAAAGAAAAGAGCGACTCCCCTATTGTTGTTTTTGCAAATATTTAATATTCTTTACGTCCGCACAAAATATCAATGCTTACGTCAAAAAAATCTGCTAACTTCCAACACTCGATAATACCAGGCTCATTTAAACCTTGCTCCCAACGCGAAAGATTTGCTTGACTTGTACCTACGGCTTGTGCAAGTTGTTGCTGTGAAAGATTTTGCATTTTTCTCAATTCTGCAATTTTATTGTGACGAAAACTGTACTCCATACAATTCATATTATACAAAAATGTATTAAAAATGCTTGACAAATACAAATTTGTATAATATTATAAAATAGTATATTTTAGTATCACGCTAATTAAAAATTATGATATAATTTAAAACACAAGGAGAAAATTATGCAAGTTGATTTTAAACACGAAAAATACGGCACTATTACATATAATGAAAGTTTTTGGTCGGATAAACAATCGCTCAGCCTAAACGGCGTCCCTTTGACAAAAATCAAAAGAAAAGTTTATCAACACGTACGTGGAGAGCAATCTATTACTTTTGAAATTAAAGGAAACTCAATGTTGGGTGTTTCACTCAAAATCAATGAAGAAATTATTCAAATCCTACCTAAAGCACCTTGGTACGTTTGGTTTTTTTCTATATTTATGATTGCGTTGCCTGCCGTTTGGGGCAACAGCGTTACGCTTGTAACAATATTTCCAATGGTCGGAGGCGCAATGGGAGGCGTCATAGGCGGTATTTTTGCCACTTTAAACGTCACCATATCAAGCAAAATAAAAAACGTTGGCTTAAAATTGCTGGTTGCTTTTGGATTTTTGGTTGCAACCGTTCTTTGTTGCCATGTTGCAGCGCTTTTGATAATTTCTGCATTGGTATAAATTGAAATATTAAAACAAAAAGAGCAGTTACGGTAAACCGTACTTGCTCTTTATTTTTTGTTGTTATTAATCCAAAAAACCCCAATTGCGTATATTTTTAGCGCCGAGTGCGTTTAAATCCGAAGTTATTTTATCTTGCAAAATTTCAAAGCCTGCGCAAAGAAAATTTATCGGACAGTTTTTTAGGGTATTTTCGCTAAAAACGTCTTGGGGCGACACGATGTAATACTTTTCTCCGTAGCGAAAAGTGGTAGAAGTCAATTTTGCAAACCACTTTATTTCATTATCGTTCAAAATACGACTTGCCTCCTCTTGCCACACTTGCAAACAGTCAAAAAATTCTTTCGGCAAATCCGTTGCGTTAGAAATATTTATTTCTTTCATTTATCCCTCCAAAAAGCCTTTACCAACCGCAAATCTCAATCAAAAAACTTTAAATTTTCCTTGCTTGGTTTCAATTCTCCATTTTGAATCTTTTTTATAATCTCGACCAAACGGTCGTTGATGGGAGTTTTTACTCCTGCTTTTTTGCCAAACGAGCAAACGACGCCGTTTATTGCGTCAATTTCGCAAGGCTTACCTTTTTTGAGGTCTTGCAACATTGATGGCTCTATATTTTTGTGTTTTTTCATAGCAATTGGCACCAGCAAAGTTGCAAACCAACGCTTAAAACCGTTTTTGTAATAAAAAAGTTTTGCTATATTTTTGCCTTGAACGGGAGCAAATTCTACGCCGTTTGCGCGACCTACGTCGATACATTCCTTTATGCAACGTACCGCTATTTTTTTGGCTTTTTTGTCTCCCACAACGTCACCGAAAGTACCGCCGATAGCCGTACCCAAGCCGGAAAAAGTTGCGTTAATTAGCAGTTTTGACCAACGCGCGCCCATTAGGTTTTTTTCTTCGCAAACGGGACACATCAACTCCAAAAAGTTTTTGACCATATCAAACTGTTCTTGGGTTATTCCTGCCATTTTGCCCATATGAAAAGACAAACTGTCCGGCTGACTAGTTAGTTGACATACTCCGGGCGAAACCAACGTTGCGCCCCACTCTACCACGCACCCCATTGTCCTGTCTGCGCCGATAATTTCTGCTATTTCTGGCTCTGGCAATCCGTTTTGCATTGTTACCAACACGCCTTTTTGCGAAAGATAATCTTTAAGTACTCTAACGACGTTTGCGTTTTTTAACTGCTTGGTAAGCAACAAAATAACGTCGTACTTTTCCTTCATTTGGTCGGGAGTAATAGCTTTTACGGGTACAACCATATCTACAGTACCCGTTATTTTTGCGCCGTTTGCATTAAGCGCGTCTACGTGGGCTTTGTTGTGATTTATCAAATCAACCGTTCCGCCGTTTTTTGTAATAAAAGCGCCAAGCACCGTTCCCAACGATCCCGCGCCGTAAATTGCATATTTAAAATTAGTCATAATCACCTCTTAAAAATCTTTTTATGTTTTTATATCATTATTAAAATTTTTGTTATTTATTTTTTGCAAGCTCTAAAATACCAACGCGTTGCAAAGCTTGCATTGCCAATTCTTGCTTTTTAAGGCGAGACTTTACGTTAGAAAAATGTAACGGCGTCATTACGTTTTCTAACACGGTGTAACCTTCTATCAGCCCCAAACCTTGCAAAACGATACCTATAAGGTTTTTTTGGAATAATCAGTAAAAAGATACACGGATGAGTTCGGTCAAAATGCGGATGAGTTTTTTGAAAACTGTTTCAAATTTAACATTAGGTTGAATTTATCGTTCAACGGATTAATATAAAGTCAACGATGTACCTCGAGCAACAAAACATCTGGATTTCCAATTACTGCTTTACGTACGTTCCAAACGTCCATACAGAGTCGTCAATTTTGGTCGGACTTTCTGAATGATGATACAAGCCATTAATAACAAGGCTGTTGTCATTGGTGTCAAAGTTACCTCTCAAATAGAAATCAGGGGGATAATTTAAGCTGAAAGTCGTATCATAATTATTCTTGTCAGAGTTTTTTACCTTTTGGTATATATCGTGCTCAATATACAGATATATTGTCCGTTTGTCCTCGGCAATATTGAATATCCCTTCGACTACGGTTTCTCCGTTGGTGTAGCTGAAAAGCAAATAGCTCCTATTTATTAGGGGTAATATTGTAAAGCTTTGACCGCCCTCGCTTACATACGTTCCCTCGGGAATACGATATTCTCCATCGTCAAATCCTGTTTTGTCAAACGGTTTATACTCTTCGCCTTCTAAAACGTACGTTCCGATTCTGTACGGCATTTCGCTTATTCGATATATATGGGTATATACCGTTCCGTCAGTCACACCGAAATCTTCTTCCTCGCAAATGATGCTGAACTGTGTAAAGCTCTCCTCAAGGTTTTCGGTGTAGCAGTTGATCCAGTCCTCATTTGCCTTATCGCTTCTGGTTATAATGAAAGTCAGGGGGGTATTTGCATCGGGCGAGCTTCTATAGACCGACCTAAAGCCACCATTGTATTTTAAGGCGCCGTCCTCGTAGTAACTGAAGGTCATCACACCCTTGGATCCATCAAAAACAAAATATGTATCCGCCTCGTCAAAGAGTAGCCATTTTCCTGTCGAGGCCTCCATATTTGTATTATAACGCGTAATATCTGAATTTTTGCCAAAAAGCGAGCCACAGCCTATAAGCATAACCGAAATAATGGAGATGATTAACGAAAGCGCAATGGCTTTTATCTTTACTTTTGTCACCGTGAAATCCTCTCTTTATATTTATTTAGATAATTATATCATAAAATCAAAGTATTTTCAATGCATTTCATCAGTATAGGTCAAAATTTAATAGAACTCCACAATTTTAACGAATGCAAAAGAGCCTATCCACCAAAGGCGCAAACAACCTCGGAATATAGTTTTATTATTAATGAAATCCTGCTTTGCAGGATGAAATCTTCCGCCTATGGCTTTAGATGAAATCAAATCCGCCTCTCCCTAACCTTGCAAAGCAAGATTTCATCCACCTCTGGTGGATTTATTCCGACGTGGTCGGATTTAATTGAAAAAGACTGCAATTTTGTATCAAAATTACAGTCTTTTTTTGGTGGGCAATAAGGGACTCGAACCCCTGACTTTCTCCACGTCAAGAAGACACTCTCCCAACTGAGTTAATTGCCCAAATATTAAATTGCCTTACGATTATACTAAATTCCCCCTAATAAAGCAAGTTTTTTTTAATATTTTTTTAATTTTTTTTATCCAAACGGCCACCTAACGGATTTTTAGCAAAATGTAAAAAAATTCCTCAAAAAAGCATATACTAAAGTTATGAAAATCGTATTTGCAGGCGGTGGCACAGCCGGTCATATTATGCCAAACGTTGCCCTTATCAACAGTCTTGACAAAAATGACGAAGTTTTTTACTTTGGAAGCAACGGTATGGAGCAAAAACTAATCCCTCAACACACCCAAAACGTCACTTTTGTCAAAATAAAAGCGTCAAAATTCAAGCGAAAACTTTCTTTAAGCAACCTTGCGTTGCCATTAAAAGTATTGAGTAGCGTTTCATTTTGCAAAAAGGAGCTCAAAAAAATAAACCCCGACGTCGTATTTTGCAAAGGCGGATACGTTAGTCTACCCGTTGCATTAGCATCAAAGCAACTGTCAATACCCGTAGTTCTGCACGAAAGCGACACTACCGTAGGGCTTGCCAACAAATTGTGCGC
Source organism: uncultured Subdoligranulum sp. (assembly GCA_902496185.1). Lineage (GTDB taxonomy): Bacteria > Bacillota > Clostridia > Christensenellales > CAG-314 > SFEB01. The sequence continues at coordinate 93,828 of CABUZX010000002.1, read as the reverse complement.
AAAAAGTAGCTTCAGCTTTTTGTCCACCTTTGAGTTGCAAGGCGTAAAAAAAGCCCAACGCGTGGGCTGTCCTTTGCGTCAGGAAATTTATTCTGCAGACGCAAAAAGAGGTCTCAAGACTATGGGGTTTGACGGAAAAAAGCCTATTTTACTTTTTTTGGGTGGTAGTCAAGGCGCAAACGATTTAAACACATTGGCTCAAGGCGTTTACCCTCACCTAAAACGAAAATTTGATATATTTGTCGTCTCAGGCAAAGGCAAATCCTTTCATCAAAAGGACGGACTACATTGCGCGGAGTTTTGCAACGATATTTTTGACGTTGCAAAAGCCTGCGCCTTTTGTGTCACCCGAGGGGGCGCAAATACTCTTTGCGAATTGTGCGTACTCCTTCTTCCGTTTATCGTGATTCCCCTAACGTCCTCCTCAAGAGGAGAACAATCGTCAAACGCTCAATACTTTGCAAAGCGCGGATGTGGCGCGGTTGTCAATAGCGATATTTCCGCCACACAATTGGCGACGAAAATCAACAACCTTTATCCAAAAGTCCCGCTTTTTAAACAATCGCAACGCTTGCTTGAGATTGACGGAACGCAAAAAACCTTAGATATACTTGCCAAGGCGTCACGTCAAAAACAAAAATCTAACGATTAAAAAAATTTATTTTTTTCCAAAATATCCACAGCGCCTTTGCGAATAACTTGCCGTAATTGCCATATCCTTTTTGGATTCAACGGTTGACTGACAAGTTGTAACGCAACGACTCACGATAAAGTCAACGTAGCTCTGCGGAATAGAGTTGCTGGTGAGTTTTTGGTAAATTTTGTTGATATCGTATTTTTGTTTTTTCATAGTCCGTCTCCTTTTTACGCACAAATTATATTACACAATACTTGACAACTGTCTGTCATATATTATAAAATCAGTAGGCAGTATTTTAAAATTTTTAAAAAAATTTACCTCAAGTATTGCCAAATTAAAAAAATCTAATCAGGGAGAAACGGTTTATGCAAAACAGTATTTTGGTAGGCATATTGTCGACATTACTTGCAAAACCCAAAGTCACGTCGGAAGAATTAGCAAACAAATATGAAATCAGCACCCGTACGGTTATGCGTTATATCGACGCAATCAACGAAAGCGGAGTACCTATAGTAACCTATCGCGGACGTAACGGTGGCTACGGAATAATAGACAAATACAAAATTACAGCGTCTTTTTTGACAAAAGAAGAGTACGAAAGAATTTTGAGCGCGCTTGACGCCCTACCGCCCGACAAGATTGTTTCCTCTATAACTGACAAATTGAAAGGATTGCAAAACACTCAATCCGCGCGCCTTACCGAAAGCGACAAGGTTGTTATAGATACGGAGTTTTCGCCTGCGTTTAAAAACAAATTCAATATACTTCAACAATCAATTAAGGAAAACGTTTTGACGCAAATTTCTTACGTTGACAAGTTTGGCGAGTCTACCAACCGAAAAATAGAACCCCTTACCTTTATTTTTAAGGAGGGTTTTTGGTATATTTACGCCTATTGCAACACACGTAAAGATTTTAGATTTTTTAAAATCAACCGAATTTCAGGCATAACGCCTTTGCTTCAACACTTTCAACCTCGCCCCTACGTCCTTGACTCAACAGTAATAGACAAGTTTATTGAAAAAAAAGAACATATTGAAATGACCATTAGTTTCAACAACGACGCATTGGTGGACGTTCAAGATTGGCTTGGCGAAGAAAGCGTAATAAAAAAAGGCGCAGGCTACCTTGCTTTTGCAAAAGTACCCTACGACCAATATTTATTGACAAAATTACTTACCTTTGGAGACAAAATAAAGGTACTAAAACCCGCAAAACTCTCCACCTCTCTCGTAAAACTTCTAAATAATTTACTAAAACATTATACTTCGCCTTAATTTAAATAAACTATGCACAAAAAGAGCAAACCAAATCGGTTTGCTCTTTTTGGTACGATTAGATAATAATTAAATTGAATAGTACTCAAAATTTTTTATTTTGCAGGCGTCCACTTTGCATACAACGTAGTACCGTATTCAAAAGATTTAAATATTTCGGTTTGCAAGGTAATATATTTTACTATCGTGTAGTAAGAAGAAATTATATATAATATTTTTTGTTATTTTTTTTCATAAACAAGCTCCTTGTTGTTTAATTTTCTTCCTTAACAACAGCGGGGATTTTAACAAAGGTGTATTGAGTTGCTTCTTGTTGCAACGCCGTTGTTTCCGTTGTGGTCTGCCAAGCTACCGCTTGCCCGTCTACGTAATGCCAATAGTTGCCAACAGTAGTCGGCTCACTTTCAGAATAATAGTACACAGTGCTACCTACAGGTTGCGTTTGCAAAAACCTATCATAATTAAAACATATCCCTTTAAATTCGTCAAAAGTACCTTCGTAGTATATTGACTTTAAGTCTTTGCATAGTCTAAAAGGTGAATTGCCTATTTTTTCCAACGACTTTGGCAGTATTATGTTGACTAATCCAGTAGAAGTAAAAGTTTCATCATTAATAACCTTTAGCGTACTTGGCAAGGTTATTTCCTTTAATGAAGTACATCCGCTAAAAGCATGATCTAACGTTTCTATTCCTTCGGGCAAAGTCACTTTTTTAAGCCCAGTACAGTTCGAAAAAGTATGATTTAAAGTCTTTATTCCTGTGGGGATTGTGACTTCTTCTATAGCGGTACAGTAGGCAAACCTCATACCCAAATAATCTCCCTCAAATACCTCCCAAAAGAAAGAAATGTCCTTTAAGCTTGTGCAGTTAATAAAAGTACTTTCCGACACGTTTGGCAAATCTTTGGGCAAGACTACTTCTTCCAACGCAGTGCAACTGCTAAAAGTATATTCTCCCACAAGCTTTACTCCGTCGGGCAAAACTATCTTTTTGAGATTACTACATTTGCTAAACGCACCGCCTGCAATATACTTTACTCCGCTTGCTATAGTGAGAGTAGTATCTGCAGGCATTTCTCCCTTGTAGCCGTACAAAATATCTTCTCTTAAATAAATCAATCCGTCGGGTTGAGCTTGCTCCCATGCAGTATCGGTAAATACGTTGTTATTAAAAAACTCTAAATTTGTAGAAAGTATGGTTACGTCCCGCAAATTTTTTCTACCGCTAAAAGCCTGTGCGCCTATACTCTTGACGCTTGCAGGTATCACTAACGACGACAATTGTGACTCTACGTGCAAAGTTTCGATTATGCTCTCAATCGTACCTCCATTAAAAAGCTCGCCGCTAATCTCCGTATAGCTAAATTCTCTATCCTCTATGGTAAAAGCTTCTTGACCAATTACCTCCAACGTTTGAGGTAGTTCTATACTATCCAACGCAGTGTTATAAAAAGCCATACTATCTATCTCTTTAAGATTGTTGGGCAAAGTTACTTTTTTTAGAGATTTGCACAAATAAAACGCACTAGGACCTATAACTACAGCAGACGAGATAGAAACTTCTCTTAAACTTATGCACCCATAGAAAGCGTTCTGTCCTATAGATTCCAAATACTTGGGAAATTCAATGCCTGTAGTGACGGTATTACAACAAATACCTCTTATTGGATTGAAGTCCATACTAGGTTCAAAAAAAGCCTTCTCTGCAATTCTTTTGACGGGGTAATCTCCAACAACCGTAGGCAACTTTATATCCCCCACAAGGTGCGGTTGGTTTAGTGCGGAAGATGTCCCTCTGTATAACTCCCATCCTGTGCCGTCCTCCAACAGTTTGTAATAAAAACCGATTTCATCTACCCCGTGTTGCGGAGCGGGGAGTAATTCGTAGGGGATACTTTCTACTTTAGAGTTTGTATATTTGTCTCCGTCACCTATAGCCATTACACCAAGGGTATAGTTGCCTGCAGTAATATCTACCACAGCAAAGGAGGTATCAGCTGTTTCATACTCTTGCTCGTTTACAAAAACCGTGTAGCCTATTGCTCCTTCTACCTTATCCCAACTAAGTAATCTTGCTTCAAATTTAAGATTTTGAGGAGATGACAATACTTCTGGAGATTTGCAACCCACAAACACCACACAACTCAATATTCCAAGTAGCAATATTGCTAAACAAAGTATTCTTCTTTTCATAAAATTTTCCTCCTTCTAAATTAATTACTTTAGTTTGTGTTTTTGAGTTACTATTTTTTTATTGATATACTTCGCTTGCGCTCAGTATGACATTACTTGTTGTCATTCTGAGTTGGGCGTACAAAGACGAGCTTACGAAGAATCTCCCTTAATAACACTACTGTTTTTTTTGCTAATTTTTACCTTTCTACCTATATGGGTTTTCAAAACGGAAAAAAAACACACCCAAAGGCATGTTTTATCAACTTTTCATCTTGAACACCCAATATTCACACAAAAAGCTTTTTTTGTCTGTTGTATGGATAAACCACCTGTCATTCTGAGATGGACGTACAAAGACGAGCTTACGAAGAATCTTGAACAATTAATTTGAGATACTTCGCTTGCGCTCAGTATGACACTGTCATTCTGAGTTGGGCGTACAAAGACGGGCAATCGAAGAATCTCGAACAATTAATTTGAGATACTTCGCTTACGCTCAGTATGACGGTACGTGGTTGAGATCCTTCACTTCGTTCAGGATGACGGTAACTAATTGTCATTCTGAGAGTTGCCCACTTGACGGACTATCGAAGAATCTCTACTTTTATATGCAAAAATAGCAAACCAAATCGGTTTGCTATTTTTGCATTTTTGTATTTAATTATTTCTTTTTAAAAAAGGAAAACAAGGACGTTTTGGGTATACTTGCTTTGACTCTTGCCATCCAAATTGAGTCAGACTGAGAGAGTTCTGCCAAAATAGATTTAAGCGCGCGGTTTAAGCCGTTGGCAAGTTTAGCATTGGCGGACGAAAGCATTTCTTTAAGACCTATTACGTCCTCCTGCTCGTTTATAAAAGCATTTTTTAATTCTTCCGGCAAGGAAGATTTACGCACAACGGCAACTGCCGAAAGAACGGCGTTAAGCACTAAAGCAGTTGCGTCGGGAAGAATATTTTTTTCCTTTTTGCCGATATATTCCTGCTTTTTGCTTAGCGCCCCCGTACAAATAGCCAACATATCTGCAAAAGTATCCGACACGGACGGTGTTGCCTTTGACAAATATCCGTTAAGCAAGGTCATAGTAGCAAAAGCCGTTGCTTTGCTTTGGTCGGAGACCAACTCTTCTTCCTGAGGAAAGATTTTTTTCTTTAAAGACAATGCAATATTCGCGCGTGCCGTTTTGTTTTGCGGAAACACACAATAGCAATTTGCAACTTTTTCCGCATCGCCAGCATTAACAGCCGAAATAACGTCTTTAAATGCATTTATAACGGCAAAACTTTCACATTCACGTATAGAGGCGTGACTTTGAGCATATTCCGTCACAAACGCAACTCCGTCCTTAAATAACTTTGGGTTAAATACGTCATACAATCGGTTAGAAATAATCGGGAGCAACAATTCTTTGCTAATTTTTTTGCCGAATTCGTCGGCTTGGTCGTTGAATTTGCCTACCAATTGTTGATTGACGACGGTATCTGCGTTTATTACGTCGGCAAGGGTGGCTTTTGGAGCAACTTCCGCAACAACGGCGGACAATTTGTCGTAAATACGGGTTTCGAGATGTTTATCCTGATACGGAACTATTTTGCGCAAATTAACCAATTCGTTTGCCAAAGACAAAAAGCCCTTTTGTACCAACGAAGAAAGGTATTCGTCAAATATTTTGCGAGTGTTTTGTTCCGTCACGATATTTCTAACCACTACGTTTTTGCAAAATCCTTCTCTATTAAGCACCATACCCAACAAGGCGGGCTCTTTTTTGCGCTGATTTGACGCAACGGCTTCGTTAATCTTGACTGCAACATCCGTCTTGATTTCTTCCTTTTCGTCGAGCATAACTTTGTCTAAAAGTTGCAAAAGCTCATCCGATAACTGGTCGCCAAATGGCAACATTTCGTAAACGGTAGCCAAAAACTTGCGTTTTTGATTAGGCGTAAATTGAGAATAATAATTTTTGAAAAATTCAATGGTTTTTTCTCTTATTGATGCGGTACGTATTACCAACAACAACTTATCGACAATAGCGTCTCTTGTCGACTCCTCCTCGGTTGGAAAATATTGCGCAAACAACGCTAAAATTTGCGGTTGCAAAAATCCACCGTAAAAAACACTGCATAGGTCGTGACATATCACGGCGCGGTTTTTGGGACTTTCCGACGCGTAATTTGCCTTTATAAAGGCAAACAACTTTTCACGCATAAGATCGGTATGGAACAACTCCAAAATTATCTCCATTGCCGTATTTTGCGCTTTGGGCGGTTCGTGTGGATAAAGTTTGCAAAACTTTGTAAATATATTTTGAGGTATTGCAACGTGCAATCTCGGATAACGCCCCAAACACGACAAGACTGCGCTTCTTTCACTGGGCAAAAGTGCGTCGCGGTATTTTTCATAAATACAAAACAATTCGTAAACTTTGTTGTCGTCAGGCAAAACTTCCTTTTCGGAAAACAATTTGCTACTTTGTCTAAACAAAAACACCAACGCCGACACCGTTTTTAACGTAGGTACAGCAAGTGAAGGATCTTTTTCCGTCGCGTTGTCGCAAAATTTCAAAAAGGCTGTGCGCATAGGCGCGTCGGCTATTAAATGAAAGAAAAACTCCACCATTACTTCGTTGGCAAGATATTCTTCGTCTCTTATACCATCGGCAAGTCTTGGAGACATATTGTCAAAAGTATAGCCCTTGCCCGTAGGTATTGCCATGCAATCGGGTGGCAAAAACTTTACTTTAAACGTATTGAATTTTGTATAATCACTTAAGTACGTTATATAAGAAATATTCTCCCTTACGTTAAAGGGGAAAATTTGCAAAATAAGGTTCATCAACTCCAAGGCGTTTTCCGAAACCTCCGTAGCGTTGCCCCCCAAAGTAACGTAAATGGGCTTGCCCTTTCCGCAGGCAGAAGCCAACAACGCATAAATAAATCTTTTTAGTACTCTCGGAGTATATTTTTCCGTCAAAACTTTCAAGGCCCCGGTTTTTTCTGATTGGTAATCCAACTCCGGATAGTTTTCTATCGGAGCAGACTTTTGCGAAGTCACGTTGAAACGCGACAAACTCGTTTCAAACATATTGGGATTTAAAATTTTGTACCCAATGCGCGAAATTGCTTTTTGCTTTTCCTCCCCCGTCAAAATAAGCGAATGAACCATAAAGGAACTTCTTTCGTTGGTATAGTCACGGGGAATATAACTTATACAACTCAAAATCATATCGTCGCCCTTAGAAGATGAATATTTGCAATACACAGGAGGTAGCTTGTCTTCTAAAATCAACATATTTTCGTACTTAGTGGGCTTGTAGTCGCAAACAGCAGACAACTCCTTGTCGATATATTCACGCGATACGCCCTCTGACACAGCAAAAGTATCATAACCGTCGGTTCTTTTAAACATACTCATTCGATGAGGTACGCGTGAATAAAAATGTTGATAAGCCATAGAATTTCTCCTTTTTGTGTTTTAATAGTTTTAAACGTTTAAGTCTCCAAAGCTAAAAAACGTCTCAATCGTTTTGTCAATTCATATCCAGCGTCATCAATTCTTGAATACTGGTAACGCCCTTCAAAACGTAGTCACGACAGGTGTTCCACAACGGGACCATTCCGTTGTTACGCGCAAGTTCACGCATTTTGTCAACAGACTTTTCTCTCGCTATAGCATTGCGAAGCTCTTCATTAACGTGCATAATCTCGTGTACGGCAATACGACCTTTGTAGCCGGTATTGTTACAAAATTGACAACCTCTCGGTCTTGCAATGGTTACGGGTTCTGCAATACCCAAAATTTCCATTTCTTTTGCGGTTGTCTTGCCTTTCTTTTTGCAGGCAGGACAAAGACGCTTAACGAGACGTTGCGCAATAACGCCAACAAGTGCGTCCGCAATGAGATAATCTGCAACACCCATATCTTCAAGACGGGTAACGGCGCCAGGAGCGTCGTTAGTGTGCAAAGTGCTAAATACCAAGTGTCCAGTAATAGCCGCGCGGACGGCAATTTGAGCTGTTTCTTCGTCACGAATTTCACCAATCATAATTATATCCGGGTCCTGACGCAAAATAGAACGCAAGGCGCTTGCAAACGTCATATTGGCTTTGACATTTACTTGCGTTTGGTTGATACCGCTCATAGTATATTCTACAGGGTCTTCTACCGTCACGATATTTACAGAATTATTGTTAACTTCCTTCAAAAAGGCGTACAAAGTCGTTGATTTACCCGAGCCAGTCGGCCCCGTCAACAATACGATACCGTTTGGTTTTGCTAAAATTTTGTCAATAACAGCGTTTGAAGCTTCAGTAAATCCCAAATCCGTACGCGTAAAGTTAAAGGACGTCTTGTCCAAAATACGAATAACGAATTTTTCGCCGTAAACGGTAGGCAATGAAGACACACGAAAGTCAAATTCCTTTCCGCTGACGATAAGATTGATACGCCCGTCCTGAGGCGTACGTCTTTCAGCAATGTTCATGCCCGCCATAATTTTTAAACGGGCGCAAATTGCGGGATAAGACTCTATAGGAAATTCCGCGCGCGTTTGCAAATCGCCGTCGATACGGTATCTAACTCTTACGGTTTTGTCAAAGGGCTCTATATGAATATCGCTGGCGCGGTACGGTATAGCTTCCTTAATAATGGAGTCCACCAATCTAACCGCAGGGTTATTAATAACGTCCTCTTCCTTAAAGGCAATAACTTGCATCTGACTCTTTGCGTCGGCAAACATTTTGTTGTCTTTTTCCGAGTTAAGGTCACTCAAAGCCAACGACGTTGAAATAACGGCAACGATTGAGTCAATATAACGGTCAATTTGTACCGAAGGCACCAACACAAAGTCAAAATCGCAAAAGAAAGAAACGGCAATAGTCGACAAAGCGTTACAATCGGCAGGACGCCCCACCGCCAACAACATTTTGTTGTTTTTGGTATCAAGCGTAACGGGCACTATTTTTTGTTTTTTCAAAAACTCGTAGGAAAATTTTTCCAACAACTCTTTGTCTATATCCAACATATCCAATTCCACGCAGGGCATACAATAAAACTCCGCCATAGCCTCCAGCGCAGTAATTTCGGTACAATATTCTTTAAGGATAAGATATTCGTCAACCGGCATATCCAGCTTTGTACATTCTTCTATTATCTTATCCACTTCATTTCTTTTGAGTATTTTTTTGTAAACAAAAAATTGAATTAATTCATAATTGATATTCATTAAAGCAAAATCCCTCCAGACTGCTTATACTGCAATGTTATTCATTATTTCCAACATTGGCGAATAAACGGCAATAAACAATACGCCAACCACCAAACCCATTACCGCCAACATAATAGGTTGAATTTTAGAAGTAATGGACGTAAGAGTAGTTTCAACTTGTTCGTCAAAAAAGTTGCAAGACCTACTCAAAACGTCGTCTAACGCGGCAGTTTTTTCACCGACGGAAATCATCTGAATCATCATCTGCGGAAATAACTTGTAATTAGTAAAAGCCATAGTCAAAGTCATACCGTGTCTTACGTCGTCAATAGCTTTTTTAAAGCGTTTTTCTACGTACCTGTTACCCAAAACTATACAAATATTTTCCATTGCCTCGACGATATCCATACCGCTAGACAAAAGCAAACCGAAACCTCTTGCAAAACGCGCAGTAATAAGGTCGGTAATGATTTTTCCAACGCCGGGGCACTTTATTTTAAACACGTCAAACCAATATTTCCCCTGCGGAGTAATTGAAATTAAAAACACTACCGCAACAATTCCTGCGATAACCGCCAAAACCGTTAGTCCGTGCGCAAGCACAAAATCACTTATGTTGTAAACGACTGCAGTTATTCCCGACGGAGTAATGTCCATGTCTTTAAGCGAATCTCTAAAAGTCGGTACGATAAACGCCAACATAAGTATAATAATACCCACCAACATAACTGATAAGGAAATAGGATATGACAAAGCGCTCTTTACCTTTTTTTTGATTTTCATATCAGTCTCATAATAATCGGCAAGAGAAATCAAAACCATTTCCAGTTTTCCGCTACTTTCACCAACCTTAATCATACTGCGAAAAAAGTTGGGGAACACCTTTTTGTGCTTGTTGATAGCATCAGAAAGCATCATACCGCTTTTTACGTCGTCGTAAACACGCTCCAAAATGCTTTTGAGCATGGCAGAATACTTTTGAGATTTTAATATTTCAATACAGCCCAATATGGATATACCCGCATTTATCATTATTGCAAATTGACGGGCAAAAATTGTCAATTCCGATCGGTTTACCTTGCCCGATACGGAAAAAAAGGTAGACGGCGAAGTCTCCGAATAAGGCGCGCAGGATACCAAAAAAAGCGATTGCTTTGACAATTGAATAGCAAGGTCTTTTTCGTTTTCTGCAATAAAAGTCCCCTTAAAGGTTTCCTTTTGAAGATTTATCGCCGTATATTTGTATTTTCGCATTTTTTACCTCTTAAACTCCGCCCAACAGCGAAACGTAGGCAGAAACAATTTCGTTACCAAAAAATAATCCCACAATACAGCCCAACACCAAAAAAGGCGCAAAGGGATATTCCTTTCCCTTTTGACCGTGCGTCGCTTTTTGCAAAATAAGCAAAACGACACTTGCCAAAACAGTTGCGACCAACATAGAAAGCAAAAAAGCTTTCCAACCGAGCAAAAGCCCCATAACCGCGCCCAACTTTACGTCGCCACCGCCGAGCGCTTCTTTTTTAAATATAAGTTGCGCCAAGTAATACACGCCGACAAAAAACACCGCGCCGACGCCAAAACCTATTAGACGCTCGTACCAAACAATTTGCTTGTCAAAAAAAACAGCAACTATTGCCAAAACCAACAAAGATAGATTAAACCTGTCAAAAATCAACTGATGTTCAAGGTCGATAAAGGCAATGCACACAAGTACGGATGACGCCAACGCCACGACAATGGCGTAAACTACGCTTTGCTCCCAAAAGAGCCAAACCGCGCCCAGCCAAAATAGGGCGTTTAACAACTCCACCGCCGTGTACCTAAAGGAAATGGGCTGTTTGCAACTACGACACTTTGCTCCCAAGATCAAATAGGACAAAACGGGGATATTGTCGTACCACTTCAATTTGTAATCACAATTAGGACAATGCGACGGCGGAAAAGCCACACTCATACCGTTTGGCACGCGATAAATCACCACGTTTAAAAAACTGCCGACACTTAGTCCCAAAAGCCCCGCAAAAACGTAGGTTAAAATCATTTCAATATTCATAATAAATCAAAATACGTTGACGGAATTTGCCTTTGACTGCACAAACCCACCGTACAACTCCAAATGACTCGTAATCAACTCACTTCGCTCTTCTTTTGCGTCAAAATTAACAAATTCCAACCCGTTGTTTGTTTTTTGGTCGTTGTTTACCATTTCAAAAACAAAATCGTATTGCTCTGGCAAATTTACTACGACAAACTCCGGCTTGCCTTGCATAACGATATTTGGATTGCGCTGAATCAAAGTCAACGCCCACTTGACAAATACGCGGAAATTTTCATAAACGTACCCGTCTTTGTCGGTCGGATTGTCCCTCAACATAAATTTTGGCAACTTTCTCGCCACTTTTTTTGGCAACACTTTTATTGACTGTTGCGCTTGCTGTTGAGCCAGCTGTTGCGCTTGGGCGTTTGCTAAAGCAACGGACTCTGCAGTTACTTCGCCGTTGTCCTCTTCCGCGTCCTCTACAAGATTACCAATTTCGCTTTCCGTTATCGAAAAATCACCGTCACTCGCCAAAGTAAGCGCCTTTGCCTTGGCTTTTTCCTTTGCGTTTAATACCGTCAATTCCGCCATATAGTGGTCAAAAAGCATATCTTCTTGAGGCATACGGTGGTCGCTCAAGACAGAAAAACCAAATGGCAAAACGTAAGAACCCGCCGCCCTGTCCTTTGTACAAAAAACAAAACGCGAATATTTTTCCTTTACGTCCAAAAACAAAAAAGAGGCGTTTTTGAGCTTTGGTCTCAAATTGCAAATAGCGTTTACTGTAGTCGCCCCTGCCGAAGTCACCACTTTTGCCGTCAATTTGTTTATAGAACACGCCGTGTATAAAGATGACAAAACGTCCTTACGTATTACACTAAAAGCGTATTGCGAAAACTGCTTGTTGTGCATAGTCAAAACGGAATTCATTTTTAAATCGTCGTGATTTTTATAAGCGCTCTCAAAGGTCGCCTTAAAGTTGTTGTCCATTGCGCCTTTTTTCATTGTAGGCATATTGAAAGTGTCCTGCGCGATAGCCTTGTCAGGCAAAACCAACGTCACTTGCGCCGCTTGAGCCGACGGATAACGCTCCGCATACTTTGCAATAGTCTTTGAAAAAACCTCAAAAAACTCCTCGTCAAACAAACGCGTCTTAAACGGCTTGCTTTCTAAAGTAATAGTCGCCTTGTTTTTGCCCGTCATAGAATAAAAATCAAATGACTGCGAAAGCGGATTTATTTGAATAACTGTTAAAAATTCCTGCGTCATTGTGCCACCTTTAGTTGTAAACCCATTTTACCACCTGATTTTGTTTCAAAACCAGATTTAAAACTTCACCCGTTTTAATTACCACTTCTTCGTCCAAAACTTCACCCGAAGTTTCTATTTTGTCCGTCGTCTTTGTCGTAAAAACCACCAAACTTGCGTTGCCGTCACTACTAACCGCAACGTAAAAATCATACCCGTCCGTTAGTTCAAAATCTTTCATTTTTTTTGCCACAAATTCCTTTGCGGTGTCGTTGGTAATAGCTCCGCTATTTACTGCCGATATAAAAGCGTCTCCCAGCCTGTCCAATGCAAACTTTTGATTTTGCTCCTTTGTAAATTCCGACCCTTGCAAAGATACCATAAAGGATAATATCGCAATGATACCACACAATAAAAACACTGTCAAAAGAAAAATCACAGCCATCTCGACCGCAACGCCTTTTTTTGATTTAAAAAAGTTTTTCATGCTCCTCCTACCGGGGGAAGGTGTACAAAACCTTTCCTGTTTCCGAATTTACAACCCCTGCATAAAAATACCTTTGCCCGTCCCCAAAAACCACGGTAAGGTTTATTTGATATATATAAGTAGAGTTTTTGATTACGTAACTACCCCCGTCCTTTGACTCAATAGTCAATCCGCTAAACGCAATCGAACTGTCAAATTGCTCTTGCGTTTGGCTCGCCTCAAAACACTCCCATAGGTTGGCAACGTCATTTATTGCCAACATTTGTAATCTCGTTTTGTTTGTGTGACCTGTGGCAGAAGTCAATACGGAAATCCCCGCAAAAGAAACTATCGCAATGACCGCCATTGCAATAACAACTTCTACTATAGAAAACCCTTTGCAAAATCTCCGTGATTTGTAACTTGATTTTTGCATGCTCTGCCCCTCAACCTACTCTCTTGTGTACTACAAAATCGTACCTTTCATACCTGGCGCTCGTGTCACTGCCCGCGCCTACAGAACTACATTGAATAAAACATTTGTATAATCTTTTGTCATTACTTTGACTAAACCCAACGCCAAATACGTTGTTTGTGGCGTAAGTACCTGATTGCCCGTTGTCGTACTGCGCAACCATTACGCCCTCTGTCTCTTCTCCGTCTTCGTTAAACTGCTGTTGTAAAAACAGCTTGTATCTGCTCCCCGTCTCTACGTGCGTGGCTACCATCTCTGTATAAAAAACCTCTATCTCGTACTCCGCATTGTCAAAGTGCGAAACCCACGCTATTACCATTTTTCTGCAATACGTTATGTCGTCGGCTACGTCCAACACCGTGTTAAAAGTACTCACGTGCGCGTGTATTGCCGAAGTAAACGTTATTATTGATACGCTCAAAATAGCAATCAACGCAATAACGATACTCAACTCCGCAAGGGTAAAACCGTTTTTTATTCTCTTTTTGTTTGACATTTTACCCTCCTTTTTCTTTTTGTCATACTCAATTACAAGGTGTGGTTAAATCAAGACACTCAAACACCCAAAGGATGCCTGAGTGTCTTGATTTAGTTTGTTTTTGTTTGGCAAAAACTTTGCCTTTTTTAATTTTGTTGATTAAGCAACAACGTTGTTGCCCAAGAAAACGATCAAAGAATCATTCAAGTCGCCACTAAAATAAGCATGAATTTCGACTTTTGATGTAGTTGCAGATTCACCTTCTCCAGTTGTCTTGGATACCTCAATAACGTAATAATTGCGGGCAGCAGTAGTTTTTTCTTGATTAATCTCAACTTTCGTATAATCTGCCATAACATATTTTGCAATATAGCCCATATATGCTTCATTTATTGTTTTAGCGTTGTCTTGTCCTTCAAGTTTATCAGAAGAGAAATATACTACGTAATATTCTTCATTCATATATTTTGAAGGAGTTTTAGTTGCGCTTTCTTGAACTTTCATTGCGCCGTCAACGTATGCAAAAGCATATTCTGCTTGACCTTTGTCTCCGTCAAGGATATAGAACATTGTGTTTTCGGGCATTTGACCTTCGGTCAAAGCGAGGATTGCGTTTCTACCAGAGGTAGCTTCTTGCATTGCTGCGGTTTCGTTTGCACGTTGTGTGATACCACTAAAAGTCGGGATAAGTACACCCGCCAAAATACCAATAACAGCAATAACGATAACGAGTTCTACAATAGTAAAACCTTTTTTGTTGAATTTTTTCATTTTTTTCTCCTTTTGGATGAGTGAGGTCTCTTTACCCCCCCCCATCAGAATTTTAATTTTTTTATTGTTTTTTTGTTTTTCATCCTGAGTGCAACGAAGGATCTCATCCTTGTTGTCATACTGAACGTTAGCGAAGTATCTCATAGATTCTTCGTCAGCTCGTCAAGTGGCGCGTCTCAGAATGACAATGTTGTAATGTCATACTGAGCAACGCGAAGTATCTCATAGATTCTTCGGCTAAAGCCTCAGAATGACAATTTTTTATTTGCCTTTTTTGACCCCTACTTTTTGACTCAAAAAAAGCAAAAAGGGGAGTGGACGCATTGCGCCCTTACTCCCCTACTTATTAAGTTTTAATTAAAAAATCTACTTCTAAATTATGCTTCAAGTGAATTGTTGCTGTGGGTATAAGTGATTTTTTCTGTGAGTTTAATGCATTTACCAACAATAGGATTGTAAACAGCATCAGCAACCGCACCAGCGTTGATTGTGCCAGTTGCATTTACCGTGCAACCAGAAATATTCAATGCTACGTTTTGGAATTGAGTTGCTGTATTTGTCGGGCTGTAGTTAGCAACGATACCGCCACAATAAACACCCTTAAGAGTTCCCGTGAACTTTGTATTGGTGATATTGATATTCAAGCCAGTACCATCATAAGTTTTGTTGATAAAGCCAACTATACCACCGCAAGTACCATAACCTGTTACTTTGTCCGTAGAAACGTCCATATTGATATCGCAACCTTCGATAGTGATATTGCCGGAAAGACCATAGTTAGAACCAGCAATGTAACCACCTATATAAGCTACCAAACCGCCAACACGAGCAACACCGTGTACGGAAGAATTTTCAGCCTTGATATTTCTCAAAGTTACGTCAACAACGTCGTTAGCTGCTGTAGCAATGATACCGCCGATAATTGCAGTACAGTTGGAGTCGCTCTTATCTGGAGCAGCTGCACTGTAGTCGCTTGCAGGAGTTTCAATGTGGATATTTTTGAAAACTACGTTTTCGATAACTGTCTCTTCGCCAGCGTCACTCGTTACGCCACCAAAGAAACCGCTGAGGTAATAGGTGGAACCAGAACCTGTAAAGGTATAGGTTTGGAGATAGCTGATAGCGTCAAGATTAAGACCGTTAATAACAACAGGTTCACTTGCATTGGTTGTACCAAAGTAACCTTTGAAGAGTTTGACGGGTTGCCATTCTCTATCGCTGATATTGATTTCCGTACCAGGAGCAAGAACGATATTTGCATCGCTATCAACAGAACCACTGTTCATTTGAACAAAGATAGAATAAACGTAGCTACCTGCTGTTTTTTGAGCTTCCAACTTTTCTTCTGCTGTTGCATTTGCAGAAGTGGTCGTGCTGATGTAGTAAACGTTGGGGGTGATTGTGCCGTCAGAAGTGAGGTTACCAACTGCCATACTTTCCAACTTTGCACCAGAATTTTCTTGTGATTTGTAACCATAAATGTTGCTGTTGCCAAGGTTCATGCTACTCAAAGCACCGAGAACGTTTTTGCTGATGGTTACACTTGAGCTACCAAGGCTAACAGTTTGGTCATTAGCACTACCACTGCTGAGGTTTACACCAGTAGAACTAGTTGCACCAGAGCTAAGCGTCAAGTCTTGACTGAGTGCATTTTTGTAAGTTTGGTTGTAAACTTCAAAGTTGCCTGCGTCTGCAATTAAGTCTGCAGAAGTATATTCTTTTGGATATTCGACAGCCATCGTAGATTTGTTAACCAAAACGCATCTGTTGTCGGTTTTGTACCAATAAACAACGTAACCGTCCGTCAAGCAAGTCCATTGTCTGTCAACGTCATAACCTGCATTTGCAATAACTTGCATTGCTTGCTCAACGTTTGTGCATTTGCCGTTGAGAGCTTCATCATTTTGCAAAGCCATATTCATTTGTCTAACAGCTTGCATATCGCTGTTGAGATTGGCTCTTTGCGTAAGTGATGAAAAAGTTGGGATTAGTACTGCTGCAAGAATGGCAATAACAGCAATGACTATTACCAATTCTACAATAGTAAAACCTTTTCTGTTTCTGTACATAGTTTTTTTCTCCTTTTTATGTATTTGTTTTTTTTGTTTTTATTTAAACGCCCGTTGTTGGGGGACGATTTTTTTATCAAGTGATGTTTCTTTCAAAACGGATTTTGCATAGCGGGCAAAAGCGCGCAGGTTGTCCGTAGGGGTTGGGCAATTGGGCTTGTTGGCGCGGAGCAAAAGGAGTTTTGCAGAAACGTACTTTTTGATTTTGGGTAGAGATTCTTCGTCAGCTCATCTTTGGAGTAACTCTCAGAATGACTACGTTGTAATGTCATACTGAGCGTAAGCCAAGTATCTCAATTATGTAATCTACACAACCGCAAGTAAATTTTGTCACGTGGACCTTCTTGCGTTGTGGGGATATATACGACTAATTTGTCGGAATTTTTTATTTGAGTTTTGGCGCGATTGCGAACGTAGTCGAGTATGGCAAGGTGAATTTCTCGTCCGCACAAAAATAGCCAGCAAATTACTACTATTGCAAAGGCTATTTCCGCGCCAGCCAAAATGACAAGCGTGTTGCCCGAAAGCATTGACAAGGTATTGACGGCGTCAATAAAGGAAGTTGTAAACGCCTCTCCTATACCCATTACGTCATAACGCGTCATTGCGTCGGTATAGATTGACACGCCTATCAACAATGCCGACCACACTATCAAGGTAACGTAAGCAAGTGAGTACGCAATCAAAGCGACGCGCATATTTTTTTTGGATAAGATATGCACGATTGCAATGCTTGCTAACGATATCAATATAATATATAGCATTTGTTATTCCTCGGTGACACTAAAGCCACAAGTTTGCAACAAAAAGCTTTGTTGCGGTTAGCTCAAACACATAGTCATAGTACTACACTTTAGCCTACTTTTATCATTAATTATTATACTACTTTAATTTTTTTTTAGTCAAGCAATTTTTATTTATTTTTGGCTGAATTTTGCAAAAACTTGCGTTTTTTTTCAATTTGTGCGTTTTTTCTCGGATTTAATTGTGTTAGTTTGGCAATAATTATCGCCAAAGCGCAAATCAGGCAAAATTTTGGGGTGTTTTTTTGGGAGTTCTTATCTGGTTTAAAAATGTCATTCTGAGACGCACCCACCTGACGGACAACCACTTGTCATTCTGAGACGCGCCCACCTGACGGACTTACGAAGAATCTCTACCCAGCACCGTCATTCTGAGACACTCCCACCTGACGGACTTACGAAGAATCTCTGTTAATTTATAAATAATCTTGACTTTTAGCTATACTCTATGGTATAATTTTTCAAAAATAGGAGGTATCATTATGAAAAACCTTATTAAACTCTCCGCTTTTGTTTGTCTCGTCGTTGCTATCACTTGCGTGTTTGCAGGTTGCGCTTCCGTCGATTTGCAAAAAATCAACGAAAAGCTCACTACCAAAGAACCTGACTTTATCACCGTTGTTTTGACGGACGTAAAGGACAATTCGGCTCTGTCCATGAATATGGACTCTATCTTTTCTTCTCAAATACCGGACTACGAGTCAAGAGCCATCACAAGCGCGCTCGTCGGACACGACAAGTACAATCTCAAAAGATTTGTAATCGTCGCGATATTTGAGGACAAGGATCAAGCAAAGCAAGCCAAAGAGTATATTGACACAAATCTCAATGGCAATTCTATTGCAAAATTGAGCGGTAGCACCCTTTATATTGCAAGCACGGAAAACTTAATGAAGATTATTAAGTAACAAAAGGGAGTTTAAATACGCTTTAATTTTGGCGCATTTAAAAAAGCGCAAAAGCCGAAATTAACGCTGAAATTAAAGAAAAATTGCAAAAAAAATAAGAAAAACGAAATAAATAATAAAAAAGTTTTTAAACGGTTTTGAGGAGTAAAAATAAATTTCAAAACCGTTTTTTATGCGTTTTTTTCGGCTTTTGCATTTTTCCGATTGCCCACCGTCTGCGGTGATGAACAATCGGTTTTTTTGTCGTATACGACAAAAAACCGACAAGGAGATATCTTTTACCCCCCCCCGTCGGTTTTAATGATTTTACTATTTTTTAAAATATCGTACGCGTTTGACTTTGTTTATAAATATTAAACACGCACAACTTTTGCACAATGCCTATCCTATTGCATTGCGCAAGACAATATAGCTTTTTGTACGGCAAAATTATTCTTCTGTTTGTTCAGCAGGTTGCTCTTGTGTAGCGCCCTCTTCCTTTGCTTTTTTAGCGCATTCATCACAAACGTAGCCCTTACCAAAAACGTAAGTTGCTTTGCAAAGACGAAATGCCTTCATTTCAATATCAGCGTCGCATTTGATGCATTTAACAGTCTTGGTCATACCATTCATATCTATCACCTCTAAAACAATAATTTTGAGACTAAAACTACAATGTCTTAATTAGCTATATTATACATAGTATTTTTTTTGCAGTCAAGTAATTTTCTATATTTTTTTGCATTTTTGTCGAAATTTTGCTATTTTTTCGCCCTTTTTGACAAATAGCAACGCCAACTATTTATTTTGCGTCAATTAATAAATTTTTCAAGGCGCGAAAGGGTTTTGTTGTCAAAAGTACAGTCAAAATCTATTACGTTTTTAAAGATTTTGCGGACTTCCGTACGCAACGCAGGGTTTTTGCCAATTGTGTTGCCTACCGTGTCAAGACGGGCTATGCCCTCTTTTGCAGACAAGTCAATAAAGGCGAGTTGGTCAACCGAAGTAGCGCTATTAAAGGGCAACATCCAAAAGGTAAACATTGGCTTTGCCTCGGTAACGTCATCTATACCAAGCAATATAACGTAATTACGTTTTTTGTACGTAAAAAGCGATTGGTTGTCGTAACGGCGCGCTCCGCTAAGAAGATTTTCGCGCAAGACGTCTACGTTTATCAAAGAGTTGGTATATCCGCTATTTTCCGCAACAGAAAGGAGATATTCCCCGTCCTTGTTAAGTTTTTTGCATAGATATGCAAGTTTTTCTTTTAAGTTATCTTTAGTATAGGTAGAAAAATACACGTCGTAATATTTACCTTTTGTATTGACGTAAAAACCATCTTCCAACAAAAAACCGTTAGTTGCAAGGTTTTTGCGTAAGCGTTGCTTTATTCCTTCACCTGCAGTCGGCTTTAATGGCAAAAGATTAAATGGATTAACATACAGACGCTTTTTAGCAACGTTGTGGTCAAATATACTAAAAAAGAGTATAGCGAGCGCAAGTAAAGCAAGGGCTATAGTATAGTTTTTGACTATAACAAGTACTACTACCGCGCCAAGACATAGGCATGCGGTTATTAAAGAAAAAATAATGTTAGTGTTTCTGTTCATCAATGCAGTATGTATTTACCTTTAAGTTAGTTTTTGTAATTGTTTATTTATTATAACAAACACTACCAACCTTGTCAATACTTATTATACAAAACCTTGTCGCCCCCCCCCCCAAAAAAAATATAATTGAAAAATATTGGATTTTTTGACAAAAAACACCGCTTTTGGTAAGTTTTCCTCACTGCAATCAACGCCAATATATGGCTTAAATACGCATCAACACAATATATGCGCATATATACAACTGTTTTTTCTTTAATAAGTAAGCCAAAAACGGCAATATATCAAGGATTGCAAATACGTTGATACGTTAAACGCTGTACAAATAAAGAAATATCCCCTTTAATATGGCGTCGCAAAGTTTTGCGCGATACTTTGAGTCGCACAGCAAAGCCTCCTCCGTTGGATTTGACAAAAACCCGCACTCTACTATTATGCTCGGCACGTCAGCGCATTGACATATATAAAAATCCCCCCGCAAAGCTTGATGAGCATTATCAGTAAACTGGTTTAGCGTTTGCTGTACGCTTTGGGCAAATTGTTTACTTTTTTCGTCCCCGGATTGAAAAAATACTTGCGGACCACTTCTACCCGAGTCGGAAAATTTGTTCATATGGATAGAAACAACAAGGTCTGGATTGCTCTCTTGGATTATTTCACGACGCTTTTTCATATCGCGCAGCTTAAACCCCGACGCAGGATTTCCGTATAAACCGTTTTTATCCTTACGTGTCATTACTACAAAAGCTCCGCGAGACTCCAACTGCTTTTTTAACTCTTTAGAAGTTAGCAAGTTTAGGTCACTTTCCTTAACCTTTGTCACTACCCCCGTCACACCGCCGTCTATACCACCGTGCCCCGCGTCAACAACAATAACAAAACTTTCCGTAGGCTCGTCTACTCGCTTAATAAAAGTAAATGGCGCAACCACAAAACAACATAACAATATGCACTCTGATATAACAAAAAATAATATTATCGAAAGCTTTTTATTTTCCTTTTTTAGTTTCATACAATAAATGTATGCCAAACAATTTAATTTAAAAACGTATTATTAATTTTTTAGTTGCTTTCGTTTTTTTATGATTAAACTGCGACAATCCACCCGCAACTATGCGCCTTACGGCAAGACTTACTTTTTTCAACGATTCAGTTTCGACTATCAGTTGACTTTTTTATAAAACACCGCTCATCACTATTTTGCATACAATCAAAAACATCTCTCCAATGGAGAGATGTTTTTGAAAAATCACTTGCGTGATAATATTTAGTTGTTTTTATGCGTTTTGTTTTACAACAAAAGCATATTCTGCAGGAGCATTTGCGTCATCAGGATTTACCAATTCTACCGTAAAGGTCATACCAGCCGTTACGTTAGTAAGTTCAATTTCAAATCCGTCAGCCAACAAATCAGCCTTTGTAATGGTCTTAATTACGTTACCAGAGCTATCTTTAACCGTTGCCACAGTATCACCATCAGCAAAGTTTGCATAGAAGCTAAGGAACGTTCCTACAACTTTAATCTTAATCGTTGTTGAGGTTGCAAGATCTGCAAAAACTTCGTATTTTGCGCTTGAACTATTGTAAGCAACCGTACATCCATCACCTTGTACTGTGGGTATCAATTTTGCAATTGTAGCTTCTTCCTTTGTAAGGTTTGTAGCAACGCCACAGTCCATACATACAGCTTCACGCAAACCTTCTGTCCAATACGTAGCAGATCTTATAATGTTGTATTTAGAATTATGTGTCCAATGTACGTCATCAGCAACAGCAATATTGTATGACAACGTAAAGTCTGCAGGATTATTACCGGTCAAGCTTGCCATCGGATCCAAGAGAGCAATATTAATTGTTGCGCCCGGAATTGCCTTATAGGTAACGAGGATAGTGCCATCGGTATCAAATTTAACAATATTTGTCGGATCGTTCATTTGATCTCTTGTGAATGAAAGCGTTTCAATTACAGTACCTTCATCATCAGTAGCAGTAAGTATCGCAACAACGCATGTTCCTGTACGGTTTTGCGTTAAGGAATGATAATATTGATAGAAGCTACCCTTAATCTTTACTACAAAAGCGTTAATACCTTTGAAAGCGTCATTGCTCTTGTCATTGTAGCAACCAATATTGCCTGATACAATACCCGTATTGTCAGTAACGTCAATGGTGTATTCAATTTGATCGTGCGTACCAAATCTGTAACCATTTGCAGAAGTGGAATCTACCACGTAAACACCTGCTTCCATTTGGTCATAAATCAACTTGTCGGTTCTGAGATCTTCTTCCCAATCAAGTTCATTGATATCCGTGCATGCATAATCACTGTAGAACTTACCCGTACGAACGTTTACGTAGTGTTTGCCATAACCGTCGTTCCAGTAGTCAGCAGCTCTTTCATGTTCAAAGTATGGGCAAACGGTATCATCTGCTACCATAATTTGATATTCCATCCAAACGTTTGTTCCGTCTGGCGTCATAATTTGACACTTCATAATACCTTCTGTCAAAGCATCGCCAGTGAAGTAAATTGAAATATCCTTTGCAAAGAGTTGAGCCTTGGTGTAAGAAGCATAAACTGTTCCGTCAGGAGCTACGTATTTGAGGATAACAGTATTTGGCTCAGCAGTTGCAAACAAACTTGCATAATCAGCGTTGAATCTGATATTGAATTGATATTGCTTTGTATCTTGATTCATATCATCTTGCAAGCTGGGTACTATACCACTGATTACGTATATACCAAGTTCGTTTATACTTACGTTGTATTGGAGATCTTCAACAAAATATTCTGGGCCTGATTCTACATTGTTGGCGTCATAGTTCAAATTCTTTACTTGACGACGATCATTCAAGAAGGAACCATCAGCCAAAATCGTACCTACTTGAGGATCTGCCAAAAATTCTACGTGTGCAATATTCTCAAGTTGTACATTGTAAACTTCCCAATCATTTGACTTTGTATTCCACAAGCAAATTTCAATCAAATCAGTTCTAAATGAGTCAGAAATAAAGACGATAGAACCATCAGCTTCAAATGCGCTTGCTTTTGTAAAGATATTGTATCCCGCATAATCAGGATCATTATGATTTTCCGTTGCGTTCGGAGCAAGTTTTACCTTGAGTACGATTTCGTTGTCATCAAGGTCTTCATACCATTTAGCAAAGTTGTCGTTAAATCTAAGAACAAACTTATATTCATCTGTTGTTCCAGGTCTCGGGGTGGACTTAATAACCGTACCGTTTACCACGTAAACTTTATTACTGTTGAGTTTTACAACGTAATATACCCCACCTACAGTAAATTCGTTCTTTTCAAAATCATAACTACCAGCTTCTACTTCTGGCATCAACTTAGCAATTACGAGTTCGCTTTCAAGATATTCTGTTGTGCAGGTTTCATCTGCAAACATCTTGTTGGTTCTCAAGCACTTATAATGTTCTTTCGTACCAACAGTAAAGTACGTCGGAGCAATTGTCGGCATCAAAATCGGACAATAGAGATTTTGATCCATTGAAAGTTCGTAAGTCATCCAATCGTCTGCATTTGCAGGATTTACAAAAGAGAACGTAAATTGAGCATTCATCAAAGCTGCATTGCCTTCAAAGAGGATATATGGAGCTTCGGACAATACCATTTCACCAGTTGTTTCGTCTTGTACGTAGAAAGATTCTATCATATTAAGAACATCTTGCAACGTATAGCTAATTTCATTGTTGCCAGACTTAATCTTGATGATAACCTTTGTAGCATCATAGTTTGCTTTAGTGTATTCTTCGATAAACTTAGTAGCAAATCTTACAGTAAAGTAATGATTTTCTGTTTCAAGATTGTAAAGAACAACACCTTTTAGAGCATAACTACCAAGTTGCGCGCGTTCCAACGCATAGGTCATACCACTTTCCGTTGACAATTCAATTTCGAATTGAGCAGAAATAACTTCTTCCTTAGTTGTTTGCTTTGTGCAGTAAACGTCTTCATAATAAGTTACTATACCCATAGCGTCGGTCAAAGTATAGTGTTCTTTGCGACCTTCCGTCCAATAAGAAGCCTCTATAGCTTCAACCTTGGTCGGAGTAACAACATCAGAATCAATCTCAAAGTAGTAATACAACCAGTTATCGGTTCTTTCGTAGTCTCTAAGAGCAATTCCGTAAGTTTCGCCTGCTATTACGTCAAATTCCCAAACAAGGGTGCCGTCTTCAGCAAATTTAAATTCAGGAAGTCTCAATTCAACTATAGATTGATTGCTAAATCTACCAATCATAAGTACTACTTCGTTGTCAGCGTTGTGTTCAAAGTAGGTTGCAAAGTTTGCATTAAGTTTAATAGCAAATTTAGCAGCGCCGTTTGCATTAGTAAGAATTGCGCCATCAAGGATATAAGAGTTTGGTGCGGCCAAAGATTCTGTCAAAGTTGCCGTTGAATCTTGACCTGCTACGACAAATGCGCCGTCCACTACTGAACCAAGTTGAACTTCTACCGGCAATTTAGGAATAACGTAAGCGCTAAAGTCAACGATTTCTTCCTTACAATAACCGTCTTTAAAACGATAGGTGTTTGCTACGCCTTGTTCAATTACGGTGTATTGGAAGTAATCATAGTTTCCGTCCCACCAATATGTAGGTTGTGTTTCTTCTACGAATTCAACCAACGTAACTTCCGTTGCGAGCTTGAATACGTAATTCGTCCACGTGTTTTCTCCCATCAAAATTTGCAAAGTAACGGTTGAATTTTTGCCCACGTTGAACATTGCCAAGAAGCTACCTGCTTCGATATTGTTTGCAGTGCTACCTGCTTGCAAATCAGCTGCAGTGTACTCTTTAAAGTAACCGTTTGTAGATGAAATTCTTGCAATAACACCAGTTTGACCAGATGCATATTTCAAGAGTTTTGCGGCAAATTGAATTGCAACTCTATTGCCGTCGTTGAGACCTTCTACACCCCAGTTATCATCGTGGATATACGGTACAAGACCGTTGATTGTATAACTGTCAGAGGTTGCTTGAGTCAAAGTTGTCGTAACGTTCATATCGAACTTACCGCCAACCATAGTACCCATTGCCATTGTCGGTCTATCAAGTTGATAATAAGGATCACCGTTGTTTTGCGTAAACGGAGTTTTACCTTCTGCATCAGCAAATTTTGCACCGCAACATTCGCATACATAGTGCGCATAATTGCAAGTTGCAGGGAAAGAAGGTACGCTAAATTCGTCTACAGCAGGAACAAATTTAATTGGACCAGTGTGTGTCGTAAGGAGTTCGCCACTTTCAAAAGTTTGCGTTTTATCAATTTCTCTACAATTTTTGCAAGATACGTAATAAACAGCCTTACTACCGCAAGTTGCTTCATCTTTCAAGAACGCAGTAGCAACTTCATGAGCCGTAAAGTCGTGACCTATAGCCTTAATAACTATATCTTCATACTTTTCGCCAATTATAGTTGTTTTGTCAGCGTCAATATATTTATTACATGCAGAGCACAAATAGTGAGCCTTTGCGCCATCCGTGATACAGTCGGCAGGAATTGCAGCAATCCAAGCACCTACAGCGTGTGGCAATTTTTCGCCAACTTCGTAGAATTTTGTTGGATCAACGTCTTTTGCGTTAGCGTCACAACGAGAACAATGATAATAATAAGTTTCTGCAAAATCACAAGTTGCGCTTGCTTTAAGGTGTTCAGCGTCACGTTTTGTATCGTCAGTAAAATCGTGACCAAGTTCAGGTATTACTATACTATCAATTTTCATATAGTTTGAATTGAAGTAATTTGAACAAGTCGCGCAAGTATAGTGATCGTAAATACCAGTAGCATCACAATCTGCAGGCGTACCAATAATCAATGCGCTAAACGAGTGTGGTTTAAGCTCGATTTTGTCGTAATCATACCAAGCTCCGTCGCCACTTTGACTAGTACATCCACAATCTTTATAACGAACACATTCGTAATAAGATCTAGCGTATATTTCACAAGTAGAGTCACTATAACCAGCAACAGGATAAAACGCGCCTTTTACCGTAAATACGTGACCAAGAGCAGGAACCTCAACGTCAGAAAGTTTTGTACCTACGTATGCTTGATTTTCATTGAAATATTGCAAACAAACACTACAAATATAGTGGGCAATCGTACCAGAAGTTTCACAAGTTGCAGGTACGGCTGTGATCAAATCACCAAACGCGTGCGGTGCAAATTCATCAGGAGTATAAACCAACGTAGTATCCTTATCACGATAACCACTATTGCATCCGCATTCATTATAACGGACACATTCGTAATAATATTGTGCCAACTCAACACACGTTGTTTTCGTTCCTTCTTTGAGGTGTTTTACGTCCTTATTTTTTACCGTAAACACGTGACCAAGAGCTTGCGTGATAAGATCTGCAGGGTCCATTCCTACAATTGCTTGATTTTCATTATAATAATTTTTACATACTTCACAATAGTAGTGGGCAATCGTACCAGGATTTTCACAAGTTGCGGGCACTGCTGCAACCAAGTCACCAAAGACGTGCGGTGCTAATCCGCCATCCGTATAATAAAGACCGTTGTATTTTTCACTACTTTGACCGCAGTTTGCACATTCATAGTAATAAGCTGCTTCCTGAACGCAAGTAGCTACTTGGTCCGTAGGATATTTGTTACTTTTTACAGTAAAGTCGTGACCAAGTTTTGCAACGATAGGATCGTCGTGAGCAACGCCACTTTCGTCTATAAACTTACCACATTCTTTACAATAGTAATAAGCAATAGAGCCGTTTTCGTCACAAGTTGCCGCCACAGCAGGCGTCAAAACAGGATTGCCTTGTTCGTCCTTATCAAAGTCGTGTGGCAACAAACTGCCAACTTCTTGCGGAGCATATTGCGGATCATAAGAAATATCATCCGGATTATTTATGGCGTCACAATAGATGCAGGAGAAACAATACATCGCATAAGAATAACAAGTTGCAGGTTTGTAAATATATTTATCAGCAACTCTCAATTTAAATTCGTGAGCGCCAGAGGCAGACACAATCGTTGAATCAATAGATTCACCCAAAATTTTACCAGACTCGTCAACGTAGTTATTGCAAACAGTACAGAAATAATATGCAACGTTTCCGTCTTCCGTACAAGTCGCAACCTTTGCGGGTGTCAAAATAGGATCACCGTTTACATCCGCTTCGTAAGTATGAGGTAATCTCGTACCTGTCATAAAGGTCTTTGATCCAAATTCTGCTTCATCAAAATTACTGTTTTCAGCGCTACTGTTTATTCCGCAAACAGCGCAGGACTTGTAATATACTGCGTAGTCTTTGCACGTTGCCATAGAAACCAAGCAAGAAGCGTCAACAACTTCTTGATATTGGTGCTTTGCAAATAAAGTAACGTTATCTAAGGTGAGAGTTTTACCATATTCGGGGTTCACTGCGTCTTGATCATCAAGAATATTGTCTCCGTTAGTATCAATCTTCGCAGGAACTGGGGTTTTTATAAGCTCACCCGTAAGTTCGTCATAAACAAATTGGGTTACGTATTTGTCTACTATTTCTCTTGTTTCCGTATCAAAATAGAATATTTTTCCGCAATTGTCTACTGCACATACGTAATATTCAATATTACCATTTGTCCACGTTGCGCAACTTGGCAAAGTAAGAGCATGAGTGGCACCAGGAGTGTGCGCAGCCAAAGGACCGTGAGAGAAAACCCCACTAACGTTTTGGTCGATCATTCCGCAATAGATACAACTCTTGTAATACGTTGCTTGCTTTACACAAGTTGCAGGGGTTGCGATCTTGTCCGCATCTGGTATTTCTGCAGTATAAGAGTGACCAACGATAGCAATCACCATTTCTTCAGGCGTTGTTTCCACAGTTGCGTTTACGTCAGAATAATACTTTGAGCAAACGGTACAAGTATAATACTTTTGATTACCCGCTGCCATACAAGTTGGAGCTTTTTCAGCGATTTCGCTCAATACGTGAGCGCCAAACCCACCAAAAGAGAAGGTATCACTACCTTGGAGTCCGCATTCTGAACAGCTCGTATAATATGTAGCAACAACAAGACAGGTTGCTTCCGTTGCCTTATATTTGTCGGCAGGATTTTCGATATAATTGTGAGCAACAGTCGGAATTGTACGTACGCTTGTGATTTCAGAGTTGCAATATGCATCTTCGTACATCTTTTCACAAACAGAGCAAGTCCAATATTCAGACTTACCTTCTTTCGTACAAGTTGCAGGCACGCCGGCATGATAAACCGGAGTATGTGCCGTTATTGGCAATACTTCTGATTCTGGAGAAGTATATTTTGTTGCAGCTTCGTCCTTAAAGAACTGATTGCAAACAGTACAAGTATAATAAGCATTGTTACCGGCATGTTCGCAAGTAGCTTCTACCGCAGGTATCAATTGCAAACTATGACTTGCAAATTCACCGGATTCAAACGTTTCCGTACCGATGGCTCCGCATTCACAGCTGAAATAATACACGGCTTTAGAAGTGCACGTTGCAGCCGAAACCAAAGTACTTGCATTAGTCACTTTTTGATTGTAGACGTGAGCCTTTACAGGTATCACTTCTGCATAATCATAAGTGGGCTTTGTCATAGCTTCGTCTTTAAACGCAGCGTTACAAGTACCACAGTAATAGTATTGGTTATTACCTTCCGTCGTGCAGGTAGGCTCTTTTGCGTCCACTTTAAACAAAGTGTGAGCAGCGTAGTCTATCTTCTCACCGGTATGTTTGCAAGTTGCATCGTGCCAGTGACCGGCGTTGTCATGATTCCAAACTTTTTCATCAAAAGTGTGTTCGTGACAGCCTGCCAAAGCAAGAGTACATACCACGACAAGAAGCATAACCAAAATGAGAGTAAGCTTCCTTCCTTTCATATAGTTTTTCCTCCTTAAACATGAAATTCTAGTAGTTATAAGTTTTTGTCTTTAGATACAACAAAAGATACGCACACATAGTTGTAGAGCATATATTTTGTTACATCATATTATACTGTCAACAAAAAATAAAGTCAACAAAAAAAACATAAAAATTATAAGATTTTTTACGCCTTTTTTGCAAAAAAAATTTATACGATTTTATCGAAAAAGCCTTTTAAAACTCATAATTAAATGATTTTTTACGACAAATCCCGCATTTTTACGGCAATTTAATTTAAATATTGCAAAAAATTCGATTTTTTGCGTATTTTGAAACTAATCGCAACGTCGGATTTTGCATCATTCAAAAACCAATTTTTAAACTTTTTTAATAAACTCACAACGCAAATCTATACTTGATTGCGTTACGGAACTTTTTGTCACTCCGTCATAACCGTGTATGGTGCCCTTGGTCTCGTTAAGCAAAACGTTTCC
Source organism: uncultured Subdoligranulum sp. (assembly GCA_902496185.1). Lineage (GTDB taxonomy): Bacteria > Bacillota > Clostridia > Christensenellales > CAG-314 > SFEB01. The sequence goes on along the minus strand of CABUZX010000002.1, from coordinate 64,327 downwards.
GCCTAAATTTTTGACGTTTTTAGCAAAGAAAAGCGCTCTATCGCGCAAACAATCAAACTCTGCCGTTTCGACGTAAACAAAGTCAATATCGGCAAAACCTCGCCAATTTACGGGCGAATCCACCACCGTATCGGGCGCAAATAGTCTCCACATCTTTTGATTGCAAACGGAGTTCCATACTGGCGTATCGGTAAATTCTCTCATAGAATAATTATCCGCATCAGCGTCAATCACGGGATAAATTAACATAAGCAATTTTGGCTTGCATATATTGTTTTCAACCGCGCGTATTGTTGCGCGCATTGCCAAAAATCCACCCGCAGAATCACCGCCCACTGCAATGCGTTGCGCATCGATACCCAATTTTTCGGCATTTTTTACAACGTACTCTATAGAAAAAGCGCAGTCGTTTTCACTACAGGGACGTTTATATTTTGGCGCAAGACGGTATTTGACGAAAAACACCTTGCAATTTGCGCGCAAAACGTACTGTTGCGCAATATTAAAATGATACCATATAGCATCAAAAACAAAGGCTCCCCCGTGAAAATATATGAAACAAGGCTCTTTTTTGTCATTGTTGTTTTTCTTTTTATTTTTTGACTGTTTTTGTTTGCGCTCAAATAAAATAGCCTTAAAAGTACCGCCGTCATACGGGTTTTGCAGAGTAATTTTGGTGCGCTTTACCGAATTTAATCTTTTTCCCTTTGGTACTATCCACCAAAAAACGCGCGCAAGCCACACCGCAAAGCGGTTTAACGGCGGTTTAAACCATGCAAAACACCTAAAATCCTTATTAATATCGTACTTACTCATACAATCACTCCGCTCTACTTGGTTGTCAATCACAAATCCATCTCTCAAAAAAAGCAACAAATCGCAAACAAATCGATACTTTATTATTATACTTTACGCTGTTTTTTTTGTCAAATATAAAACAATCAGGTAATGCTTAAAAGCGATTGCAACAACCTTTGTTTTTGGGCAATATTTGCGCCATACTTGCGCGGAATATCTCCTTCGAGAGACTCGTCCTCAATAATTTTGCCGTCGTCAAGCACGATTATTCTATGCGAAAGCATAAACGCCTCCTCTATATCGTGCGTCACAAACAGCACGGTACGCTTGTCGCGTTTCCACATTTCGACAAAAGCCTCCGTAAGCCTGATTTTTAACGCCGTATCCAAGGAAGAAAAAGGTTCATCCATAAGCAAAAGTTCTGACTCCTTTAAAAAAGCGCGAGCAATTGCCACCCTTTGCGCCTGTCCTCCGCTGAGCTCTCCGCTAAAGACGTCGGCTTTGTCGGAAATTTCTGCAAGAGACAACATTTTATATATTTGGTCTTTCGTTGCATTTTTTACAACGTACTGCAAATTTTGCGCAACGGTAAGATTAGGCAACAAACGAGGCTCTTGAAAAATATAGGAAACGTCGTTATTAAGCCCCGTTATCTCGCCTTTAAAACTTACCGTACCGGCTAAAATATTCAGTAAAGTGGTTTTTCCGCATCCGCTTTTGCCCAAAACGCACGTGATTTTGTTTTTTTGCAAAGCAAAATTAAAGTTTTCAAATACCTTTACTGGTGATGACGAATTGTCATAAACTTTGGTTACGTTTTTTAACTCAATCATTTTTGCCACCTTACTACCCTTTTGCCAATTTGCCTAATGACAGACTCCGCAACGACACCCAAAACCATAGCAAATAAGGTCAACGCAAAAAGCTGCGTAGGTTCGATATTGATTTTTGCAAATTGCATCAATTTTCCGACGCTTTTTGAAGTATACGCCAACGCTTCCGCCGCGATAATAAGTTTTAGGTTAAGCGAAAAACCGCTCGCGCAATTTTCAAACAATTGTGACGCCATGTTGGGTAGATAAAGCGTGAACACCACGTCTTTTGTACTGACCTTGTATACTTTGCTCATTTCTACCAGCTTTTTGTCTACCGAATCTACCGACGCCAAAAAGGCGGAAAACAACGTAGGAGCAGTAACTATAATTGCCACCACTACCGGCGCGAAAGACGGCGACATCCATATCACGAGTATGAGTATAATTGACATCGTAGGAACACTCCTAACAACGGCAAAAAACGGCAAAATAATTTTTCGCGCAACGTCAGACAAACAACAAAATACGGCAAACACCACGGCTACGACGAAAGCAAGGGCAAACGAATAGGTGGCGCGCCAAAAAGTACTTGCAAGCGCAAGCCAAAACTCGCCCTGCCCACAATAGACGAAAAATTGCTTAAAGGCTTGTTTTGGCGTAGGCAGGACAAGGTTAGCGTCCAAAACGAGCGCCAACACTTGCCACAAAACCAGCATCCCAACGACTACGATAGCGGGATACAAAATATCAAAAATCAGTTTTTTTACATTTTTGTTTGCCATATTTTTTTGCAATTGCCTTTAATTATATTTTCGTCAAACGTCATACCTAATTAAACTTCAAAAAAGAAGTTATCGTCAACTGCGGTTGCGAGACGTTGCAAATAGTCTTTTACGCTATTTTTGACGTTTTTGGCTCTTTCTACTCTTAGATTGCAATTTGCAATAGTAGTTTCGTCAAAAGTCATACCGCCGAGACTGCTTTCATAACGCGTAAATAACGCGGGTAGTTCGGAAAGATTATCAGCCAAGAACGTTGCGTTCTTTTCCATTTCCGTCAAAAGGTTTTTAATATAGTCAGCGTGATTTTGGCAAAACTCAGCCGTTGCAACGAGACTCGCCTGAGGATACCCCTCAAAACCGGTAATAGTTTTCCATTCCGCTTGAAGGTCGATAACGGTTTTAAGTCCGTTAATCATTGACTTTGCTTTTGTTACTTGCGGTTCGCCCAACACGGCAAGCGCTTCGTTTTGACCTGCTTGCTTTAACAAGGGTAAAATTTCGGAGCCGTCTGCTTTGGAGCAAAATACTACTTTGCCCTCTTGCGGTTCGGAACCTTCCGCCCAAGAAACGTCGTTTTGTTCTAAAATGTACTTAGTAAGATTAAGCGTCGTACCAACGGTTACGTAAAGAACCTTTCCTACCATATCGGCGGGAGAGTCCACCGTGGTGTTTACGCCAACGATAAATAAGTTTCCAAAAACGTTGGTGGAAACGAGTTTAACTTGCGCGCCGTTAGTATAGAGTTTTGCCGCAACGATAGTCGGCATAATCGCCAAATCCGCGCCCGCGCTAAATGCGCCGGAAATCTGGTCGGCTTTGACAATATTAAAGTTTGTCGTAGACTTTCCGAAAGAATACTGATTTAATACGCTTGCAGCGGCAAGCGCAGGCGTGCCGTCCGGCATATAAAAGTCAACTGTGTATTCTTCCTGCGGGGTTTGACAACCCACAAATACCGACGTACAACATACCAAAAGAATACATACGGCAATAATGCTCAATAATTTTTTGTTCATAGTTTTTCTCCTTTTAATTTGTTTTTATTTTTTATATAAAACCGATTTTAAAATAAAAAACGGTCGTGTTTTAAACTTTTGAAAAAAGCGTTTTGGCGTTGACACCCCTTATACTACCCAACTTGCCAGTGAGCGCGTTTATAGTCTCCAATGGCGCGGACAAAACTATACTGATTACGTTAACGTTTTCTTTCACGTTGGGCAACCCCATACGCCCCACGATAAACTTGCCGTATTCGCTCAAAAGCGCGTTTATTTCCGCCACGGCGGTTGTCTCTTCCACTATTACGGCAATAACCGCAAGACGGTTGTTTTGAGTATCGGTTGAATTAACTTTGTTTATAGACATAAAAAAAACTCCTTTGGCATATAGCAAAGGAGTAACCCAAAATGTCAGCGTTTGTCGATCAACTAAGACGCCGAAAGTTTTTCGTTTACCCACCCTTTGCAGTCAGCCGTAACTTTCCGCTCAGAAACGGTACGTTTCCAAAACTTGTATATTAAATTCAATATTATTATAATACGTCACAAAAAAAATGCAAGCGTTTTTTGTATTTTTATTAAAAATTATTCAAACGCAAAAAAATTCATTTGCATTTCGTTTTTTAATTCAGATTGCAACTTTTCAGCTTGTTGTTTGCCCGCGCGCATTTGTTTAAGCGTTTGAACGATAACCTTGCGTATTGCAGGCTCTTTTGCAAGTTGCCCCACTATAGAATTAAACACCTTTTTATCCTCTTTGTTCATACCAACGTACCAAGATAAAAGATATTTTCTTTCGTTGGCAATATCCGTAAGAGTAAAACTGTGTTCTCCGTACAAAAAATCAAACAAACTCTTAAACATTGATTCAAGTTGTTTTTCGTCGGTTTTTGCAAGTATATCTTTTATACGTCCGTCGATAGCGTCCGACTCCTTTAAAAAACCGTCGATATGTTCTGCAAGAGAGTTTCTTTTGACCTCCCAACTAAAGCAATCGTGCTGAAACAAACCTTCTTTATTACTGTTGACCACAAAAATTTCTTCCTTGTGGCAAAACATTCTACCTATTATGCTATATTGAGGCAAGACGGAACACATTTTGTGTAATCTTTTTTGAGCTTTCGCCGTGTCAAATATTTTTTCGTACAAACCGGGACCGTCAAAACAATAACATTTGACTATACGTTGTTCCGTTTTGTCGTCACAATGCAAAAACGAATACATAGCAAGGTTTCCGCCCTTGCTGTGCCCTATGACGTAAACCGGCTTTGAACAGTTTGCCATTTTTTGCAAATAATCTATAGACTGAAGTTGCGCATAGGTCGGTTTGTTGCTTGCAAGATTGACGTTTTCCTTCCAGCCAACGATAGTATCGTCTGTTCCGGAGAAACAAACTACTCTTTCCTTTGTCGTATCAAAAGTAATAGCGGAAAACTGCGTTTGCTTTTGTTTGTCAGCTTCGTATACGTAATCCTTGATTTTTACCGAGGCAAATCTTTTGCTATTTGCCATATCCTTAAACAACAGATTCATTTCAAACGGCAAAATAATCCCCAATGGCTCCGTGGCTTTGCCTGTTTTGGCGTAAACTTCGAAAGCCTTGTCCAGAGTAACGTTTTTTTTGACGCAATCTTCCAACTTGAGCACCGCGAGTTGCGAAAAACATACGAGATCAACGAGACACAAGGGACTTTGCGAAAAACTCAAATCCCCTCTCCAATCCAAATAATCTCTTATTCCGTACATCTTTGCCTCCCGTCAAAACACCGTATCGCAGTACGATTTAATTTGCTAATAATTATTCTTTATTTTTTAACAAAATTTATGTTACGTTGACAGTGATTTCCGCCGAAATTTCCGGAAACAGTTTTACCGTCAAGGAATATTTGCCAACGACCTTGATAGGTTCCTTCAAAACGATATTCTTTTTATCTACGTCGTATCCTTGACTTGCAAGTTGCTCGGCTATTTCCTTAGAAGTTATACTCCCGAATATACGCCCCTGTTCGCCGTGGTTTGCTACAATCGTGACCACCGCAGAAGAAAGAGCCTTTGCGTCTGCAAGCGCTTTTTGACGTTGTTGTTCGCGAAGTTTTGCCTCGTTGGCTTTTGCCGTTTCCGCCTTGTTGACAGCGTCAACGGTAGCGCTGACGGCAAGACCTTTTTTGATTAAAAAGTTTTTAGCATAGCCGTCGTTGACGTTTATTATATCGTTCTTTTTGCCTTGTCCTTTGACGTCGGCGAGTAAAATAACTTTCATTTTGCATTTGCTCCTTTTTGCGTTTTAAAAACGCTTTTTTTTAGTTTATTACAAAGTATATTTTTTGTCAAGTACGGAATAATACTTAACAAAGAGCAAGTATTGAAAAAAAATTTTACGTATTGAATTAGCCCACAAAATAAAAAAACAAGGAGATTTTTATGGAATTAACAAACAATAATCAAAAAAAACTGCCCTGCGGTTGCGCCAACTGTCTTTTTTCCGACTGTGTATCCATTGCCGACGGAAACGACGGCGTAGTTTGTAGCGTTGCGCCTTGCGAGGGTTTCGAGGGATGTCCCCGTAGACTCGGCATCACAAATTGAAACAAAAAAGCCACCAAAAAAAAGGTTTTTTTGACAAAAATTTTGCTTGTCCCGCTTTTTGCTTGACATAAATTAGGTTTGAGATTATTATACAATTATCTTACAAAAAGAGGTATTTGTTATGATAAACATGAACCACGGCGAAGTAAAAATTTTTGCCGGCAACTCCTGTCCCCAATTGGCAAAAGCTATTGCAGACAAACTTGAACTGCCTCTCGGCAAGTGTGAAGTATCGCGTTTCTCCGACGGAGAAGTAAGCGTTTCTATCGGCGAAACAGTCAGAGGATGCAACGTATTCGTTATTCAGTCCACCAGCGAACCCGTCAACGACAATTTGATGGAATTGCTCGTTATGATTGACGCATTTAAACGCGCAAGTTGCGCAAGTTGCTCCGTTGTTATGCCCTACTTCGGCTACGCTCGTCAAGACCGCAAAGCAAGAGCAAGAGACCCAATCACGGCAAAGTTGGTGGCAAACCTTTTGCAAACTGCAGGCGCCGACAGAATTTTGACAATGGATTTGCACAGTACGCAAATTCAGGGATTTTTCGATATCCCCGTCGATAATCTTTTAGGTATGCCCGTTTTAGCAAAATACTTTTTGCGCAACGGATTTAAAAACGACGACCTCGTTATCGTCAGCCCCGACGTGGGTAGCGTAGCGCGCAGTCGTGCAATGGCCGCAAAATTCGACGCGCCTATGGCAATTATCGACAAACGCCGTCCAAAAGCTAACGTTATGGAAGTTATGAATATTATCGGCGACGTAAAAGGCAAGGTTTGTTTGATGTTGGACGATATGATTGACACTGCCGGCACAATCACACAAGGCGCAAAAGCCCTTGCAGACAACGGCGCAAAGGAAATTTACGCTTGTTGCTCTCACGGCGTACTCAGCGGTCCTGCTATCAAACGTCTTGAAGACAGCGTACTTAAAAAAGTTATTATTCTTGACACGATTCACCAGCCGGAAGAAAGACAAATCGAAAAAATCCAACAAGTTACCGTTGCGGATTTGTTTGCAGAGGCAATCGAACGTATCTATTCCTTTACGAGCGTTTCACAACTTTACGACTAATCAATGTATTTTAAGGCGCAACCAAAAGTTGCGCCTTAAAACCCTGTAATTACTTTTGTAAAAAATAAAAACATTTTTTTAAAAGTTTTTAAATTCGTTTGACAAATCCAAGTTTTTGACCTATACTGTTTTAGCAAAAAAGCAATATGCGCCTTTAGCTCAATTGGATAGAGCGTTGGTCTACGGAACCAAAGGTTAGGGATTCGAGCTCCTTAAGGCGCGCCATAAAGCACGGTTTATCCGTGCTTTTTTGTTTTTAATTAGGAGCGAGAATCCGAGGGATACAGAGGATGATGCAGTGCATCGTCCTCCCCGAGGCGGCGTGGGTTGAGCCGATAGGCAAAACCGCGAGCTCCTTAAGGCGCGCCATAAAGCACGGCTTATCCGTGCTTTTTTGTTTTTATTAATTCGATTCAATATAAATTTTTAATTCAGTCAATTTATTTACAATTCTTTCATAGCAATTTTCATCAGGAACCGCCACCGTATGAATGTGCAACCCTTCCGTCAAAGCCGACAACGGACTTGCTCCCGTTTCTTTTATTTTGGACACAAAAATATCGGCATCATAGCGTGTAGAAATATCTAATTTGACGGAAATCATCCCATACATCAAATGCTCCACTATTACGTCAAGCACCTTGCCTCCGTTATCTACGACGGCATAAAACTCATCTTTGACAGAATCCTTGCCGTGCTTTACCACAATGCGTTTTAATATACCAATGTTTTCAACTTTGTCAAATACGTATCCACGATGTTCTGAACGAATCCCATGCCCCATTGCCCGCAAAAGCGCTATATCCGCTACAATAATTTGCCTGGTTACCGAAAACTCTTCCGCTAAACGAGTTGCGCTAATCGGCGTAGTTGCCTCTTTTAGACGACAAATAATCATGTTTCTTCTTTGCTCTCCGTTCATCACTTGCTTCTTCCTCAAAAATAATTAATGATATTTTAGCACACTTAAAAACAAAAAGCAACGCCATTATCGTTGACAAAATAAAAAACAAGCAGTATTATATGTATATACACGTAAATATACACAAAGGAGATACAACAATGAAAAAAAAGTATGCAGTATTGGTCGTTGATATGTTAAACGACTTTGTAACGGGCGCGCTCAAATGCGAACGCGGTTTGGCAATCGTCCCAAAAACAAAACAACTTTTAGCGGGTTGCAGACAAAAGGGCGTTCCTGTTATTTTTTGTAATGACGCACACCTAAAAGACGTTGACCACGAGCTAAAGTTTTGGGGAGACCACGCTATTGTCGGCACGGAAGGCGCAAAGGTTATTCCGGAACTTGAACTTTGCGAAAAAGATTACGTAGTACCAAAACGCCGTTATAGTGGTTTCTTTCAAACAGATTTAAAACTTTTGTTGGACGAACTCGGCGTAAATACCGTCATTATGACGGGACTCCACACGCACATGTGCGTACGCCATACTTCGGCTGATGCTTATCAATACGGTTATGACGTAATAGTGGCAAAAGATGCTACTGATTCTTTTACTGAAGAAGATTATAATTATGGTATAAAATATTTAAAAGAAACTTATGACGCCACGATTTCTGACGTGGATTCTATTCTTGAAATGCTTTAATCAAATATACAAAAAATAAAGGGTGTAGCTTTTAGCTGTTATGCTCTTTTTTTAACAAAAATTTTTGCAAATAAAATTTCTTTTTTATTTTTTAAAAAAAGTATTGAAAAATTTGTCAAATAATATTATAATTATAAAAACATCACAAAAAAGGAGACAAAATAAATGAAACAAAGATTTTTAAGATGCGCTCATTGCGGAAATATCGTAGCAATGGTCAAAGACACGGGCGTACCCGTTATGTGTTGCGGACAAAAAATGGAAGAACTTGTCCCCGGCACTACCGACGCCTCAACAGAAAAACACGTGCCCGTATATACGGTAAAAGACAACAAAGTATTTGTCACTGTTGGCGAAGTTGAACATCCAATGACAACAGAACACCATATCGAATGGATTTCCATACAAACCAAATATGGCAACCAAAGAAAGTTGATCCCTGCAGATAGCAAGCCCACCGCATGCTTCTCTCTCTGCGACGGCGACGAGGTGGAAGCTGTTTACGAATACTGCAATCTTCACGGCCTTTGGAAGAAATAAATAAGGAGAAATATATGAAACACGTTTGCAATATTTGCGGATATACTTACGACCCCACTGTCGGCGATCCTGACAATGGTATTGCCCCGGGCACTGCGTGGGAAGATCTCCCAGAAGGTTGGCTATGCCCTTTGTGCGGTGTAGGTAAGGAAGATTTTTCTCAAGAATAATCACCGCCTTTGACACAACAAAACGACGCGAAAAGTTGTAATTTTGCGTCGTTTTTTTCGTCGTTTTTTTTAAATTATTTTATAGAAAAAACAAGGATTTTTTTTAGCTGTTTTAACTTCAAATTTGTAATATTTTGTCGGTTTTTTAAAGCCATACCCTTTTAAGCTCCTTAAATACCCCTATTTTCCAAATTCTTTAAAATCAGCCAAACCTATTGCTTCTGATATTGCGCCTATACTATAAATTGATTTTGCAAAAAAGTCCTTAAATAATATTAAAAATCAATAATACCCTTCTACTAATAAATAAACAGCACACCTTTTTGAATGCACTGTTTATTTGTTTGACGAGAGTGATATATGCTTCGTTCAACGGGCGGTTAAAAAAATAAGTAGTAAAATTTTTATAAGTTAAAAAAGTTATCAATTTTGTTCGGTCGGGCATATAAACGAAAACAATAAAAAACCACCCGCCCCATATAGGAAGTAATCTTAACCACCCGTTGAAAAAAGTCTATTATTTTTTATATTTGTTAGCAAGCTTTTGCAAAGAAGGAGCATTAGACATTTCTTCTTTTGAAGGCAACCCCATTTCCTTTTTGTAACTACTGAAAATAGTTGCAATAAAGATATAAGTCAAACCAATCAGTACGCCAGAAATCAGTGCAACTATGCCGTTGCCAATACCACCGAGAATAGCACCAATACCCATAAGCCAATTCATAAAAATTACGTATTTAAAAACGTAAAGTTGATTTTTACCAGTTTGCATTACGTCTGAAATACCTCTTGCCATAATAAATGACTTAGTATATAAACTTGCAATCAAATATACTATACCAATAAACACAAGGCATAATATTATAGGCAAAACAACAGACTCTCCTATTTCCGCAAAAATGATACATAACACTACTCCAATAATTGCTATACCTGCCATACAAAGTCCGTAATATACCATATAAATTATGTTATAAATTTTGAAAAATTTTGCTCCAAGAGACACCTTTGTTTTGTCATATTTTTTACCACCAATGTAAAAAAACAATACTGATAGCGTATACAAAGCCAACGGAATCAACAATATGAAATTTACAATCTTAATGATATTATCTATCGTATTTACCAATGAGCTTAATTCTCCACTACCATCTTCCATAAAAGAGTCCAATAATTCTGCAATAGCGCCTAATCCGGATTCACTAGTTGCTGCAGAGATAATTTGCATAATCAACGATATTGCAAACAAAATAACAATAAACAACATTCTTTTGCCCGAAAACAACGAAAATAACGTTTCTCTTGCCTTGTTTTCTGTAGGAATAACATTTTCCATTTCCATAATTTTCTCCTGTTTTTATATTTTTCTCCCGTCAAATACTTATTTTAAGTATTTCTACAAGATTATAGTACTTATTTTACGAAATGTCAAGATTGTCAAGTATAAATATTATAAAATTATACTTAATTCAAGTATTTTTTGAGGAGATATAATATGTTGCGATTACAAGAATTGCGCAAACAAATGGGGCTTACTCAAAAAGAATTAGCTCAAAAACTAAATATGTCGGCAGGAAACTTGTGCGATTGGGAAAAAGGGCGCACCGAGCCTGATATAAAAAAACTAATAGAACTTGCAGATTTTTTTGACGTCTCGTTGGACGAACTGCTTGATAGACACCACGAAGAAACTATTTCTCAACAAGACGAGCAAAAATATAGATTGCTTTTGGCTTACTCAAAAATGAACGAATCGGCAAAGATGCATTTTGTTGAATTTATCGAAAATATTACAAAATAAAAAAACCGTTTTGACAAACGGTTTTTTTGTTGCTATTTTTACTTAAATTTTTACCTTTGCGAGAATTTCCGTTTCGCGCCTTGTTGCAAGGTCGTGCAGTTTTTGCACCTCTACAGACGTAGTTTGTTTAAACTCTCCGTCAGGCAAGGACGCAAGATTTATTCTAACGTTGTACAAAGCGCCGAATATTGCCGTCCTTGCAAGCATTGTAGCAACGGCAATATCGCTCATTGCGTTTTTGTTGCCAAACTCTGCAACAAACTCCAACGTATCAAACAATTGAGCTACGGTTTGAGCAGTTTTGAGCGGTATTTCCGCCGCGTACACCGTTGCGTCGTCTATAGCTTTGCGACGCAACGCTTTTGCTTCGTCCGTATCTTTTGGCAATCTAAATGCCAACATAACTTTGTCAAAGCTTTCGCTGTCCTTTTCGATAAGGTCGCTCAACGTATCAATATAGCTTGGCATTTCCTCCACAACTTTTTGCATACGGTCAGAAACAGCTTCGTAATTTTTTTTACCTACAGTAAGCCCTGCCACCATTTTTGCAAGCGCAGAAGAAAGCGCCCCGCACAAAGCAGAAATACTTCCGCCACCCGGTACGGGCGCGTCGCTTGCCGTTTGCAATATAAAATCTTTTACAGAAAGTTGATTTAACATATTTTCTCCTTTATTTGGCAAACCGTTTGATTAAGTTTGCTTTATTTTGTAGTTTTTGTTTTTATTAATTTTTTTGCAAAACCACTTTGCCTGCTTTTATTACCGAGTCAACGGTATCGGCGGCAAAGTTGTAACACAAATCTTGTAGATTATCTACGTTGTGAATCAGTAGATCGGCTTGCTTGCCTTCTTCTATCGTACCGATTTTGTCGCCCATACTTATTGCGCAAGCGCCGTTAATAGTAAGCGCGCACAAAGTTTCCGCCATAGACATTTTGCAATAAATATTTGCCAAAGCAATAATCAACGGTATGCTTTGAGTATTACAACTGCCCGGATTAAAGTCCGTTGCCAACGCCACGGCGCAACCTGCGTCTATCATTTTGCGCGCAGGAGCGTAAGGCTCTTTGAGACTAAAAGCCGTTGCAGGTAACACAACCCCCACGGTATTGCTGTCGGCAAGGATTTTTATATCTTCATCCTTGATTTTTAAAAGATGTTCAATAGACACAGCCCCCAATCCGCAAGCAACTCCAACGCCACCGATACTTTCGATTTCGTCAGTATGAAGTTTTAACTCAAAGCCCAACTCTTTAGCTCTTTGCAAAATTTTACGGCTTTGTTGTGCGTCAAATACGTTTTTTTCGCAAAAACAGTCGCAAAACCGAGCTACTCCTTGTTTTTTGACGGCAGGCAACGCTTTTGAAGTGATAAACTCAACGTATTGCTCGGTAGTCGCACCTTTTGGCGTCGCATGAGCGCCCATATACGTAGGCACAACCTCTACGGGAGTAAGTTGATTGAGTTTTTGCGCTATTTCCAACTGCTTAAGCTCCGTTTGCTCGTCTAATCCGTAACCGCTTTTTGCCTCCAACGTAGTCACACCGTAAGCAAGCGCCCGTTGTACGCGTTGCTTTGAAATTTTAAGCAAATCTTCCAACGACGTTTCGCGAGTTGCCGTTACTGTATTTACTATACCTCCGCCTGCAAGCATAATTTCCATATAAGATTTGCCTGCAAGCCTCATTTCAAACTCTTTGGCGCGATTTCCGCCAAAAACGAGATGTGTATGACAGTCAACGTACCCTGCGGTCACGAGTTTGCCACGGCAATCAATTTTTTGCGCGTCCTCATAGTCACAGTTTGAAAGCGGAAGGTCAAATACTCCTGCTATTTTGCCATTTTCGACCAAAATACTACCGTTGTTTATAAGGGTAACTTCCTGCATTTGTTTGCCGTGCTTGGGAGCGTTACCCCTAAAGGTTGCAATTTGACCGATATTGTACAATAAAAGTTTTTTCATATTACAAATTATTTTCCAAAACCTGATTATAATTAAAGTTTTCTACCTGCAAATAGTATTCAACGCTATCCAACAAAGCTTGTTGTGGTACGAGACCGATTATTTCCGTACCGATAACGTTTACACCGTAGCGCTTTGCTTCCATACGCACCATTTCCAACGCCGTATATATAGGCGTCTTTGAAAAATCCGTAAGGTTCATAGAAACTTGAGCAATGTTGCGTTCCTCAAGCATAATACCGAGAGCCTTTACAAAACGCAACCCACCGCCCAAAAAGCGTACTTTTTTGGCTATTTTTGTCGCCAATGCAACGTCTGAAGTGTCAAGGTTGACGTTAAACGCCACCAAAAACGGACGGCAACCAACTGCCGTGACGCCTGCGGTAGGATGTGGTTGTGTTTCGCCAAAATCGCACTTCCACTCTGGTTTTGTCATTTTTTCCGCCATACCTTCAAACTGACCTCTACGGACGTCTGCAAGGTTTTGTCTATTTGGAGCAGAAGCGGATTTTTCGTACAAATACACAGGGATACCAAAGCGCTCCCACATTTGTTGTCCAACGTATTTTGAAAGCTCTATTGCATCCTCTTCCGTAACGTTTTTGATAGGGATAAACGGAACAACGTCCGTTGCGCCCATACGCGGATGTTCGCCTTGATGCTTTGTCAAATCAATGAGATCTTTTGCTACGCCAACCGCGCAAAGTACCGCTTCTGCAAGGGGTTGCGGTTCGCCAACAACGGTAAACACCGAACGGTTGTGGTCGCCGTTGGAAGAATAATCCAACAATTTGACGCCATCCTTACATCTAAAACAGTCGGCGATTTTTTCTATATTTTCCTTGTTGCGTCCTTCGCTAAAATTTGGCACGCATTCCATTAGTTTTTCAAAAGCCATATTTTTATCCGTCCTTATCGATTATTTATTTTTTTTTGAGCGTACGTTTCGCTCACCAATTTATTAATTTTTTCTTCGTTGGCCACGTAAGGCAACGTAAGATGATTTTCCGCGCCGTAGTCTTTGTTGTAGGCTATTACCGTTTCCAACGCGTTGGGATTTTTTGCCCAACTGCGACGGGCAACACCGCCCATTACGTCCCACGGCAACGCCATATTGATTATATCGTCCTTTTCCGCAGTGCCGTCAAGTACCAAACCAAAACCGCCGTTGACGGCTCTACCTATACCAGTACCTCCGCCGTTGTGTAACGCAACAAGACTCATACCTCTTGCCGAGTTGCCCGCATAAATTTGCGTAGCCATATCAGCCATAATATTGCTACCGTCTTTTATATTGCTTGTTTCTCTAAAGGGCGCGTCCGTACCGCCCGTGTCGTGGTGGTCTCTGCCTATCATTATAGGACCGCACTTGCCTTCTCTTACGAGCTTGTTAAAGGCAAGGGCAATATCGCGCCTGCCTATTGCGTCTTGATAAAGTATGCGCGCTTGCGTGCCCACTACGAGATTGTTTTTTTCCGCGTTTTGAATCCAAACGTAATTGTCGTTGTCTTGAAAACGCCTGTTTCTGTCAATGGTTTGCAACGCCGTCATATCGGTCAAATGCAAATCTTCCTTTTTGCCGGACAAACATACCCAACGGAAAGGTCCATAACCATAGTCAAAGCATACAGGCCCCAAAATATCTTCCACGTAACTGGGGAATATAAATCCGTCTAACTCGTCTTTGCCGTTTTTGCAAATTTCCGTCACGCCTGCGTCGTACACGGCTTTCATAAAGCTGTTGCCGTAGTCAAAAAAGTACGTACCTTTGCTTGTAAGTGACTTTATTGCTTCAAAATGACTGCGCAAAGTAACGTCTACACGCTTTTTAAACTCGTAGGGATTACTACCAAGCAAAGCAGTACGCTCTTGAAAGGTCAAACCTTGCGGACAATAACCGCCGTCGTACACAGCGTGACAACTCGTTTGGTCACTCAATAAATCAATATGAATACCGTTTTGTATTGCGTATTGCAAAAGGTCCACTACGTTTCCGTAAAAAGCTATAGCCTTGCCCACCTTTTGTTGCTTAAATTCATTTGCCATTTCAAAAGCTTGCTTGGGAGTTTCGGCAACGCAACTCACCCAGCCTTGCGAATATCTCGTGTCAATACGGCTCTTGTCAACTTCGGCAATAATACCTACTCCACCTAAAATCTCCACCGCTTTGCCCTGCGCTCCGCTCATACCGCCAAGACCGCTACTCACAAACAACACGCCGGATTGATTGTCGTTTTGCCCAATACCGAGCTTCATTCTCGCAGCATTTAATATAGTATTGTAAGTACCGTGCACAATACCTTGCGGTCCGATATACATCCATCCGCCTGCAGTCATTTGACCGTAATTGGCAACTCCCAACTGCATTGCGCGATGCCAATTTTGCTGATTGTCAAACATACCTATCATCAAAGCGTTGGTAATAATTACTCTTGGCGCGCGTTTGTCACTTTTAAACAAACCCAATGGGTGTCCGCTCATCACTACCAAAGTTTGAGTATCCGTCAAGCGTTGAAGATATTCCTTAATAAGGCAGTACTGCATCCAATTTTGACAAACCTGTCCCGTTTCGCCATAGGTAACTAACTCATAGGGATAAAGTGCAATTTCAAAATCGAGATTGTTGTCAATCATCACCTGAAAGGCTTTTCCTTCGATACAATTGCCCTGATATTCGTCAATAGGTTTGCCGTAAATCCTACCCTCTGGACGAAATCTGTATCCGTAAATTCTGCCTTTCGTATAAAGTTCTTCCAAAAATTCGGGCGCTAATTCTTCGTGCCACTCTTCGGGACAATAACGCAAAGCGTTTGAAAGCGCAAGCTTAGTTTCTTCTTCCGTCAGAGTAAACTCACGTTTGGGCGCGCGTCTTATTCCCTCTACAAAATTCTTTTTTTGCGGAAGATAAGACAATTTTATAGTTTGAGCATTAAAAATATCCTGATTGGAAAACATTTTGCCTCCTTGTGCTTTGTATTAATAAAGTTTTTCGCAGTGTTGTTGCGCTACTTCTACTATTTTGCCGTCTTTTACCAACTTTTCTATTTTTTCAATATCGGGAGCAATATAACGATCCTTTGCCATAAACGGAACGTGACTTCTTACCAAGTCGTAAACAACTTGTCCCGACGGTGAAAGCGGTTTTTTGTTTTTGCGTAAATCTATCGCCTGACACGCCACTAACAATTCTATAGCAAGCACGTTGCTGACGTTTGTCACTATTTGTTTGGCTTTTCTGCAAGCCGTCATCCCCATACTGACGTGATCTTCCTGATTAGCGCTACTCGTAATGCTGTCAACACACGCAGGATGCGACAAAACCTTGTTTTCGTTTACCAAAGACGCCGCAACGTATTGAACAATCATATATCCGCTGTTTAATCCGCCCTTTTTGACCAAAAACGCAGGCAAGCCAGACAGTTGCGGATTTACCAATCTTTCTATACGTCTTTCGGCAACGTTTGCCAACTCCGACAGCGAAATACCGGCAAAATCCATCGCCATAGACAAGCACTGCCCGTGAAAGTTTCCGCCGGAGATAGCTTGATTTGTTTGAGCAAAAATAAGCGGATTGTCCGTAACGGCGTTTATTTCCTTGCCTACTATATCGGCAACGTACTCCATTGCGTCCTTGCTCGGACCGTGAATTTGCGGAATACAACGCAACGTATAAGCGTCCTGAACTCTAACTTCGCCTTGACGGGTTACGCTTTGACTACCGCTTAACAGATTCCTTACGTTTTGGGCTGTTTTTATTTGCCCCGTTTGTCCGCGTAAAATATGTATTCTTTCGTCAAACGCATCTACTACTCCGTACAGCGCTTGCAAAGTAAGACTTGCCGTAATATCTGCAGTTTTGTTGAGTATTTTGCCGTCTCTTACGACTTGACACGCCAGCGCGCACATACCACAAGTACCGTTTATGAGCGCAAGCCCTTCCTTTGCGGAAAGTTTTGCTGGAGTTATATTTGCCGATTTTAATGCCTTTTTGGCGTCAATCAATTTGCCCTGCCAAAAAGCCTTGCCCATACCTATCATACAAAGCGCCATATGCGCCAACGGCACTAGGTCTCCGCTTGCTCCAAGACTGCCTTTGCTGGGGACGTAAGGTATAACGTTTGCATTTAGCATATTTAGCAAAACGTTGAAAGTTTCTTTGCTGATACCGCTGTTTCCTACGGCAAGCGCGTTTAATCTCAAGCACATCATTGCTCTAACCGTTTGTTGATCAAAAGGCTCGCCCACCCCGCAAGCGTGACTCATAATAAGATTTTGTTGTAATTGCCCGCAATCATCCTGATTGATGCTGACTTCGGCAAATTTACCAAACCCCGTAGTGATTCCGTATATCACTTGTTTTTGTTCAACCGCCCTATCCACCAACGAACGAGCAACAGCCATTAATTCGTAAACGTTTTGAGCTACTGTCACTTGCGCCCCATTTGCCACGGCAATAATATCTTCAACGGAAAGTTTTTTACCGTCAATCACGATTGTTTCCATCTTGTTTTTTCCTCCGCTTTGTAGCACTCTTATTTGCATAATACCGCATACGAATAAAGATTAACACATAACCAAATTTTTTTCAATAATTACAAGGCTTTTTAATCAAAAAATTTAAAAATCCCCTATCAAAAAAACACGTCTTTTCGCATTTAAGCAAATTAACGTGTTTTTGTTAATCAAAAAAATATCCGCATAAATTAAATTTCTACTATTTCCCAGCCGTATTTTTCGGCAAGATAAGACATAGCTCGTCTTGACTTTGCCGTAACGTCAAAGGTGATTGTATTACTCATATCTATTTCCTTACCGCGCGTCAGCGAAACGGTAGAAATAAAGTACTTTTCCCAACTGGTCTTTGTGTGCGAAAAACCCATTTTGCCAACGGTTGCCACTTGGTCAAAGTTGATTTTGTAGCCGATTTTAAAGTAAGAAACAACTTGAACGTATTCTTCCGTCAGTTTGATACGCTTGTATACGTCCTGCTTGTTGTAAGAATATATCATCCATCCCACTGTCACCAATATTCCGATAACGGGTATGGCAACCTTTACTCCCATATCGCCGTCGTAAACTATGCCGACGATAATGCAAGCAACTGCCAAAACTATACTCATAACGAGATGTATGGGCGAAACGCCGTTTTTATAAAAAGTTACGTTCATAATTTTTTCCTTTTTGTAAATTAATCAACCGTTGTCCGTTTGCGCTACGACTTTGCCTGCCGAGATAGTAAAACAACGGTATTTTAAAGTCTTTTTAAGTTCTTCATCCAAATGCGTTGCGGTAAGTACGATTTGAAGATTTTCGTCAAAAGTAAGCAATTGCTTTTGTCTAAAAACGTCAAGTTCGCTCAACACGTCGTCCAACAAAAGCACGGGGTAATCTCCCGTCATTTCCTTAAAAACGGTCAATTCGGCAATTTTAAGAGCAAGAGCCACGGTACGTTGTTGTCCCTGACTGCCAAAATCCCTTACGTCCACGCCGTTTACGACAAATTTAATATCGTCACGTTGACAACCTACGGTAGTGTAACGCATTTCAAAATCACGTTTAACGTTGCTTTGAAACAAGTCGAAAGCGTACTGCCTGCAGTCTTCAAAGGTATTACCCTTTATTTGCGAAGTATATGCCAACTCAAGCGTTTCCTTCCCGCCCGACAAACGAAAATGCGTTTCTTTTGCCACTTGCTTAAGCCTATCGCAAAAAGCCCTCCTGCGAGCGACGATTTTTGCAGAATCACGCGCAAGTTGCGTATCCCATACGAAAAGCATCTCCGAAAGACTATCTACGTCTTTAGAAGTTTTTAAAAGAGCGTTGCGTTGCGCAAGTATTTTGTTGTAGTTTACTAATGAATAAAAATAGTTTTTGTCTGCCTGCGACAAATCCACGTCTAAAAAACGCCTGCGGTTGTCGGGCGAAGACTTTACCACCTTTAACTCGTCGGGACCAAAGTAAACGGCGTTGAGATACCCCAACAATTCCCCCGTTTTTAACACGGGAACGCTGTTGACGGAAATACTCTTTTTTTTGTTGCCAAACAGCACTACGCTAATATCCGCGTCACCGTATCTGCTAAAAAAATTTACCGAAACGCGCGCAAAATCTTTGTTATAATTTATCATTTCCGCGTTTTTGTCCGTGCGCGGACTTTTGCCCAAGCAACACAAATAAAGACTCTCTAATAAATTTGTTTTGCCCTGGGCGTTTTGACCGACAAAAACGTTTAGACCGTCGCCCAAACGCACGGTCTGTTCTGTTAGGTTTCTGAAATTTAAAACGGAAACGCTTTTTATTTTCATTTTAAGTTGCCCGTCAATCTTTTGTTTGTTGCTCGTCGTTTAGATTAGAATCTTCCGCCAAAAGCTCTTGTTTCAAATACAACTTGTCTTCTTCCGTAAACAAGTCTTTTAAAATTTCGGTTTCTTCCTTTTTGTCGGAAGATTTTTTTAGCGATATAAAGGACACGGCAAACAACGCCAAAGCAATAACGCCTGCAATAATCCAAAAGGTAGTCATACCTTTGCCCACTATTACGCCAATCAAGTCGGCTTGGCTAAACGCGCCCAACTCACCGCTATCAAGACTGTTATTGCGGTTATCTCCAAGGCAATACACAGAGTTTTCTGGCACGAGAATAGCGTTTTCCTTGCCGATTGCTTTAAGGTTGTTGTCGTCTTTGCGTTCGGGCAGGTTAAGAACGTTCATCATCTCCAAAATAATGCCGTCGTCGTACTGCTCCTTAACAAGCCTTTCTTCAGCAGTAGTGCCAAACTTTTGACGGCAAAGATAATAAGCGCCCTTGTTTTCCGCGCTTTGTTCTACCCAAATAAGGTCCCCGCCAAAAGCTACGGCGCGCTTGATAAAAATTTCCTCTTCGCCGTTTTGGCGCACCGTAATCAATACAATATCGCCGTAGTCGGGCTTTTTGAGTTTGTTTGCCCAAACAACATCCTTTTCCTTAAGGGTAGGTTCCATGCTTTCTTGCCTTACGCTGTAGTTAGAAATAATCCACGTTTTTACGGCAAAAAAAGCCAAAAACGCCACTACCACCACCAAGACGTACAACAACACGGTATTTAGCGCCTTTTTATTTTCGGATTTAATTTGTTTTTCGTTGTTTTTCAATGTTAACTCCGTTTGTTTTGTTTATCCTAACAAAACGCAATATTTTTTTGTTTGCAAAAAAATCATTGAGTAAAATCAGTATTAAGTAAAAATTATATTGTTTAATATAACCACGTTTTTGCTTTCAAAACAAATAACGCTCGCTTCGGCAAAATTAAGACCTTTTTCTCTACCGTCGTCTTTAAAGTCGTCGGAATTAAGGATTATTTTTTGCCAATTCGTACCGCCCTCCAAGCGACAAGTGTATCTGTATGCGGTAACGCTGTCTTTGCCCCAATCCGTCACGAAGTAAACAGTCATATCCTGCGCCTCTTTACTGCAAACGTCCATCATCAAAAGGCTACTTGCACCCACCAACATACAATCGTCGCCCACGACGAAACTGCCCATTTTTGTTCCGCACAATCCGTAAATCTCAAACGGACCTACCGCAGGCGAAACGGGATTTTCATCAACGAAAGGACCTTTTTGCGTACCCGTCGGGTTCATTGGAGTAAACTCTGCTACGCCCTGATCTCCGCTATACACTACCGGCGAACGGCTTTGCAAATTTAAGGACACGTCGGTAAAAGTTTTTGAAGGTATAAACTTGAGCAAATTGCTACTTACCGTTACGCCGTTACGGAAAGTAACGTTGCAAAAAGCAATAACAGGCGTATCTGCGTCAAAAAGTTTAAGCGTCGTTTCCTGCCAACCGTCGTCGCTTTTTTCCATTCGTTGCTGAACCCAATTGCGCGTACCGTTTATTCTCTGCTTATCTCTGCAGTAATAAAGGTAAAGCGACGAAAAATGCGGACACTCGTACTGCGTAACGATTTTAACGTCGCCGTCGTCGCATTTAGCGTTTATTTTAATTTTGACGTCGCGCATATCAAAATGCGTTTCGTCTGACATAAGCTGAACTTCAAACCATTTTTCAAGGTTTTTCATATACTTTGAAAGCAAACTGTCCATTGCTCTCGGCGCAAAAAGAACCATACCCTGCCCGTCGTTGCCCATTCTTGACAAACACTCGTAGGTCCTATCCATATCGGTATTTTGGGAGTTTGTACCGATACAGGTAAAAAACGGTTGTTTAATATACGACAAGTAACTTTGAGGACTAATAGACGCAAGCCACTCGTCGTTGTTTTCCATCATTTCAATATTTTCCTTCAAAGATTTGGAATTCTGTCCCAATTCAGCAATATTGATTTTTTCGACGTTTTCCCACAAATTTCCGTACATAACGGCGCCCGCCTTGACGTTTTTGTCCATTGCAAGAGTTTGTATGACGATAATATTGCCACCTCTTACGGAATAAATACCTATATTATTTTCATCAGCATTTTCTAAACTCTTTGCAAAAACGATAGCTCTACGAGTGTTTAACGTCCATTGATACCAACAGCACTTTTTTGCGTCGTCGTTTACGCTACGCAAATTGTTTTTTGCCTGATTGTAGTTTGCAAAAGACAAGGACTTGGGATAAATAGTCATCATACCGTCGTGTTGGTCACTTTCGCCCAAATAATCTATAGCAATAGCAAGATATCCGAGTTTTGCCCAACCGCACAAAACTTCAACGTTTATACGTTCAAACGGGTTTACGACAACCATTACCGGTAGATTTTTTTTGCCTGCTTTAAAAGCTACTTTTGCCAAAACTCTCGTGCTTTGCTTGTCGATTTTGTCACCGCAAAAGGTAAAAGTCTGCACACAAAATCCGTCGACAGTTTCCTGCCGAAACAAGCTTGCATCCAAAGGATGCTCTTCGGGATTAAAATCTTTCCACAAAGAAATAGGAGTATAACTTTTTTCCATACCAAAAACCTTTTATCCTTTTAGTCGTCTTTTGCTTGTAAAAAGCCAGCCCGCCAAAGAGCATACGGCAAACCCTACGCCGCTTGCCAAAATAAAAAATACCGCAGGACGAAGCACCACAACGAAATTAAGCGTTATAAATTCGGTATTTGCAGCCATACTGCTCAGTTTTGGTACGCAAAGCATTACCACAACGGAAAACGCAATCTGCAAAACACCCAATATCGTTTGAATTGCAAAGGCGTCGATATCCGCCAATAAAGCAAGCAATACCGACAGCACCAAAAATGCTCCGCATATTTCACAAAGTATCAAAAATACGGCAAACACCTTGCCCGCATTTCCTTCGTCTAACAAAACGAAAGTTTGATAAAAATACTGCGCGTCTTCAGAAAGTTTAGAATATTTTACGTACAAATGGGTTTCGGGGTCTATTTTGTCACTTTCGTTGTCGTACAAGCCACCGCCGACTATTGCAGAAACGTCAAAGTCCCCAAGCCCCACGTTGGCGTGGTCGGGAGATTGATGTCGTATTACCGGCAAAAACAATGAAACAAAAGTAAGCAATGCAAAAAGCAAACAAACAATCTCTATCACTATTTTTGTTGTTTTGTTGCCCTGATTTTTTAAGTTTTTTTTCGTCATACGGTTTTTTCCAAATTAATTACGTTTTATTTTAACACAAAAACAAACTATTGTCAATAGTCGTTTTTGTTTTGCAAATTTAAAGGTTTGTTTCCGTTTCCTTACTTGCCGACAGTATCAGCAACAAACAATCAAGCATTATAGCCGTATCATCTTGCTTGTCTTGCAAAAACTCGTCGTAAGCCAAAGTTTTTGTCGTCCCACGCGAAAGGTTATAGACGGTTGCTTTTTCCGTCTCGAATACGGCAGACACAAGCGAACCGTTTGGCGCTTTTGCTCTTACGTCCAAGTGAAAAACTTGTCTGGTTTTTAAAAAGGAAGTTTCTATCTCGGTAAAGCCGATTTCTTCCGCCTGCGCCGTAAGTTTATCGTGATAATCGTTTAATATAAGCACGTTTAAAGGCGCGCCCATATCGGGAAAAGCATCTATATAACTAAAAAAATAATAATGCTTTGAATTTTTGTTATATCTCAAAAACAGCAGTACCGAACACAATGCAAAAACGCACATCAAAACCAACGGAGCAAGCACCTCTCGCTCCATAATCCAAAACAATATCATCACCGCAAAAGAAATAAAGGTTGCCAAAACCGACAATGACATCAAAGGAATAACCCACTGCGCCTCTTTTGCGTATTTTTTTATACCCTTGTTTAAATCAAATTGTTCCATATCAAATTTCACCACTTAACGGTTATTATCTTTTATTATCACCCCAAACCGACGTTTTGTCAAATCTTTTTTAAAAAAAGACAGTTTAGAGCCAAATATTTAAATTGACAATCAAATACTTTTGAGTTATAATAACTTTCAATTATCAAAAACGTAAACCCTATCGGGTTTTTGGAGACAAATATGAAAAAATTAATTTGCGTAACGCTTTGTGTTTTGTTTGCGTGCATATCTTTGGTGGGTTGCTCAAGCGCAATAATACCTACTTCTACACCTTCTTGGGCGGAGGGTGAAGTTTTGACCTACAACGTAAGAAAAGCAACGTCTTACGAACTCACCACGGTAGGTGTTGACTTGGATTATAGACAAATACTCCCCTCCTACGTAACGGGCACTTACTCCACCAAAATCACTTCCGCGTCAGAAGACGATTACTTGTTGGAAACGGTACTTTCCACGACGGAAACGTATACTCTATCAGACTTTGGCGTTGATACGGCATTTTTTGACCAAGTCAAAACCCTCGCAGAATCCGTATCCGACGACGCCGTTTATTTTGACGGAAACAATATCAAAGTTGACGTCACGGTAGAAAGTACTTGTCAATTTAACAAAACCTCATTTTTGCCGACGAGCAGTTCCAAAACGATAAAGAGCGCGGTATTTTTGCATTCTTCGACGGTCAACGGCAAAACTTACGACGCGCAATACGAAATAAACGATATTTACTGCTCGACTACCTATGATTATTCCGCAAAAACGCCTAAAGTATCCGTCAACTCCAATATTGCCGACGAAACTACGCACAAACTCAAAAAGACAACCACCACAAAAACTTACGACAACGAGCAACTGCTCTTTTTGCTGAGGAGCTTTTCGTTGGCTAATCTTAAATCAAATTTAACTACGGCTATCACCCTTTTTGACGCGCTTGCCGAAACAAAACCGCTTTCCGTTTCTGCAAACGTTGGCAGCAACCCTACTTTCAACTATATGATAGGCGGTAGCTGGTCGGGCATGCAAAACAACAACTTTACTTATTACCAAAACGAAACCGGAGAATATACCGACAAGGACGGCAATATCGTGACCGTTACGGAAAGAGCCGTGTCATTAATTAGCCTCTCAACAGGCGGAGTACCTATTTTGTACTACTTTGACAATCTCAACAGTGATTCTCTCACCTTTAAAAATGCTCTTATACGTATGCAATACGGTTATATCGTGTGCGATATAGACGCGGAAAGTCTTGCGACTCTCTAATACAAAATATCTAAAACAAATTTAAAAATATAACCCGCTATTCTTCACGCAAGTGAACGTAGCGGGCTTTTTTATACAAGCAAAACGATATAAATACAAAATTATTTGCTTTTAAGTTTTATTTTTTATTTTTTGGCAAAACTCAAAGTATGTTATATGCTATTCTCAATTTTGTCAAAAAATATCTCGACGTTGGCAAAAGTTTATCCGACGCGTTTAGGGACTTTGCCACGCAACACGGCTACACCCCAAAAAGCGTAAAAAAATGCTTTTTGTCCACGCTTGCCGGGCTAAAGTCTCACCCCAACCTTGTAAAAAAATTTGATATAGACTTAAACCAACTGTCCGACCCTGCAAACGTTTTTAATATGTCGGCAGTAAAAAACTACGTCACAACCAACGGCGGAGATACCGACAAATGTTTTTACGCCTTGTGTTTTGGCGATATAAACGAAGCTATTGCCTTAAAAAAACGTTTTGAAAAGTTTTTTCCAGACTTTTGTCCAAAACAAACGGAAGAACGCCCCGCTCAACCCGACTTTGCCTTGAGTTTGCAGGCAAAATACTACGGACTTGACTCCACCACGAGACTAAACGCATGACAAAACTAACTTACATTATTTTGCACAAAAAACAACCCAACACAGCGCCAACGAGACTCACCACCAACGCAAGCAATATTGCCAGCCAAATTTTTTTTACTTTAGCGTGAGCAAAATACACCCCAGCCATATAAAATATCGTGTCGCTTCCGTCCACTATCATACAGGCGCAACGCCCTATATAACTGTCCGCGCCGTACTTGTCAAAAATATCCGACAGCATTGCAATACTACCGCTACCGCTTACGGGGCGCAAAGCCACGAGATAGGACAATTCTCCCGGTATACCCAAAAACTCTACTACTGGCGAAAACAGCTTGCTCAACCAAACGTCCAGTCCGCTTACCTGCATTAGCTTAAGCGCCAACATAATAGTAATAATGGTAGGAAACAATTCCACGACGCTTTGCGCGCCTTCCTTTGCGCCCAACAACATTGCGTTGTAGGAGTTTTTTTTAGTGACCACCCCAAAAATCAACAGCAAAACAAACAAACAAGGTACTATATACGCGCTCATAATCCGCCCTTTGGCGCAAACCCTGCTCCGCGCTCTTTTTGAATACTCTTTTTTTCAAAAAACCTGCGCTCACGCTTGTTTCCGTCGGGAGAAAAAAACAACCACGCAAATAATATACTTAAAGCCGTAGTCACAACCGTCACAATCAAACAAGGCAAAAATATATCTGCAGGACTGTTGCTCCCCGCTGAAGCGCGCAACCCCATAACGGTACTTGGCAACAGCTCCAATCCGCTGGCGTTTATCAAAAACAGCATTGCCATACCGCGCGTAAGGTTGGTTTTGCCTTTGCCCATTTCTTCCGTAGCTTTTACTGCAGTAGGCGTACTTGCGTTGGCAACGCCAATCAAATTTGCCGACATATTGACGGAAATATACTCTTCAGCCATAGGTGACAACACCCCAAACAGCTTTTTGGTGACGGGACGGAGCAAACTGCCTATCGCTGACAAAGCGCCTATCTCGCGCATTATAGAAATAAACCCCAACCATACGCAATACGCGCCTGCCAACCTGACACACAACTCAAAACTTTGCGTGACGCTCTCCGTCATAACTGTCAAAACACTTTCTGGCGAAGTAAATATCATCTTGACCAAACTGCCAATCATAAGCGCCACCCAAACTCCTGCCACCTTTTGCCCTCCTTGTCAACGAATTTTGTTTTATTGAATAAACTAACTTGTCATTCTGAGACGCCCCCACATGACGGGCTAACGAAGAATCCCTATCCTTACTGTCATTCTGAGGCTTTAGCCGAAGAATCTATGAGATACTTCGCTTACGCTCAGTATGACAAAACAAAACGTTAGTTTTTATATTTTATGACTCACTCAAAAGTCCTATGCAAAAATAAAAAGCACTCGTTTAAAAACGAGTGCTTTTTAATTTAATTGATTTAAAATCAGTTGTCTTTTTTTGATTGCTCTTGTTGATTTTGAGCTTTTTCCTTTTCGCAAATAATTTTTGCCAAGCGAGCGCGTTCCGACAAGTTTTGAATGATATAGGTCACTATAATAATAACCCCAATAACCACCACCATAGCAAGCAAACCTTGCCACAAAATGTTTATAGATTTTGTCAATGCTTCCTTATTGATTGCAAGTAATAACCAGTTTAACATACCTTACCTCCTACAAAACCAAACCAATAATCAGTCCGCCTACTACGGCAGAGGCAATTTGCCCCGATACGTTTGCGCCCACCGCGTGCATAAGCAAGTAGTTGCTACTGTCTTCCTTAAGCCCCATTTTGTGCACCACTCTCGCCGACATAGGAAACGCCGATATACCTGCCGCGCCTACCATCGGGTTGATTTTTTTCTTGCTGAACAAATTCATTACCTTGGCGCACATTACACCGCCTACGGTATCAAATACAAAAGCAAACAAGCCGAGCGCCATTATCATAAGAGTTTCTACACTCAAGAATTTGTCTGCCTGCATTTGGAAGGCAACCGTGATACCCAACAACAGCGTGATAAGATTTGCAAGTTGATTTTTTGCGGTATCGGCAAGACTACCCAACACTCCGCACTCGTTTAGCAAGTTTCCAAACATCAAAAATCCTACCAACGCAAGGCTCTTTGGAGCAATCAAACCTGCAACCAAGGTAATGACAATTGGGAAAAGTATCTTTACCGTTTTGCTGACTTGCTTGTCTGAGTACTCCATCTTGATGCGTCTTTCCTTTTTGGTGGTAATAGTCTTGATAACAGCAGGCTGTATAATAGGCACCAACGCCATATAAGAATACGCCACCACCATAATAGGCCCCAAGTAGTTGCTACCCAACTTCATTGCTACCAAAATAGAAGTAGGACCGTCCGCCGCGCCGATTATACCGATAGAAGCGGCGTCGTTTATGTTAAACCCAAGCAAAGATGCCAAAATAATAGTCAAAAAGATACCGAGTTGAGCAAACGCGCCCAAAATCATCAGTTTTGGGTTAGAAATCAACGGACCAAAGTCAATCATTGCGCCGATACCGATAAACAACAAAATAGGCAAAGCCTCCGACGCCTCTATACCGACTTCAAACAACCATTGAATAATACCCTGACTTTGCAACTCATTATTTACAAACTCGTGCAAGACGTTTGACAAGGGAATATTGACCAAAATTGCGCCAAATCCCATTGGCAAAAGCAACGCAGGCTCCATTTCCTTCTTGATTGCAAGGTAAATCAGCACAAAGCCGATAACCCACATTACGATTTCTTTCCAAGTGATAAGTTGTATCGCTTCTATCAAAAAATCCATAAATTCCTCCAACCTATAGTTAAGTAGTATAAAAACAGCGTAACAAAGTCAATACGTTGCCTTGTCGTTAAAAATTAAATCAAAGTCAAAAAAAAATATTAGGGATTGAAATATTTTTTACCTACTACCAACAGCACAAGCCGTTATATTATATAACACCATCTCAAAAATTGTCAAGCATAAACAAAAATTTAAATTACCTAATGTCATCAGCCATATTGCGTACCGCTTGTCGCTAATACTAAGATATTGCATATTTGTCATACTAAACGCATTAGTTTATCCCAAAATACCCGTCAAAAAAATCTCTATACCTATAGCGATAATTATTATTCCGCCGATAATAGTGGCTTTGCCCGCAAGTTTAGTGCCGAATTTTTTGCCGAGAAAAACACCTGCAAGGCAAATACCGAAAGTTATTGCCATGATTACAAGCACGGCGACAAGCGCTTGCCAAAAAACGTAATGCGAAATAGTAAAGCCAACGGACAACGCGTCGATAGAAGTCGCCACCCCTTGCAAAAGTAACGCCCCTATCCCAAGCGCGGGTTTTTGCTCTCCGTCTTTATTTTTTGCGCCGTCAATTAGCATTTTGACACCGATAAACAGCAACAAAACAAGCGCAATCCACGGTATAAATTTTTCAAAGGCGGAAAAATACTGCACGACGGTACGTACGCATATCCAACCGATTAAAGGCATCAACCCCTGAAAAAAGGCAAACACGCTCGCAATACCAAAAATTTTGCTTTTTTTCATGGCTTGTTCGTTGAGTCCGTTGGCAAGCGACACCGAAAAAGCGTCCATAGCAAGCCCGACACCCAACAATGCGCTGTTAAAAAAGAACATAAAGTCTATTTTCACGTTTTATTACTCCTTGCTTTATTAAAATATTGCTTTTATAATCACTCAAAAAGCGGTAAAAAAAATTTTACCGCTTTTATATGCTGTTATTTTTTTCTTGCTTTTGCTATTGCTTTGCTGATTTCCATTACAGGCAACGGAATAAGCGCAAGACCAATTCCAAGCAAATACATTTGCCACGGCAAATGCACCAATTCAAACGCCACGTTCAACGGAGTAAAGAGCACGACCGCAACCAAGGCCAACGAAATAAAGGCGGCAATGTTTAGGTTTTTGTTGGAAAAAGGATTTGACGCAAACAACGATTTTTCCGAACGCATATTAAACGCCTGAACTATTTGCGTCAACGCAAGCACGATAAAAGCAACCGTCTGACCGCCTTCGAGCGTACCGGTATAATGTTGACCTACTTTAAACCCTACGAGCGTAAGTATACCAAACATAACGCCTTGCAAAACTACCCTTACCCCCAAACCGTTGGCAAAAATACCTTCGTTTTTGGGCTTTGGTTTATGGTTCATTATATCCTTTTCTACCGGCTCCATACCAAGAGCTATAGCAGGCAAGCTGTCCGTCACGAGATTAATCCACAGCAACTGCATAGACAACAACGGCGTGACTTGCCACAAAATCATAGCAAAAAATACAGTGATAACTTCGCCTATATTAGTACCGAGCAAAAATCCCACGACCTTTTTGATATTAGCGTAAATACCTCTACCTTCTCTTACTGCGTCGACTATAGTAGCAAAATTGTCGTCCGTAAGCGTCATATCGGCAGCGCCCTTTGCAACGTCCGTACCGGTAATACCCATTGCGCAACCTATATCTGCTGCTTTAAGCGCAGGAGCGTCGTTTACGCCGTCGCCCGTCATAGACACAACCTGACCTTTGCGTTGCCAAGCCTTGACTATACGTATCTTGTTTTCCGGCGAAACACGTGCGTATACGGAAATATCTTGCACCTGTTCGTCCAATTCTCTATCCGTCATAAGATCAAGCATTGTCCCCGTAATAGCTTTGTCGCCTTCGAGATAAATACCTATTTCTTTAGCGATAGCCGTTGCCGTAACAACGTGGTCGCCTGTAATCATTACGGGCTTAATACCTGCCTGACGACAAACTTTGACGGCTTCTTTTGCCTCTGGACGAGGTGGGTCAATCATACCCACAAGCCCCAAAAAGTGCAAGCCGTTTTCAAGATTTTCCGAAGTCATTTCTTGAGGAAGGTCGTCAATTTCCTTATAAGCCACAGCCAAAACGCGCAACGCAGAAGAACTCATCTCGTCGTTTATACGGCGCGCCTGTTCAAAGTCACCGCTTACGCAACGTTGCTCCAACATATCGAAAGCACCCTTAGTGATGACGATTTTTTTGCCGTCGATAATGTTGACGGTAGACATAAGCTTTCTGTCGGAGTCAAAAGGCAACTCGCCTATACGCGGATATTGCTTGTTTAAATTATCCTTTGGCATACCGTTGCGGTGACACGCCAAAACGATAGCCGTTTCCGTCGGATCGCCGATATGCACTTCCTTACCGTCATTAAATACAACTGAACCGTCGCAACACAAAGTTCCGTAAGTCAAAAGTTTTTTAACCGATTCCGTATTGTCGGTAGAAATATCTTCTACCCCCAACCCCTCTACGTAAGCCTTCATCAAGGTCATACGGTTCATAGTGAGAGTACCCGTTTTGTCAGAACATATTATCGACGCGCTACCTAACGTCTCTACGGCGGGGAGTCTACGGATAATGGCGTTTTTCTTAACCATACGTTGAACGCCTATCGACAAAACGATAGTAACTATTGCCGGCAAGCCCTCGGGAATTGCAGATACGGCAAGAGATACCGCAGTCATAAAAATTTCCATCGGAGGCATACTGTTGGCTAAACCAACGACAAAAATAACGGCGCAAGCTCCGATTGCCACAAAACCCAAATATTTGCCAAGTTTTGAAAGTTTTTGTTGTAAAGGAGTTTGAGTCTCCGCCTCGCCGGAAAGCAGATTTGCAATCTTGCCCATTTCCGTATCCATACCCGTTGCTGTGACTACCGCCGTGGCAGTACCGTAAGTAATACTACACCCCGAAAACACCATATTTTTGCGGTCACCCAACGGAGCATCTACTTTGATTTCAGCATTAGCATCCTTTTCTGACGGCACAGATTCGCCCGTGAGCGCCGATTCCTCGCTCTTGAGAGAAACACTACGGAGCAATCTTGCGTCTGCAGGAACAAAGTCACCTGCCTCCAAAAGGATAATATCACCAGGCACAAGCTCCGACGCGTTTATAATTTTTTCCTTACCGTCGCGCAAAACTCTGGCGTGTGGAGCGGACATATTTTTAAGAGCGTCTAAGGCTTTTTCCGCCTTGCTCTCTTGTACAACCCCCATAATCGCATTGATAATAACTATAAGCAGTATCAATGCCGGCTCAAAAAACTCTTTGGGGTTGCCCTCTACGCAAGCAATAACAAAAGATATTATTGCCGCAACGATAAGAATAATTATCATTGCATCCTTAAATTGTTCAAAAAACCTTTGCAAGTTGGTTTTTTTCTTCTTTTCCTTAAGCTTGTTTTCGCCGTACTTTTCCTGACGGGCTTTTACTTCTGCAAAAGTTAGACCATTTTTGACGTCTGTATTAAGTTGACTTATTACGGTTTCTCTCGTTTCGCTGTAAGATCTCAATTGTTTTCCTCCTTTTTAACCTTTAATAAAAAAACCAAGCGTAATTTATACGTTGGTTTCGAATTTTATAAAATATTTAACGAAACCACATACCTATGTATATGTAAGTCTCGCAATTTAAAACAAGCCAGACTAATTAAGTCAAGATGTTGACTTGTTCCGTTTCGATACGGATGCTACTCCCCTACGGAAATATCTTTTATATAATACAACATTAAATACGTTGTGTCAACTTTTTGGCGAAAGTTCTTAAACCTTGCTATTTTAAAAATTGCAATACGCGGTAATCGCCCGTTTTTTATACCGTATTTTAAAGCAAAAATTTAAAAGTATAACGACCTTTATTAAAAAGACGACTCAATCCAAATTAGTCAAGCCAATAGAAAAAAACCATATCGCCATGCACGTTACCCCTTGGCATATCTTTGGGCCAAATAACATCTATCCCCGGCACGCCGGCAAAAGCCTCCTTGCCAATAAAAGATACGCCTCTTGGCACTACCACTCTTTTTATTGCCGTTTGAAAAATAATTTTGTTGCATATCGTTGTAACCGTACTTGGAATATTAATACTATTCAACAATCCGCAATAAGCAAAAGCCTGTTCGCCTATCGTTTTTACGCCCTCAGGGATAACGACGCTGGATAATTCTCGACAAAACGCAAAAGCCAAATTGCCGATAACTTCTACACCTTGAGGAATAACAACGTTACGCAAGGAGCAACCGTAAAAAGCAAGCTCTTTTATATATACAACGCCTTTAGGAATTTGTACTCTTTCTAATTTTTTGCATCCAGCAAAAAGAAACCCCTCCAAAACCGTCAAACGTGGCGGGAGGTCGGCGCGCTCAAGTTTTTCGCAATCCCTAAAAGCGCTATTGCCTATTTCTTCTACGCTTTCGGGGATATAGACTGTTTTTAATTTAGGGCAACCCAAAAAAGCAGCGCCACCAATCTTTTTGAGTGACTTGGGAAGGACTACGTCCGTTATCCTTTTGTTGCCCTCAAAAGCGTTATCGCCTATTTCCGTTATTCCGTCGGGCACGACAACGTAACTATCTTTGCCGTTGTATTTAATTAACTTATTATCTTCTATTACAAATTCTTCTTTCATATTGTTCCTTTAGCGTTGTTTTATTATAGCATATAAAAATAAAAGAATTCAACCCTTTTGCAAAAAATAAAACGGAAAAGCTGACAAAATCAACCCTTCCGCTTTTTATCGTAATTTTTATAACAAACATAAAATCCCTTGACTTGTTTGCGTCGATATCATTAACATTACACTAAGACAATTTAAGCTTGTTGTTTTTGTGATTTAACTCGCATATTTGTTTATGCAAAGGTAACAATACCAAAAAACCATCGACGACATCCGTTATAACAACATATAAATCATCAATATCAAGTCTTTCTATTCTCTTGCCCCTACCACTCAACCAAGTCGACATAGAAACAGTGGCTTTTTGCTCCGCGGGCTGTTCGCCAAGTCACCTTGCAACGGCAATTTTTCTTTCGTGAAATAAAGTAACGTTGCAATAAACGTACGTATCGGATATGCGTTTCTTTGCCTTGTCTTCTTTATACGAACAATTCTCATCTGCATGACTTTTTACCCATTTGGTATATACTTTAAGAAAATTTACAATATTCAATTATCTAAAAAGTGACTTTGCAAATAGAAAAGCAATAAACCCTAAACCCAACAGCGTGTCTATAGCCTCCCAACTCGCACCATCACCAATAAAAGAAATGAGCAATATTACTACAATGACGATAACAAGCCAACCAAGCCCGAATCCTCCACTGCCACCACTATTTCCACCGCCACCGCTTGTGTTTTTGAATGCATGGTAATCATCTAATTTAGACATATTATCCCCCCTTATAGCATCCCTTCAAAATCGATTTTAATGACCTTTTTATCCTTTTCGACTTTTGATGCGTAAAATCGTATAGCGCCTGCCCACGAATTGTATTCTGGATATGTTATCGTCATATCATCATTTAATTTCAGATACCCATACTCACGAACTCCATATCTCGCAACATCGTCACTTAAAGTAAAGCCCTCATATTTCGCCAACGCAAAGAATACTTCAGCAATTGATTTGGCTGTTAATCTAACGTACACAACCTTGTTTTTTGATAATAAGCTCTTGATAGTTTTTCTTTTTTTCATACTTTGTCTCCCTTTGATAATTATTTTCCTACAAAGAGAGTATAAAAAAAGCAATCCCATCGTAACAATAGGATTGCTTAAATAACCACTAAATCAACCCCATTGTACAAGCATTAGCACCTTGCCAATCGGTAGGTTGCTGTGCGGTCAACGGGCTTGTCCCTCTCGCACTCTTAATAGGTAAAATAATTATAACACTAAATTAGTGATTTGTAAAGTCTTTTGATATTACCTCAAGAAAATTTGCAATAGAAAAATCCCACCTAGT
The DNA here is from genome assembly GCA_902496185.1 of uncultured Subdoligranulum sp. Classification (GTDB taxonomy): domain Bacteria; phylum Bacillota; class Clostridia; order Christensenellales; family CAG-314; genus SFEB01. The sequence continues at coordinate 30,283 of CABUZX010000002.1, read as the reverse complement.
CGTTTTGACTCCATAGGATAGTTTGTTGGCTATTCTTTAAATGTTAATTGTTGCTTTAATCTATGTATTAAGCCAAGACTTAAGGTTACTATAAAACAATTAAACGATTAATGTAAAGCAGAATTTAATAAATCCCTTATCTTTTGTTTACGGGTGGATATAGTGGAATAGTTGAAAATTATTCCAAAAATGCCTATATTTTGCCCTAAAAATAGTAAAAACCACAAAATATTGTGGTTTTTTTGGTACTCCCAGCGGGAATCGAACCCACAACTAGCCCTTAGGAGCACATTGAAACTGTAAACAAAGAATTTATATTGTGTATTTCGTGCAATTTTGTACGTTTTATAGCGGTTTTAAGACGAAAAACCGTTTAATTTTATTCGTAGCGTAAAATCTTGTTTATAAAATGAAACAACTTTTATTCTAAAATTATTCCTATTTTATTCCAAACAACTATTTGCGCAAGTTTTTAATTATTTCAAAAGATTTTATTAATGATGACAGATATTGTCATATTTAGTATGCTATAATATAATTACTGTAAAACGGATGCTAAATTCAAAGTGCATCCAAAAATATGTCGATTATACCCTAAAACACCTTGATAAAAGTCTAAATATATGCTATAATGTCCAATAGATAGCATAAATTAGTTGCATAAGGAGAAATATATGGCAACCGCATTAACATCAAACGCAGTTTTGAAAGAATTGAATTTAAGCAGGTCAACCTTCTATTATTTGCTTAAAAACAATCTCATATCGGTACAAACTACGGAATCGGGACGCTACGTTTGGGACGAAGAAACCATTGAAAATTTAAAAACTTTGCTTGCGGAAAGAACTGAGTCGGAACCTATTATAGAAGCGCCAAAAACTAAAACAACTAAAATTAACAATAGAAGATATTTAGGCAACAAGTATAAACTCCTTGACTTCATTAAAGGAACTGTTGAAAAAGAATGCAAAGGCATTACTACCGTTGCGGATATTTTTGCAGGTACAGGTTCGGTTGCTTCGGCTTTCAGCGACAAAAAACTTATAACTAACGACTTATTGTATTTTAATCACGTTTGCCACATTGCTTGGTTTGGTGCTGAAAAATACGATGAAGAAAAAATTGAAAACCTTATCTGCTACTATAATGCTATTAAACCGCACGAGGAGAATTATATGTCTCTTAATTTTGCAGACACTTTCTTTTCTTTAGAAGATTGTCGCAAAATTGGCTTTATTCGTGAAGATATAGAAATTAACTACAAAGAAAAAAAGATAAACACAAGAGAAAGAGCGATATTAATCACTTCGCTCCTTTATGCTATGGACAAAATAGCAAACACTTGTGGACATTATGATGCTTATATAAAAGGTGCTTCATTCGATAAACATTTAGAGTTGAGCATTCCATTGGCAAGCAATAATAATAACGAAAATAATCAATGCTATAATGAAGATTCAAATCAATTAGTTGAAAGAATCGAAGCAGATTTAGTATATATAGACCCACCGTATAATTCACGTCAATATTGTGATGCATATCACTTGCTTGAAAATGTAGCCAAATGGGAAAAGCCCGAAGTTAAAGGCGTTGCTCTTAAAATGGATAGAACGTCGCTTAAAAGTGATTACTGCACGTCAAGCGCAACTAGAGCCTTTGAAGATTTGATTTCTAAAATTACCGCTAAATACATCCTTCTTTCTTATAACAATATGGCAGAAAAAGGTAATGGGCGTTCAAACGCTAAAATTAGCGATGACGATATTATGCGTATTCTTTCAAGAAAAGGTAAAGTAAAAGTCTTTTCAGAAGATTACAAGGCTTTCAGTGCTGGAAAATCAAATATTACTGACAATCAAGAAAGATTATTCCTTTGCGAGTGTTATGATTACTCACAAAAAGAAATAATACAATCTCCACTAAACTATACGGGCGGTAAATTTAAGTTATTACCCCAAATTCTTCCCCACTTCCCACAGGACGTAGAAAGTTTTATTGATTTGTTTTGTGGAGGTGGAAACGTTGGAATAAATGCGCCTTGCAACAAAGTTGTTTTTAATGATAATAATTCGTTATTACGCTTTATGTTCGGCACTTTCAAAAATATGGATAAGCAAGCCACATTTGAATTGATTGACCATATTATTGAGAAATACGGCTTATCCAACACCGAAAAATACGGATACGAGTACTATGGTTGCAACAGTGCCGAAGGACTTGCAAAATATAATAGCGAAGCCTTCTTAAAATTAAGAGAAGATTTTAACCATAACACAAATATTGATTATAACTACTATATCACTCTATATGTTCTTATCGTTTATGCGTTCAATAATCAAATAAGATTTAATCGTAAAGGCGAGTTTAATCTGCCTGTTGGCAAAAGAGATTTTAATAAGAAGATGAGAGAAAAACTTTCTTCTTTTATTGATAGGCTTAAAAGTGGCGACTATAAATTTGAAAGTTATGACTTTAGAGAACTTCCAAATGAAGATTGGAACGATAAAACCTTTGTCTATGTTGACCCGCCTTATCTTATTACTTGTGCAACTTATAATGAACAAGACGGTTGGAATGAAACACTCGAAAAAGAACTATTAAAATATTTAGATAACCTACACGAACGTGGAATAAGATTCGCCTTATCTAACGTGCTTCACTCTAAGGGCAAGGAAAACAAATTGCTTATTGAGTGGATAAATAATAATATCGGTAAGTATAGAGTTATTTATCTCAATTACACTTATTCAAATTCAAATTACCAAACAAAAGATAGAACGTCAAAAACGGACGAAGTTCTTATCGTCAACTATTAAGGAGAAATACTATGCCTTCATACAAAAGTTATTGTTGGTCGCTTGGAACTACAAGTTTCAGAATGGTAGAATTTAATAGGAAAATCGAACAGCAATTAAAGTTGTTAAACGATTTTTGGGCTATCCCCCAATATCAAAATCAAAATTGGAGCGCAAACAACGCTCTGCAAGTTGCCTATTATGAGTTTATAAAAGCACAAGGCTTTATCGAAGATAAAGATGCTCCAAGAAAGGATAAGGATGCTCGTGAAAAAACTTCAGGATTAGTTGATTTGGGACTAATTAACGCTGAACGCAGATTGACATCTGCGGGACAAGCCTTATTAGATATTGCACAAAGCGGAATTTTTGAAGGGGATAATTTATTGCAAATCCCTGCCGATAGCTTTATATATTTCAAACAATTATTAAAATTATCTTGTCCGTTTGAGGAAAGACATGTACGCCCTTACGCAATTTTAGCGTATATGCTTGCTGAACTTGGCGAAATTAGCAAAGAAGAATTTACATATCTTCTTCCCCTTGTGATTAATCGCAATAAGATGGATATGATTATAAATTATATCCGTGAAATAAGAAACGGCAACGCTACTATAGATGAAGCTATCACTTCCGTATTGTCTGAAATGGACAACTATCGCATTGCTCAAACTATGCTTAACAATGCGACCGTCGTTGATGACGTTCTTATACAAGAAATCGGAATGAATAGGAAAAGCCGTTCTTACGATATGCCCTATGCCGAACTATATAGAGTATTAGATGTTTATCGTTCCTACCCTGAAGATTGTGTTGCGAACCAACTTTTTAAATCCGTAACAAAGATTTCGGGGAAAGCTTCCTTATATTGGAAGAAACATTTATTTAACACATCTTTAGAGTCGGTTGTTAAGCGTGATGGCGCTACTACCGTTAATAGAGTTGCATTGTTTAGAGCAGCAAGTAATGAAGAATTTAAAAACGAATTTTTTAGACTTTTACATTTATTCAAAGCAAAAAGCTTGTTAGACGATTATTATGATTTAAACAAACGTTATTTCAAAACAAGTGATACTGTTCTTTTCAAAGATGATATTGTAAAATTTGATATAATTCCCAACTGTTATTTCTCTTTAGTAAAAGATTCTTTGTTGGATATTGCATTTACCCAAGCGACCAACTTGTTTAATAACACAAGTTTGGCAGATATGGGAATCGCTTTTGATATTAAGCAAGAACAATTATTTGAAAGAGCCGAAGAATTATATGGTGTCCAAGTCCGCAACCTTTACGATATTCAAGGATTCGTGGACAAAGAAAGATATGCTCGCTTAAATGAAATGATTGATGAGAAATTTACAGACGAAATTCTTATCAAACTAATGACACACTTTGAAAAGCGTGACGATAAAGATATTCAAGCTCTTGTTACTAACAACGCTGACGTTCCCACTATTTTTGAATACGTACTTGCTATTGCATGGTATAAAATTTCAGGCAGACAAGGAAAAGTTTTGGAATATATGAATTTATCATTGGATGCCGATTTGCTTCCTATTACCCACGCTGCCGGTGGTCACGAAGATATTACATATAAGTACGAAGCGACCGAAAGCTATCCTGCACACACGCTTTTAATTGAAGCAACACTTGCAGGCGGAACCAATCAACGCCGTATGGAAATGGAACCCGTGTCAAGACATTTGGGTGATTACTTGCTAAACCACGCAGAAGAAACTTATTGTGTGTTTGCAACCACTTTCCTTCACGTAAACGTTGTGGCTGATTTTAGAGGCAGAAAGTTTATGCCTTATTATTCTTCTGATGGAACAAAAAGTGTAAATGGAATGAAAATTGTTCCTTGTAATACCCAAGAAATTAAAACGATTATTCAACGTGGTATTACTTACGCTCAACTTTATAGGGTTTTTGAAGAAGCACACCAAGCAAATACTGCACCTAATTTATGGTACGACCAAGAAATAAAAAACAAGTTGTAAAAATTGACGGAATATTTTAACCGAAGAAGAAATTTCATAATCTGATGGAGTAAAAAGATGTATTTTAAACCGAGAATTTTTGTTAGTTCAACTATGGGCGACAAATTGGAATTAAGAAAACAAATAAAAAATATATTTGAAAAAGCTGGAGCAGAAGTTGCTCTTTATGAAAAAGATTTAACGCCTTCAACTATGCCCAATACTTACCGCGAAGATATATTACAAACAGATTTTGTTGTATTTATCATAGATGAGAGATATGGAGCAAAAACAAATTATGGATTATCAGGCACGGAGGAAGAGTTTAATATTGTAATTAATAACCATATGCCTTGCCATATATATCTTAAACAAATAGAAAAAACTGATGAAGCTGAAACGTTTGAAAACTTAATCAAAAGTAAAGGTATATCTTTTTTTTATTATACAAACGAAAAAGACTTGCTTAAAAAATTAACATCCACATGTTTTACCATTGCTCGGGATATTTGTGTCTCTAATCTTTTGCAACAAAAAATGGAGCCAAACCTAATAAATCAATTAGCGCTCCAAAAAGATTATAAGAATGCGATTTCTTACATAAAGTTATTCGAAAAGGTGTTTGAAATCGAAAACAACAGTAATTACAATATTCAAAACTCAAACTTACTGATTTCCGTTTTTGACGTTGTATGCGATTTCTATTTAAATAATAAAAACCATTTTATAGATAAAAAATTGGAAGATTATTTTGCTTCTATATTTATTGCAGTAAAAGAAATCAATTCGTTTATAGCGACCTTCTCAACTCCAAATTCGTATGGGCAAAACATACAATTATTTGATGGGAGATTAATCTTTGTTAGTTTAAACCAATTCAATATTGGGGTAGATTTTAATTTGTTAAATACAAAAATTAACAATATGCGCTCTTTATATAATAATTTAAGAACCTATATTGGAACAATGAAATTAGAAGCGGACTTACTATAGCAAAGCCATCGATCAAAAGGAACCAACTTTAATTTTTGAATAACGCAATGATTGAGTCTATGGGTATACTTATGGAGAGAATGAATTTATGATCTTAGATTACAGCAATTATACAACAAAAAAAGGAGAATCCGGTATAGTCAATTACACTTTTGTTGATACAGGGAAAAAACTATTCTCACACGATTCCATTTGTCCTTTTTGCAAAGAAAAGATTAATAATACTATATTTTCAAATTTAATTTCAAATAGAAATGATTGGCTATATGGTTCATTTGTTGAAAAAGAATCCGTTGTGCAATGCCCAAAATGTGGATGGTGGGAACATAAATACACAAATCAAAGCGATGCAATAATTGATGGAATTAGAGCAAATGATATAGAAATAAATTCTGCAATACTAAAAAAATACGATGATAGTGATAAAGATATACCACTATCTATACTTCGCAAATACATAGAAGAAAACCCATTAAAAATATATGGAATAAATGCTCATAAAATGGCCGAACTTGTACGTTCTGTTTTTTCAGATTTTTATCCTTATTGTAAGGTCTATGATTTTGGAAAGACAAGAGATGGCGGAAAAGATGGGCTAATCGTGGAAAGCAGTGGCAAACATATCATACTACAAGTTAAACGTAGAACTTCACCAAGTGCTGTAGAAGGAGTATCTCCCATTCGAGAATTGTTAGGCGTTGCCATGTTAGAAACAGAACCCACTGATTGCATTTTTGTTACAACGGCCGACCATTATTCAAAAGATGCAAAACTAACAGCCGAAAAAGCCATTGAATTAAAAAGGGTTGAGCGTTTTGAATTATATAATTGTCAAGATTTTCTCAATCTTATCAATATCACAAGAAAGGAGCCTTCCGCTTTGTGGAAAACTTTATTAAAAACAAAAATGTAAATAACAATAAGAGCAAAATTTAGGAGTATATATGGGAAAAGGATTTGTACAGGCAGATATATCTACTATAATAGAAAAATTAGCAAAAGACGTTAAATTTTTGCAACCTGTTTACGAGGCAATTACAAACTCTTTAGAGGCAGGGGCGAAAAATATCACTATTTCTTTCAATAAAGATTTAGCCATAACTGAAGAACTTTCTAAAATATCGGGCTTTTCTATTACAGATGACGGTGAAGGCTTTACAAAGAAAAATAGAGACGCGTTTGTCGTTTTATGGACCAAAAACAAGATGAACTTAGGTTGTAAAGGTAGTGGTCGATTTACGTGGTTAAGTGTTTTTGAAAAAATTAATATTAAAAGTCAAGTTAAAAGCGAAAATAAAGAAGTCAGTATCCCTTTTTCTTTAAATTTTGATGTCGACAAGGACATTTTAATTAGTGATAAACAAATATCAACAACTGAAACGACCATAACTTTTTCTGATGTTACAAAGAACTTCTACCGTATTCCTTCCGGTAACGAAAAGATGGTCGATAAAAGATGTATAGCGGATTTAGCTTTTATTAAGAATGCGATTATCGAATATTTATTAATTAGGCTTTTCCTTTTGAAGAAAAATAATAAACCATTTAATATAGTACTAAAAATGGACTCTCATATGGAAAAGATAGTTGCTGAGGATATTCCTAATTTATGCGAAAAGACCTTCCCTATATATAGCGATATAACGAAGCAAGATTATCATTTTACTCTTTACTATAAGTTTAATAAAGACGGAGCGAACAGTAAAAAGGTTTATTATTGCGCCAATAATCGAGCAACCAAAAAATTAGATGATGACTCTTTGGGTTTTTCTTGTGGATTACCAAACAATGACTCTTTCGTAATGCTTCTTTGTTCTGATTATTTTAACGATAAAGATAATGATACTCGTGATGATTTAATTGTTTTATCTTACTTAAAACACGCAACGCTTGATGTTCCTTTATTGTATTCTGACATTAACCCTGAAATGAAAAGGAATATGTATGAGATTATATTAGAAAACTATCCTGAAATACAAGAGATTAATAAGCAAGAAGAAGACAAAGCAATTGATACAGCACCACACCTTGCTCCATTTATTAAAAAAGATAAAGATATCATAAAATCGGAAAAGTCACTTATTGTTAAAGCTAACGACTACTTTAACAAAGCAAAAAGTAAAGCACAAGAGAATTTCAAACGTGTTTTATCGGCTAAAACAATCTCCGACGAAGAATTCAAATCTGCAGTTGGAGAATTGAGCTTAATTGCAGCGGCTGAATTAGGAGAATATATCTTGTATCGAGATAGTATTATTAAGGCTCTTGATGAAGCTATTACCGACGTATCGAAAAAAGAAAAGTTTATTCACGATATTTTTATGCCTATGAGAACAACAACCTTCTCTTTTAACGAGGAAAAGCACCTTTTAAGTAATTTATGGCTATTAGACGATAAATTTATGACTTATTCTTATGCGGCTAGTGATGAAACGATAGAAGCAATAAAGACAGACATTGCAGAAAAGAATGAAGAAAAATTCAAAGACAAAAACCGCCCTGACATTGCAATATTCTTTAACACTCAAGAATCACAAAAGAACCTAATTATGATTGAATTTAAAGGAGCAAATGCTGATAAATATGAAAAGAAAAAGGCTTTAACTGAACTGCCTGACGATATTGCTATTATCAAAAAGCATATTCCCAACATAAGTACGGTTTGGAGTTATATTATTACAAATATAGATGATGAATTTAAGTTTTCTATTGAAAACCAAGATAATTATTTTGAACTATTTACGCCGGAAAGTTCCTATAGAGCTTATTATAAATATTTCCCTAAACAAAACGCACACGAATTTATATTGGATTTAAGCGCGATTACTTCAGATGCTTTTGCTCGAAATAAAATATTTATGGAAATTCTAAAAAAACAATAAACCTTTAACAAATAGGCAGATGTCCAAGAACGTGGACATCTGCCTATTGACTTAATTTAACTTAACATCTACCCTATTTAGGCGAGTGGAATTTGTTCCACTTGCCTTTTTTATGCCTCAAAGAAAAATTTTTTACATTTAGACCGCCACGTTTTGCTCCAAAATCGCCCTTTTAAGTGAGGGGCAAAAATTTTTACACTAAAAATGAAGATTTTGACCCCCATAAACGTCAAAAATAGCCCCTTTATATGGAGAGAAAAAAATTTTTTTAAGAAATTTTTGAATTTTACCTTTACTTTTTGCTCTAAAAAGCCCTTTTAAGTGAAGGGTTAATTTAATCAAAATATTTTCAACATTCCAATCGCTTGACAAGTAAAAAAATAATTTTCGATTTTAACCTAAACTTTTGCGTTAATTTAGCCCCTTTAGGTGAGAGCAACTCAAAATAAGGAGAAAATAAAATGAGAAACTATTATCAGTATTACCCATAGTAAAATACGAGGAAACTTTGTAAAATGAATTCTATCGAGAGCGTTTTGCACTTAGTAAAAATAAAGCGGAAAACACCAAAATCCTAAGCAGGTTAAGAAAACCGCTTAAAAAATTATTTTGTTGCAATTCTACCGCTTTTTCAAAGCAGGTAAAATGAATTGCCAAAATCGCGCTTTTGACCTATCCAAACAATCGGGAAACCCGATTTTTGCTCTGCTCACCACTAAAACACAAGGAGGAAAAAATATGTAAAAAAATTTTAGAATTTTATAAAAAAGAGCTTGACTTCTTTCGCAAAAAGTGATATTCGTATTAATACGACAATACACTACGGTTAAGGAGATTTCAAAATGGAAGGTTTGACATTAGAAGAAGTAATTGAATATCAGCGTTCGCATCCACACGTTAAGCACGTTTACGGCAGATGGGGAAACTTGAAAAAGCAATACCTTATTGACACAGGTAGAGATTGGTTGATTGAAGATTTACCCACCTATCTTCACGGCATTGACAAAGCCGCCGAACAAATTTGGGAAGTTATGAGAGAAAAACTTTTGAAACGCCCCGAATATCAAAAGACGGGAGATTTTATGCACGACGTTAAAATTGAAACGGAAATCAAAAACCGCATTTATGAAGAAATCTTAAACGAACTTATTTATGTGGATTAAAGGAGTATCACTATGGAAAGAAAACAAGACACACCTATTAGAATCAGTCGCAGAGTATACGAAGCAAAGCACAAAGAAGAACGCAAAAAACTGAATAAAGTTTGGGGTACGAGTATTCCCCGCAGGGAAGCAGAAGAAATTGATGCTTTCTTGTTGAGTAAAGGTCTTTCAAAGGTTCATTTGATTATGGCGGGCTATAACGCTTTAAGAGAACAGTTTGAAAACCGCTCGGATAACGTAGAAGGTTAACTACTGCATATAAACCCGTTTGACTTCAAAAGGATAAGTAAGATAGAAATAAGTTTAATGAAATAGGAAGCAAACGTTGATTTTACTAAGAATATAGCTTCGGGGATTGCCATTGAGAATATATGTTAGGCATCAAAGAAAAACGGAGAAATCCCGATACTCCAACTTTATGGAGGAAAATATATTGCTTAGAAGTGTAAGAAAAGCATTAGAGTTAATTCAAAAGGACGACAAAGACACAGCTGTTACCCTACACGCCATAAGAACTTGGTGTAAAGAAAATAAAGTTAGAAACGTAAAAGTAGGGAATAAAATTTTAGTTGACGTGGGAAGTCTTTTGAATTATGTAAATAACGATTAAGGAGGATTATAATGGCTTATTTCAAAATAAGCACGGATAAAAAAGGAAAATTAAAAGCAAAGATACAAGCATTAGGACGTGACCCTGAAACAGACAAGCAAAAGGTTTGTTATAAATTAGTCAAAAACGATAACGACCTTACCCCTGCCAAGTTCCATAAATACGTAGAAAAATGCGCCATTGAGTTTGAAGAAGAACTTGCAAAGGCTTATGAACTAAAAACGGACGTAAAGAAATTAAAAGTTTTAACCTTTGACGAACTTGCAACCGAGTGGCTTGAAAGCGTTAAAAAGAATTGGTCAATCAACTACTATTTAAGAGGTATTGGAATTACCAAGAAATTTAGCGACTACTTAAAGAACAATAGACTTTCGGATAAACCCGTAAGCGATATTACGGTTAGACACGTGCAAATGTTTCTAAACAGTTTTGAGCAGAAAAGCGGCAAGCAAGATAACACAGTTTGTCTTAAAAAATATTTGCCTAAATCTATAAGTTTTAGAGCGCTTGCAAGAGATGGCGTTATAAATCGTTGTTCATCTTACGGACTTAAAAAGAAAGGTAATTACATAGTTCGTGAAACGGCAGAGAAAATTTGTGAGATTCACAACCTTGATTTTGACGAATATTTTAAGCCTAACGAAAGAAATAAAGGCTATTCAGCCGAAACCATTAAGGGTTATAGAAGATTGCTTAGAACGGTATTTAATGAAGCCGTAAGATACGATTGGATAACTAAAAATCCCGTATGCGCCACGAAAGTTGGTTCAGGCAATAGCAACTCATCACTTCGCCCCGTAAATGAAAAGGAAGTTTATTCAATAGCCGAAGCGCAAGAATTTATGAAGGCGCTTGACGAACTTCCCGAAGATTTGATTTACAAGCGTGTGCCGATAAAGTTTATGTTGCTTACAGGCGTGCGTGCAGGCGAACTTAACGGACTTCGTTGGTCGGATATAGATTTTGACAAGCAAGTGGTACACATCCGCAGAAATCGGCTTGTAGCGAAAGGTTACGGAATCTATGAGAAAGAACCCAAGACAAAGACTTCCACGCGAGATATACCCCTTCCAACGCCTTTAATTGACGATTTGAAGGAATATCGTGAGTGGTTTAGAGCAATCGACGACGATTTTGATAACAACGTGGACGAGTACTATTTTGCTGTCAACATCTGCCGTGAACCCGTATATCCACATACAGTTGGCGGTTGGCTAAAAAAGTTTCAAGACGACAAAGGATTCAAACGAGTTTGTTGCCACGGACTACGCCATACCTATTGCAGTTTACTGTTATCGCAAAACGTTCCGTTGCAAACGGTTAGCAAGTATATGGGACATAGCGACTCAACCATTACTTTACAGGTTTACAGCCACTTTATCCCCGACACACAAGAAAAAGCGTTGAACGCACTAAACAACATATTTTAGGAATAAAAAATTGGGATACTCACTTGATTGTGGGTATCCCTTATCTTTTCTCTTTGGGTGGATATAGTGGAATAGTTGAAAATTATTCCAAAAACGCCTATATTTTGTCCTAAAAATAGTAAAAACCACAAAATATTGTGGTTTTTATGGTAGTCCCTGCGGGAATCGAACCCACAACTAGCCCTTAGGAGGGGCTTGTTATATCCATTTAACTAAGGAACCAAAATGGATTAAATTTATTTTATTTTTATTCCTAAAATTATTCCTAAAACTTTTTATCTATCAAAAAGTGGCTATTTTCACCCATTTTTACCGTAAAAAGCATTGATTTTAGGTGTATTAGACGGATAGACCAAGCGTTTAGGAGGGGCTTGTTATATCCATTTAACTATGGAAGCAAAATGCATAAAATTCATCTTGGTTTTATTTCCAAAACTGTTTCAAAAATAAGTTTAGCTTTAGTTTATTTCTCATTTGAACGTACTTATATAATACACCAGACGGGCAAAAAAATCAATCAATTTGCTATTGGAAAATTTTTTTAATAAAAACGTAAATAAAACTTTACACTCGTCACTCGTCAGCACAAGGCGCCAGCGCAAAACACTTTAAGAATTCAAAGAGGCTTTGGCTCGTATAAGTGCAAAATAAAAAGCCGTCGGTAGTCGAGAACGGACGGCAAGCGGTAGAGGGGTTAAGCCTGCCACCCCTCACCGAAAACTATTATAAAGGGTATGCAAAAAAAAGTCAAGTAAAAAAAGGAGAACAATCATGAACAACAAAGAAGTTTAACAAAAAGTCCAAAGCAAAAAAGCCATTATTGGCGAAACGGAACAAGCAAAGGTCAACAAATCCAACTGGATTGCCCTAATTTGCGCAGGCGTCGTAGCCGTTGCCCTAATGATAATCGAAGGCGCTCTTGATCGCAACACCGCAATTTACGCAATAGGCGCCGTATGCTTTAGTTGGGCAAGCATATTTTATTTTTGCCGATATTTTGTCGCCAAACGCAAACGCTTTGGCATTTTTCTTGGCGCCGTATTAGAGACACTTGGCGCGCTCACAATGATAACGTTGTATATATTGTTTAACGTATGAGTTTTGTAATGAATAATGACTTGTCATACTGAGCGCAAGCGAAGTATCTTAGATACTTCGCTTGCCGTCTAATAACGTCAATATACAAACAAAAAAACCAAGTAAGGAATAGCCCAAAAAAACCCACCCCTTACTTGGCAAAACAATAAAAAAATAATGATTAATTTTTATTCAATAAAAAGTTGTTCGCTGTCGCATACGTGAGGCTCGCCCGAGTAGATACCCCAACGCGCAGTAAAGATGACGTTTTGCGCCGTTGTTACGTTCAGTGTAAAGGTCAGCGTTTGGTCGATATTGTCGCTTCTTTGCAGGTAGTTCGAATAATAATGCTGACCGTCCACGGTTACAACAAGGTATCCCGACGCGCTTTCCTTCGGGAGCGTGAGCGTTACGGTGTACGTGCCTTCACAATCAAGCGTTGCGGAATTATCCGTATCTATAATAGCTTCTTCCGCGCCGTCCTTGTAAACCGACACGGAGAGCAGACACTCATCCGCCGCTTTTAACGTGTTGCTATCCACTTGCACACTACCCGTAAACCACGCATACGTTGTCGAACAAAGACAGATCAAACATATCAATATGCCCAAAACGGAAGTTACAACAAGGCGGGCAAACGCTTTGTCCGACAGCTTTTCATTATTCTGTTGTTCCATAGCGTTTGCACCTCCTTAAAACATTTACTTATAAGTCTCTCATTTATATAAAAGATCGTAGTATTTCAGAAATTAACCTTCGGGATAAATCACAGTTACGCCTTCGTATGTTTTAAGACCTTTAACGCCCTGTCCGCCACCGAACAGCTGATCGAATACGATAAGCACATAATGTGACTCATCTTCATTGTGGTTACAGGTTGTCGTATCAATGCCATTCGTGCCAGTACCTGCCTCAACTCGTGCATACTTGTATTCTCCGGGGCCGTTATAACTACCGGCTCCGAGGTCAGCATCTTCACAGTAATGATAGTTGACCCAATCACCATAGATAACCGTTACATTCTCACATGTGACATAACCGGTAGGATCTGCAACACCATTAACTCCTTCAACATGACCAATCAACATACCGCTGTAACGATATAACCAATACTGATAGTTGGCAGCAACATCATTGATTGCATCCAACTTACAAGCGACGGTAATGTTAGAAAAAGTCACTTTATCGCTTGCTTTCACCATACCAACTACACCACCTAGGCGTACATCGTATGTTCCCCAAAGAGGTCCAATAACTGTATCCTCATCAACGATAATGTCTGTGAAAGAACAGTTGCCATAGCACTCTGCCGCCACACCTCCAGCCGAATTGTTATAAGCAATCAAGGTTGTTTTGGAAATTGTAATATCAGAGAATGTTGTATCAACCGCATTGCCTACAACACCAGCAGCTTCATTTCTTCCGCTGGAGATGTATGCATCTGCAATAGTGACGTCTTTAATGATAGCGCCGTTGGTATAAGCAAAGAGACCGTAGTATTCGCCTTCGTATTGCCATGCATTAAGGTCATTTTGTTCGTACAGGTTGGAAATAGTATGCCCCTGACCATCAAAGACACCGTTAAAGGATCGGCCGTTTGAGGAATGCCCAATTGGGTTAAAATTGATTCTTTTCCCATCTGCATCTTGCGCATTAAGATTTACATCAGTCGTCAGTTTAACAGTTTTGCCTTCAAAAGTGTTTCCATCATCAACAAGTTTTGCAAAACCTGCCAACTGCTCGGCAGTATTCAACGTAAACATTGTATCTGTATCGTTATACCACGAAGTATCCGCTGTTCCGTCCCATTTGTCGGCGAAAGTAGGATATGTAGCGCCTTCATCATACTTATTATCAAAGCTATCGTCCTCATAAGTGTACTGAGTTGCAAGGAGTTGAATAGCAAAATCAGTACCGATCTTCTTGCCCTGATACTCGTTGCCTGCGGTTTCCTGCATCTTGAAAGCAATAGTAGCGGTTACTTCGCCAACTCTTTCGTATGTATCGGTTGCAGTTTCACCTACGGGAAGAAGCGCGCCGTGTACTGCGCCGTCGGTGTCCTCGATCATATCGCGGAGTGTACCAACAGGGGTAAGACCTGCAAGCATATCACGGTCAGTAATCTGCGTTGCATTCTCAACGTAATAAACGTCAATTACGTCTGCAAGCGCCTCAACCTCGCCGTTAGGAACGATAAGAAGCTTATATTTGAGAGCAAGTGTGCCTTCATTGGCAATCTTGATGTGCTTTGCTTCAACGTAACCGGGCTCCCATTTTGTGTTGTTAAAGATCGCGCCCTGAGAAGCGTCAGTCCAACCGCTATTGTCTGCGGGAACTGCCTCGCTGCCCTCAGCCCAATACATACCGATTTCCAGAGTACCGGTCTGAATGATGTTGTTGCTTGATGTTACGGAGTCCGTAAACCAAGCAAACGTCGTGCCGAGTAGCATTGTAAAGCATATAAATAGCGCTACTACGCCACTCAACAATGCTCTCTTTGTTGTTTTGAAGTTCGTCATAATTTTATCCTCCTTTTGACGAAATTAAATAGTTGTCAATTAATTAAGCAATTAGTCGTTTGAAGTTTTTTCTTCAAATGACTGATTATCACCATTTTGTTTTTCAAGCTGAGCTTTTAATGCTTGAAGTTCTTTTAGCATTTGAGCATTTTGTTCTCTTTCTGCTAAAATCTCGGCTTTTTCCGCATCAATTTGAGCCCTTTGTTCCGCTTTGTATTTTTTAAACAAACGGATAACGTTAACTCCGTTGTAAAGAATCAACAAAACAAACGGCACGAGAATACAAATGATATAACCGGGGGTGGACTTTACAAAAGCAAAAAAGTTGCCAACACCGGGGAGTTTGCCTGTATATTTGCCAAGCACGTATTCAGGCTCGACAAGCGCCTCGTCGTTTGTGCCCGTATTTGTACCATAGGTAACGTAGCCAATCACTTTGCCTTGTTCATCTTTTTTTACGTCGCGAATCATATGCGTTACCGTTTCGCCGTAGCTGACGCTGTTGGTTGACATAAAAGCAATCACGTCCCCCACGTTAAGCGCTGTTGCGTCCTTGACGTTTTTGATGATTATAATATCGCCTGCATTAAAGTGGATATCAATATCCTTGTTGTTTTCGGACTTACTCATTGAGTCCGTTTGTACAATATAAAACTTTAAGCCAAAAATGCTTCTATCGTTTCTGTCAACGGTAGAAACGGTGACGATAGTAAATATCATCATAAATACGGCAAAAGCAACAACAACCCAAATGATTACTTTTAATGCAATATCGAGTATTTTTTTTGTTTTTTCATTTAATTGCATTGTCGCTCCTTACTCGATTTCAACGTTGCCTTGTACGGCATAAACGGTCACACCTATACCTGAATAGGTTTTGTTTTGAAATTCGTTTCCTGCTGTTTCTTTCATTTTTATAACCAAATAATACGTTTCGCTTTTTTGCTCAACTTCTAATCCGCCCGAAAAAGACTTTAGCCCTTCTGCGTTGTCTTGGCTTTGAATATCGGTAGTTATCCAAATATCAAAAGCCTCTTCAAACTCTTGAATATCTAATTTTTCGTCCTCGCTAACGTAAACTCTAAAACTGATAGGAATACTACCTGTATTCATCACCGAAAAACCTTCGGTATAATAAGCTATACCAGGTTCAAAATATATTTTGCCGTTTTTATTTGACGATACAAATTGAAGCACGTCACCAACGAGAGAATTGTTCTCGGCGTCTACGATATCTACTTTTACCCTGCCTGTCGTTACGTTGATACCAATTTTGCCGTCGTCAGTACTGTTGTTGAAAATAACCCAAGTCAGACCCAAAATAGCAAGAAGACAAAGCAATATAAGGCACAACAAAATAATGATAACGATTATTATTGCCGTCCTTTTTCGCTTGCTTTTTTGCTCGTCAAAACTTTCGCCCATGATATACCCCTTTAAATAAAGTAAAAAACAACGTAATGCTTATTATGTTGTAATGCTAAATGCATTTTTTTAAGTTTAAAATTTTTTAAATAAAAAACGGTATGACAAAATAAGCCTTTTGGGATTGTTGGTTAAAACACGCAAAAAAAGGCTTTTTAGCCATACCAAAAATTTGATTTTTCTTTAATTTTTTTGGTTTTTTTTAAATATGTACTTAATTTTTGTTGCGTTATTAAAAAAATAGTGCTATAATTTTTTATATTGTGAGTTGTAACAACAAATTAGTTACAACATAATAAGCATTACGTTGTAGGTCGACTTGAGTCGGTCTTTTTTTTATATAATCAGGCGCATGTTTTCCATCTTTCTCTTATGCTCTTTGCCCGTTGTCACAACGTATATCCGCGTAGTGTTGATATTTGTATGTCCGAGAATATCGGCAAGTTTTGCTATATCCTTTTCTATTCCGTAAAAGGTACGGGCAAACAAGTGGCGTAAATTATGCGGAAACACCTTGCTTTCTCCTACGTTTGCCTCTTTGCAAAGGGCTTTCATTTCTCTCCAAATATTGTGACGGCTGACGGGTTTTCCGTTTTTGGTTACAAATACCGAGCTTGTCGTTAGTTTTTGCTCCGATATATATCGGAGCAGTTTTTTTCTTAATTCCGCTACGATAAAAACTCTACGGCTTTTGCCCTTGCAATTGACGTACGCCTCGCCACGTCTAACTGCCTCTACTGTAATAAACGGCAATTCACTCACTCTTATTCCGCTACTGCATATCGTTTGTATTATAAGGTTTAGTCTCTCCTTTCCCTTTAAATTTGCAACGCTTACAAGTCTAAGATATTCGGAGCGCGTCAGCTCTTTTTCTTCGGGACAATAGGCTTGTTTTTGTATCTTAAATTGCTTTACACATAGGTCGTACCAACCAAAATACCTAAAAAATGCATTTAACCCGGCAAGCATTGAATTAGCGCTTGTGACTGCGTATTTTGATAGCAATCTACTTTTGTATTCTAATATCAACGTTTTTTCTAATAATTTTCCATCTACATATTCAAAAAACGCCTTTATATCCCTTAGATACTTTTCTATCGTTGCTTTGCTTTTTTCCTCCATTTGCAGATGTTTTTCAAATTCTCTTATTTGTTTGTTTTCTATTTCCCTTTTCATTTCTTTTCCTCCGTTATTATTATCTTACATTAACGCCTTTTTGATACTTTTTCAAAAAAACAAAACCATATTTTGCTTTTGACCGCAACAAGTTGACAATCGTTGTTGATTAAGTTAAAATAAAAGATAATTCAAATTTTTATAATGACGTGGTGTTTGCGTTTTTTCAACGAAAAAAGCATTCACTCAAAGAGGTTTTTTATGGATTATATTGCTATTGACAAAAAATGGAACAAAATCTGGCAAGACACGCGCCTTTACGACTTTGACAAAAGCAATCTTGCAAAAAAATATTACGTTTTGGAAATGTTCTCTTACCCTAGCGGAGCAAAATTGCACGCGGGGCATTGGTACAACTACAGTTTATCCGACAGTTTTGCGCGTTATATGCGCATGAAAGGCTACAACATATTTCAACCTATGGGCTTTGACAGTTTTGGCTTGCCTGCGGAAAATTACGCAATCAAGACGGGTATTCATCCGCAAGACAGCACACTCAAAAACATTGAAATAATGGAAAAACAACTGCAAGAAATGGGCGCAATGTTCAATTGGGATGCGGAAGTAAAAACCTGTATGCCCGACTACTACAAATGGACTCAATGGATGTTTTTGCAACTTTACAAACACGGTCTTGCTTACCGCAAATCCGCCCCCGTCAACTGGTGTCCGTCTTGCAACACGGTACTTGCCAACGAACAAGTCACCGACGGCGCGTGCGAAAGATGCGAATCCACCGTCATCCGCAAAAACCTTACGCAATGGTTTTTTAAGATCACGGATTATTCCGAAGAACTTTTGTCTGGACTCGACAAACTTGACTGGCCGGAAAAAACAAAAGCAATGCAACGCAACTGGATAGGCAAGTCCACCGGTGGCGAAGTGGAGTTTTCCGTTTGCGACAGCGACAAAACCTTTAGAGTATTTACCACTCGCGCCGACACCTTGTTTGGCGTATCTTACGTCGTACTTGCGCCAGAGCTCCCGCTTGTCGACATAATCACCACACCCGACCGCCGTCAAGCGGTAGAAGAATACCGCGACCAAACGGCAAAAACGACGGAAATCGAACGCCTTTCTACCGCCAAGGAAAAAACCGGTGTCTTTACTGGCGCGTACGCAATCAACCCTATCAACAATCAAAAGGTTGAAATTTGGATTGGCGACTACGTTTTGGCAAGTTATGGCACGGGATGCGTCATGGGCGTCCCCTCTCACGACGAAAGGGACTACGTCTTTGCAAAAAAACACAACCTTGCTATCAACCGCGTAATAAAAGGCTCTACGCCCGACGTCGACGACGCATTACCCTTTGTAGAATACGGTATTCTCACCAACAGCGGAGAATTTGACGGTATGACGAGCGTCGACGCAAAAGTTGCAATTATACAAAAACTCGAAAAGCAAAACAAGGGACAACTCAAAACCAACTACCGCCTGCGCGATTGGTTGGTCTCCCGTCAACGCTATTGGGGCGCGCCTATTCCTATCATTTACTGCGACCATTGCGGTACCGTACCCGTCCCCGAAAAGGATTTGCCGGTACAGCTCCCCTATAACGTCAACTTTAAACCGACGGGCGAAAGTCCACTCAAATCTTGCGAAGAATTTGTAAACACCATTTGCCCCGTTTGCGGTAGGCCCGCCAAGAGAGAAGTAGACACTCTCGACACTTTTGTTTGCAGTAGTTGGTACTTTTTGCGTTATGCCGACAGCACCAACCCAAACGAGCCTTTTAATTCAGCCAAGATAAACGAAATGTTACCCGTCGACAAATACGTCGGCGGAGCAGAACATGCCTGTATGCACCTTTTGTACGCGCGATTCTTTACCAAAGCCTTGCGTGATATGGGCTATCTCAACTTTGACGAACCTTTTCTTTCACTCGTCCACCAAGGCACAATTCTCGGTCCTGACGGAAGCAAGATGAGCAAATCTCGTGGTAACGTAATCAGCCCCGACGACTACGTTTTGACTATGGGTAGCGACGTGTTCCGTTTGTATTTGGCGTTTGGCTTCAACTACGTTGAGGGCGGACCGTGGGACGACGGCGGTATCAAAGCCATTGCAAAATTCCTTGACAGAATCGAACGCATGGTTACTTTCTACCAAAACCACGACAATTGGACGGAAACTTACGGCGCAAAGGAAGCCGACCTTGACTACGTACGCAACCATACGATAAAGGCGACGGAAGCAGACTACAAAGTTTTTTCTTTTAACACCGTGGTTGCCCGTACTATGGAACTTGCCAACGCAATAGGCAAATACACGACGGAAAACGCTCCACTCAACAAACAACTGCTTTTTGACACCTTAAAGGACCTCGTTTTGGTACTTGCCCCGCTTGCTCCGCACGTTATGGAAGAACTGTGGGAAGTTTTGGGTATGCCTTACAGCGTATTTAATCAAAGTTACCCCACTGTTAACTTAAAGGCGCTTCAGAAACAAACGGTAGAACTTGCGCTTCAACTCAACAGCAAAATAAAGGACAAAATCATAGTAGACACTTCACTCTCCAAAGAAGATTTGGAAAAAACCGTCCTCGCAATGCCTAACGTAATTGCCCTGCTCGACGGCAAACCTGTCAAAAAGGTAATAATAGTCCCCAACAGGCTTGTAAACCTTATAGTATAACAAAAACAAAAAAAACAAAAAAAGACTTTTAAAACAATCCGTTTTGAAAGTCTTTTTATTTGCCAAAAAATTTAAGCAATATATAATAATTTTGTCCTTTATGTCAATACTTTTACAAATAAATCAACCAAAAGGAGCTTTTAGCCATGAAAAACAATTTTTTAAAAATTTCTATTGCCATCATTATCGTCATAGCCTTAATTTTTATCGTTACAACGGCGATAATAGCCTTTAGCGTCAGCGTAAACGAAGTACTGCTTTTTAAGCAAGAAAGTATCGGATTTACTTTGCTTGTCATTTTGGCGATAGCCTTTGTGGGCTTGTCGGTTTTTGTTGTGATAAACCTTTTTGGCAATTATCTCACCACCAAAACCATCACCCTCAACTCCGACGTTTTTTCGGCCATATCCACCAACGATAATGTTATGAAACGCTTGATTAAACGGTGCGTAAAGGCCTTGCCTCACGCAAAACTCGTAAAAGCAAAAATAACGGAGGACGATAAACCCGGACTAAAACTTGCCGTACAAATCAAACTTAAGGACTGTAAAATTCACGAAGAAACTCAAAAACTTAAATTTTTGCTGGAAGACAGCTTCAAAAAAGAACTTGACTTTTGCTTTAATGCTATCACCATAAAAGTTTCCTCCTTCCGTCACGACTTTAATCCCGACGTACAAAAAGCAGAACAATACGTCTTGGACAAACAAGCGGAAGAAGCCTGCAAAGTAAATTGCAAAATCGCCACCCCCTCCCCCAATGAAGAAAAAGTTTTGAAAGATACGCTGACCGCAAAAGAAATGGACGCCATCTCAAGAATAGAGCCTCAAGACTATAGCAAACAAATAAGTTAAATTTAACAAACCACGGTTTTGCCCGTGGTTTGTTTGTTGTTTATATTCCTTTTTATAATTTTTCAACCGCATAGCCCTTCAAATCAAAAAACTATTAAAAAATTCTTGACAATAAAATTCCAACTTGTTATACTTAAACCAACAAGTATGAATTTTCTTACTTTTACTTATTAAAGGAGGGTTTTATGGTACAAGACAAAGATAAATATTTATTTGGGATATGCAAAGTCGGCGAAAAGGGGCAAATCGTCATTCCAAAGCAAGCGCGTCAGGCTTTTGATATAAATACGGGCGACAGTCTTATCGTACTTGGCGACATAAACAAGGGTTTAGCGTTGGTCAAGGCTGAAGTTTTTTCTGCAATTACAGATGAAATAATGGGCGGAGAAAAAAAATGAATAACGACGTAATTCAAATAAAAAACCTACACAAAAGTTACGGCTCGACGAAAGCCGTTGCCGATCTTTCATTAAAAGTCAAAAAGGGAGAGTTGTTTGCTTTTTTGGGGGTAAACGGCGCAGGCAAAAGCACCACTATTTCAATAATTTGTGGCACGTTGGCAAAAGACAGCGGTAGTATTTTAATAAAAGGCTTAGACGCCGACACTCACCGTCAAGAAATCAAAAAAAGTTTGGGAGTGGTTTTTCAAAACTCCGTACTGGACAAATCCCTCACGGTTTACGACAACCTTCAAAGTCGCGCTTGTTTGTACGGGATTTATGACAAAAGGTTTAAAGAACGTCTGGCAGAACTTGACGAGTTGCTTGACTTTAAGGAGATATTAAACCGTCCCGTTGGACGCTTATCCGGAGGACAAAGGCGCAAGATAGATATTGCCAGAGCCTTGTTGCACGAGCCGGAAATCGTCATTTTGGACGAGCCAACCACGGGACTTGATCCGCAAACACGCACCAAAATCTGGTCAGCGCTAAACGCACTCAAAGAACAAAAACAAATGACGATATTTTTGACCACACACTATATGGAAGAAGCCTCCGACGCAGACTACGTCGTCATTATTGACGGAGGCAAAACGGTGGCGGAAGGCACTCCTCACCAACTCAAAAACAAATATACGGGGGACTTTATATACTTGTATGACGCTACCGCAGAGGAAATAGCAAAACTCAACCTTCCCCACGTCAAAATAGGCAACGCCCACAGAATAGCCATCAACAACACACAACAAGCCACCGAATTGATAACTTCTCATCCCGAAATTTTTAGAGATTATGAAATCACAAAAGGAAAAATGGACTCTGTATTTTTAAACGTTACGGGCAAAAATTTGACGACGGAGGAAAACAAATGAAAACTTTTTTGTTAACTTTAAAAAGAAACGTAAAAATGTTCTTTAAAGACAAGGGGTTGTTTTTTACTTCTCTAATAACTCCCCTGATTTTGCTCCTATTGTACGCCACTTTTTTGTCAAACGTATACAAAAACAGCGTTAACGATATTTTTAGCAATATGGGCATTATCCTTGACTCAAAAATTTTGAACGGCATTGCAAGCGGACAATTGATTTCTTCTCTACTTGCAGTCAGTTGCGTAACCGTATCCTTTTGCTCCAATATGCTAATGGTTCAAGACAAAGTTTCCGGCGCTAGGACGGATATGTTGATATCCCCCGTCAAACCGCACACGCTTGCTTTTAGTTACTACTTTGCAACCTTTATCAGCACCTTGATAATAAGCCTCGTTGCGACCGTCGTGGGTATCGTGTACGTAAAAATTACGGGCTGGTATATGAGTTTTGGAGATATTTTGTTGGTTTTGCTGGACGTACTTATGTTGGTTACCTTTGGCACGGCGCTTTCTTCCGTAATAAATTTCTTTTTGTCCTCTCAAGGTCAAATTTCAGCAGTAGGCTCAATAGTAAGCTCGTGCTACGGTTTTATATGTGGCGCGTATATGCCACTTTCTTCCTTTAGCGAAGGGTTGAGAAACGTCTTGATGTTTTTGCCTGGGACTTACGGCACGTCACTACTACGCAATCACGCTCTCCGCGGAGTATTGGAAGAACTTTCTACCACCTGCCCGCAAGAAGCAGTAAACGGACTAAAAGACGCAATAGACTGCAATATTTACTTCTTTGACACCAAAATACAACTACCCACTATGTATATCGTGATGATTGCAACTATTGCTATACTAATAGTCGCTTACGTTTTGATGAACGTTTTTGCCAACAAAAAAAATAAGTAAACCTAAACAACAAAACAAAAAAAATCCGTAAATACGTCATTACGGATTTTTTTTTAATACATAAATAAATTTAAATAAAAAAATTATAAAAAATACTTAAATACAATACTCTCAATATCGCGCTTTAACTTTTTGCGCAATATGACGTATCAAAGCGTATTGTTTTAAATTGCAACAATCAGCCAAGGTTGAGTTTTTGTCTATTTAAGTAAAACTCCAACTCCACCAACCCAACAAAGTAACCTTCAGGAGCGTCCAACGTCAATTTAAAGCCGTTGGTAGTTATCGGACTGCTTGCATTGTTTAATACAAAGCTTGTGTAAGGTACAACCCCCGTATAGCCGTCGACATATTCAACGGTAGAATTATTTATCGTAGCAATAAAACGCCTCGGGTTTTTGTCCCTATATGGTTTACTCCAGTTTTTGTTTACCGTTACAAATCCCGTCGAATCCTTATACGTTTTAGCAGCGCCCTCGCCTTCAAGAGTTGCGTTCAAGAGCTGAATATAATTACCTTTGTCGCCAACGTACGAAAAAGCTATTGATTCGGGCATATCACAACCATAAGCGTCACAAAAGTGATGAATTCTAATTTCGTCAAAGGTAAAGTCCCCCGTAGAGTTTATTACCCACGTGATAGGTTCGCCCCTTTGCGTATCGCTTTCTGCCCAGCTCGTCCATCTTTGACTCGTACTGCTATCGTAATTTACGCTACCGTTAAACATTGACTGCGGGCTGTCTGCGCTTTGCCCCTCTATAAAGCCCGTAAGTTTAGCCGTCAATTCAACCAAAAAACCGTTTATACCGATCGAAAAACTGCCGTTTGCCTCTTGCGCAGGCGACAAATACACCCAATCCGCGCTGACCGTACCGACAAGCACAAATATCGAAACCAACGCCACCACAACGAGTCTTGTCACAAATTTTTTCATTGTTGCTCCTTTTTGCTGGGCGTTTTATCAAACGGCTCGTCTTTTAAAAACAAAACTTTTTTACGCTCAAATACTACTTTTTCCAACTTTTTTTCCACTATCGGCATAACGATCAAATAAAAGACCACCAATCCCAAGCACAAATATCCTGCGTATGACTGAAAAAACATAACGATTTTGCCCCAAAAACCCACTCTTTCGCCACGATATATCCCTATCATTTGCTCGTACAAAACGGGACGCTTGTCGGAGTATTGAACGTTGTCGCCCCTAAAAGTAAAATGTCTTACGTCGGGGTGCTCCGCGTTTGGCTCTTCTATATCAATAATACGGTGTATGACAAAATTGTTGTCTACCGTTTCGTAAACGACTACGTCGTACAGTTGCAAATCAAATTCGTCGGGAATTTGATGAATAAGCACTAAATCGTACATTTTTATTTGGTCGTCAAGATTGTTTTCTTTAAGATAGGCGTTGTGCTCGTCCTTTCGCTCCATAGACGAAGATTGAACGACTTTTATCGCGGGGACTTCGCCCACTTTGTTAAAACGCGTGACGTAGGTCACAAGCGCAAAAACAAAGGTTGCAAAAATTATCAACACAACGATACCTGACAAAACCCAACTCGTAATTACAAGAGCTTTTTCTTGCTTTACGAGCGGTTTTGTTGCCGATTGCTTGATTTCTTCGTCAAAAAGCCCGTGATTGATACACTTTGTCTCCAATTTAAAGACGTATACCAACACAAACCCAAAAACGACGCAAGACGCAATAAAAACTATCAGACACAATATAAATACTTCCAAATCATATTGAGACATGTGTTTTTTCCTCGATTGCTATACTAAAAACACCAATCGCCTTTTGGAGAAAGTCCCCAAAAGGCGAACCCATTTTGAGTATGTATTAATTAACCTACACGGTTTAGGCCATTACATCTTTAACCGTTATCGTAATATTTTTGCCATCTAAAAGAGCCTTTAATGCGGTATAATCGTCATAAGTTGGCAATGAAATGTTACCCAACGTCAAGCTACTTTTTAAAGTAGCCGCCTCTATCGTATAGGTAAATACCGATCCGGATTTAGTTGCGTTTGCTCTTTCAAGGTCAATAGTAGCGCAAGTAATAATAGTAGTACCTTCATAGTCTCCATACGGTACGGTAAAGCTGATTTGCAAATCAATGCCGTTAGCAAGTATGTCGTCTTCGCTGTGTGCGTCTGCCGTAAAGGTAATTACGAGATCGCCCGTTATCACTAATTCTGCAACGTGGTCACCGTTGGTGTCGTCAATGTCGAGAGTAGGTACGTTTGTTACAACCAAAGTTCCTCTTTCCGTCTCTGTGACAGTGGTTAAAGACAAACCCATAGTACCCGTCGCGTCTGTAGCTTTGTTTGTGCCGTAACTCCAAGTAGCAAATACGCCACCGATAACCAACACCAAGCAAAGTACGGAAATTAATCCGAGTTTTGAGATTTTTTTCATTTTTTGTCCTCCTATAACCGTATTTATTTTTGCGAATTTTCGCTTACGGTAAATAATTTTATATTGTTAAGAAGTATTCTTCTCAATGCGTCATAAGTATACAAGAAGTTTTCTTCTTTGTCAAATATATTGATAACATTTTTGTTAAAATATTTTTGCCATGATAGGAGATAGAATAAAAGAATTAAGAAAAGAGAAAAATCTCTCCCAAATTCAACTTGCTTCTCAAATAGGGGTCAGTCAAAAAGCCATAGATTATTGGGAACTCGGCACAAATGAGCCTAAAGCAAGTTATATCATCAAATTAGCAAAATATTTTGACGTATCGGCAGATTATTTACTGGGTATAGACGAATAGTTCTTACCATTTACAATATGCAGACGTATTAATAATTACGTCAAAAACACATTACTTATTACCAAAATACCACAAAATATCAATTGAAAAAAATCCGTAAATAAACATTTACGGATTTTTTTGTCGAAACTTACCTGATCCTTGGGATACTTTGCTTGCACTCAGTATAACAGCACAAGTTTTTATAGTCATAAAAAAGCAAGTATCTGTTTGTGATACTTGCTTTAGTACAATTACAATGGATAGCGTTTTTCTATATCAAAACCCAACCCGTAGATTGACGCATATTTCCACGTTTGTATCATTTCCAAACACTCCGTATACGCCAATCTTTCGCCATATTGCATTTCTTCGCCCGCTCTCAATTTGTATTCAAAAAGTTCTTCTATATAATTCAGTAATATGTCTATCATCATTTTCAAAACTTCATCTGAACTTCTGTCATGTGTATCGAACATATTATAATACCTCTTTTTTTATTTTTTTTATTTAATAGTAACAAACTCGTTCATAAATGCCCAAAAAGCTTCTTCAGAATCATTCATTGCGCGTTGCGTATACGTTATTACCAATTCCTGCCCGTCCTTTTCAAGATAGGCGTAAACAGTCAAATTGTACGAACTAAATGTGCTTATATATTTGATATTTATATTTTGAAAAGTCGCATCTTTATTTACGAGACTCATATCAAAATCATATTTATAGTTAGCATTTACTACGTATACAACGTTTATTGCAACGAAATTTTTCTCTAATATTAAACGAAATCTAAGAGTATCTTCAGTAACGGAATCGTATACTCGCTTGTTTTCTACTACGTCCAACGTATCAAAGTAAAGTATAAAGGACTTTGACTCCTTGTTTAGCTCTTCAATAGTTGCGTCAACCGCAATTTCATTGTCGGCAAGATATACGTGTTCCGTCTGTGATTTGAGATTATTTACTATTGCTATAGTGCCAACAATCAATATAACAGTCGCCATAATGGGCGCCAATACCTTCCAAACCACCCTTGCAAACTTTTTGCTTTTAGTTGCCGGTTGCTGAAAATACGTTTCTACTATATTTTTGTAGTTTTTTTCCTTATTGTCTTTAATATCGTTTAATTGTTTATCTACTTCTTTTTGAACAAAGTCTTTCATTTATTCTCCTACGTTATATTTACACTAAACGCATCGTTTATAGTATGCGTCCTTATGTTGTAATACCCCGCACTGTGCAAGCTTTGTCCTGTTGCAACTCTTATAAAGTCTAAAGTACTTACAGTGCCGTCTAATAAAGTATAGGTTATACTCATAAACCCAAAGCCTGCCATAGCGTGATTTCCATCACAAGTTATCCCTATGTAAATATCATTACTTTCCTCTTCATTAGGGAATATTTCATAGGCGGAAAAACCCTGTGAAAAAATCATAACGGGTTGTCCTGCTAATAATTTGTTTTTAGCCAAAGTATAGTTAAACGAGCCACCGGACATTAAATTTGAAAACGAAATGGAATAACCTGCCCGATTGCAATAGGTCGTCATACCGCTTTTACATTCGGAGACCGTCGTTCCGCTACCTGCGTTCATATCCGTGGCAAGCTGTCTTGTGCAATCATCTGCAGGGCCCCTGTCTGCGTCGTAAAAATATATACCGTTCCACAAGCTACCCGGCTCGTAGTTGGGTATAAGATTAGGTCTAAACCTATCCCAATAGCCTATTACGTTGCTCGCGGCAATTGGTACGCAAATATTATTTATTCCACTTATACCTATATAATCCGGATGTAGGCCACAAAGAAGGTACATATCCGTTGCTTCATTAAAACTACGATAAATATAATTTACTGCATGATTATTAAATACGACTTCTCCTCCGCCACAAAAAGTATTTTCGGACAAAGTCGCAACCGCGCCGTCGGAATACGGCAAACCTGTATTAACGTCGTAAAAATTGCCGTCAGTATAATACAAATACAATGACGTGCTCGGATATACCTTTATGCCCGTACAATCCTTATAAGGGTTTGTTGCGTCAAGATAAATTTCATCAATCTCAAACTGTCCCTCATAATAAATCATAATAGCAAAACCCGACGTGCCGTTAACGGTAAAATCGTATAGACAGCCTAATTCGTTTAAGTTCATGTCATATACTTTTTCCGTTACGAAAGAAACTTCTGCCACATCAATACCGTTGCTCTCTATCAAGCCGTTTAACGTTGAAGTAAACAGATTTTGACATTCGGATAATTCGCATGCGTAAGCAGGTGTAAATGCTCCAAACAGGACTGTTGCAATACTTAAAATTGCAACCATAGTTGTGATAAGTGTTTTTTTCATAGTTTAATTTCTCCTTTGATGTATTTGATACTATATAAATACATTAAAAGAGACGGAATGTGACATATTTTCTTTTTTTCTTAAAAATTTTATTCCCCGCGAGTGTTTTTGCCTGACGTTATCGTAGGTAAGATTTAAAAGTACGGCTATTTCCTTAAGTTTATACGCCTCAACGTAATAATAGTAAAATATCTTTTGTGTTATATCATCCAGTTTTGCTACGTCTTTTTGTAGCCCACCGAACAATTCCATATCCTCCTTAACTGCCTCTTGCTCGTAATACATCTTTTTTTGCTCGGCTTTTTCCTTTCCTAATTTTCTTAAAGCTATATTCTCACTAATCGTATATATCCATGATGTGTAATATTCAATATGCTTAATCTTTTCCATCGACAAAAGTTTAATAAACGTTTCTTGCGCTACGTCTTCGCTCAATGCTCCCATTTTGAATCTAGCGTTTATATAAATCACTATTCGCCGATAATAGAAATTAAATAATTTATCAAAACTTTCTTTACTGCGTATATTTTTTAAACAATAATTAAACGTCTTTTCGTCCATCTTTATCTTTCGTTTTGGTTATTCTCGATTTATTCTTTACTATCGTTTAGCATTTTAACAAAATTCGTTACCATATCCAATTCTCGATTGGATAGCTTTTTTATTTGCATAAGTAGTTCTTTCTGCTTTACGCTACATAGTTCTTCTTCCGTAGTGGCAAAAAACTCCGATAATGATATATTAAAAAAAGCACAAATCTTTTCAATTGATTTAAAAGATGGACTTCGCGTTGCATCTCTTTTTCGATTCTTTTTCCATTGATAAATGGTCGTCGACAGACTAGTATTTTCCTTCAGTTCATTATACGTCATATGTTTTTCTTTCAATAATTGTTCTATCCGTATGATTATCTGCTGATTATCCATTATTTGCACCTCTTTTTTTTGCGCAATACTATTTTAATGGATATTATGCACCAACCATTAGCTCTTTATACACCCTTTTATTGGTGCTTATGCACTAATAGCACAAAGTAATGTATCAACATCTTCTTATTGAAAAAATACAAAAAAGTATATCTTTGTATATTTAAGGACATTAGATACTTCGCTTGCACTCAGTATGACAGTATTTGTTGTCATTCCGAGACGGACAACCAAAGATGGACAACCGAAGAATCTCTACCATCTTTGTCTTTCTTAGCGTTGCCCACCTGACTGACGATCGCAGAATCTTTGAGATACTTCGCTTGCGCTCAGTATGACAGTATGGCGGATTAAATACTTCAATCCGTTACGTACAACAAAGCAAAGTCACTCTTCCCCATTAGTAGCAATCTATTTACGTCAAAAAAAACACCTACGAAGTATCTCGTAGGTGTGGGTTGTTGTGGGTTGCTTGAAAGAAATAGACAAATAGTTCAAGACACAAG
>CABUZX010000001.1 GCA_902496185.1 uncultured Subdoligranulum sp. | reverse complement strand
GAGTTCAAGATATAAAGTTTTGCTTGAGGTTTTGTTGCCTTCTACGTAAAAATCGTATCTTGCCCAACCATTGTTTGTGACGGTTGCGGTTGATTCTGTGATATGATAAATAATATAATAGTTTGAAGATGCCGTACCAGAAGAACTATTTTTGAGCGCAATAAAGGCGCCGTTGCCTTTAACGTTGTACGTTTTTACCCATACGGAAATCTTCATATAATCTCCTGAATTGACAGAAATACTTTTTGAAATTAAAGTTGCTGCCTCATTTTCGACAAGAGATTCTTTCTTAATCATATAAATTCTACTATTTTGAGAATCAAACCCGGTTGCATTGTCATAATTGGGGTACTCCGGGTTGGACTTTTCATTTTCAGCCAAAATATTATTTGCGCTTAAATCAGCAACAACTTTATTCCAATCGGAAGTGTCAACTACGCCCATAGAAACAGAGTTTGGACTAGAGGTTGATTTAACAGTCCAATCGGTAGCAACCAAAGGATATTTTAAATTTTCACCATTTGCATAGGTGTATTTAAAATCTGCATTGGAAATCTTCAAGCTACTAGAATCCGACGTAGGAGCGGTAGACGTAATGTTTTGCGGAATAACTTCTTCATACAAAGCAACGCACAAAGATGCGACTATTGCGCTTATTAATGCTAAACACAGCACCACTATTGTCCAAAGTTTTTTGGACGCCATACGAGAGTCGGAAACGTTTGAAGTTTGACCCTTTTTGTAATAAACAGGAGTGTAACGATTTTCTTTTTGTTGTTTCTTCATTTAGCTCACCTTAAATATAGTTGTAAAATATGGTTGAAAAATTGACATATACACAATTTTTCATCATGCTCATTTATTCTAATACAAAATTAAAAAAAAAGCAATAAAATACAATCAATAAAATCAACTCTTTTTTATATTTTCCTTTATTTTGTCCAAAATAAAACAAATAGGTAGGTAATAATTTTGGAAAATATTAAACTTAAAGCTTTGTTGTTGATTATTTTTGGTCTTGGTATAGGTTTCGTTAATGGTTTTTTGGGTGGAGGTGGTGGTATATTGGTAGTAATGGTTTTGCTTTGGCTATGTAAGTTGAAACAAAAAAATGCTCATGCTACGGCGTTGTTGGTTATTTTGCCTATAAGTATAGTGAGCGCTATAGTATATTTGTTAAACGGGAGCGGTGATTTGGAAAAAATAATATACGCCACGATAGGCGTTGTCTTTGGGGGCGTGTTAGGGGCAGTACTTTTAAATAAACTTAAAGGCGAAGTAACTAAATTGATTTTTTCTACCATTTTAATGATTGCAGGGGTAAGGATGTTTTTATGAATATATTATTAGTATTATTCGGTTTTGCAAGTGGAATCTTGGGAGGTATGGGTATGGGAGGCGGAACTTTACTTATACCGTTGTTGAGTTTTTTGGATATACCGCAACAAACAATACAAGCAATAAATCTCATTAGTTTTTTACCAATGGCCGTGTTTGCTTTGATACTGCATTTTAAAAACGGATTAGTTAAAACCAACAATATTTTATGGTTGATATTGCCTGCGGTTGTTTCTGCTGTTTTTGGGGCAATTTTAGCAAAAAATGCAGATGAAAAATTACTTAAAATTTGTTTTGGCGTATTGCTTGTTGTGTTGGGGGTTTGGCAGATGGTTAAAAGCATTATTGCTATAATTAAAGATAAAAAGGTCGAAAATATAATAGAGAAACAAAAAAAATAATAATTTTTATAATAAATTTTTAACAAGATATTGACTTTAAGATAAGTGTATCATATAATTATTACGTTAATATTTAGCATATTTCCATATAATTCACAATACTTTAATTTAACTTATCGACGTTGCAAAGATGTGATTTTTTTGATATAGGAGGTGGACTTTTGTCAAAGACTATAAAGAGAACTTTTAAAAAAGGCGTTCATTTTGACGATAAAAAGGAACTTACAAGGAATTTACCTATAGAAGAAATGCCGTTGATGGATGATTATTACGTGGGTTTGTCACAGCATATCGGAATACCTGCTATAGCTTTGGTGCAGGCGGGTGAGCACGTCGACGAAGGTCAACTTATTGCAAAAGCGGGTGGTTTTGTGTCTGCTAACGTTTTTGCCCCCGTAAGCGGAAAAGTTATTGGTATCGAAAAACGCAAAAATAATTTTGGGATACAATCAGATTATATCCATATAAAGCGTTCAGAAGGTAACGTATTGACTCTACCACCTATAGATCAAAACAATCCCAAAGAAATAAAGCAACGTATTTTAGATGCGGGAATAGTGGGTTTAGGTGGCGCGGGGTTTCCTACTCACGTTAAAATTTCGCCCCAAAAACCTGTTGATACGCTGATAGTAAATGCGGCAGAATGTGAATCTTATCTTAATTGCGATAACCGTCTTATGCTTGAGTATACGCGTGAGGTGGTAGAAGGGGCAAAATTGATTGCAAAGTCGGTAGAGGGTATAAATAAAATTGTAATAGGTATTGAAGAAAATAAGCCACGAGCTTACGAATTATTAAAACAACAAACGGACGTAGAAATTGTTTTATTAAAAAAGAAATATCCGCAAGGTGGTGAAAAACAACTTATTTTTGCGTGTACCAAACGCAAGGTACCTACCAAAGGTTTACCAATGGATGTTGGCGTAGTGGTGCAAAATGTTGCAACTTGTTTTGCCGTATATCAAGCAGTTGTTTTAAATAAGCCTCTATATAGTAGGGTAATGACGGTGAGTGGCTTGGGAATAAACAATCCAAAAAATTTGTTGGTAAGAAACGGCACTCTTCATAAGGATATACTCTCTTTTTGTGGCGGTATTAAAAGAAATACCCAAAAACTGATAGCTGGTGGACCAATGATGGGTATTGCTTTAAGTGACGATAACGGTGTTACGTCAAAAACCGATAGTGGACTTTTGGCGCTATTGTCGGAGGAGGCGAATATTATGCAACCTTCTGCTTGTATCAATTGCGCGAGGTGCGCAAAGGTGTGTCCTATGAATTTGATGCCTATGTATATAGATTTTTATACCTTGGCAGGAGATTATAAAACAGCAGTCAAGTACGGCGCGGAACATTGCATAGAATGTGGTTGTTGTGCTTATTCCTGCCCTGCAAAACGCACGATTGTTCAAAGCGTAAAACTTTGTAAGGCAAAATTGAAGGAGAAAAAGTAAATGGAAGACATAAAATTTAAGAGTAGCGCTTCTCCGCAAATATCTAATAAATCCTCTACGCGAAAAATTATGCTTGACGTTATTATTGCTTTGATTCCTTGCTTTATTGCCGGTATAATTTATTTTGGAATAAAAGCTGTTTTCGTTGTGGCGATAGCAATAGTTTCTTCCTTTGCGAGTGAAGTAATATTTAATCTTTGCAGAAAACAAACTTTTAGAGATGCTTTGAATACCGATCTAACGAGTGTCGTTACGGGGTTTTTGATTGGCTTATCTTTAAATGCAAATTCAGTTTGGTACATACCTATCTTGGCAAGTATATTTGCAATAGTAATAGTAAAAATGCTTTTTGGCGGTACTGGTAACAATATTGTAAATCCAGCGATTGCTGGTAGATGTTTTGTTTTTATATCATTTTTGGGTAGCGCGACGAGCAATATGGCAAATAATTGGCTTGTTTCGGGGCAAATTACTACTGGTGCAACTCCTGTTGTGGGCTTATTGACCGACGGAGTGGAAGCTTTGACCGTATCAAATCTCGAGTTGTTTTTTGGTACTAATATTCCAGGTTGCATAGGTGAAACTTGCAAAATAGCTATAATTATAGGATTTTTATATTTGATTGTCCGTAAAGTTATCGACTTTAAATGGCCTTTAATTTACGTAGTTGTTACGGGACTATTTACCGTTGTTCTTAAGGGGTTTGATTTTGCATATTTTTTGCCGAGTATATTGAGCGGTGGTCTTATGTTTGTTGCGGTATTTATGGCTACGGATTACGTGACTACTCCCAATACGACTTTGGGAAATTATATTTATTTTGTTGCAATTGGTTTGTTGACTGCAGTATTACGTTTGGCTTGCAAAATTGAAGTTGTTACTTTTGCAGTATTATTAATGAACTTTTTAGTTCCTTTGCTTGATAAATGGATTATTCCTAAATCTTTTGGCGCGCAAAAAGCCGATAATAAGGTAAAGGAGGTTAGAATATGACAAATCAAACGCATTTTACCAATAAATCAACTGCGGTTAAGTCTGTGATTGTGTTAGTTCTTATAGGCGCTATATTGGGTGGGTTGTTAGCAATATTAAACGATATTTTATACGTTTCACCCGAAGAGCGTACAATGAGGACGATTAAAAATTTTTACGACGGAGTAGAACAAAATTATACCGTATTGGAAGTTTCTTCTAACGACGCCGTTAATCAATTTGGAAAGGTAGATATAGTTTATCAGATTGCCGACGGAAATTATCTTATCAAAACAACGGGTAATCACGGCTTTCATGAGGGGACGGTTACAATGTGGTTGTTGGCAAAATTTGATAACGGCGCCTTTGTAGAATTTTTGAAAATAAAGTATGCTGAAAACGAAGGACAAACTTTGATGTCTAATTTTTCTGACGAATTTTACGACGTTTACCTTGGCAATGATATCAAAAACGGTTATTTTACCGTTGACAAAGCCCAACAGAATAACAACGTTGTTGCGGGTGCTACTAAAAGCAGTATTGCAATAAATAACGCAATAAACTGTGCGTATTATTACATTTCAAACGTATTGGAGGTAATGCTCAATGAAGGTTAAAGATATTGCTTTGGATGGTCTTGTCCGTCAAAATCCGACGTTGAAATTGGTTTTAGGTACTTGTCCGACTTTAGCGCTTACAACGTTGGCGATCAACGGCATAGGTATGGGACTTGCCGTTACGTTTGTATTAATATGTAGTAATATATTAGTTAGCCTATTAAGAAATACTATTCCAGACAAGGTACGTATTCCTGCTTTCGTATTGATTATAGCAACTTTTGTGACTGTGGTGTCTTTAGTTATGGATAAATTCTTGCCTGATTTATACGAAACACTCGGCGTATTTTTGCCGTTAATAGTAGTGAATTGTATTATTCTTGCGCGGGCGGAATCTTTTGCGAGTCATAACAAAATTATTTATGCAGGACTTGACGGATTATTTATGGGCTTGGGATTTACCCTTGCGCTAACTATTTTGGGCGCGGTTAGAGAGATTTTGGGAAAAGGTAGTATTTTTGGTGTGCAATTATGGAATTTTAAAATTGAATTTTTTTCTTCCGCGTCGGGCGCTTTTTTGACCTATGGACTATTTATTGCCATATTTGTCCTAATTAATAATTTTTTTGAAAGACGTTCGATACGTAAAAAAAGCGAGATATTGCGTAAAAACAAATTGGAAATTATGCAAACAGCAGAGGAGGTTGAATAAATGAGAGAAATTCTTACCTTAATTATAGGCGCTGTTTTTGTTAATAATTTTGTTGTCGTTCAATTTTTGGGTATTTGTCCCTTTTTAGGCGTATCTAAAAAAACAGAATCAGCTTTTGGCATGGGGGTAGCCGTTATTTTTGTTATGACGGTTGCAAGTTTGGTTACATATTGTTTATATAGATATATACTTGAACCATTGGAAATTACTTATTTAAAGACAATAGTATTTATATTTGTAATAGCCGGATTAGTTCAAATTCTTGAAATGGTTTTAAAGAAGTTTTCTCCAGCGCTGTATAGCGCTTTGGGGGTTTATTTGCCACTCATTACTACCAACTGCGCAATACTTGGCGTTGCAGAACTTAACTTGACTTCTGCAATGGTTACAAACGTTTTGATGGCAACGTTAAACGGTTTGTTTAGTGGCGTAGGCTTTTTGGTCGCGATAGTTTTATTGTCGGGAGTAAGAGAAAAAGTCGACAATTTGCCCGTTGCAAAAGCTTTAAAAGGTTTTCCGATTACTATGATTTGCGCGTGTTTTATGGCTATGGCGTTTTATGTTTTCGGTACAATTACGTTGTAAGGGGGTAAAACAAAATATGACTTTCTTAATTTTGGCTTCGGTTAATTGGGTGACTGTAGGTATTGTAGTTGCAATAATGGCAAGTATAGGTCTTGTTTTTGGGTTGTTGATTATCTTAATTTCAAAATTTTGCGTGATTAAGGAAAACCCCAAAATTGCTGAAATTAACGCGCAATTATGCGGTGCAAATTGTGGTGGTTGCGGTTATCCGGGATGCGATGGTTTTGCAAGAGCCTTGGTAGAAGGTAAGGCTTCTTTGGATGCTTGTGGAGCAACCTCAAAAGAAAATAAAATAGAAATTAGTAATATATTAGGTATTTCTTATAGCGGAGGAGAGGATACAATAGCTGTCGTTGCCTGTAACGGTGGCAATAACTGCGAAGATAAATATGAATATCAAGGTTATGGTGATTGTGTCAGTCAGCAAATATTGGCAAACGGAAGCAAGGAGTGCGCTGTAGGATGTATGGGTGTTGGCAGTTGTGTGGATGCGTGTCCAAATCTCGCTATAGAATGTCGTGACGGATATGCTCAAATTGATCCTGATTTGTGTGTGAGTTGTGGAGTATGTATAAACGTGTGTCCAAAACAACTGATTAAGCGTATACCTAAAAGTGCAAAAATTTACGTTGCTTGCAGTACTCAGTGCAAGGGTAAAGCAGTAATGGATATGTGTAAAACGGGATGTATAAGTTGCGGATTATGTCAACGATTTTGCCCTAAAGATGCGATATATCTTGTAAACAACGTACCTATTATCGATTATTCGAAATGTACGGCATGTATGACTTGCTTTGAAAAATGTCCCCGCAAGGTAATAAAAAAGGTTTATAGTCATTCAACGAAAAAAAACGATAAATAATAACGATTTAAATGAGTTCAAAAATATTGGACTCATTTTTTTATGTATTTTTATGTGAATATAATGATTAAAATATGAAATTTTAATTTTTGTATTTACAAAACATTAGTTTTATGTTAATATTTACTTTAGAAAGTAAATATTTTATAACTTACGGAGAAATTTTATGGAAAGAGTTGGTGTTATCGATTTAGGTAGCAATACGGCAAGATTAGTTATTTTTGACGTATTAGATGGTGGGTATTTTGTTACCGTTAACGAAGTTCGTGAAGGAGTTCGTTTGGGGGAAACAGAGCAGGACGGTAGTTTAAAAGCTACCCGAGTTTTGCAAGCCATCAACACGGTCAAGACTTTTAAAAAGATATGTGCAATTTATAAAGTGGAAAATATTATTGCAGTCGCTACGGCTGCAGTAAGATGCGCTCGCAATCAACGTACGTTTTTAAACGAGATGTTTATTGCGACGGGAGTTAAATTTAGAGTGCTTTCGCAGGAAGAAGAAGCAAATCTTATTTATCAGGGCGTTATAAATTCAATTGACGTACCCAAAGGTTTGATAATGGAAATCGGTGGCGGTAGTACGAAGTTTATTTATTACAATCGTCGTAATATTTTAAATACTATGGTATTGCCGATAGGGGCAGTTTCTTTGACGGAAAAATTCTTTTCACCTGAAAAATCGCCAGAAGAATGTTCTTTAGAAATGGAAAAATATTTTTTGGAGTTGCTTCAACAATGTGATTGGATTAAAGATATAGACCCGGACACACAATTAATTGGATTGGGCGGTACTTTTCGTAATCTTGCAAAAATAATAAGAAAAATTACGAAATACCCTATGGATATGACGCACAATTATAATATTAACGTTGCAAACGTATATGGTTTGTATGACAATATAAAGGGTTTGGATCTTAAACAAAGACAAAAGATTAGAGGGCTTTCGTTGGTTAGAGCAGACGTGTTTCCAAGCGCGTTGTCTGCAATAAAATCCTTTTTAGATTATATGAATTTTGATAAAATAATAACGTGTTGTACTGGTTTAAGAGAAGGATTGATGTACAATTATGCGGTACCTTCTACGTTGGAAAAACCCATTTCCGACGTTTTAGGACACAGCTTGTTAACTTCTATCAATCATATGGGATGCAACGTTAGTCACGCGGAGCACGTGTTTAATTTGAGTATGCAATTGTTTAAGCAGTTGAGAGTGTTGCACAAATTCCCACGCTCATATTTAAAAGTTTTGCGTGTTGCAGGTTATTTATGCGATACCGGTTCCGTTATTAAGTTTTATAACAATCCTAAACATACAGCTTATTATATTTTAAACAGTAATACTTACGGTGTTTCACACAAAGATCTTATTATGGCGGCATACGTTACAGATTACTACAACAACGAGGATAACAACTGGAATGATTGGGAAAAATATAGAGCTTACGATATTATTAGCGAAGACGACGTAAACGCAATAAAAAAACTTGCCGTTATACTCAAATTGGCAAAAGCTTTGGACGTAAGTCACGCGGGAGTAGTTACCGAAATCAATTGTGACGTTTTGGGCGATAGCGTTATTATGAAGACCGAAGTAGACGGTGACGCTTCGCTTGAAAAGAAGTTTGCTGATTCTGTCGTTTTGGATTTTAGGCGTATTTATCGTAAAAATTTAGAAATTATTTAATTGAGTTGATGATGAAAAAACAAGTTATTCTTGCATCTGCGTCACCAAGACGTAAGGAATTGCTTGAGACGATAATTGAGAGTTTTGAAATTTATCCTTGTCCTTTTGATGAAGATCATCCAAATTTGTCTCCTGTGGCTTTTGTTAAATATCTTGCCAAGTTTAAAGCGCAAAGCGTTTTTGATTTGCTGACTGACAAAAAAGACAAGGTAGTAATAGGTAGCGATACTATCGTAGTAAAAAACGCTAAAATAATCGGCAAACCAAAGGATGAAGAGGACGCAAAAATTATTTTGAAAAAGTTGTCTGGCAAAACGCATCGGGTATATACGGGGGTTTGTATTGTATCAGATACAAGACAAAAAGTTTTTTGTGTTTGGTCAAGAGTAAAGTTTTTTAAACTCACGGAAAAACAAATAGAAGATTATATATCAACAGGTAGCGCAATGGACAAGGCAGGAGCTTATGGTATACAAGACAGTGGTTTTGTAAAAAAAGTTTATGGTAGTAAGAGTTGCGTTGTCGGTTTGCCGATAGAAAGGTTAAAAAAGGAAATAAAAAATTTTTTATAATAACAACAAGTTAATACGTTTTACTTTAAAGGAGAAAAATATGGCAAAAATAAATATTGTTGTCGATTTGGGTAGCAAATTTTTGGGTTTAGGCTTGGTTGACAGAGATTTTGTTTTGAGAGAACCATGTATAGTTGCCGAAGATAAATTGATTTCCGGTAATTTTATTGCGGCTGGAATACAAGCTTTGCAAAAGGAAAAAAATGATGATTATACTTGCAAGATAGTATATCCGGTACAAAACGGTGAAGTAGTAAATCCGTTAGCATTTGAATATTTGATTGCTTCTACCTTGCAAAAAATATTACCTGCGCATGCATTTTTGCCAAACATAAACGTTTATTGTTTGGTTGCATGTAGTACTACAAACGACACAAAACGTACTATTGATGAGATTTTCAATCATATTGGAGTCAAAAAGGTAGAGTTTGTTTTGTCTGCTGTGGCGGATGCTTTTTGCGCTCGAAAAGAATTTGGCGTTTCGGGTGGTATTACCGTTAATATGGGCAATAATATCACACAAATTTGCGCCGTTGATGGTGATGACGTTATTGCTGGTGTAAGTATGCAATGGGCAGGCGTTCAAATGCTTGATAAAATCATAGAATACGTTAGAAGTAAATATAGTATGGCGATAGGCCGCAAACAAGCAAATGAAATAATGACAAATTGTATAAGTTTGTATCCAAACAATATGTCCGTTTTGAGAATTAAAGGCGTAAATACTCAAAAGAATCAAGAGGAAATGTTTGAAATTTCATCAAGAGAGCTTTACGAAACGATATTTTCTTTCTTTGAAAAAATTATTTCGGTAATAAACAGCCTTCTTATGTCAGTATCAAACTTTCAAGTTGAAAAATTGCGCGAAAACGGCATAATTTTGTGTGGTGGGCTTTCTGTTGTTGAAGGGTTGGAAAAATTCTTTTACGATATGCTTAAACTGCCTGTTCATTTACTCCAAAATCCTGAAAACAGCGGAGTGGAAGGCATGAAAATTTATGCAAAGGCACTAAATAAAAGATAAATATAATATTTAGCGGAATAAATTTAAATCAGATTTTAGGGGGGTAACCATGAAAGCA
Source organism: uncultured Subdoligranulum sp. (assembly GCA_902496185.1). Taxonomy (GTDB): domain Bacteria; phylum Bacillota; class Clostridia; order Christensenellales; family CAG-314; genus SFEB01. The sequence continues at coordinate 166,651 of CABUZX010000001.1, read as the reverse complement.
ATTAAAAGGTTTTTATATTTTACGGTTTTTATGTTTTTGATTTGTTGTTGCTTTTTGTTTGTTGCTTGTAGCGGCAATTATAATACTGATATTGGCGATAAAGAAAGTTCGCCAGGATTAGACGGATACCTTTCAAATGACGAAATCAAAATAAATGAAAATATTCCGTCGCGAAAAATAATTTATAATGCACAAATTTCTTTGACCGTGGAGGACATAAAACAAGGTCAAACAACTTTAAGTCAAAAACTCAATTCTGACGAATGGATTGAAAATAGTAGAATAAACGATACTTATGCTACAGTGGTGCTAAGGATAAAGTCGAGTAGATTAAATGACTTTTTGTCTTCGTTGCAAAGTATGGGCAAGGTGGAAAATTATTCAATTGAGTCTTATGACGTGTCGGAAAATTATTATGATAACACTGTTAAAAAGGCAACCTTAGAGACGGAACAAACTACTCTTTTGGCTTTGCTTGAGAAGGCAACTTCAATAAATGACGTTTTGGCTATTACCGAACGATTAAGTGAGATTGAGGTGGAGCTTCAAAGTATAAACGGAGTATTAAACCGCTATGATAGCTTGATTGATTATAGTAAAGTTACTGTTTCAATGTATACTCCTACAACGTATCACGAGGATACTTTTTGGGATAAATTGGTATACGGTTTTGGTATTGGATTGGAAATCGCCGAAGGAGTATTGTTGTTTGTTTTGTGTGTGCTTCCCTTTGGTATAATTATCGGTGGAATAGTTTTAGCAATTTTATTTGTAGTTAAAAAATGCAAACAAAAGAAACAACAAAAAAATACTCTTAACGAAAAAAATAACGACGATAAACTTGGCTGAATTTTTAATTGCATTTAAAATGAAAAATTAAAAAAATCCCTTATTTTTAGCAAAAATAGGGGAGTTTTTTGTTTTTCGCTGAATATAATAATGGAAAAAATTAAAAAACGTCAACTTTTGACAATGGTTTTTAGTAGGTATGACGGATAGTAGGATTTGGTCGGATTTTATTTTTGATTTAAAAGCTAAAAGCGACATAGTGGACGTAATATCTTCTTATTTGCAAGTCGTCCAAAAAGGCAAAGGGTATTGGGCTCTTTGTCCTTTTCACAACGACAGAAATCCTTCAATGTCAATAAATAAAGACGGGCAATATTATCATTGTTTTGTTTGTAACGCAGGCGGAGACGTGATAAGTTTTGTACAGAATTATGAGAGTTGTACCTTTTTGGAAGCGGTAGAAATTTTGGCAAAACGCGCTCGTATGGAGGTTCCGCAATTTCATTCTGGTATCGAAAAGGACATAGCTGACAAAAAGCGCCAAAAAGACGAGTGTTTGGATCTATGCTTATTTGCTGCAAAATTTTATAATACAAATCTTTGGCAAAAAAACGGTGAGTATGCGGTTGAATATTTAAAGAAAAGAGGTTTGTCGAGAGAAACAATTAAACGATTCGGTTTGGGCTTGTCAAACGATTGGGACGGGTTGTGTAATGCCTTGCAAAAAGAAAATAAAAATATTAATACTGCTCTAAAGGCGGGTTTAGTTTCGCGACGTGACGATGGAAAGTATTTTGACAGTATGGCGCAAAGATTAATAGTGCCGATATTTGATATAAACGGCAACGTAATTGCTTTTGGTGGACGTACTTTTAGCACGGATAAAAATATTGCAAAATACAAAAATACTTCCGTTACTCCATTGTTTGACAAAAGTAAAACCTTGTATGCTTTAAATTTTGCTAAAAAAGCAAAACAACACCTTAATCTTGATTACTTAATTATTGTTGAAGGATATATGGATGCAATTGCCTTACATCAGGCAGGATTTGTTCAAACGGTAGCAAGTATGGGTACTTCCCTTACGGAAGAACAAGCGAGGCAAGCAAAACGTTTGGTCAAAACCGTTTATATATGTTATGACGGAGATACGGCGGGACGAAATGCAACCCTAAGGGGGTTGGATATATTAAAGAAAGAGGGGCTTGAAGTAAGAGTTGTTTCTATGCCCGAAGGGGTTGACCCAGACGAATACGTCAAACAAAATGGCGTTGAAGGTTTCCGCAAGCTTTTATTTAAGGCATTGCCATTAATTGATTATAAATTAACGGTTGCAAAACGTTCGTTGCGTCCTAAGGATGAATCAAAATCCGCAATAAACGAATATAGACGGAAATTTGCAAGCCAAGCGTTGGAAATTCTTAAACCCTTGTCAGAAATTGATAGGGAAAGTTATTTGCCTTCAGTCAGTACCGAAACGGGTATGTCTGTTGATTTTTTGAGAAGGCAGTTTTCAAATGAATCGATTCAAACCCAACAACAAGTTGCGGAAGTAGGACAAGCCGTAGGTAAGGAATTAAAAGCTATTGCCTTTGTACTTGCTTGTAAATTAAATGGATTTTCATTTGCGCAGGACGATTTTACTTTTCTTGGAGAAAATTTAATGTTTAATACTATATTTGATATGATTAAACAATCAAAGCTTGAAGGAAGGACGTTTCGCGTAGGAGATATTTATAGGATTGAAGGTTTTCAGGACGATAACGAAAGTATGCGGATTTTGATGGAAACAGAGTTTTTAGGCGAAGATAAAGATCAAAAAGCTTATCTTGATTGTATCGATATGTTAAAAAAATTACAATTAAAGCGAGAACTAAAAGAATTGACTGCTCGGTATTCTTCCTCGGATGATATTGAGCAAAGACGTAAAATTGCAACTCAAATAGAGTTACTTATGAAGAAAATTAACGCCAAAGTATAATTGGAGGAAATGATACTAAATGGAAAATAATGAAAAACAACAGATTATTGCAGAATTTTTGGCAGAAATAAGACAAGACAACGCCAAAGGATACGTTACGTATGAAGAAATAGAAGCAAAGCTTGAAAAAAAACGTCTTGTCCTTTCCGCGGAAGAAAACGCAGAATTATACAAGTCTATGGATGACGCAAACATCAATATAGTTGACGTTGCGCCCGGTACTATTGATTTAGCAAAAGGCGTTATTGATATAAGTATTGACGACCCAGTCAAAATGTATTTAAAAGACATTGGAAAAGTACCTCTTTTGTCAGGCGAAGAAGAAATAGAGTTGGCTCGTCTTATGCAAGAAGGTGATGAGGACGCAAAACAAAAATTAAGTGAGGCAAACTTGCGCTTGGTTGTATCTATTGCAAAGAGATACGTTGGTAGAGGTATGTTGTTTTTAGATTTAATTCAAGAAGGCAATCTCGGACTTATGAAAGCGGTTGAAAAATTCGATTATACAAAAGGATTTAAATTTTCTACATATGCGACGTGGTGGATAAGACAAGCTATAACGAGAGCAATTGCCGATCAGGCGCGTACTATTCGTATACCTGTGCATATGGTAGAAACAATTAACAGACAGGTTAGAGTTAGTCGTAGTTTGTTGCAACAATTGGGCAGAGAACCTACCCCGGAGGAAATCGCCAAGGAAATGGGCATTAGCGAAGAAAAAGTTGTAGAAATTCAAAAAATCGCACAGGATCCCGTAAGCCTCGAAACACCTATCGGCGAAGAAGAAGACAGTCATTTAGTTGACTTTATCGAAGATGACAAGACCGTTGCTCCGAGCGACGTTGCGGCTTATGCAATGCTAAAAGAACAGATGATATCTGTTTTACATAAACTTACCCCGAGAGAGGAGATGGTTTTGCGTTTACGTTACGGTATTGACGACGGTAGACCTCGCACGCTTGAAGAAGTTGGCAAAGAGTTTAACGTAACAAGAGAACGTATACGTCAGATAGAAGCAAAAGCATTAAGAAAGCTTCGTCATCCCTCCAAGAAAAAAAGACTTGAAGACTTTTTGGAGTAAAGAAAAAATGGAAATACCTTTAAGGCTGAAAAAAATTCTGTCTTTAGTGCCGGTATGCGATATTTTGGCGGACGTAGGATGTGACCATGGTATGATAGGCGTTCAAGCGCTAAAAGAAGGCAAGGCTAAAAAAGTTTTGTTTACCGACATAAGTGCGCCTTCTTTAAAAAAAGCAAAAGTATTGGCAGAAAGCTACGGACTTGCTTCAAAATGTGAATTTATTTTGGGGGACGGTCTTTGTGAGCGTAACGTCGATTGCGCAGTGATTGCCGGTATGGGTGGTAAGGAAATTTTAAAAATCTTAAATGATTGTAAAGTCTTGCCGAAATCTTTGGTGCTAAATCCTATGCGTAATACGGATACGGTAAGGGCTCAACTCTCAAAAAATTACTTTTTTGAGTATGACCAAAAGATTTATGATAAAAAATATTATGATATTTTGAGTTTGACAAAAGGAGTGGACGTTTTAGACTGTTTGCAAATAAGGTACGGAAAGACAAATTTGGAGTTTTTTTGCGAAGATTTTTGCAATTATCTCTTTGAAGAATATAAAAAATATGTTACAATATTAAATAAAACACAAACCCTTGAGGTGGAACGGCGTTTGCAAGAAATCAAGGATTTGTTGTATAGGAGTAAAAATGCTGGATAAAATTTTACAATATCAAAAATTAGATGCACAGATTAAATTGATTGAGTCGGAACTCTCCAATACAGAAGAGCGCAAGCGTACGCGTCTTTGCTTGCAATATCTAAAAGATACAGAAGAAAGACTCAAAAAGATGGAAAACGACGTAGCTGATATTGCATTGAAATATGCTACTTTGAAAGAACAGTATGATACGCATAGTATATTGTTAAAGGAGTATATTGAAGCTGTTGACCACGTTATTGACGAAGACGAGTTGAATTATCTCAAAAAGAAGTACGAAGATTTGGTACGTGCTATGTCTGCAATTGAAAAGGATTTGCAAACAATAACGCAAGAATCTGCTAACATTTCAAAAATGTTTGACGAATGTCGCGCAAAACTACCTTCCGTTAAAAAACAATATGCTGAAGCAAAGGAAAAATTTGATGCAATTCGTAAGCTTAAAGAGCCAGAAATCAGTGCTATTCAACGGCAAAAATCAGATTTGGAAAAACAAATTCCCGAAGACGTATTAAAGATTTATAAGGAATTAAGAGAACAAAATATTTCAAAACCTTTTGTCGAGTTGGAAGAGCCAAATCGTTGCGCCGGATGTCGTATGGAATTGTCTATGGGCAAGTTGTCTGCGTTGGAAACAAAAGGTTATATACGTTGTGAAAGTTGCCATAGAATAATTTATAAATTAAATTAGTCAATTATATAAATTTTTACATAAAGGATTACTTATATGGGAAAAACACAAACTAAGTATGCAAACGACAACGTCGTTTTGGAAAACGAACGAAGTCAAGGCGTTGAAAAATTAGTAAACGAACTTACTACCTTTAAATTTTTCAAATATTTATACGCTAAAAATATGTTCAAGATGTTTGGGCTTAATTTACTTATGTGCATATTTTTAGTGCCGATGGTAATTTTATATTATAAATATTTAATAAATTATACTGCTTTTTATAGTACAATTGCAACAAACTCTTCTATTGGTCTCGGCTTTTCATATTGGAGTGGAATAACGCAATACTCAACTATGGTTTTAAACGACTTGCAGTCAACCTTTTGGTTGTGGGCAATATTGTCAATAACCGTAACTTCTTTTGCCTTTGCCGGCGGTATTTGCGTGTTGAGAAATGCTTTTTGGTCGGGTGAGTTGTGCGTAAGTAAAAATTTTTATAAAGGTATTTATCAATGTGGAATTGTTGCATTTATAGGCTTTGCAATTGTTTCAGGCGCTATTTGCGGATTGCAACACTTGAATATTGCAATGGCTAACACTTCGGAATTTTTATCAATTTTGGTAAATATCGTTTTATGGATTTTTATCGGGTTGTTGTGTATGTTTGTATTTGCATTGACAAGTGTTATGGCAACGTATAAACAATCGTTTGGAGTATCTATAAAAACTACTTTAGCTATTATTAAAAAATATTTTATTTCTACTGTACTTAACTTTTTAATGTCTTTAGCGCCTATTTTTATAGTATTGCTTTTTGGAAACTCACAATTATTTATAGTGATAATTGTGCTTATTGCAATGATTGGCATGTATTACGTGGTTTTGGTTTGGCAAACTCATATGATGAAAATATTCTCTATTTATCATCCTGTGGAAAAGAAGGTGGTTAAACACAAAAAGCAATATAAATAATTAAAATTCAGTAGGGAGATTTATTTTGTCAGCAAACAAGGTTTTAAAGTTTGACGAAAATATTGAGCTTTTGCTAAATATGGCAGAAGAATATGCGCAAAAGGGACAGCATGCAAAAGCTGTCTCTTTAATTCGGCGCGCTCTTAAAAATAATCCTGATGAATTAACGGCAAAATTTGCATTATCGCAAGAACTTTCTTTAATAGGGCAATATAAGCTTTCTGCGGACGTATTATTTGAAATGCTTACTAAAGATCCTGAAGATCCTGAAGTTAATCTTGCGCTGGGAGAGATTTTTTATTCTTTAGGCAATTGGAATCTTGCAGCTTATTACTTTAAAATTTATTCACGCTTTGCTCTTGAAGAGATAAATCCTGAACCATTTGAAAATATATTGTCTTTAGAGATACCTAAAAAGTTTTCTATTATTCATCCTATGACCGAAGAACGCGCAAGTGAACTTCGCCAAAAGGGCGCTAAATATATGCGTGAAGGGCGTATAGAAGAGGCTAGAACTATTTTTAAGGAGATAGAAGATTCCTTTCCGCGTGACAGTATGATAAAAACAGATATCGCTTTTACTTATTTATTGAAAAACGATATAAAAAATGGCAAGTTTTATGCACGGCAGGCTTGTGAATTAGACGAAAAGAACGTTTCTGCGCTTTGTAACCTTGCAATGGCTTATAGCCTTGATAATGAAATTGAATTATGTGACGAGATTTGTCAAAAACTTAATAATTCTACAACTAATGAGCCTATAGAAATTTTCAAAATAGCAAGTACTTTTTGCGAAATTAAAAAAGACGATTTTGCTTTTGAGTGGTTAAAAAAATTTTTACAAGCAGATCCTCAACAAAGTATAGATATTTATTATCTTTGTGCTTTTGCTGGATTCAACAGCCAAAACTACGAAGCGTGTGAAAAAATTTTAAATTATATTCTGATGTTGGATGAAAACAATCACGTCGCAAAATATTACCTTAAACAGTTAAAAACGTTTTTATCGTATAAAGACTTGCCAAAACCTAAACGTTGGGATTATTATCCTCAAATTCCTTTAGCGGTGTGGCGAAAGAGATTAGAAATCCTAAATTCAAAACAGGATTTTTACGGCGTTTGGCAAGACGAAGAACTTATGGAGTATTTGGGCTGGGCTTTTGATACCTTGGAAGACAGCGCCCTTCATAATAATTTGGTAGAAAAATTAGCCAAAACTGACAAAAACCATTGTATTTCTTACTTCAAAAAACTTTTGTTAAATCAAAACTTGGATTTATCTGTCAAGGGAAAGATTTTGTTATGTTTGTTATTTTTGGGGGTTAGAGGTAGATTTTTTATGGTGCGCGACGGGTATTTTTCCTTTATTGACGTGCCTAAAAATATCCCTCATATAGTATTGGATGCAGTTTATTTTTGTATAGCAAAGTTATCGACAGTTTTTATGATGGATGCAAAATATCCCTCAGTTGTGATAAAGGTTGCAAAAAATATTCAAAAACGAATATTGGACAGCGGTTCTTTTTTGGATATTGACACTCGGCAATTAAGCGCAGTAATCGCTCGCAACTGCAACTTTGAATGGTTGGATGATAAAAAAATAATGGACATTTTTGCAGTTACTTATAAAGAAATAACTGATTTAAACGATTATATATTTAATAACAATATTTAATTTTAAGAATAAATTTACACGCTTTTTTATACTTTGTAGTATGAAAAAGCGTTTTGTGTTTTTTGTAAATTTATGTATGGTTATTTCTGGTGTAATAGGGGCTGGTTTTGCAACCGGGCAGGAAATATTGGTGTATTTTAATGAAAAAAATCCCATATTGATAGGCATATTGTCTACCGTATTTTTTTGTGTCTATTTTCTATGTGCTATATTGAAAGATGCAAGGATCTTTACGCAAAACTACAAAGACAAATATGCTTTGACAATTAAAAAATTTATAAACTTTACAACCTACTTTGCGTGTTTTGTAGTGTTGTGCGCAATGCTTTCTGGAGCAAAAAGCGTAATATTGGTGTTGTTTAGAGATAAAACAATTTCAGGTTTTTTGGGCTTAATGGTGGCATTATTTTGCATAGCCATAGTTTTGTTTAATAAAAAAGGTTTACAAATAGCAGGATTTTTCTTTGCGCCGATAGTATTTGTATGTTTAATTATAATTGCTTGCAAAGCAGAAAATTTGACTTTTATAGGGGAAGTTCAGGGGAGCGTATCGGCAAGTTTGCTTTACGTCTCCCTGAACTCTATATTTTTAACAACTTTAGTATCCGAAAGTTGCATTTCTTTAAAACCAAAAACCAAGGTTATTTTTTGTTTTAGTTGTGCGTTGGTGTGCGGATTTTTGGTTTTTTTAACGCTAACGTGTATTTTGGGGGCAGGGTATAAAAATTTGCCACTGGTTAATCTTGCTTTTTTTAATAAACCATTTGGTATTTTTTATTGCATAGTAGTTTTAGGGGGGATAGTAACAACAGTTTGCGCATCTGCATTACCTTTAGTGCAATTTGTGGATACAAAAGTCAATTGCAGAATTTTGAGTACTATGTTTTTGTTTGCTTTTGCTTGGGTAGTTTCATTATTCAATTTTTCTAAAATTGTAGAAAAGCTTTATCCTGTAGTGTCGTGTTTGGGAATTGCCGTGATTGTTTTGATTTTGGTTGGGATTTTAAAAACTTTCATAGTAAAAAAACGTATTAAAAATTCAGTTTTTCCATCTGACTAAAGTTTTTTCCAGTAGCGCAACAATCAGATACATTATTCCCGCAACGATACACAAAACCAAGATACACGTCATTACCAAATCGAGTTTAAACACTTGCCCACCATATAATATCAAATAACCTAAGCCTGCTTTTGAAGTAAGATATTCACCCATTATCGTACCTATCCATGCCATTCCAACGTTGATTTTGAGCGTAGACATTAGAGTAGAAATGTTTGAAGGAAATATCAATTTACAAAATATTTGAGTTTTCGTAGCGTTCATTGTTTTTAATAATAACACTTTGTTAGCGTCGGTATTATTAAAACCATTTAGCATGTTTATCGTAGTAATAACGACGGAAATTAAAATTGCCATTGTTATTATAGCGGTTTGTCCCGTACCAGCCCAAATTATTATAATAGGACCGAGAGCTACCTTGGGTAAGCTGTTTAATACCACCAAATAAGGTTCAAATATACTGCATAAAATAGGTGACCACCAAAGAATTATTGCCGTTGTAGTGCCTATAAGTGTCCCCAATGCAAACCCAATAAGTGTTTCTTTGGTAGACACCCAAAGGTGATTAAATAATTCGCCAGTAATCGAAAGGTCTTTTAGTTGCAACCATATTTTTGATGGACTGCTTGTGATAAAACTATCTATTATCTTTAGATCTGTCAAAAGTTGCCAAAGAACAAAAAAGACAATTAAAAATCCGATTTGACCCGACAATATTATGATTTTTCTATAAGTTGTTTTTTTAAGGTACTGTCGATGTAAGGGAGACAGGTTCTTTTGTTGTTTCATTATCGTTTAGTTCCTTCCAGATTTTTTCAAATTGTTTCGAAAAATCAGGAGATTCCCTTCTGTGTAGAGGAGATGGGTAATGCTCAAGATTTGTCAGGTGTATTTTTTTTACTGTAGCAGGACGCTTACTCAGTATTATAATTTTATCAGCCATACTTATTGCTTCGCTTATGTCGTGAGTGACTAACAATGCAGTTTTTTCTTCTTTTTTTATAATATCGTAAACGTCATTACATACGTTTAATCGTGTTTGAAAGTCAAGAGCGCTAAAAGGTTCATCCAAAAGTAAAATATCTGGGTCTGTTGCTAATGTTCTAATAAGAGCAACTCTTTGGCGCATTCCTCCCGACAATTGATTTGGGAAGCTTTTAGAAAATTCCTTCAAACCATATTTTTTTAAAAGATTTTGAATCCTAAAAATATTTTTTTCGTCAAGTTTTTTTTGAATCTCTAAACCTAATTGTACGTTTTTTTGAATATTTCGCCATTCAAATAAGTGGTCGCGCTGAAGCATGTATCCTACGTTACTGTTTACGCCGTCTACTTCTTTTCCTTTTAAAAAAATTTGTCCACTTGTTGGTTTTAAAATACCGCTGATTATAGACAGTAAAGTTGTTTTACCGCAACCAGATGGGCCGACTATAGCTACAAATTCGCCCTCTTTAATTTCAAAACTGACGTTTTTTAAGGCTTCAGTTTCGGTTGTTTTGCTGTAGTAATTTAAGCAAACGTTTTTTATTTCAAGTATATGCAATTTTGTACTCTCCTTAAAAAAGTCAAAAACTCTTACTGTTTTATTATATTTTTTGCGGAAGTTTTTTGTGCTTTATATTGCGTTTCAATTAAAAAAAGGACGGCATTTTGCCGTCCTAAAAGGAGAAATAATGAAAAGATTGTCGTTACAAAACTATTAAGTCTGCAATGCTGTTATTTATTAGTTTTTCAAAGGATACGCGCGTACTTAATTCATTTGCGTTTTGCATAATGTCTTGCAATCTGTTAAAACTATCTTCCGTCATGCTTGGAGTGGTCATCCATGTATCGACAGAACGATAGTTTCCTATTGCGTTGGCAAGATCGTTTACGCTTGTACCTGCAAATGCGTCTACGAGTTTTTCTGCAACGGTAGTATTGTCATTGCTTAACAACCACATTGTTGCGTCGTGAATACATTGTAAAAAGGTTTTTAGTTTCTTATTATTATTTTTTATATAACTTTGTGACGCCACAAAGCAGGTGTAAGGCACTTCTCCGCCTTCAGCGCCAATACTGGCAACAATATTTCCAGAGCCCTGTAGCTCAAGTTGCGTTGCCGTGGGTTCAAATAGCGTTACGTAATCACCGACTCCGCTTGCAAAAGTGGGGGCTAACATATTAAACTGAACGCTGTAGTCCATGGTGATATTTTTACCGTCAACGTAGCCGTGTTGATTGAGAATATATTGAAGTGTCATTGCAGGCATACCGCCTTTTCGTCCCATAATAACGTGTTTTCCTTCCAATCCGCTCCAATCAAAACCGGGTTCAGAATTTCTGCCAACTAAAAATGCTCCGTCACGTTTTGTCAATTGTCCAAAAACCACAGGATAATCTTCGCGACCTTGTTGATACACGTAGATAGTTGTTTCAGGGCCACATAATGCTATATCTGCATTTCCTGAAAGTAGCGCAGTCATGCTTGCGTCGCTACCGCCTCCGTTAGTGAGTTCAATTTTTAATCCGTTTTGTTCAAAAAGTCCCAGTGATTCTGCAAGATAAAATGGAGCGTAAAATAAAGAGTGAGTTACTTCGTTTATTTTTAGCACGTCATCATTGCTGTTGCTACAAGCGGAAAAAGGCATTAAGCAAAATACAAAAACAATAGCTAAAATAAGTATTTTTTTCATGGTTACCTCCGAGATAATTGCATAGACATAATATTCTGTTTTTTAAGTTTATGTTAACGTTTGCCAAAATCAAAATTTATTGTTATAATACAAATTAAAGGAAAAAAATTAATTATGATGGAAAAAAATTACGAACCACTTCAATTTGAAAACAAAATTTATCAACGGTGGGAAAAAGCAGGATATTTTACTCCTGAAATTAATAAAGACAAAAAACCGTTTACTATTTTGATGCCACCGCCAAATATTACGGGGCAATTGCATATGGGACACGCGTTGGATAATGCTGTTCAGGACTGTATAATAAGATTTAAACGTATGCAGGGTTTTTCCGCTTTATGGTTGCCGGGTACGGACCACGCAAGTATTGCAACCGAAGTAAAGGTGGCGGAAAAACTTGCTGACGAAGGCGTTGATAAGCACGCTTTGGGTAGAGAAGGTTTTTTGAAGGAAGCTTGGGCGTGGAAAGAAAAATATAACGATAGAATTTTGACGCAACTCAGGAGACTTGGCGTTAGTTGCGATTGGTCAAGATTAGCTTTTACGATGGACGAAAACTTGTCAAAAGCAGTACGTCACGTTTTTGTTACTCTTTTTAAGCAAGGTTTGATTTATCAAGGCGACAGAATAACAAACTGGTGTCCTAACTGTAGAACTGCAATTTCAGATGCAGAAGTAGAGTTTGAGGAGCAACCGAGCAATCTTTGGCATTTTAAATATTATACTACGGACAAAAAGCAAAGCCTTACTTTTGCTACTACTCGTCCCGAAACAATGTTTGGAGATACTGCTGTTGCCGTAAATCCTGACGACGAGCGTTATTCGGATATGATAGGCAAGACACTTTTATTACCTTTTGTAAATAGGGAAATTCCCGTTATTGCTGATCAGTACGTCGAAAAAGACTTTGGTACAGGAGTTGTAAAAATTACACCTGCGCACGATCCAAATGACTTTGAGGTGGGATTACGTCATAATTTGCCCGTAATTAACGTTATGGACGCTGACGGAAAAATGAATGCTCTTGCGGGTAGGGACTTTGAAGGTTTAACAGCAAAAGAAGCTCGTAAAAAAGTTGTGGAAAAAATGAAGGAACTTGGGCAACTTGTAAAGATTGAGCCTTACAAGCACAACGTGGGGCAGTGTTATCGTTGTAAAACTACGGTTGAGCCGATAGTAAGCAAGCAATGGTTTGTAAAAATGGAGCCACTTGCCGAGCCTGCAATAAAGGCGGTAAGGGACGGCGAATTAAGGTTTGTTCCAAAACGTTTTGAAAAAATATATTTTAACTGGATGGAAAACATAAGAGATTGGTGTATTTCTCGTCAACTTTGGTGGGGACACCGTATTCCCGTATGGTATTGCGAGGATTGTGGCGAAGTTATTTGCGAAGAGCAAGATCCAACCATATGTCCAAAATGTCATAGCACAAAACTTCGTCAAGATGAAGACGTGTTGGATACTTGGTTCTCCAGCGCTTTATGGCCTTTTTCTACCTTGGGTTATCCTGAAAAGACGAAAGACCTTGATTATTTCTTCCCTACAAACGTTTTGGTTACTGCGTACGATATAATTTTCTTTTGGGTTTCTCGTATGATATTTTCCTCAATTAAAAATATGGGGGAAGTACCCTTTAAGGACGTATTAATTCACGGAATAGTGCGTGACGAGCAGGGTAGAAAGATGAGCAAATCTCTTGGTAATGGAATCGATCCTCTGGAAGTTATCGACAAGGTCGGTGCAGATACTTTAAGATTTAGTTTGCTCAATGGCGTGGCGTCGGGCGGTGATATTAGGTATTCCGATCAAAAAGTTATTGCAAATAGAAACTTTATGAACAAACTTTGGAATGCAAGTCGTTTTGTCTTGATGAACGTTTCTAATAAAAAGATTTTACCAATTGAAAAATGCAATTTGAGTCTTGCTGACAAGTGGATTTTGAGTAAGCTCAACGATTGCATAAAGGACGTTACCAAAAACCTTGAAAAATACGAGTTGGGCAACTGTTGCGCAACAATTTACTCGTTTGTATGGAATGAATTTTGTGATTGGTATATCGAATTTTCTAAACCCATGTTGGTGAACGGTACAGAAGAACAAAAAAATACAACAGCAAGTGTTTTGGTTTACGTGCTTGATAAAATTCTTAAACTTATGCATCCTATTACTCCGTTTATTACGGAAGAAATTTACCAGAGTTTGCCCGCGCATGAAGAAACTATAATGACTCAAAAATTTCCCGAAGTAGTTAAAAAGTTTGCTTTTCGTAAGGAAAGAAACCTTATTGACGGAGTGGCAGAGTTGATTTCAAAAATAAGAAATGCTCGTGCAGAAATGAACGTTGCGCCTTCAAAAACAGTCAATTTATTTGTTAAACCACAAGGAGATTTTGCTGATATTATTGAAGCGCAAGCCTATATAGAAAAACTTGTCAATGCAAAAGTTGTTTTTGTTGACGCTATGACGGAAGATAAAAAGGTCGTTAGTATAGTCGCAAATTGCGCTGAAGTTCAAATTCCGTTGGGTGATTTAGTTGATTTTGAAAAGGAAATTGAAAGAATTAAAAAAGAAATCACAACTACCGAACAGGAAATAGCGAGAGCTAATGGCAAACTTAATAATGAAGGCTTTGTTTCAAAAGCGCCACCTCAACTTGTTGAAATCGAAAAACAAAAACTTAACAGCTTTTTGGAAATTAAGCAAAAACTTATTGAAAGACTAAATGAGTTACAGTAATTAAAAATTAATTATTTGACGTATATTTTACGCAAAAATATTTGACAAAAATAGGCTGATTGCTTATAATAAGTAAGCAAAAGCCTTTGGGGGTGTAGCTCAACTGGTAGAGCGCTTGAATGGCATTCAAGAGGTAAGGGGTTCGACCCCCCTCATCTCCACCAGCAATGAAAGACACTCGTTGAGAGTGTCTTTCGTTTTGCAAATAACATATGGGGATATGGCTCAGTTGGTAGAGCGACGCGTTCGCAACGCGTAGGCCGTGGGTTCGAATCCCATTATCTCCACCAATTAGCAAAAAGGAACTTTTAATAGATAAAAGTTCCTTTTTGCTTTAATGTTTTTAATCAATATCTTCAATATAATCAAAAGAGATTTTACAATCAGTCAATGTTTTGACAAAGGCGTTGAAGTTATCTGAAGAAATATTGACTGCTGAACCGAAAACAGTTTCAGAGGTTATATCTTTTACTATCAATAGAACGTTTTGTTTTGTTTTGTATACTACGGCGGAAATTTCATTTGCATTAAAACCGTTGACAATAGGTATAAAACCCAAAATTAATTTTATTCCTGTTGCGTCGATTTTGTAATGGAGTGTAAGAACAAGAATTAGTAGAAAGATAAAAATAAAGGAAATTATTATTGTAATAACGTCGAGTATAGGAGAGATACTTTTAAAATTTGGTAAATCAAAGAATTTTAAAATAGAAAAAATAATTGCCAAAACGCATAATACCAAACCTATAATAATTAATGTCAAAATAATAGGACTTAATTTATAACTAAAACGTTTCATAATTACCTCGTATGTTATTTTATCATATTTTTTTTGGTTATGCAATTGTCTTTGTAGGAAAAATATGTTAAAATGTAAATAAAAGAAATAGAGTATTATGTCGAAAAAAGATGAATTGATAAAACTATATAAAGAATCCTTTGATGATTCGCCAGAGTATATAAATAACTTTTTTAAACAATACTATTCAAAGCGTAATACAAGGTGTATAGTAGATAATGGCGACTTGGTTAGCGCATTATATTTGGTAATTAAACGATTAGTTTTTTCTGAAAAAATTTTGCGTACGTTTTTTTTGGTTGGTGTAGCAACTAAGGAAAAATATCGCAAAAAAGGATATTTAAAAAAACTTATTAGGCTTACTTTAGATGATTTGGCGTTGATGAATACTCCTTTTGTAATGCTATATCCTAATAAAAGAGAAGTTTACGAAAAATTGGGTTTTGTAACAGTGTCTCAAGTTGGCAAATATTTTGCAAAATATGATGGAATAGATGCAAAAAATCGTATAGCAACCGAAGAGGACGTATTTGAAATATTTAATAAAACTAATCAAAAGGCGCAAATATATCAATACCGCAACGAAAAAGATATAAGAAAAATTATGGCTCGTTGGGCGGTAGAAAATATTGTTCCAAGAATATTTGAAAGAGACGGAAAAGTCTGCTATGTTGCTTATTCTGATAAAGAAATAGAAGAAGCAATAGGGGATTTGACAGTTTTAAACGGAGTTAAAGAGTTTGACGGCATTGAGTTTATTGATTATTTTGGAGACTCAGAGCCATACGTTATGGCGAGAGTAGTTTCTCCAATTTGTTTGTTAAGAAATCTTAATTATAAAAAAGTGACGGCAAATTTTTCCGTAAAAATAGTAGACGATTTATATCCGGAAAAGGAGAGTTTTTTTAATATAGACCTTTTAAACGGTTCTCCACAAGTTGAATATTCCAAAAAGTATGAATTTATTCTTGATTGTAAAGATTTGACAAAAATAGCATTTGGAATGGATGTTCCGAATTGTCCATTAAATGAGTATGTAGAAAAAGAGAGAGTTGTCTTTGTTGACAAATATTAAGTATTATGAGAGTTATTGCAGGTAAATTTAAAGGGCGTAAATTAGAAATTCCTAAAACTACGCTTAGACCGACTTTAGATCGCACTAAAGAAACATTGTTTAATATTTTACAAACCTACGTGCCTAATGCAAAAGTTTTAGATTTATTTGCTGGTAGCGGTAGTCTTGGAATAGAGGCATTGAGTAGAGGCGCGGAGCATTGTATCTTTGTCGATATCAATAAAGAAGCGACAAAGATCATCAAAGCTAATTGTGAAAAATGCGGTTGTACCGATTTGAGTAACGTTATCAATTTGCCTTATGACGTGGCTATTGGTGGATTAAAACAAAAATTCGATATTATTTTTGCCGACCCTCCCTATGCGGATGGATTTTATTATGATATTTTAAAAAGACTTGACAAAAGTGACATCTTGACTAAAGATGCAATAGTTGTTTTAGAACATGATTCTGCAAATTCGTTACCCGACACCGTTGGAAATATCAGTAAATATCGTGAAAAAGTAATGGGTAAATGTACTTTTTCCTTTTATCAAGTTTTGGAGGATGAACAATGAAACGCGCGGTATTTGCCGGTAGTTTTTCTCCCGTGCATAACGGACATTTAGACGTTATAAATAGAGCTTGCGATATTTTTGATGAGGTAATTTTTGCAGTTACTCAAAATAAAAATAAACGATCTTCTGTTTCGATTGAAAAGAGAAAATATATTTTAGAACAAGCATGTAAAAGTTTGCCAAAAGTAAAAGTAATGAGTTTTAATGGTACGTTGGCTGATTTTTGCAAACAAAATAACGTCGATTGTATAATTAAGTCAGTTCGTAACGTTGTTGATTTTGAATATGAGTATGAAATGGCAACCATTAATAAAGATATCTTTGGCGTAGAAACATTATTTATGTTTTCTTCGCCAAAATATAAGCACCTGAGCAGTTCCTTGGTGAGAGAATTTATACAGTATAATAAAGATATTTCCTCGTTTGTTCCCGACGATATTAAGGAAATTATAAAAGAGGTTTATTATGTTTCAAAAGTATGAAAAAATGGTTACGCCAAAAAAATTGCGTAAAAAAGTTCGTTTGGATAAACTTTGCAAAAAAGTAAAAGAAACCAACGACGAAATTATTAAAAACATAATTTCGGGAAAAGATAAACGTTTTTTAATTGTTTGCGGACCTTGTGGGGCGGATAATTCTGACGCGGTATTGGAATATTGTTTACGCTTGAAAGAATTGAGCTTGAAAGTAAAAGATAAAATATTTTTAGTGGCGCGTTTATACACGGCAAAAGCTCGTACGATAGGCGAAGGATATCTTGGTATGATGTTTCAACCAGATGGAGACAAAATAGATATTGCTCTTGGGGTGGAAAAAACACGCAGGATGTTGGCAAATTGTGTTTCGAAAACGGGGTTACCTATTGCGGATGAATTTTTATACGTTGAGCAACTGGAGTATAATGCCGATTTGATTAGCTATTATTTTATTGGAGCAAGGCAATCGGATTCTCCTTTGTATAGAGATTTGGCGAGCGGATTAGAGGTTGCCGTGGGTTTAAAAAACAGCATTTCGGGAAACCTAAAAAATCTCGCGGGCGGATTGCATGCAATTAAAACTAAAAGAAAATTTTGTTTTGACGGTGGTCAAGTTACAACGGCAGGTAATGAATTTTCGCACGTTGTTTTACGTGGTTTTAGTAACGAAAATGGAGAATATTTTTCTAACGCAAATCAACAATCTATAGACAGAATAAAGGAATATGCAAAAGAATTAAATACGAATTGCGATTTTGTTATGGTGGACTGTAGTCATGCCAATAGCCAAAAAAAGGCTGAAAATCAAATTCAAAATGCGATAAACGTTGTTTCTAATACAAATGCCAGAGGAATAATGTTGGAAAGTTATTTATATGCCGGAAGCGCTCAAAACACCTATGGAGTTTCAAAGGTTGACGAGTGCTTGGGTTGGGAAGAAACCGAAAAAACAATATTAAAAATTTATGAAATATTGCCAAATCTAACTTAAATCAAATTTTGAAGATAATACATAGTATGGCGCAAAAAAACATTGAAGCAATCCCTTGGGTTGCTTTTTTTATTAACATTGAAAAACAGTTTATACCTGATTTTTGCCAAAAAGCGCACGTTTGTAAAAATACGCATAAACCACCAAATCCTATACTTCCAGAAGAAATAACAACCCCCAAAAATTTGTTGGGCAATTGCGACGCCAATTTTGTTGAACTTGTTACTTCTAAAATTCCTTGAATTAATGTTTGTGATAATGGCGACAATATCGGCAAAGAAGCAAAAATCATTTTTCCTAAAACGTAAAAAATCATTATGCTTGCACCTACAAATAAAATATTGTTAATTGAAGAATACATACAGTCTGTAAATAGTGTTTTTGATTCTTTTACTTCTGGATAAGGGCGCCTAAAATAAATATTTTCATTTGTTTTTTTGCAAAAAAACAAAGCATTTATTAATGCCCCAAGTAGGGAGGATATGTATAATATAATAGCAATTTTTTGATTTTCAAAAAAGCTACCAACCGTACCGATTACAAAAATTGGTCCTGCAAAATTACATAATATGCAAATATTTTCGCAACTTTGCTTTGATATTATATTTTTTTGTTGTAGCTCACAAGCGGTTGCAACTCCAACGGGAAACCCGCTTATTAAACTGATTAAAAACACAAAAGCTCCTTTTGGCTCTTTTGTATAAATTCGCGTAATTGGAGAAAAAATTTTTTCTATAGCATTTAAACAATTTAAACCAATTAATAGTTTGCAGGCAACAAAGAAAGGAAAAAGGCAAGGCAACACGTTGACACAAAATAAATTTAAGCCTTCTAAAGCGGAGGAGGAATAGTATTTTGGATTACTTAAAAATAACAAAATAAATGCAAAGCATCCAATAGTTGTAAATATTGAAAAAAAGCGGTTTTTCATATCTTAATTTATGAAAAACCGTAAAACTTTAGTATATATAGATTTTTAATATTTATTTAACTTGTTAATTTTATTTTTGTCAATTACTATATCATACATAGTATAGTAGAATTTGTCAGAATTTTCGGTTAGCTGGTTGATTTCAGTAATATATTGTAATTTTTCTTGAGTCAAGTCGGTGTTTGTTCTTCTTTTGATTTCTCCTATGATTCTTTTATCGTTTTTTATTGCAAGCAAATTTATTGGTAATTCTGCGCTGTATTTAAACATTTGGAGATTTTTGGTAATGTTTAAAATCGAATAGAGCAGAATTCTGTTAAGTCTTGCTCTGGTGTATCGTTTTGTTTTTAAATTTGAAATATATTTTTCATAGTTGCTGTCGAGGTTATCTATCAAGTAATTGTTAAGTCCTTCAATAACGTCTGCAATTTCCTCTACTTGTTTTTTTGTTTTTGTTGCCATATAAAGAGGAATAAAGTCTTGATATTTTTTTAAATAGTTTTTGTCGAGATTTTTAAGATCGTTAAAAACGTATTCGGGTAAATGATGTTTTACTTTGTCGAGATTATTTTCCAAAAAGGCTTTACGGATGACGGAGGAAGAACAGTTGTCAAAATTATTTTCATCAAGAAAATCGCTGTCTCTTTTGAGTGTTTCAAAAGATAGATTTGAATTTGTAGCTAAAATTGCTTTTGCATATTCTATTGAAAGAAGATTGTTGGGAGAGTTTAAAATATTGGAGCCATATATTTCTTTTTCGGCAAAAGAAAGCGCCGTGGGGTAATTTTGTCCTTTTTCGAGATGGTTGCGTACGATAGCGTTAAATTTTTCAGATGGAGAAAAGAGGAATTGAGCAAGTGATAAAATTACGTTTTTGTCACCGCATTCGCTGCCACAAATCAAAGTATCTGCTTTTAGCTGGTTTAAAATTTTTACTCCTCCCAAGGCAAAATCACTTGCGCTAGCAGTAGCAAAAAGGGTTGGAAGTTCTATTACTGCATCAGCTCCTGCAAGTATTGCATGTTTTGCTCTGCAAAATTTATTCAAAATGGAAGGCAGCCCACGCTGTACAAAATTACCCGACATTATGCATAAAACCATACCGTCTTTGCCTGCAATATTTTTAGCGTGATTAATAAGGCGTGCGTGCCCTAAGTGTAAAGGGTCGTACTCGCAAATAATTCCAAAAATTTTCAAATTTTTTTACCTACTCTTATTTACTATTTTTTATTTTTGTAGTATGATATTAAAGTTAGATACTATCTAATAGTATTTTAGCATAAAAAAATATTTTTTACAATGGTTAGGAGAAAGTATGAAAAATCTTATTGAACAGTACAAAGCACAAGCTCAAAAGCTGAACAAGACTATTGTTATGCCCGAGGGTGAAGAACCACGTGTTATTCGAGCGGCCGCTATTTGCACGCAAGAAAAACTCGCAAAAATTATATTATTGGGAGACAAAAACGTGGCGCAAAAGGTTTGCCCAGACGTAAGTCTTGATGGTATTACCTTTATTAATCCCGTCGAAAGTGAAAATTTGCAACAATACGCCGATTGTCTTTACGAAATGAGAAAAGCAAAAGGTATGACACCCGAACAAGCTCTTACGTTGATGAAAGACGTTATGTGGTATGGCGTAATGATGGTCAAACAAGGAGTAGCAGACGGTATGGTAGGTGGTGCTATCCACAGCACCGGAGATATGCTACGTCCTGCGCTTCAAATAATTAAAACTGCGCCCGGTATTAGTACCGTTAGTGGATTTTTCATTATGAATCATCCAGAAAAAGTAGAAAATAGCTTGTATTTGTTTGCCGATTGCGCTGTTACGCCGGATCCCACGGCAGAACAGCTTTGTGATATTGCCTTGGCGTCTTATAATTCAGCAAATGCATTTTTGGGAGTAGAACCCAAAGTTGCTTTGCTCAGCTTTTCTACAAAAGGTAGCGCAAAACATGATTTTGTTACTAAAGTTCAGGAGGCGGCTGCAATGGTTAAGGAAAAGGCTCCTGATTTGCCAATTGACGGTGAGTTGCAACTTGACGCAGCGCTTTCACCAGAAGTTGCTGCTCTCAAAGCAAAAGGTAGCAAGGTTGCAGGGCAAGCCAACGTTCTTATTTTCCCCGAACTTAACGCGGGTAATATCGGCTACAAATTGGTACAACGTTTGGGTGGTTTTGATGCTTATGGCCCAATTTGTCAAGGTTTTGCAAAACCTGTCAATGATTTGTCTCGCGGTTGCAACGTGGGGGACATAGTGGGTACTGTTGCCTTGACGTGTATTCAAGCAGGTAAATAATTTTATATTAAAATTTAAATTTGGAGAATATTATTATGAAAATTTTAGTTATCAATGCAGGTAGTAGCAGTTTAAAATACCAATTAATTGATATGCAAAATGAATCCGTTATTGCAAAAGGTCTTTGTGAACGTATAGGTATTGACGGTAGTGTTTTGACCCACAAAGCAAATGGAAAGGAATTTGTCTTTAAAGAAGATATGCCTAATCACGAAAAAGCAATACAAATGGTTTTGTCTGCTTTGACGAGCAACGAATGTGGCGTGGTTAAATCTATGGATGAGATTTCCGCAGTCGGTCATCGCGTTGTTCATGGCGCGGAAGATTACAATACTTCCGTTTTGGTAGATCAAGACGTACTTGATTGTTGTAAGCATAATATCGATTTGGCGCCTTTGCACAATCCTGCAAATATTATGGGTATTGAAGCTTGTCAAAAAGTTATGCCGAATACGCCGATGGTAGCAGTATTTGATACGGCTTTTCACGCTTCTATGCCACAAGAAGCTTTTTTGTACGGTATTCCATATGATGATTACAAAGATTTGCGTATTCGTAAATACGGTTTCCATGGTACAAGCCATATGTTTGTCAGCAATGAAGCGGCAAAAGCTATGGGCAAGGATATAAAAGACCTTAAGATTGTTACTTGTCACCTTGGCAACGGTAGTAGTATTTCTGCTGTTTGCAACGGAAAGAGCATTGACACTTCTATGGGATTTACGCCGTTAGAAGGCTTGCCAATGGGTACGCGTTGCGGTAATCTTGACCCTGCGGTCGTAGAATATCTTATGAATAAAAAGGGTATGACAATTGCGGAAACTTTAAATTATCTTAACAAAAAGAGCGGTATGCTTGGATTGTCCGGTGTAAGCAGTGACTTTAGAGATCTTACTGAAAATAATGCGTTTGATAATCCGAGAAATAAACTCGCAGTTGATATTTTTGCATATCGTATTAAGGGTTATATAGGTCAATATGCTGCAGTTATGAATGGTTGTGACTGTATTGTGTTTACTGCTGGCGTTGGTGAAAATACTCCTTACGTGCGTAATATGGTTTTGAACAATATGGATTATCTTGGAGTAAAACTCGATCAAGATAAAAATAATAATTGCCCGCGCGGTCAAGTGGTAGATATTTCCGCAAAGGACAGCAAAGTTAAAGTGTTTGTTATTCCTACCAATGAAGAACTTGTTATTGCTCGCGAAACAAAGAGGATTGCAAAAATATAGTTTAAACGGTTGACATTTTGAAAAACTGTGTTATAATAATATGGTTGTAAATTAGAGTAATATCGGAGGTAAGACTATGGCAGTACCAAAAAGAAAAACATCTAAACAGAGAAAGCACACAAGAGCTGCAAACTGGAAGATAAGCGCGCCCAACTTGATTGAGTGCCCACAATGCCACGCAAAAATCCGTTCTCATACGGTATGTAAGCATTGCGGTTTTTATGATGGCAGAGAAGTAGTCGCTCAAAAAGCGGACAATAAATAATCTCACCTCAAAAATACAAATAAAAGAGCAGGTTTTTACACTTGCTCTTTTATTTTTGCTAAATTTTATACAATATTTTACTTCAAACTTATAATTTTGACGTTTAACAAGTATAAAAATAAAATTTTATAATTTTGCATGCGTGAAACGTTGAATTTTGTCGTGAAACATAAGTTTTTTAAAAAAATCCAGCGTGAAACATCAGAATTTATATTGTGAAACATTTTAGTTGGCAAAATATGTTTTCTTTAAGGTAGTGAAACAGTAGCATGACTTGTGAAACAAATATATTTTTTTTATTAATACCCTTGAAATTATTTATAAAGTATAGTATAATTTTAGTTGACAAATATAAATTTTAAATGTTTCTAACAAATTTATATTTATTTATATCGATTGTTTAAAATAGGGGTTTTATATATGAACGTAGTAGTTGATATTTATGGTGGAGATTACGCGCCAAATGAAATTATAGCAGGTTGCATAGACGCAATAAGAAAATATGACGGATTTGACGTTGTAATGGTTGGTAAGGAAGAAGAGATTAAATCTATACTTAAAAATTATCCGATAGAAGATTACGTAAATCGTATACAAATAGTTAACGCGCTTGACGTTATTACGAATGATGAAGTACCGACT
Source organism: uncultured Subdoligranulum sp. (assembly GCA_902496185.1). Lineage (GTDB taxonomy): Bacteria > Bacillota > Clostridia > Christensenellales > CAG-314 > SFEB01. The sequence goes on along the minus strand of CABUZX010000001.1, from coordinate 143,084 downwards.
GTTGCTATCCGCGCAAAAAAACAAAGTAGTTTAGTTGTTGCGTTGGAGTTGGCAAAGACTGATCCTCAATGTATGGGATTGGTTTCTGCTGGGAGTACGGGGGCTGTTTTGACGGGAGCGTTTTTAAAGATTGGAAGAATTAAAGGTATTAACCGTCCTGCGCTTGCGCCCATCTTGCCAACCATAGACGATAATAAAAAAGTTGTATTAATTGATTGTGGAGCAAACGTTGATTGCAAAGCTCATATGCTTGCACAATTTGCTTTGATGGGTAATGCATACGCAAAAAGCATGTTGGGGGTAGAGTCGCCAAGAATAGGTTTGTTGTGTAACGGTACAGAGGATAAGAAAGGAAATGAGTTGTGTCACGAAGCCTTTGCTTTGCTTAAAGAAATGCCTATAAACTTTGTTGGCAATATGGAAGCAAGAGAGATTTTAAGCGGAAATTATGACGTGGTAGTATGTGACGGCTTTTGGGGCAACGTTGCCTTAAAAGCTATTGAAGGTTCGGTTTCTACGATAATGAAAATAATCAAGCAGGAAATAACCTCCTCTCTGCGTTCTCAAATAGCAGGAGCAATGCTTAAGAAGAATTTTAAAAATATCGCAACAAAACTTGATTATACCAAACAAGGCGGAGCGCCGTTTTTGGGCGTTGAGAAATTGGTCATTAAATCTCACGGCAATAGTAAAGCTGATAGTATTTGCGGTAGTATAATGCAAGTTGTAAATATGTATAGGAGTAAATTAATTGAAAACCTCAAAAACGAATTTAATGCAGTCGCTCAACACGATACAACAAATACTGAAATATAATTTTAAAAATACTGACTTGCTCGTAACTGCTTTTACTCATTCTTCTTACGCTCATAAGCGCGGAGTCGATAGTAATGAACGTATGGAGTTTTTGGGTGATGCCTTGTTAGACTTTGTTGTGGCAAAATATCTTTATAATAAATACCCAAACAGAAACGAGGGTGATTATACTTTAGTCAGGGCTGACGTGGTAGACACAAACAGTCTGAGTAGAGAGGTTGCAGAGTTGGGGTTGATGGATTTTTTATTAGTTGACCAAGGCTTTACAAAACAGGACGTAAACTTTAAAAAAAATAAAAAAATTTATGCGGATCTTTACGAAGCAGTTTTGTGCGCCATTTATCTTGACGGTGGGCTGGATCAAGCAGAAAAGTTTATTTTTGCCACGCTTAAAAAAGAGCTTGGCGAAGCAATGTACGTAGAAACGGGTAGAGATTTTAAAACTTTGCTTAAAGAGGCTTCTGAAAAACAAAATTTTTCTATTCAGTACGTTATGTTAAAAAAAGAAGGCAGTGATGATTCGCCTATCTTTTATTACTCTGTACTGGTTGACGGGGTTGTGGCGGGTGAAGGTTACGGGTCTTCTATAAAGGAAGCGCAATCTTATGCGGCAAAACGCGCTCTTAAAAAATTAAAATTATTAACGGAGAATTATGATAAACCTAACTAAAATAGAGGCTTTTGGATTTAAGTCATTTGCCGATAAATTTGAATTGAAATTCAGTCAACCTATCACAGCCATAGTAGGTCCTAACGGTTGCGGAAAAAGCAACGTTTCGGATGCTATACGTTGGGTTTTGGGTGAGCAAAGCGCAAAACTCTTGCGCGGTAAGACTATGCAGGATCTTATTTTTGCCGGTACTGAAAAACGCAAATCTATGAGCTATTGTGAAGTTTCTTTGTATTTTGATAATAAAAACAGGATTTTTCCATTGGAATTTGATGAAGTAGTTATTAGTAGAAAACTTTATAGAAGTGGCGAAAGTGAATATTTGATTAACAAAAACGTTTCAAAGTTAAAAATAATAAGCGATTTGTTGAGAGACGTTGGTCTTGGTCGTGAAGGATATAGTATAGTTGGACAGGGTAGAATGGACGCTATACTCAATGCAAAGCCTGACGATCGTCGCGCAATTTTTGAAGAAGCTTTGGGAATTTCAAAATTTCGCGTACGCAAGATAGAAACGGAAAGAAAATTAGAGAAGTATCGCGATAATATGACTCGACTCAACGATATTATGGTTGAGTTAGATAGGCAATTAGGACCACTAAAGCAACAAAGTGAAGATGCAAAAAAATATCTTGAAATCACCGAAAAGCTTAAAGTTTTGGAAGTTAATGCATATATACATAGTTACGATAATGCATTTGTGGAGAAACAACGGATAGGCTCTTTAATTTCTGCGCTTGAAGAAGAAAAACTTTTGGCAGAACAAAAGTTAAATGAAGCTAATCGTCATTATCAGGAAATTTTTGAAAAAATGGCTAATACTGATGATGAAATTACCAAACTGCATACCGAAGAAATGGAGCTTTCTGTTGCGGTAGAGAGGCAATCTGGTGAGATTAAAGTTTTGGGTGAGCAAATAAAGTTTTTTAACAAGTCAATCGAAGATACTTTGTCACAAATAGAATTTGATGAAACGGCAATAGAGCAGACTACTCAAAAAATTGAAGAGTTGTTAAGGGAGATTAAAGAAAAAACAGAAAGTCATCAAAAGTTGACGGAAGAACTTGCTGAACTTAATATCGCTCATGCTTCGTTGGAAGCTCAAATTTCAAAGATGAGAGATTCAAACGAAACGGCGCAAAACGAGAGATTGCGTATATTGGACGCATTAACGGAAAAAAAGTCCGCTTTGGCTGGGCTTACTACCGAAAAAGTAAATTACGTCGAACGTCTTGACGATATGGACGTTCAAGAAAAGGAAATTATGGAAAAACTCGCTCATAACAGCGAGGAAGAAAAACAGGTTGTTTCCGTTTTTGAAGATGCAAAAGTAAATGCTGAAAAGTTCAAGAAAGAATTGGACGATTTGCATAAACTAAATAATGAAAACGAACAAAAACTTTTTGACGTAAACAATTCTTTCAATACCTTGTCTCAAAATACGGCAGTTTTGATTGCTCGACAAAAATATTTGCAATCTTCCCTTGAAAACTATGAGGGATTTGCAGGTAGTGTAAAGCAATTGATGAAAGATGCCTCTTTGGATAAAACCATAGCAGAAAAAGTTATGGGTGTAGTGGCAAACGTAATTAAGGTTGACCAAAAATATGAAATAGCAATTGAGGCAGTTTTGGGCAACAGTTTGCAAAATATAGTTACCAAAAACGAGGAAGATGCAAAATATCTTATAGCTCATTTAAAAGAACGTCGCTACGGAAGAATAACTTTTATGCCTCTAACTTCCATTAGACCGCGCGTAATAGAGGATAAATCAGTATTGAAAGAAGTCGGTTGTTTGGGTGTTACGAGTGACTTTGTTTCAACTAAAGACGTTTTTGTACCTGTAGTAGATAGTTTGTTGGGTGGTTCGTTGTTGGTAGATAATATTGACAATGCAATTAAAATTAGCAAAAAATACGGGTACCGTTTCCGTTTGGTTACTCTCGAGGGTGAAATTATTTTACCTGCGGGTACGATTTCCGGTGGTAGCAAAAAAGCCGAAAGTGGTTTGTTGAGCGCCGAAAGAGAAATAGACGAACTAAAAATTAAGGTAGAAAAAGCAAAACAAGATCAGGCGGACTGCGCTAAAAAGAGAGAAGAATTGACTTCAACAAAACAACATTATGCTCTTTTGATTGCTCGTTCTAATGCTGATTATCAACAAAATTTAGTAAAAATTGCCGCATATCAGGAAAGAATATCAAAATTTGGAGCTTTAAGCGCTAGTGAACAAAACTTTATTAAGGGTATTTCCGCCGAACGTAAAACTTTGACGGAAAAATTGAATAATATTGAAAAAACTTCAAAGCAAATACAAAATGAAATCAGTGCCTTGGAAGCTCAAAAAGATAAAATCGTTACTGACAACGATACGGAGTTAAAGGAATACAACGCTCTCAAAAACAAGCGTAATACGGTGTTTGATGCAATAAATGACGCAAAATTAAAACTTTCTTTACTTGCAAGCAATATTGCCGCTACAAACAAAGAAATAAATTCTTCAAAAGAATTTGTTGTAACGACACAATTTGATTTGGGTGAAAAAAGGCAACAGTTGGAAGTTTATAATTTGAACGTAGAAGATTTAAAATCCAAACTTTTTATAGGAAATTCAGACAATGAAAAAGTTAAAGCGTTGTCTGATATTCACAAAAAAGTTGAGGAAATCAATCTTTTGAAAGATACTTTAAAAGATCAATGTACTGCTGCTGACGTTGCAAGAGCTGACGCAGGCGTTGTACTAAATAAGGTAAACGAAAAGATATTACGCGCTGAAAACGAATTGTCAAATATAGATCTAAATCTCGAGGCGTTACAAAAACGTATGGATGAGATTTATGAATTGACCTATTCTGAGGCTTTACAATACAAGGTTCAAGAATTTGACATTAAATCTGCCGAAAAAGATATTGTAAAATACAAGAGCGCATTGTCACGTTTGGGCGATGTAAATCTTACGAGTATTGAAGGATATTCCGAAACAAAATCTCGATATGACGATATGGATGCTCAAATAGAAGATCTTAAAAAAGCCGAAGCTGATCAGCAAAAAATAATCAAAGACCTTACTGATGAGATGGTAATGAGATTTAATGCGGGTTTTTCAGAAATTAATAAAAATTTTGGAGAAATTTTTAGGGAGCTTTTTGCGGGCGGTCATGCAAGACTGACTATTGAGCAGGAAGAAGGTAAATCTCCGTTAGATTACGGTATCGAAATAGAGGCTCAGCCACCTGGAAAGAAATTGCAAAATATCAATTTGTTGTCGGGTGGAGAAAGAAGCTTTACCGCAATTGCTATATTATTTGCAATTATCAAAATGTGTCCAATGCCGTTTTGTGTTTTGGACGAAGTAGAAGCTGCGTTAGATGATGCAAATATCGAACGTTTTGCGCGTTATTTGCGTAAGTTTAGCGAAAAGACTCAATTTTTGGTTATTACTCACAAAAAAGCAACTATGGAATCTGCCGACGTTCTTTATGGTATCACTATGGAAGAAAAGGGAGTTTCTAAAAATGTTTCCGTACAACTTTCGGAGGCAATTGCAATAGGGCAAGAATAGGAGTTTGTATATGGGTTTTTTTGACAAAATAAAACAAGGACTACAAAAAACAAAACAAGCAATAGGTTTTCATTTAAAAAAACTCTTTAAAATAGGTATTTTTAATGATAATTTTTATGACGAGATGTCTGACGTTTTGATTTCTGCAGATGTTGGGGCGGAAACTACAGAGGAAATTATTGAAAATCTTAAAGAAAAAATCAAGGAAAAATCTATTACCGACGAACAATCTGCAATAAATGCTCTAAAGGAAGTTTTGTTGGATATTTTGGGTGACTCCAATTTTCAAATAACTCCACCTACAATTATTACGGTGGTAGGAGTAAACGGAGTAGGCAAAACCACGTCAATAGGTAAGCTTGCTAACTTTTATTCAAAACAAGGCAAGAGTGTGCTTGTTGCCGCCGCGGACACTTTTCGCGCTGCGGCAGGTGACCAACTTGACGTTTGGGCAAATCGCGCAAACGTAAGAATAATCAAGCAACACGAGGGCAGTGATCCCGGCGCTGTTGTTTATGATGCTGTAAGTAGCGCAAAAAGCAAAAAGACAGACGTTGTTATTGTTGATACAGCAGGTAGATTACACAATAAAAAGAACCTTATGGAAGAGCTTAAAAAGATTTCAAGAGTTGCCGAAAGAGAATATCCCGAAGCTCAAAAAATCAATTTATTGGTACTTGATGCAACGACGGGACAAAATGCAATCAATCAATGTGAAATTTTTGACGATGCAATAGATCTTGACGGTATCATTCTTACAAAACTTGACGGTACGGCAAAGGGCGGTGTTGTTTTTGCTGTAAACAGTCAACAAGGGCTACCCGTTTATTTTGTGGGCGTAGGCGAAGGAATTGACGATTTAGTACCATTTGATTCAAACGCATTTGTTGAAGGTATTTTATAAAAATCGTATTTAATTACTTGACAAATAATTTTTTATTGATATAATAAAGGTGTAAAGCATTTAAACTTTACACCTTTATTATGAAATTATCCAAATTTGACAACTTAAATATTATCTATTTGGCCAATTTATACGGCAACCTTTTGACGGAAAATCAAAAAAATATGCTTTCGCTTTTTTACGACTCGGATTGTTCGTTGGGGGAAATAGCAGAGCAATATGCAATTAGTCGTCAGGCTGTAAGAGATACGATTAAAAAAGCGGAATCTGCGTTGCTTTCCGCGGAAGAAAAGTTGGGGATTTTTTCTAAAATGAAGGAAATTAGTTCAATTGTTGCAAAATGCAAGCAAAACTTAACGACAGATGATTTTACCGTTAAACAGGCGCTAGACGCTATTCTGGAAATTACGGAGGTTTAATATGGCGCTTTTTTCATCACTAAGTCAAAAAATCAATCACGTTTTTAGTAAGTTGACTAATAAAGGTGCTCTTACGGAATTGGAAATCAAACAGGCTATGAGAGAAATACGAGTAGCATTGCTTGAAGCGGACGTAAATCTTGCAGTTGCTAAGGATTTTGTAAACAGGGTTTCCGAAATAGCAGTCGGGGAACAAATACTTAAAAGTCTTACACCCGGTCAACAAGTAATAAAAATAGTTAACGAGCAATTAATTGAATTATTGGGCAGTACACAGAGCAAACTTAACGTATCAAGCAAATTGCCTACGATTTATTTAATGTGTGGTTTGCAAGGTAGTGGCAAAACTACTATGTGTGGCAAATTAGGTTTGTATTTAAAAAAGCAAGGCAAAAATCCTTTACTTGTTGCTTGCGATATATATCGTCCTGCGGCAATTCAACAATTAAAAATCGTTTCGGAAAAAGTAGGTGTAGGTTTCTTTGAAATGGGGCAAATCGCGCCTAAAACAATAGCTAAAAATGCCGTAGAACATGCAAAGAAATTTAATTTCGATACTGTTATATTGGACACGGCTGGTAGGTTGCATATTGACAATCAATTAATGGAAGAATTAGTCGGTCTGAAAAACGCTTTTGACGTTTCGGAAACATTATTGGTTGTTGATGCAATGACGGGGCAAGATGCTGTCAACGTGGCAAAAACCTTTGACGAGCAAGTTGGATTGACTGGCGTTATTGTTTCAAAGCTCGATGGCGATACTCGCGGTGGAGCAACTTTATCAGTAAAAGCCGTTACCGGAAAGCCTATTAAGTTTTGTGGTATTGGCGAAAAACCAGAAGATTTAGAGCCTTTTTATCCTGATAGAATGGCAAGTCGTATACTTGGTATGGGTGACGTTTTAACTTTGATAGAAAAAGCCCAAAACGCTATTACCGAGGAAGACGCTATAAAAATGGCAAAAAAAATTAAGGACGCGTCTTTTGATTTAAACGACTATTTATCACAATTGGATAGCCTTAAAAAAATGGGCAACGTTAAAGATTTACTTAATATGGTGCCCGGCGCAAGCAAGTTAAAAGTTAAGGAAGAAGATATTGACGAAAATGAATTGTCACGTATTAAAGCCATTGTTTTGTCAATGACTCCTGCTGAGCGTAGTAACCCTAAAATTCTTAATTATTCGCGTAGACGTCGTATAGCCTCTGGTAGCGGAACGGATGTGCAGGCGGTAAACAGACTTATCAAACAGTTTGAACAAGCCAAAGAAATGATGAAGCGTTTTAGCGGAAAGCGTGGTGTTAAATTACCTTTTTAAATAACTAAAAAATAAAAATATTTACTTTTGGAGGAAATAAAAATGTCTGTAAAAATGAGACTCACCCGTATGGGCGACAAAAAATCACCTTTCTATCGTATTGTTGTAATTGATAGTCGTAAAGCTCGTGACGGCAAGTATATTGACTTGGTCGGCACTTATAATCCGTTGACTGATCCTGCAACAATCACACTTAAGGAAGACAAGGTAAAGCATTGGTTGGAAAGTGGTGTGCAACCCACTGACACGGTAAGAAGTATTTTGGTTCAAAAAGGTTTGATTGAAGCAAAAAAACGTTCCGTACCCAACAAAATTGCTCCGCCGGCACCAAAGCCTAAAGAGGAAGAAAAGGCTGAATAACAGCTTGTTAAGATAATTATGGTTAAAGATTTATTAGAGTATATCGTCGGAAATCTCGTTGATAATAAATCTACTGTAGGCGTTTCTATGACTGAGATTGATGACAAAAACGTAGACGTCGTTATTGCAGTGGCGGAAACCGATATAGGCAAAGTTATAGGTAGGCAAGGCAAAATTATTTCTTCAATAAGAACGCTTGTTAAGTCTATCGGTATGCTTGACGGAAAAAAATACAACGTAGAAATTTTGGGCGGTGAAAAGAGGAAACGCTCGGACGATTAAATGCTCATGAAAAAGCCAGTAGCAACAGTACTAAAAGCACAAGGTATTAAGGGGGAGGTCAAAATGGCGTCCTCCTTAGATAATACCTTTCTTTTGTCTCTCAAAACCGTTTATATTGATGGAAATGCCACCGCCGTAAAGAATATTAGATCTGACGGCAAATTTTTGTACGTACTTTTAGATGGAGTAACTGACAGAAATCAAGCAGAAACCCTTAGGGGTAAAACTGTTTACGCCGAAAAACAAGATATTAATTTGCCAAGCGATATTTATTTTATTGACGATATTTTGGGTTGTCAGGTTAAAGATTCGGATGGAAATCTCTTGGGAGAGTTGATAGACGTTTATCAAAACGGAGTTAGCGCTGACGTTTATACTTTAAAAACCCCAATAGGTGGTATTGCGCGATTTCCCTTTATAAAAGCATTAAATTCGGTATTTGACATAGATGATAACGTTTTAGTAGTTGACAAAGTAATTATTAGAGAAATAGTATTTTATGAAAACTAAAATTGAAATACTAACATTATTTCCTGAAATGTTTTCGCCTTTACAATATAGCATTATAGGCAGAGCAAGAGAAAACGGTATAGTAGATATTTCAGTCGTAAATATTCGTGATTTTTCTAAGGATAAACACAAAAAGTGTGACGATTATGCTTTTGGTGGCGGCGCAGGAATGCTTATGATGGCGCAGCCTATTTGTGATGCAATAGATACATTAGATCCCAACAGGCAAGCGCATAGAATTTATTTATCCCCAAAAGGTACAAAACTTTCTCAAAAAACAGTAAAGAGACTTTCGAAACTTGAAAATATTATTTTACTGTGTGGCCATTATGAAGGAGTTGACCAAAGAGTATTAGATTTGGAGATAGATGAGGAAATATCTATTGGCGACTATGTTTTGACGGGGGGAGAATTGCCCGCTATGGTGCTCGTTGACAGTTTGTGTAGATATATAGACGGCGTTTTGGGGAGCAATCAATCAGTTCAGGAAGAAACTTTTTGTGACAATTTGTTGGAGTATCCGCAATATACAAGACCTGCCGATTTTCGTGGCTTAAAAGTACCGCAAGTGCTTTTAAACGGTAATCATAAAGAAATTAAATTGTGGCGTAAACAACAACAAGTTGATATTACTTGCGCGCTCCGTCCTGATCTTGCGCAAGATAATCAAGCAATAATACAACACAATTTATTTTTGGAAGAACAATTAAAAAAAGAACAAAAGCGTCAGCAAAGGCGTTTAAAAAAATTACAAAACACTACCCCAAAAGAGGAGTAAACAGTGTATATTCAATGGTTTCCGGGGCATATGACAAAAGCCTTGCGAATGATCGAGGAAAATATTAAGTTAATTGACGTCGTGGGATATCTTTTAGATGCCCGCGCGCCTTTTTCTTGTTTTAATCCTTCTTTCAAAAAACTAATAGGCGATAAACCGTGTGTTTTTATTTTAAACAAAACCGATCTCGCAGACGATAATGCAACAAGAGAGTGGGAAGAATATTTTTCAAAACAAGGTATGTCGGTAGTAAAAGTAATTTCTACACAAACAAATACCACGGCGGTGGTAAAGTCTGCTTTTGCAAATATCAGAAAAAAAACCATTGAAAAATTTGCATCTAAAGGGGTTTTTAGACCAACGAGAGCTATGATTTTGGGTGTGCCAAATTGTGGTAAAAGCACTTTAATAAATTCTCTTAGCGGTAAAAAAAATGCAATAGTAGGAGATAAGCCGGGTGTAACAAAAGGAAAACAATGGATAAGATTGGAGGAAGGTTTAGAGCTACTTGATACTCCGGGCACTTTATGGAATAAATTTGAAAATCAAAATATTGCTCAAAATTTGCTTTTTGTAGGCAGTATAAATGAAGCGGTGGTAGATACGGTAGAAGCATCACAATATTTGCTTGCTAAGCTCGTTGAGAGATATCCGCATTTGTTGATAAAACGTTTTAATTTGCAAAAAGAAGATTTAGTTTTTTCTACGGAAAAATTATTAGAAAAAATTGCCCTTAATCGAGGATGTCTTGCAAAAGGTGGAGTAGATTTATTAAGAGCATCAACTATAGTTTGCGACGAATTTAAAAAAGGTAAAATAGGCAAAATTACCTTGGAAACTTTAAAGGATTATAACCTTAATTGATTATGGCAAAAACAATTCGAAAGAATAGCATAGATATGCTCCAATATGAAAAGGATTTTTTTGCGCAAGGCAAAAAATTTCCTGCAGGTATGGATGAAGCAGGCAGAGGCCCTTTGGCAGGTCCTGTGGTAGTTGCTTGCGTAGTAATGCCTCTTGACGAAGATAAATTAATAGAAGGAATAAACGACAGCAAAAAGCTTTCGCCCAAAAAGAGAGAGGAGCTTTTTGATAAAATAATATCAACAGCATTAGAATACGTAGTAGCTGTTTCTGATAATGACGAAATTGATAAGATAAATATCTTAAACGCAACAAAGAAATGTATGAAAAATTGCATTGACGGATTAACTTTGGGTGATATCGTTTTAATAGATGCCGTAAAATTAACGGAAACAAAAATACCGACGTTTTCAATAATAAAGGGCGACGCAAGCAGTTATAGCATTGCAGCTGCAAGTATCGTTGCAAAGGTTACAAGAGACAGGCTTATGGAAAAAGCGGATAATCTTTACCCGCAATACGGCTTCAAACAACATAAAGGTTACGGTACGAAACAACACGTTATGGCGTTGAAAGAGTATGGTCCTTGTCCTTTGCACCGCGCAACTTTTATAAAAAATTTTTTTAACGAAGAACAACAAAGTTTTTTAATTTAAAAATAAAAATGGGTTTATTTAACAGATTTAACGGAAAACTTGCAGAAGATAATGCAACGCTTTATTTAAAGAAAAAACATTATAAAATTTTAGAACGTAATTATACTTGCCGTACGGGTGAAATCGATATTATTGCTAAAAATGGTGATATTATTGTATTTGTAGAAGTAAAGAAACGCAATGACGATAAATTAGGGAGACCTGAAGAATACGTGACTTATTCTAAACGTAAAAAAATTATTTCTTGCGCGCAAAAGTATATTTACAAAAATAATATAGAAGACAAAAAATTCCGTTTTGACGTCATTGCCATTACGGGGGAAGAAATCGAGCATATTGTAAATGCTTTTGACGGAAGCGAATAACACGTTTTTACTTGCTTTTTGAAAAAAATTAATTAAAAACGCTTGCAAAAAATAATCTTGTGTGATAAACTACATTAGTGACTTCGGGTGTTCCAATGGCAACTATTCTGTGTATGAACACTTGGTTAACAAATATCAAAGTATATAGGAGAAAAAGTCAATGGACATCATTAAATCAATCGAACAAGAAAATCTTAATCCCAACGCCCCAAAATTTGAGGTAGGCGATACTGTTAAAGTTTACTTTAAAGTTATTGAAGGAAACAAGGAAAGAGTACAGGCTTATGAAGGTATAGTTATTGCTCGTAAACACGGTGGCTTTAATGAAACTTTTACCGTACGTCGTATTTCTAACGGTATTGGAGTAGAGCGTACTTTCCCCGTTCATAGTCCTAAAATCGAAAAGGTTCAAATTGTTCGCAGTGGTAAGGTAAGACGTGCAAAACTTTATTACTTGCGTGCACGCACAGGTAAGGCAGCAAAGATAAAGGGTACAATCAATTAAAAAAGTTAAAAAACTGTCGAAAATTTCGACAGTTTTTTTATATTTTAAAAGATAAAAAATAATATAAGAAATTGGCAAATAATAGATAGTATTTTATATTAAATAAACAGGAGAAAAATATGCTTGCAAAATTGCGCAGTTTTGGTCTAAACGGTTTGTCCGGGTATCTGATAAGCGTAGAAGTTGACGTACACGGAGGACTACCCGGATTTGATATAGTAGGTCTTGGAGATACTGCTGTTAAGGAAAGTAAGGATCGTGTAAGACTTTCTATACGAAATAGTGGTTTTGAATATCCTTTGGGCAAGGTTGTAGTTAATCTTGCTCCTGCTGATACAAAAAAAGAAGGTAGTGTTTTTGATTTGGCAATAGCTATTGGTATATTGTGTGTTTCCAAAAACGTTGCTTTGTTTAGCGCAAAAGAGTATTTATATCTTGGGGAGTTGTCGCTTGATGGACAGTTGCGAAAGGTCAACGGTTTATTGCCTATACTTATTTCCGCAAAAGAACAAGGATATGACAACATAATTATTCCTGAAGAAAACAGCCCTGAAGCTCAATATGTGGACGGATTGAGTATTTATCCGGCAAAGGATCTTTCGTCTGTTGTAATGCATTTGACGGGGGAAAAACCTATTGAAAAATTGCAAACAAAACAATGGATTCCTGACAAAGCAACGGATACTTTACATGATATGATGTATATAAAGGGACAGTATTTTGCAAAACGTGCAATGGAAATAGCCGTTGCAGGTGGTCACAATATATTGATGATAGGTGCTCCGGGTGCGGGCAAAACTATGTTGGCAAAAGCCGTGCCTACTATAATGCCTGATATGAGTTTTGAAGAAGCGTTAGAAGTTGCAAAAATTTATTCCGTTTCGGGAGAATTGACAGATTTTGTATTTAGTCGACCATTTAGATCTCCACATCATTCTGCTACTTTGGTTTCTTTAACAGGTGGTGGCGCTAAAGTCAAACCCGGAGAAATGAGTCTTGCTCACAACGGAGTATTATTTTTAGACGAATTGCCTGAATACCCAAGAAGCGTGCTTGAAACTTTGCGTCAACCGTTGGAAGATAAAGTAATAAACGTTGCTCGCGCTGCAATGTCCGTGACTTATCCGGCAAATTTCATGTTGGTTGCAAGTATGAATCCGTGTCCTTGTGGAAATTACGGAAGCGATACAAAAGAATGTACTTGTTCTTTAGGACAAATCAAAAAATATTTGTCGCGTTTATCCGGTCCGTTGCTTGATAGAATTGACATAAATATTGAAGTGGATAGTTTGCAATATAAAGATCTCAAATCAGACGATCTTGCAGAAAGTAGCGCTATAGTAAAAGCGAGGATTGATAAGGCTCGCAAAATACAGTCAAAACGTTTCGAGAATGTGGAAATATTTTGTAACGCGCAAATGACTGCGCCATTGATTAAAAAATATTGCAAAATCGACGAAAAAAGTCAACAATTATTGGAAAATTGTTTTGTAAAATTTAATTTGTCGGCAAGAGCTTATAATAGGATTTTAAAAGTTGCTCGTACTATTGCTGATTTGGCGGGCGAGGAAAATATTTCAAGTATACATATAGCCGAATCAATTCAATATAGAAGCAACGACATATTTAAGGTTTAAACTATGTACAATACGCAACAAAAGGTTTTAATAGTATTAAGTACTTTAGGAGTATCTACTGCACTAAAATGGCAAAAATTTTTTCAAAGAATCGGTGGAATTGACGTACTTTGGAAAGATAAGGAAAGACTTGCAGATTTGATAACTTCGGTTTTTGATAAAACCGTTTACGACAAATTAAGTTTTTCGTTAAGTGATTTCTTTTTTGACGATATAATGCGTAAGTTTGAAAACAAGGGGATACAAGTTGTTACTTTTATTGATTCGGACTATTCCTATATGCTTAAAGAAATTCGCGATCCGCCTTTGGTATTGTTTTGCAAAGGCAATATTGATTTATTGAATATGCCGTCTATTGCTATAGTGGGCTCTCGTAAATGTACTTATTATGGCAAACGTGTTGCAGAAACTTTCGTTGCGGGATTAAGTAATCAATTTTGTATAGTAAGCGGACTGGCAAACGGTATTGATACGGTTGCGCACAAAAAAGCATTAGAATTAAATGCAAAGACTATTGCAGTACTTGGAGGAGGATTCGATCACGTATATCCTTCAAACAACATTTCGCTTGCAGAGAGAATTGCTCAATCGGGATTGCTTGTAAGTGAATATAATCCAAACGTAGAGCCAAACAGTTATCGTTTTCCGGTGCGCAACAGAATAATAACGGGCTTAAGTAAGGGTGTAATTGTTGCGGAAGCAGGAAAAAAGAGTGGGGTTTTTTCCACTGTAGAATCGGCAAGTCAACAAAACAGAGACGTTTTTGTAGTGCCGGGGGATATTTTTTCTTATGCTTCGGTTGGTAGCAACGAGTTGCTTAAAAATTATCGAAATACTTTGGTTACTTCTCCGCAGGACGTTATTGATGCGTATGGAATTACCTTTGTGGCCAAGCAAAAAACTGCCAAAAAATTGTCTTATCAACCAGATATACAAGAAGAAAAGGTTTTAAAAACTTTAGATAATGGTGATAAGTTGCATTTTGACGTTATAGTTCAAAAAAGTGGACTTTCTGCGTCGGAAGTTAATTATTTATTGACAAATCTTGAGCTTTTTGATATTGTGTCAAAACTAAATGGGAATTTTTATCAATTAAAAACGGAGGCATCAGATGAAATTAGTTATAGTTGAATCTCCTGCAAAAGCAAAAACTATAGAAAAATATTTGGGAGGGGAATATAAAGTCGACGCATCAGCAGGGCATATAAGAGATTTGCCAAAAAAAGAATTAGGCGTAGATATTAATCAAAATTTTGAACCTACCTATATAATAAACGACGATAAAAAAGACGTTATAAAAAAGTTGAAAAAAGACGTTGAAAGCGCAGACACCGTATATCTTGCAACCGACCCTGATAGAGAGGGGGAAGCAATCAGTTGGCATCTTGCCGAAACGTTAAAACTAAAAGACGATTATTCGCGAATAATGTTTAACGAAATCAGTAAAAAAGCCGTGAGCGAAGCAATTAACAAACCCGGCAAAATCAATATGAATCTTGTCAACGCTCAACAAGCGCGCAGGGTTTTGGATAGGTTAGTCGGTTATCAATTGTCGCCCGTGTTGTGTAGTAAAATTGGTGGAAAATTATCTGCAGGTAGAGTTCAGTCAGCCGCGCTCAAAATTTTGGTTGAACGAGAAAGAGAAATTAAAGCTTTTGTAAAGGAAGAATATTGGTCAATAACTGCTTTTTTAAACCGTCAACAAGATAAATGCGCCCCTTTTACTGCCCTTTATAGTGAGTTTAAGGGCAAAAAAATTAAAATTACAAATAAGGAACGCGCCGATAAAGCTATAGACCTAATGAAACAAAATCCTTTTATTGTTTCAAAGGTAAAAAAGCAACAAGTTACAAATCATCCTGCTCCACCTTTTACAACAAGTACTTTGCAGCAGGAGGGCGTAAAAAAACTGGGGTTATCTAGCGCGGACGTTATGAAGATTGCTCAACAACTTTATGAAGGAATAGATATTCCCGAATACGGTCATACGGCGTTGGTTACTTATATAAGAACTGATAGTACAAGGGTGTCTGAAGACGCAATAGCTAAAGCAAGGGAAACGCTACAAAAAAGGTTTGGCGAAAAATATTTACCAGCAAAACCTAATTATTTTAAAGGCAAAAAAGGAGCGCAAGATGCTCACGAGGCTATTCGTCCTATTAATCTTGACATAACTCCTGATATGTTAAAAGACAAACTTGCTCGCAATCAATACAGATTATATAAGCTTATTTACGATAAGTTTTTAGCCTCGCAAGCTGCGGACGCCTTATTTAACAGCGTAAACGTTACTGTAAACAGTGGTGATTTTGCTTTTAAGTGTGGCGGTAAAACAATGGTCTTTGACGGATTTTTGGCGATTTATAATATTGCAGATAAAGTTGACAAAGATGAAAAAGAAGAAAATAATGAAGATAATCAAAAGCTTCCCGTACTTGCCGAAGGTGACGAGCTTGTTTTGAAAGATTTAAAAGGTGAACAAAAGTTTACTAAACCGCCGACTAGATATACCGAAGCAACTTTGATAAAAAAATTAGAGGACAACGGAATTGGTCGTCCGAGTACTTTTGCAACTATTTTGAGTACGCTTTACAAAAGAGAATATATTGTAAAGGATAACAAAGCACTGGTGCCTACTTCGCTGGGTAATACCGTTACGGAGTACCTTGAAAAATATTTTGCAAATATAGTTGATGCTGATTTTACCGCCAAGATGGAAGAAGATCTCGACAAGGTGGAAGATAACGGTACTGATTGGCGGAAATTAGTGCATGAATTTTATGAGCCGTTTAAAGTAAAAATTATAGAGGCAAAAGGCGGAGAACATTTTGAAAGCGCTGATGAGCCAAGTGAAATACCTTGTGACAATTGCGGTACGTTAATGATTTATCGTCGGGGTAGATTTGGCAAATATCTTACTTGTCCAAATTGCAAAACAAACAAAAGTTTAAAGGTTTTGGAAGAAAAAATCACTGACGTAGCTTGCGATAAATGCGGTGCTATGATGGTAGAACGCACGGGTAAGTATGGAAAATACTTGGCATGTCCCAATTATCCCAAATGCAAGAACACTAAACCCGTCATAGATATAGTTGGAAAGTGCCCGAAGTGTAAAAAAGACGTTGCAACGCGTCATACCAAGACAGGCAAGGTTTTTTATGGCTGTGTTGGGTACCCTGATTGTGACTTCGTGAGCTGGGATATTCCTACGGGCGAAAAATGTCCAAATTGCGATGGATATATAGTAGTAAAACACTTTAAGGCCAAAAACGTGGAAAAATGCAGTAATAAAGATTGTGATTTTATAAGGGAAACTAAAGTATAATATAATGGAAAAAATTACGATATACGGAGCAGGTCTTGCAGGGGCAGAAACTGCATTGCAACTTGCCGATATGGGTTTTGAAGTCATCCTAGTTGATTGTAAGCCTCAAAAGATGTCGCCTGCTCACAGCAGTACTGATTTTGCGGAAATTGTTTGTAGTAACAGTTTTAAGTCAAAAGAGCTGACTTCTGCAGGAGGACTTTTTAAAGCTGAGTTAAAAATTTTAGGGTGCAAGTTACTGAAAGTGGCAGAGGCAAACAGCGTTGGAGCAGGCGGTGCTTTGGCGGTTGATAGAGAAAAATTTTCTAAGCAAGTTTCTCAAATGCTTTTAAATCATCCTAATATATCCGTAAAGTGTTACGAGGCTGAAGATTTTGCACCCGAAGGAATAACGGTAGTGGCAACCGGTCCTTTGACAACTACAAAATTAGCCGATAGAATAAAAAAAGCGTGTGGCGAATTTTTATATTTTTTTGATGCGGCAGCTCCTGTTGTTTCAGCGGAAAGTATTGATATGGAAAATGCTTTTTGTGACGATAGATATCAAAAAGGCGCGGGGGATTACATAAATTGTCCGTTAGATAAAGAGCAATTCGAGGTTTTTCACGCCGAGTTGATTAACGCCCAAACGGCAAAAGTCAAGGATTTTGAAAAAAATGCTATTTTTGAAGGTTGTATGCCTATAGAAGTAATGGCTAAGAGGGGTATTGATACGATACGATTCGGACCTTTAAAACCTGTTGGGTTAATTGATCCAAAAACTAATAAACGACCTTATGCGGTAGTTCAATTGCGTAAGGAAACGTCAATAGGGGATATGTATAATCTCGTTGGATTTCAAACACATTTGACGTTTGCTGAGCAAAAACGAGTTTTTGGCTTGATTCCTGCGCTAAAAAATGCTGAATTTTTAAGGTACGGAGTTATGCACAAAAACATCTTTATTGATAGTCCAAAACTTTTAAATTCTGATTTTAGTCTAAAAACTAATCCAAAAGTATATTTTGCAGGGCAAATACTTGGCGTAGAAGGTTACGTCGAAAGTATTGCAAGCGGTTTAGTTGTAGCATTAAATATTTTTAGAAGTCAAAAAAACTTGACTAAAATGGATTTTGGAAGTTATACTATATTAGGTAATTTAATGCGCTACGTTGTTGCGCAAAATGAAAATTTTCAACCAATGAATGCAAACTTTGGGTTGCTTCCGTTATTGGAAACTAATATTAGAGACAAAAAAGCAAAGAAACAAGCGTATGCAGATAGATCGCTTGAAGAGATAAGTAATTTGGTAAAATAAAGGAGGTCAAAATGGAAACTGTAAGTAGTGATTATATTAAAGGTACTACGATTTGCGCTGTAAAAAAAGACGGAGTGATTGCAGTTGCTGGTGACGGTCAAGTTACGCAAGGGCAAAATACTATTCTTAAAGGCAACGCAGTAAAAGTTCGCAGAATTTACAATAATAAAGTTGTCATTGGATTTGCTGGTACTGTTGCAGATGCCTTTACTTTGAGTGAAAAATTCGAATCAATGCTCAATAAGTATAGCGGTAATTTAATTCGTAGCGCAGTGGAGCTTGCCCAACTTTGGCGTAGAGATAAAATAATGCACAAATTGGAAGCAATGATGATAGTTGCCGATAAAAATGATTTTTTGGTTGTTTCTGGCACGGGAGACGTTATTGAGCCGGAAGGTGGCGTATGCGCAATAGGTAGCGGAGGAAATTATGCTTTAGCTGCGGCAAAAGCATTAATTACCGAAACAAATTTATCGGCTAAAGATATTGCTTACAAATCAATAAAAATAGCGGGTGAAATTTGTATATTTACAAACGACCATATTACTGTGGAGGTACTTTGATGTCAAATCATAAAGCCGAAATGACGCCAAAAGAAATTGTCGAAGCGTTAAATAAATATATAATAGGACAAGAAGAAGCAAAAAAGGTAGTTGCCGTTGCATTAAGAAACCGTTATCGTCGTAGCCGTTTGTCGGAGAAAGATAGGGAAGAAATTACGCCCAAAAACATTATTTTAAAAGGACCGACGGGGGTTGGCAAGACGGAAATTGCTCGCCGTTTGGCAAAGCTTGTTAAAGCGCCGTTTTTAAAGGTGGAAGCAACAAAATATACCGAAGTCGGTTACGTCGGCAGAGACGTAGAGTCTATGGTTAGAGATTTGGTGGAAGTTTCTATTCGCCTTGTAAAAGACGAGCGCTATAAGGAAGTAAAGGACAAGGCTCGTTCAAATGCAATTAATACAATTGCCGATTTATTGCTCAAAAATAAGGAAGCATTGCCTGAAAATATCGAAAAACAAACCATCAAAGACGAAATTGCCGCGGGAAATTTGGATCACTTAACGGTAGAAATTTCTGTAACGGAGACGCCTCAAGCAATAGATATGGGGCGAGGCGGTGGCGAAATCAATATTGGTAGTATTTTTGGTGATTTTATGCCCAAAAAGACTAAAAAACGCAAATTGACAGTTGCAAACGCATTGCGTATATTGACTGACGAGGAGTCGGAAAAACTTATTGATAAAGACAACGTAAATTCAGAAGCTATTTTGCGCGCAGAGAACGAGGGTATAATTTTTATTGACGAATTAGACAAAATTGCCGGCAAATCTCAACAAAACGGACCTGACGTTTCGCGAGAAGGCGTACAAAGAGATATTTTGCCGATAGTGGAGGGCTGTACCGTAAATACCAAATACGGTATGATTAAAACAGATCATATTTTGTTTATTGGTAGTGGTGCGTTTCATATTTCTTCGGTAAGTGATCTTATACCTGAATTACAGGGGCGTTTTCCTGTTATTGTGGAGCTTAATAGCTTGACTCAAAATGATTTTGTACGAATTTTAACAGAGCCACAAAACGCATTGGCGTCGCAGTATTGCAAATTGCTTGCAGTCGACGGTGTGGAATTAAAATTTATGCCTGACGGAATTGAAGAAATAGCAAATGTGGCGGTTGATTTAAACAATACCAAAGAGGATATCGGAGCGCGTCGCTTGCAATCAGTTTTAGAAGAGTTGTTAGCAGACGTCAGTTTTGAAGCAATGGGTGATCCAATTGAACTTACTGTAGATAAGGAATTTGTGGATAGTAAATTAAGTGGCGAAACAATGGCGCTCAATCTTAAAAAATATATTTTGTAACAAAAGAAGGAATTTTTTATGTCAGATTATCTAAACGGACTGAAACGCACTCATATGTGCGGAATTTTAAGAGAGACCAACGTCAATCAGGACGTAGTGGTTATGGGTTGGGCGGTAAGGCGTCGTGATTTGGGCAATTTGGTATTTGTTCAATTGCGTGACAAAACAGGTATTGTACAAATAGTATTTGATAAAAACACAACTGACGATATACTTTTTGAAAAAGCCTTAAAAATCAGGCAAGAATTTGTTTTGGCTGTTTGCGGTAAAGTCAGATTGAGAGAGGGTGACAACGTTAATAAAAATATGGCGACCGGACAAATAGAAATAGTGGCTACTGACTTGAAAATATTGTCAGAAGCTTCTACGCCTCCTTTTGCAATCGGCGACTTATCCGCAAACGAAGCATTGAGAGCAAAATACCGTTATCTGGATTTACGCCGTAGCGATTTGCAAGAAAAATTGCTTGTGCGTAGTCAGATATGTCATATCGTCCGTCAATATTTTAATGAGAACGGCTTTGCCGAAATAGAAACACCAATATTGGGAAAATCTACTCCTGAAGGCGCTCGTGATTACCTTGTGCCGAGCAGGGTTCACTCGGGCAAATTTTATGCTTTGCCACAATCGCCCCAGTTGTATAAGCAATTGTTGATGATAGCTGGTATGGATAGATATTTTCAGATAGCCCGTTGTTTTAGAGACGTGGATTTGAGAGCAAATCGTCAACCAGAATTCACGCAGGTTGACGTTGAAATGTCTTTTTTAGATAAGGAAGATGACATTATTGAGATTACAGAAGGTTTATTTAAAAGACTCTTTAAGGAAATTAAAAATATTGACTTGCAATTACCTTTTATGCGTCTTCCTTATGCTCAAGCGATTGAACGTTTTGGTAGCGACGCTCCTGATTTGCGTTTTGGTTTGGAAATAGTCGATATATCCAACGAAGTAAAAGACAGCGGTTTCGTTGTGTTTGAAAATGCTCTTAATGAAGGAGGCAAGGTACGCGCAATATGTTTAAACGGACTTGAAGATAAATTGTCTCGTAAAGATTTAGATAAATTGACGGAACTCGTAAAAACCTATCGTGCAAAAGGTCTTGCTTGGTACGGTATAGGAAAAGACGGAATACGCAGTAGTTTTGCGAGTAAAATAGGTGATGATACTAAACGCGCTTTAGAAACTAAGTTTGATTTAAAGCAAGGCGATATGTTGTTTATTGTGTCAGATTTAAACGATTACGTTGTTTGTACGGCTTTGGGCGCTTTGCGCAAAGAGCTTGCCGTTCGTTTTGATATGATTAAACAAAACGATTATAAACTTTTGTGGGTTGTTGATTTTCCGCTTTTTGAGTTCAGTGAAGAAGAAAACAGGGTAGTAGCAATGCACCATCCTTTTACGAGTCCAAAGGACGAGGATTTGCAATATATGCAAACGGATCCTCTTAAGGTAAAAGCAAAGGCTTATGATATAGTTATCAACGGTCAAGAAGCAGGTGGCGGTAGTTTAAGAATTTATAAGAAGGAAGTTCAAAAACTCATGTTTGATACATTGGGACTTTCTCAGCACGATATTGAAGATAAGTTCGGTTACTTTGTTGAGGCTTTTGATTACGGTACACCGCCTCACGGTGGATTGGCTTTGGGGCTTGATAGACTTGTTATGCTTTTAACTAATACCGACAACATAAAAGACGTTATTGCTTTTCCTAAAATGCAAAATGCAAATTGTTTGATGTCTAACGCGCCGGATTACGTAGAACCAAAGCAATTGACCGATCTCAAGATAAAGTGTGATTTAGAAGAAGAATAATTAAATTATGTTTTATTATGCAAGAAACGGGAAAAATTATTAAAATAAAAAAGAATATGGCAACGGTAAGGGTTAACAGAAAATCTGCTTGCGCTTCTTGCGGAATGTGCGCGATAAAGCCTAATGATCTTTACGTTGATATTCAATTAGAGAACACATTAAATGCAAAGCTTTCCGACCGTGTGGTATTAGATATCTCGTCAGGTAGTATTGCAAAAATGAGTATGATTGCTTATCTTTTGCCGTTGGCGTTGGCGGTGCTTTTGCTTCTGACGGTTTACTTATTAAATTTACCCGAGTGGGTAGCGTTATTGAATTTTTTTTGTGGGCTTACAATAGGTATATTTATTGTTGTTGTTTTAGATAAAAAAATTTATCAAAAAACTAAAAACCGTCCTAAAATGATAAAAATATTATATGAACAAAATATAAATTCGGAGGAGAAAACAAATGAGTGACTTAAAAGATTTATCTGCGAGTGAATTTAAAGATTTTGTAGCAGATGATGGAGTTTCTGTAATTGATTTTTGGGCGCCATGGTGTGGACCGTGTCGCGCGTTAGCTCCAATTATAGATAATCTCGCGGAAAAATTTAAAAATAATGCAAAATTTGCCAAAGTAAACGTTGACGAGGCAATAAATATTGCGTTAGAATATAATATAAATTCTATACCAAACGTTTGCGTCTTTAAGGCTGGTAAGCTTGTTGACAGAAGCATAGGTTTTGTTCAGGAAGAAACTCTTGAGATAATGATTAATAAATATGTTTGAAAATTCAAACAAACTAAATAAATATTAAAAAATTTACGGAGAGAAAATTATGATCGATTTTAAAACAATTAAAGCGACTGATCCAGAAATTTATGAGATTTATCGTGAGGAATTGACCCGTCAACGTCAAAATATTGAGTTGATTGCCAGTGAAAACTTTGTTTCACCTGCCGTTATGGCTGCAATGGGTAGCCATTTTACTAATAAGTACGCCGAAGGTTATCCAGGTAAGCGTTATTACGGCGGATGTTACGTTGTAGATAAGGCTGAAGAGCTTGCCCGTCAACGCGCATGCGAGCTTTTTGGCGCAGAATTTGCAAACGTTCAACCACATAGTGGAGCTAACGCCAATCTTGCCGCTTTTGTAGCGTTTTTGCAACCCGGTGATACCGTATTGGGCATGAATCTTGCTCACGGAGGACACCTTTCACATGGTAGTCCTGTAAATATCAGCGGTAAATATTTTAATATCGTTCCTTATTGTGTGAGTGAAGAAGATTGCCGTATTGATTACGACCAATTAAGAAAAACCGCTTTGGAATGTAAACCAAAGTTGATTATTGCGGGCGCAAGCGCATATCCAAGATTTATTGATTTTGCAAAATTTAGAGAAATTGCCGACGAAGTAGGGGCTATTCTTATGGTTGATATGGCTCACATTGCAGGGCTTGTTGCGGCAGGTTTGCATCCAAATCCCGTACCTTATGCAGACGTTGTTACTACTACAACTCACAAAACTTTGCGTGGGCCAAGAGGTGGTATGATTTTGTGCAAGCAAGAATGGGCAAAGAAAATTAACAGCGCTGTTTTTCCTGGTACGCAGGGCGGACCTTTGATGCACGTTATTGCGGCAAAAGCCGTTTGTCTTGCTGAAGCATTGAAGCCCGAATTTAAGGAATATCAAACGCAAGTTGTTAAAAATGCAAAAACTCTTTCCGAAACACTTATTAAAAACGGAATCAAGCTCGTTAGCGGTGGTACTGACAACCACTTGATGTTGGTAGATTTGTCTGACGAGGGTGTGACGGGTAAGGAAGTGGAAAGACTGCTTGATGAAGTACATATTACCGTCAACAAAAATGGTATTCCTTTTGACAAACAAAGTCCAAACGTTACCAGCGGTATCAGAATCGGTACGCCAAGCGTAACTACAAGAGGTATGAAAGAGCAGGAAATGACAATTATTGGCGAATTGATTGCTGACGTTATCAAAAACAAGGAAGAAGCCTTAGAGCGTAGCGATAAGAAGGTACTTGAACTTACAAACCGTTTTCCGCTTTATCAAAACGATATAATAGAGGGCTAAGTTTTTAATTTTTTAAAAAAGACGCGTATTGATTTTTATTCAATACGCGTCTTTATTTTTTTAAGATAATTATTTTTTTGTGTGAAAATAAAAAATTATTATTTTGTCAAAAATCTATTGACTAAACATTTATATAGTGATATATTATTCCTATCAAAACAATAGGAATTATTGTGAGGTAAAATATGAAAATGTCAACAAAAGCCAGATATGGTTTATACGCATGTATAAAACTTGCCGAAAGGTATGGTGAAGATTTTATCAGTACGGTGGATTTGGCTAATGAAATAGGCGTAAGTGACGGCTATTTAGAGCAAATTATTGCAAAGCTAAAAAAGGAAGGAATAGTTGTTAGTCAAAGAGGGGCTATGGGTGGATATAAATTAACCGATAAGCCACTTAATATAAGCGTGGGTAAAATTTTAAGGTCAGTCGAAGACAATCTTGAAATTGTAGATTGCTTAAGTACAAATACAAAAGTACAATGTAATTGTGTTTCGCAGTGTTCATGTATTTCGCGTGGTCTTTGGCAAAATCTTTACAATCATATAAATTTATATCTTGATGGAATTAGCCTTCAGCAACTAATTGACGCCTCACAGGAAAATAAACGTATTTATTTGGATCATGCGGCAACTACACCTCTTGATAATGACGTTTTAAGGGCGATGTTGCCATATATGACGGATATTTATGGAAATAGCCATAGTCAGCATTTTTTCGGTAGGGAAGCAATGGCTGGTGTTGATAAAGCGAGAAAGCAGGTAGCAGAAGCTATAAACGCTCAGCCGTCTGAAATTTATTTTGTCGGTAGCGGAACAGAGGCTGACAATTGGGCCATAAAGGGTATTGCATTACAAAAAGCATCAGTAGGCAAACACGTTATAACAAGCGCTATTGAGCATCATGCCGTTTTGAATTCAGTTGATTGGTTAAAGAATAACGGATTTGAGGTTACAATATTACCGGTGGATAAGTACGGAATGGTTTCTGTTGACGAGCTTGAAAGAGCAATTCGGCCCGATACAACGCTTGTCAGTATAATGTACGCAAATAACGAGGTGGGTACTATACAACCCATTAAACAGCTTGTCGAGGTTGCTCACAAGCATAAGGTTATCTTCCATGTTGACGCGGTTCAGGCTGTTGGTTCTATACCTGTTGACGTTAAAGATCTTGACGTTGATTTACTCAGTCTTTCTGCGCACAAGTTTTATGGACCAAAAGGCGTTGGCGCGTTATATATTAAAAACGGTATACGAATTCAAAAAATGATTCTTGGCGGTGGACAAGAGCGAAGTATGCGAGGCGGAACAACCAATACGCCGGCAGTGGTCGGCATGGGGTTTGCCATAGAAAAAGCAGTAAAAGATATGCAAATAAACAATCAACATATCAAGTCCTTAAGAGATGCTTTTGTTAAGCGCGTTAAAGAGGAAATTCTCTACGCGCACTACAATGGTCATCCTACGGAAAGATTGCCGAGTAACGCAAGTTTTAGTTTTGAATTTATTGAAGGTGAAAGCATTTTAATGTTGCTGGATTTTGAAGGAATCGCAGTTTCAAGTGGTTCTGCGTGCAGTAGTGGTAGCTTAGATCCGTCACACGTTTTGCTATCTATGGGTGTTCCTATAGAAATTTCACACGGAACTATTCGCTTTTCCATAGGAAAGCATAATACTATGTCTCAAATAGATTATACGGTTGATAAATTAAAGGCAATAATCGAAAAATTAAGAATGATGTCGCCGTTATTTGCTTTGAAGGAAGGAGAAATAAAAAATGTATAATGAAAAAGTTTTAAAAGTTTTTGCAAATCCACATAATGTTGGGGTAATTGAAAATGCCGACGGAGAGGGTACAGTAGGTAATCCTACCTGTGGCGATATAATGAAAATAACTTTAAAAATAGAAAATGACGTAATTATTGATGCAAAATTTCAAACCTTTGGATGTACTGCGGCAATAGCAACAAGCAGTACTGCAACCGATATGGTAATAGGTAAAACTCTTGACGAAGCTTTAAAGATTACCAATTCTCAAGTAGTTGAGGAGCTTGAGGGTTTGCCACCGCAAAAGTTGCATTGTTCCGTTTTGGCGGAAGAAGCGATAAAAAAGGCAATAGAAGATTATCGTCAAAAACAAGATAAATAGCGTTTTTTTGTGTTTTTTGCTTAAATTATACAAAATTACTTACACTACTTTAAGGAGGTGTAGGTAATGAAATTTTCACAAGTTATGTTAGCTATGACTATCGGTTTTACCGGTGGTTTAGTGGCAATGGAATTTTGTCCCGCATTTAAGCAAATGGTAGACAAAGGCAAGCAAATGTTAAGTAAAAAAAATTAACAAAAAAAGAGAAGAAAAAAAATCTTCTCTTTTTTGTTAAAATACGTTGCATTTGTGCTGTTTTGTGTTACAATATCCCCATGGGAAGAATTATGGCTTTGGACGTAGGGGACAAACGCATAGGTATTGCATTGTCTGATCCTTTAAAAATGATTGCTAATCCTTTTGAAACGCTATTTAGAACAACTCTAAATAGGGATATAGATTACTTGCTTAATGTTATTAGAGATAAAGAAGTTGAGCTGATTGTTAGCGGATTGCCTCGCAGTCTATCTGCAAAAGAAACAGAACAAACTGAAAAAACTCGTTTTTTTATTCAGGAACTTGCTAAAAGAACAGACTTGCCAATTAAATTTATTGATGAAAGGTTGACGACTGTTTCGGCTGAAAAGGTTTTGATTGAAGGAGGGGTTAGTCGCGAAAATAGAAAGCAAGTTATCGATAAGGTTGCGGCTACTATTATTTTGCAAAATTATTTAGATTATTACCACAAGTAATATACATATTTTGGAGGAATTTATGGAAAACGAAAAAATTAATGAAAATTTAGAACTTCAAGAAGATGCTGATTATATTGTATTGACTATGGACGACGGCACTCAAAAGAATTTTTACTTTGAAGATGAGTTTGACTACAAAGGTAAAAAGTATTTTTGTATAAGCCCTGCAGAGCAAATGGAAGATATCAATGAGGGCGAGCTTCTTATTTACGAAGTAGATGAGTCGGGCGAAGAATTTATGCTTAATCCAATAGAGGACGAGGCTCTTTTGGAAGAAGTTTATGGTGAATATTGTCGTCGCTATGATGAAGAAATGGAATGCGATTGCGGTTGTGAGCATGAAGATTGCTCTTGCTGTCATTCAGATGATAACGGATGCGATTGTGGTTGTTAAAACAATTAAAAAATTTAATATATTTGTGAGAACGTTTCATTGATTGGGACGTTCTCACTATTTTTTATAAAAAATTTAAATTTATTAATAAAAATATAAATAATTATTTGCCAAATAAAAACTTTTATGTTATAATTTTCAATGGTTTATTACACACCTATGCTCTATTTGATGGTTGTGCCTTAAAAAAGGAAGAAATCAAAGTATAGACGACGTAGGGAGGAATAAAAACAATAAAATAAAGGAGAGTATTTAAAATGGCAGTGGTTTCTATGAAACAACTTCTTGAAGCTGGCGTGCACTTTGGTCACCAAACAAGAAGATGGAATCCAAAAATGAAGAAGTACAT
The DNA here is from genome assembly GCA_902496185.1 of uncultured Subdoligranulum sp. Taxonomy (GTDB): domain Bacteria; phylum Bacillota; class Clostridia; order Christensenellales; family CAG-314; genus SFEB01. The sequence goes on along the minus strand of CABUZX010000001.1, from coordinate 115,465 downwards.
CTATTCGGCTCGTAATGATATCCATATCATTGACTTGCAACAAACAGTTGTACTTGCAGAGGAAGCGTACAATTTTGTACGCAACGTAGTTGCTGAAGGCAAAACGGTTTTGTTTGTAGGCACAAAAAAACAAGCACAAGCAGCAATCAAGCAAGAAGCTGAACGTTGTGGTATGTATTTTGTCAACAACCGTTGGTTGGGTGGTACGCTTACTAACTTTAAGACTATTCGCAGTCGTATCGAGAGATTGAACAGAATCAACCAAATGGAAAAAATGGGTGAGTTTGAACTTCTCCCCAAAAAGGAAGTTTCAGGTTTAAAGGCTGAACGTGACAAGCTGGAGCTAAACCTTGGTGGTATTAAGGAAATGCGTGGTATGCCGGGCGTTATGTTTGTGGTTGATCCCAAAAAAGAGGCTATTGCAGTAGCAGAAGCTCACAAGATGGGTATTCCAATCGTTGCAACGGTTGATACAAACTGTGACCCTGACGAAGTAGATTACGTCATTCCCGGAAACGACGATGCTATCGGCGCTGTTAAAATTATGGCCGCTATTATTGCAAACGCAGTTATTGAGGCAAAAGAGGGTGTTGTACTCAGTATCAATACTGAAGAAGTTTTGGCAGAAGCGGCAAATATCGAAGCAGTAGCCGCAGCGGAAGAAAAAACACAAACCAATAATAAAGGCAAAAAAAGAAAGTACTTTGATAACGTTGAAGACAAAAAAATCGAAGAACTTAAACAACAAGATGCAATAAAGCAAGAAATTGCAAAAGAAGAAGTTAAAACCGAAGAATAATAAATTATTGCAAAAGTTTAAGATTATCAATATAAAGGAGAAAATATTATGGCAAATTTTACCAATGCTGACGTCATGAAACTTCGCGAAAAAACCGGCGTAGGTATGATGGATTGCAAAAAGGCTTTAGTTGCTGTTGACGGTAATATGGAAGAAGCAATCAAATATCTTAGAGAAAAGGGTATGGCTTCCGCCGCAAAAAAAGCAGACCGTGTTGCAGCTGAAGGCGTGGTTGACAGTTATATTCACATGGGTGGCAAAATCGGCGTTTTGATCGAAGTTAATTGTGAAACGGACTTTGTCGCACGTAGTGACCAATTTTTGGATCTTGTACACAATTTGACAATGCAAATTGCCGCTGCAAAGCCTGAAGTAGTTTCAATTGAAGAAGTTGATCCTGCAAAAGTTGCCGCAGAAAGGGAAATTTTGCTTGCTCAAGCTCAAAACCAAGGTGGAAACAAACCTCAAAACGTTATTGAAAAAATGGTAGAAGGAAGAATTCAAAAATACTACAAGGAAGTTTGCTTGTTAGAACAAGAATACGTAAAAGATCCTTCTATTACGGTTAAAGAGCTTATTACTCAAGCAGTAGCAGCAATCGGCGAAAAGATTACTGTACGTCGTTTTGTTCGTTATGAAATGGGTGAAGGTCTTGAAAAACGTAAAGACAATTTTGTTGACGAGATTGCTTCCCAAATGGAACAACTCAATAAGTAATTTTTTGTTTAGAATGGGGGACAATCTATTTAAGATTGATTCCCCATTTTTATAATCAGAGGTGTTTTGTGAAATCATACAAACGTATTCTTATTAAAATTAGCGGAGAAGCATTAGCAGGCAAGGCAGGATTTGGTCTTTGTGAAGAAAGTATTGCAATGTTGACGAAGCAAATCGAACAATTATGGAAGGAAGGCGTGCAAATAGGTATCGTGCTTGGCGGTGGAAACTTTTGGCGGGGCAGACAAGGTACTAATATGGAAAGGTCAACTGCTGACCATATGGGTATGTTGGCAACGGTTATCAATGCTTTGGCTTTGCAAGATGCTTTGGAGCAAAAAGGAGTTGTAACGCGTGTTCAGACGTCATTAACTATTACGAGAGTGGCTGAACCCTATATTTTAAGAAAAGCTCTTGCTCATCTTGAAAACGGTAGAGTAGTTATATTTGGCGCAGGCACGGGTAATCCTTACTTTTCAACGGATACTACCGCGGCATTACGCGCGGCTGAGATTAAAGCTGACATTTTACTTTGCGCAAAAAGTGTTGACGGAGTTTATGACAGCGACCCAAAAATTAATAAAAACGCAGTAAAAATTGATAAAATTAGATTTATGGACGTTATCAATAGGGATTTAAAAGCTATGGATCTTACTGCTATTTCAATGTGTAAAGAAAACAATATTCCGGTATTGGTTTTTGACGGACATAGAGACGGATCAATTATTGACGCTGTAAACGGCAAAAATATCGGTACAATTATTTATTAAAGGAGAAAAATTATGAATTATCAGATACCGCAAGTAGAGGAAATTTTTTTAAATCTTGAATCAAAACTGGAAAAATCTTTTGAGTATATGCGCTCGGAATATGCCTTGCTTAAAGTTGGTCGCGCTAATCCAAAATTACTTGATAAAGTTTTTGTAGACTACTATGGCACAAATACTCCTATTTCGCAAACGGCAAATATAAACGTCCCTGAAGCGCGTATGATAGTAATTACTCCATGGGACAAGAGTATGCTCGGAAAAATAGAAAAAGCTATATTGGCAGCTAATATCGGTGTTACTCCGGCTAACGATGGTACAATTATTAGATTGGTATTTCCTGAGATGACGGAAGAAAGACGTAAAGAATCCGTTAAAACAGTCAAAAAATTGGCAGAAGATGCAAAAGTTGCAATGCGCAATACTCGTAGAGAAGCTCTTGAAATGATGAAAAAGGTCAAGGCTGACAAGCTCGTTTCAGAAGATAGTATTAATGATTTTGAGGCTGAAATTGAAAAAATTATTTCAAAGAATATAGAAGAAGTTGACGTGGCCTGCAAACAAAAAGAAAAAGAGGTTATGTCTGTTTAATGGACTATTCTTTTTTGGTGGGCAATACGGAAGAATTTGCAATTAATTTTTGCAATGAAAATAATTTGCCTTTTGCCCTCCTTTACACTCAAGATAAAAAAACGATTGGCAACGACAAACTTGTTGTTGCAGTTAGAGCGACCGTTGATAAAATTATTTTAGTTGTCGGTCGCTTTTTGTTAAACGTAAAGGAGGATATTTAGTGGATAAATTGCATTGGGCGTTTATTATGGACGGCAACGGTCGTTGGGCAAAATTGCGTGGTATACCACGAAAAAACGGCCATATCAAAGGGGTAGAAACAGCCTCGCGTGTGGTTGATTTTTGTTTAAAATGTGGTGAGATTTCCGTAGTAAGTTTATACGTTTTTTCTACTGAAAACTGGCGTCGTTCTTCGATAGAAATATCAGGACTTTTTTCGCTTGCGCGACAATATATTTCGCGTATTGATGAGTTTGTTTCTAAAGGAGTAAAAGTTGTATTTTCTTCTGCTTTTGATGGCTTACCTAAAGACTTGACGGAAAAAATGGAAGAATGTACTAAAAAAACTCAACATTGCAAGAATATTACATTAAATTTATGCTTAAATTATGGTGGTAGAGCAGAAATTTTAAGGGCCGCTAAACTTCTTGCGGAAAAAAATAAATTGAAAAACGCCACTGAAGATGATTTTTTAAAAGAAATGTATCAAGATTTGCCTTGTCCTGATTTGATTTTACGAACAGGCGGGCAGGTTAGGTTAAGTAATTTTTTGATGTTTCAATCGGCCTATACGGAATTATTTTTTTCTGACGTTTTGTGGCCTGACTTAACGGAAGAAGATCTTTTAGGTGTTTTAAACGCGTTTAAGAAGAGGATAAGAAATTTTGGCAAAGTTAACTAAAGGTCAATTAAATACAATGCTTAGTCGCACTCTTATTGGGGTGCTTATTGGCATAACTTACGTTGTGGCTATATTGCTTGGCTACTTTGTTGACAGGGCAATTATGAGCTATTTTTTGTGCATAGTAGTTGCTATATGTATATTAGAAGTCAGGTTTGCATTGGGCGACAGAATTTCAAAACGATTGGGTGTTTTGATATGGATTTTTGCATGTTTGTATGGACCGAGCTATTTTTTGTACGGTTTTACAGGCATGGTTTTGTTTACTTTAGCCACATTTGTAATTGGATGTTTGATTGTCTTGATTGTAGCGGATGAAAATATTGCGGAAACTCTAATGAATTTTGCCTTTTTATTGGTTTACCCTACGCTTATTATGTCAACGCTTTTCTTTTTGAACAAAGCGCAAGATACTACAACAGGCGCGCTTACTCCATACAATACCGTAGCGTTAAGTTTGGCGTTTTTGGTATCTTGTTTTACTGATATGTTTGCTTATTTCTTTGGTGTTTTGTTTGGTAGACATAAGCTTGTACCGCATATTAGTCCCAAAAAAACAATTGAAGGTTCAATAGGTGGACTTGTGGGCGGTTTAATCGGTGCAGGAATAGTTTATTTGTTGTTTGAAACGCCCTTTGCTATTTTTGTGGATTGCGGATTACCTTTGCCTATTGCTTTAAAAATCTCAATATACGTAATTATAGGAATTTTTGGTAGTATGTTTACACAAATTGGAGATTTGGTTGCAAGTGTTGTTAAAAGATATTGCGGAATAAAAGATTATTCCTCTTTGCTTGGGGTGCACGGTGGGGTTATGGATAGATTTGATGGCGTAATGTTTAATTCTGTATTTATTGCATTAGTTTTTGGGATAATTTTGTAATATGAAAAAGGTAGCAATTTTAGGTAGTACCGGTAGTATAGGTAAGCAAACCTTGCAAGTAATTGAGCAAAATAAAGATGAGTTTACTGTAACAGCATTGGTTGCTTATTCAAATAAAAATTTATTAAAATTACAGCAAAAACAATTTAACGTTGATTTTGTTTGTCTTTTGGATGAAACGCTTACTGCTGATGATGGGATATTTTACGGTGATGTTTATTTGGAAAAAGCCGTAGAAACGGCGGATATTATTGTTGTTGCAACAAGAGGAATAGTGGCGTTGCCTGCTGTTTTAAAAGCTTTGAAGTTGGGTAAGGACGTTGCTCTTGCGAATAAGGAAATTCTTGTCTCTGCAGGAGCATTTATTATAGATGCATTAAAAGATTCAAACGCAAAACTTTTGCCTGTGGATAGTGAGCATAGCGCAATTTTTCAATGTTTGCAAGGACAGACGAATCCCGAAAAAATTATTCTTACTTGTAGTGGCGGTGCTTTTTTTGGTAAAAGAAAAGAAGAGTTATTTGAGATATCTTCTAAAGATGCTTTACGTCATCCTAAATGGAATATGGGCGATAAAATAACTATTGATAGCGCTACTTTGATAAACAAGGGCTTTGAAGTGATTGAGGCGCATTGGTTGTTTGGTGTCAATATTGATAATATTGACGTGGTGATTCATCCTCAGAGTATAGTTCATTCTCTTGTTGAATTTTGTGACGGTAGTATTTTGGCTCAAATGGGAGTAACTAATATGTGTTTGCCCATATCTTACGCTTTAAATTATCCTAAAAGATTGCCAATTGCTAAAAATAAACTTGATTTAAAAACCGTTTCAGTATTGCAGTTTTTGCCTGTTGATAATGATATTTTTGAAGGTATTGAGATTTGTGTAAAATCATTTAAAATGCACAAACTAATGCCCGCTGTATTGGTTGCTTGTGACGACGTTGTTGTAGACTATTTTTTAAAAGATAAAATAAAATTTTTTGATATATATGAAATTTTAAAAAGCGTTTGCAACTATTATAAAAAACGTATAGATTGCATAAAATTTGACGTACAAACCGTTTTGGCTTTGGATAGAGAAGTAAAGGAATTTACAATTAACTTGATAGAGGATAAATATGTTACTATTTGCTAATTTAGGTACTATAATGTCTGTGATAGGCAAAATATTGTTAGCTATACTTATATTGCTATTTATGATTACCGTGCATGAATTAGGGCATTATACGTCGGGCAAGTTATTAGGTTTTCAGATAAATGAATTTGCGATAGGTATGGGGCCTAAGATTTTTAGAAAAAAATTAAAAAGCGGAGAATTTTTTTCTATCAGAATATTTCCATTAGGTGGATTTTGTGCTTTTGAAGGTGAAGACGAGGGGGAAAATACCAATCCTAAAGCTTTTAATAATCAAAAACCTTGGAAAAGAATTATAGTTTTAGTAAGCGGTGCGCTATTTAATTTTTTGTCTGCAATATTGATTAGTTTTATTGCTTTTTCTTGTTTTAGCGAAACTGTATTGGTTGTTGATGACGTTTTTGATGATTCGGCAAATATATCTACTTTTAACACACCCAACGGCTTGTGCAAAGACGACATTATATATAGCATTGATGGTAAAAAACTATATTTAACATTGGATTCTTCATCATATATTGCAAAAGCAGACAATACTATGTCGGTAATAGTTTTACGCAAGGACGATACGGGAAGCTACAAAAAGATAGAACTCACTTTAAATAAAGGCAACTATACTTATACTGATGATGAAGGAAATAAGCAGTTGAGTTATGGTTGGGGTATTCTACAGCGATATGAAAAGTATAATTTCGGCATAGGTGAAGCATTTGTAAGAAGTTTGCCATATTGTGTGCGGGCGGGAACTTACGTCTTGGAAACACTTGGTGGCATATTTACCGGTGAAGTGGGAGTAACTGATTTGGGTGGTCCTGTTACGACAATTGACGTAACGACGCAAATTATTTCTACGGGATTTGGAAATACGTTATTTTTAATAATATTAATTTCCGTTAATCTTGCGGTATTTAATTTGTTGCCACTTCCTGCGTTGGATGGAGGCAGGGTGGTTTTTGTAATTATTGAATGGATTAGAAAAAAACCAATAAGCAGAAAGGTTGAAGGAATAATTCATACAATAGGTTTGTTGGTTTTGTTGTTGTTGGTTATAATTTTGGACGTGATACGATATTTATTATGACGAAAGAGATTAATGTTGGAAAGGTTGCTATTGGGGGACAAAATCCTATAGCAATTCAATCTATGACAAATACAAAAACTAAAGATATAATTGCAACTTGTCGGCAAATTTCATTGCTAAAAAAAGCAGGTTGCGATATTGTTCGCGTTGCTGTTTTAGATAGGGAAGATGCTCTTGCAATAAAAAAAATTAAAGAAAGTTTTCCCGAGTTGCCGTTAGTTGCCGATATTCATTTTAATCACAACTTAGCGCTAATGGCAATGGAAAACGGCGCAAATAAGATTAGGATTAATCCCGGCAATATTGATTCAGCTGAAAAATTGGAGCAAATTATAGATTGCGCTAAAGCTCATCTTGTTCCTATAAGAATAGGTGCAAATAGTGGTAGTATAAATAAAGAATATTTGTTACGATATCCTCAAAAAGATATGGCTTTGATAGAGAGTTTGCTTTCGCAAGTTTCGTTTTTTGAAAAAAAAGGTTTTTTTGATTTAGTTTTGTCAATAAAAAGTAGTAACGTAATAGATACCATTGATATAAATACTAAATTAAGCAAGCGAAGTGATTATCCTTTACATATAGGGCTTACCGAGGCGGGGCCGACAAGTATTGGCTTGGTCAAAAGTACTCTTGCAATAGGTCAATTGTTGTTTAATGGTATAGGAAACACAATTAGGGTTTCTTTAACTGCCAACCCCGTAGAAGAGGTTTTTGCTGCCAAAAATATATTAATGGCTTGCGGAAACAAAATTAGTTCAATTAATTTTGTTTCATGTCCAACTTGTGGGCGCTGTATGGCTAATATGGTGCCGATAGCAAATGAAATTTATGAAAGAATTAAATTTTTAAATTCAAATTTAAAAGTAGCAGTGATGGGTTGTCCTGTTAATGGTCCAGGGGAAGCCAAAGATGCGGACGTTGGAATTGCTTTTGGTGCTCACGAAGCATTGCTTTTTAAACGCGGGGAAACCGTTGGTGTGTTGCCTATTGAAAATATAGTCGACGCTTTTGTTGATATTGTCGAGGAAATGGCTAATGCTGTTGGATAGAATAAAAGTTTTTGCAAAAGAAAATTACGGAAGCGAATCCGTAAAAGATTTTGAGCAGTTACGTTTGCGTAAGATAGAAGTAGAAAAGCCACGAAAAAAGGTTACTTATACCATTAGTTCGCCCATTTCTTTGTCTGACGCAAAAAAAAATGAATTAAAAAATATTCTAAAGGAATTTTCGCCTGATGGTTTCAAAATTTTTATCGATATTACTATAGATAAAATGGATACCGAAATTGCTTATCGAATGTTTTGGGAGTTTTTAAAGGAAAGTTGTCCTTCGGTTTATTTGGAGTTGTTTGATGCCAAAGATCAGGTAAAAGTAGAAGATAAATCTGGCAAGGTTTCTTTCGTTTTTAACGTCACAAAAAAGGTGAAAGAATTATTGACTTCGGGAGCTTTGTTAAAAATTGAAAAATTTTTCAATTCCTTTACTTGTTATCCCATTACATATTTCATAAACGAAATATCGAGTGAAGAGGTTGACGTAGAATCAACTTTATTGCATTTAGACAAGGAGCGCGAGCGTACTGTTGATGCGTATTTATCTCAGCCTGAAAGAAAAATTATTTTAGAAGACAAAAGAAATTTGATTGGTAAATTACCTTCGATTTCTCCGCAATATATTATTGACGTTGTCTCGACTAATGATAGAGTAGTTGTGTGTGGTAAGTTTGCAAACTTAAATCAACGCGAAGCAAAAAATAAAAATATGACTATTTGCAAGTTTACTCTTCAAGATTTTTCCGGCACAATAAACGTTGTATATTTTGCAAAAAATGAAAAAGACCTTGCTTCTTTGTTGAGTATTTATTCGGGGGACGAAGTACTTGTATCAGGACGCGCCCAGGTTAATTCTTATGACGGAAAATTAGAATTGCTTGCAAGCTCTATAGCAATTTGCAAAATTGCAGATCAGCAATATAAATTAAACGAGTTTAAACCCGTTCCACCCGAGTACGTAAAAGTTTCGCCAATGCCTTTTGAAACAAATACCCAAACGGACGTGTTTAAGAATGAAGAAGATATTCCAAACGCGCTTAAAGGTAAATGCTACGTGATTTTTGACTTGGAAACAACTGGATTGCAATGTCAAGTAGATAAGATAATTGAAATCGGCGCAGTAAAGCTTATTAATGGTCAAATCGTTGAAACTTTTACAACCTTAATAAACCCTCAAACTCCTATTCCGCATAGAATTACGGAGTTGAATAATATTACCGACGATATGGTGCGAGATAAACCTATCTTTGCTGAAGTATGCGGTGATTTTTATAAATTCACTCACGGCGCGACATTGGTTGCTCATAATATATCTTTTGACCATACTTTTTTGGAATACTATGCCAGACCTTGTGGTTATTTATTTAACAATATCCTGTTGGATACCTGGCTAATGTCAAAAAAATATTTCGAGAAACAACCCTCAAAATCACGTCCAAAAGATGAAAAATTGGAGACTTTGGCTAAATATTTCAATTTTGAATTAGGGGATTTTCATAGGGCAATGTACGATAGTTTAGTAGCTACAAAGTTGTTTGTGAAACTTTTAACGATGGATGGAACACTTTTAGATAAAATTTGATTAAAAACTCTTGTAAATTTTTTCTTTGTATGCTATAATTAAGATACTTAATGTTCTTGCTTTAGTGAGAGTGGGCTTTGCCCACTCTCTGTTAATGTATGGAGGTTGTTTTGAAAAACGTTAAGCAACAAGTTTTTGAGTTGGTTTCGCCAATAGCTACCGAGCTTGGTATTGAGGTAGTAGAAGTTGAATACGTAAAAAAACACGACGGTATGAATCTTACGATATTTATTGATAAAGAAGGTGGTGTAAACATCAACGATTGCGAGGCGTTGCATAGAGCCGTGGATCTTCCTTTGGACAAACTTAATCCTACTGACGATCAACCTTATATACTAAACGTTTCTTCTTTGGGGCTTGATAGGGCGTTGACAACGCCACGTGATTTTCAAAGAAATATAGGTAAAGAAATAGAAGTTACTTTTTTTGCTCCGTACGAAGGGCACAAAAAACTTGAAGGAATTTTAAAGGATTTTGATAAAGAATTCTTTTTGCTTGATGTTAAGGGTACTGAGTATAAAATCGGTTACGGGAAACCTGCAAAAATAAAACCCATTATTAAATTTTAATTAAAAAAACCGGGAGGTTATTATGACCAGCAAAGATTTTTTTCTTGCGTTAGAAGATTTTGAAAAACAAAAGGGATTGGATAGGGAAGTATTTTTAAATGCGTTGGAAAATGCTTTGAGTTTTGCTTGTAAAAAACATTTTGGTGAAGCTCGTCACGTAGAAGTTAGACTTGTACCAGAAAAATACTCCATAAAAATATATGCTTATAAGGTGGTTGTAGAGGTAGTCTCCGAGCCTGATAAGGAAATATCGTTGGAAGATGCTCAAGCATTAAAATCGACCTACCAAATAGGCGATAGAGTGATTGAGGAAATTACTCCTAAAGATTTTGGTCGTATTCCTGCACAAAACGCAAAGCAAGTTATTATGCAGTCCTTAAGAGATGCTGAGCGCAATATGAATTATTCGCAATATTCCGATAAGGAAAATGAATTATTATTAGGTGTAGTTACGAGAATTAAGGAAGATGGTTCTATTTTTGTAGAAATAGGCAAAAACCAAATGGAAGGTATTTTGTTGCCAGCAGATCAAACTCCCGGTGAAAAGTTTGAGCCGGGCGACAAAATAAAAGTTTTGGTAAAACGTGTAAGAAATACCAACACAGGTACGCAAGTCGTACTTTCGAGAAACAGTTTTGCCTTTGTAAAACGTTTGTTCGAAAGCGAAATCCCCGAAATTCAATCGGGTATAGTAGAAATAAAAAGTATCGTCAGAGAGGCCGGTTTCCGTACTAAGATAGCTGTTGCATCAAAAGATAAAGACGTTTATCCTGTCGGCGCCTGCGTGGGAAATAAGGGCGTACGTATCGCAGCAATAATCAACGAAATCGGCGGTGAAAAAATAGACGTTATACCTTGGAGCGAAGACGTGCTTGACTATATTGCTCACAGCTTGAGTCCTGCCCAAGTTTTGATGGTGCAAGCAAATGAAGAAAATAAGGAAGCTAAAGTAATAGTTGCTGATGATAAACTAAGTCTTGCAATTGGGCGTGAAGGTCAAAATGCTCGTTTGGCTGCGCGTTTGACCGGTTGGAAAATTGACGTAAAATCTTATTCCGTTGCGCGTAAACTTGGTCTTTTGGATGAAGAGGATGATTCTTTAGATGAAAGTAGCGCCGCAAAAGACTCTAAGGAGTAGGGTGCCGTGCCGAAAAATATTCCGCAAAGGATGTGTGTTGTCTGTCGAAAAATGATGGATAAATCACACTTAAACAGAGTTGTAAAAACAACAGACGGAACGGTTTGTTTGGATTTTACAGGTAAGATAGAAGGTAGGGGCGCTTACGTTTGTTTTGATGAAAATTGTATAAACAAATGCAAAAAAACAAAGGTTTTAAATAAGCATCTTAAAACAACTGTCCCCGAAGATATTTTTGAAAATTTTAAAGTTAACAAATAAACAAAAGTTGTATTGGAGGAAAATAATTTGACTAATACAAAAACTGCTCACTCGACGCAATTTGAAAATTTAAAATCGCTTAAATCAAAACTTATTCCGCAAATCGTTGAATTTTCTCAAACTTTAAAATCAGCAAAGGAAAAATTAGGCGATATAGGTTCTGCTATACAAAAAAAACAAAAAAGTTTTGAAGAGCAACGAATGCTTATTGAATCTCAAAATCAGCAAGCGGAACAAACGGAAGTTTCAAAAATTGACGAAAAGGTCAAAGAAGATAAAAAACAAAATCCCGAAGAAGAAATACCTGCTAAAGAAACCAAGCAGGTAGTTGCTGATGTTGTTAAAGAATCAAAAAAGAAAACAACAAAATCAAAAAATAAAGAAGTTGCCGAAACAAAAGCAGTAAAAAAATCTAAATCCAAAGAAGAACCAAAGCAAGTAGTTGAAGAAAAAGTTGTTGAAAAACAAGCAAAAGAAACTACTGATGATACTTTGACTCAAAAGACGGAAAAATCTGAAAAGGTTGAAAAAACAGAAAATATTATCTCAAACGAAGCTGTAAACGTGGAAAAACCCGTTAAGCCCGAAGTAGAGGAAAAAGTTGTAGTTTCTGTTCCGCAAGAAAAAACATATACGGACGAAAAGGGTAATATCAAAGTAAGACGTTTTATTTCTTTGGACAATCCAAAATTTGGTCCTCCACAATCGAAAAATACAAATAAAAACAATAGTAGTAGCGGAGAAAAATACGATCAGCGCAAACATTCAAGTTCTTATGCTCAAGGTGGACAATCGCAACGGTTTTCTTCTGCAAATAAATCTACTTTCGGGCAAGGGCAACGTTCTCAAAAACAAGGTACTTCAACGCCAAACAAATCCTTGTTTGCTCAAAAACCAACCCCTGCTTTTTCTTCAGAAATGTTGCCAAAGCAAGCGCCTACTAAAAATTATGGTAATAAAAATAAGACGCCCGACAAATCGGATGAAAAACAACGTAACGTTAATAAACGTCAGTTGTTAAAGCGTAATTATCAAATTGTAGATGAAGACGAAGAGGCTTTGTTGGCAAAACGTCCGAAAAGCAAAAAACAACCTGCTCAGCAAACACAACAAGTTATCAGGACAATTGAAAGCGCAGTAATATCTACAAAAGAAGTACAAATTAAAGTATTGAGTGAAAAAACAGGTATTCCCGTTGCGCAATTAATTAAAGCCTTGTTTAAAGAGGGCATAGTTAAAACGATAAACGATACGGTAGAGTATGACATTGCTTCCTTTATTGTTGAAAGTTTTAATATTAAACTTGAATATAAACCCGAAAAAACTGCGGAAGAACAAATGTTTGCCGCTTTTGACGTACAAGATGAACAGCTTGCCGACGACGAAAAACGTCCGCCCATTGTTACGGTTATGGGACACGTTGACCACGGCAAGACTTCCTTGCTTGACGCAATTAGAAATACCAACGTAACCGCGGGCGAAGCGGGCGGTATTACTCAACATATTGGTGCTTATACCGTAAAAGTTCGCGGTGAAATTATTACGTTTATTGATACGCCCGGTCACGCGGCGTTTACAGCAATGCGCGCGCGTGGCGCAAAAATTACTGACGTTGCAATTATTGTTGTTGCTGCAGACGACGGTATAATGCCTCAAACAGTCGAAGCCATCAATCACGCAAAAGCGGCGGAAGTAAGTATAATAGTTGCTATCAACAAAATTGATAAACCCGAATCTAATCCTGATAAGGTTAGACAACAGTTGCTTGAATACGGTCTTGTTGCTGAAGAATGGGGAGGGGATACTATTATGGTACCCGTTTCGGCAAAAACAGGCAAAAATCTTGACGTGCTTTTGGAATCTATTTTGACAGTTACGGAGATTAAAGAACTTAAAGCGAGTAGTAAAAAGCGCGCAATCGGTACGGTAATTGAAGCTAAACTTGACAAGGGCAGAGGGCCTATTGCAACTGTTTTAATTAAAAACGGAACATTATCCGTCGGTGATTTTGTTATTGCAGGAACGACTACGGGTAAAATTAGAGCAATGTTTGACGACAAGGGACGCAAGGTTACTTCTGCTGGTCCGTCTTGTCCTGTCGAAGTATTGGGATTTGAAGGTGTCCCGATTGCAGGCGATATAATGCACGCAGGCGACGAAAAGAACATCAAGGAAGTTGCCTCTGAGCGTCGTGCGCAAGAAAGAGAAAATATTATTTCTTCCAGCACAAACGTTACTTTGGGTGATTTGTTTACAAAAATCAGCGAAGGAGAACTTAAAACTCTTAATATAATTATCAAAACTGACGTACAAGGCAGTTTGGAAGCATTGAAAGTTTCATTAGAAAAATTGTCTAATAATGAAGTTAAAGTATCTTCAATACATGGTGGCGTTGGCGCTATTAACGAAACTGACGTTATGTTGGCAAGGGCAAGTAATGCTATTATTATAGGGTTTAACGTTCGTCCTGATGCAAAAGCAAAAGCCGTGGCAGAAACTGAAGGTGTTGATATAAGACTTTATAGAATCATTTACGATGCAGTAGACGATATTACAAAGGCAATGAAAGGTATGCTTGCTCCTAAATTTAAGGAAGAAATACTTGGTCAGGTTACCGTTCGCAACGTATTTAAGATTTCGGGCGTAGGAGCAGTTGCTGGAGCTTACGTAAATTCAGGAAAAATTACTCGCAACAGTCGCGTAAGGCTTTATCGTGATAACGTTTTGGTTAGTGATTGCGAGGTTGCCGCGTTAAAACGCTTTAAGGATGACGTTAAGGAAGTTGTTGCAGGTTTTGAATGTGGTGTTTCTTTGGTAAATTACAATGACGTTAAGGTAGACGACGTATTTGAAATTTATCATATGCTTCAGATTGAAGATTAAATTACGGGTTAATTATGGCAAACAATAGAGCAGGCAAAATAAATGCCGAGTTGCAAAAAAATATATATGAAATTTTATCAAAAAAAGTAAAAGATCCACGCCTGACTGAAATGTTTACTATTACGCAGGTTTCAGTCGATAAAGAGTTAACCGTTGCAAAGGTTTACGTTAGTATTTTTTCAACAAACAAAAATAAATCTGACGAAACATTTGACGCCATACAAAATAGCGCAAATTTTGTGAGAACTAATCTTTACAAAATGATGCGCATACGTACCGTTCCTCAACTAACTTTTTATCGTGACGAAGCATCTCAATATAGTCAAAAAATAGACGAAATTTTAGATAGTTTGTCAAAAAACAAGGATTAATTTTATGAGGATAGACTTTGATAAATGCAAAAATATTTTAAATAACGCAAATAATATTGCGTTATTTTGTCATACCCGCCCGGATGGAGATACTTTGGGGGCGGCTCTTGCTTTAAAACTTGCTTTATCAAAGAAAGGAAAAACGGTAAAGATTTTTTGTGACGAAAAAGTGCCGTCAAAGTTTTTAAATTTTGGTTTTGATAAGCATTTTTATATTGAACTTAAGGAAAAAATTAAAAATTTTGATCTATATGTTGCAATCGACTGTGGAGATTTGGGACGACTAGGCGCTTTTTATAATAAGTTTATAAACAATAAAAATACGTTAGCGATAGATCATCATATTACGCACGAAGATTTTTGTGAAAACACGTTTGTTTTAGGTTATTCAAGCACTTGTGAAATTGTATTAAAAATAATCAATGATTTGAATATCCCTCTTGATAAGGAAATTGCAACGGCTTTATTTGTTGGCTTATCCACGGATACGGGTAATTTTAAACATAGTAATACTAATGAAAATTCGTTTTTATGCGCAAGACAGTTGATTTCTTTTGGTATAGATATTGCAGAAATTAATAGAAAACTTTATAATGAAACTTCTTATATTCGATTAAAACTTTTGGGTAAAAGTTTATCAAATATGCGTAGATATTTTGACGGTAAACTTTGTATTATGTACGTTACTGAAAAAGATTTTAAAGATTGCAATGCTGACATAACTTATACGGAAGGTTTTACGGATTATGCAATCAGTGTAGATACTGCGCAAATTGGCGTATGTATTAGCCAAAATAACGCTAATTCATTTAAAATCAGTATGCGAAGTAAAAAGCTTGACGTTTCGGAAATTTGTAAATTTTTCGGCGGTGGTGGACATAAGCAAGCGTCAGGATGTGTTTTATGCGGATTTTTAGAAGACGTAATAGATAAAATCGTTAGAGCAGTAGAGGACTTACAATGGACGGATTCATAAACGTCTTAAAGCCTTCAGGGCCAACCGCAAGCGACATTGTAGTACGTTTAAAAGGCATTTTCGGACAAAAAAAAATAGGACATTTGGGAACCCTTGATCCCGGCGCGTCCGGAGTATTGCCTGTGGCATTGGGTAAAGGTACGAAACTTTTTGATTTATTAACATTTAAAACAAAAAAGTATCGAGTTTTTTTTACTTTTGGCAAAACTACCGATACTTTAGATTCTTACGGTAAAGTTACCGAAACAAAGGATTTTTCTTTTGATTTTGATGCTTTAAAAAAAGAAACGGAAAAGTTTATAGGTAAAATTAACCAAGTTCCACCAATGTATTCCGCTTTGTCGATAAACGGCAGACGCGCATATGATTTAGCAAGAGAAGGTAAAAAATTGGACTTACCTGTAAGAGAGGTGGAAATATTTTCTTTTGAAATTGTTCGACAGGTTTCTTGTAATACGTGGTGTTTTGATATAACTTGTAGTGGCGGTACCTATATGCGCAGTATTGCGCGTGATTTGGCTGAAAAGCTGAATACCGTAGCTTATATGAGTTGCTTGATAAGGTTGTCAAGCGGAGCATTTGAAATATCTAACGCTAAAACAATTGAGGAAATATCTTTAGATCCTAATTCTGCAGTATTAAATTTGGAATATCCTTTGGGAGATTTTTTACGATTAGACGTTCCACAAAAATATTATAAAATGCTCTATAATGGGGTTAAAATATCTAATATTTGCGATTTGTCATCTAATATGGCAGACATAGTACAGTATAAAGTGTACTGTAAAGATGAATTTTTTGGCCTTGGTAAGTTTGTGGATAATAAATTAGTTTTAAATTACCGTTTAATTGATTAAAGGGGATAATGTTGAAAATTTATCGATTTAGCGATTCAATTATCAATGCGCCAATCGTATTAGCTTTGGGGCATTTTGATAGCGTACATTTGGCTCATAGGGAATTGCTTTTAAAATGCAAAAATTGCGCAAAGGAATTAGGCGCATCAAGTGCTGTGTTTTCTTTTGACAACAACCCAAAAGAATTTTTTTTAAAAGAATCACCAAAACTCGTTTATGATTTTGAAACGAGATGCGACATATTTAATACCTTAAATTTGGATTATATTTTGTATGAAACTTTTAATAAAAGTTTTTCTCAACTGACTGACAAACAATTTTTGGATAAATTGAAAAATTTTAATATTATGGCAATTGTTTGCGGATTTGATTATACTTTTGGCAAAAATGCTATAGGAAACGTTGAAGTTTTAGATAAATTTTGCAAAAAAAATAACATAAAACTGCACGTATTACCTAAAATGGTTTTTGATGGAAAGAAGATTAGTACTTCACGTATAGCAAAATCCTTGACGAGTGGCGATTTGACGACTGCAAATCAATTATTAGGAGAGAGTTATCGTTATACCGAAACGGTTTGTAGCGGATATTCAGTTGGTCGTAATTTAGGTTTTTCTACTGCTAATTTACCCATAAAAACAAATCTTACTTTGTTAAAAGACGGGGTTTATGCGGGTTATTGTTTGGTAGAAGAAAAAAAATTTAAAGCGATAATTAATATTGGCGCGCGTATGACTTTTAATGATTTTGAAAAAAAAATCGAAGCGCATTTATTATCTTTTGATGGTGATTTGTACGGCAAAAAAATAACTTTGTATTTTGAAAAATATTTAAGAGAACAAAAACGTTTTGCTTCGACAGAAGAATTATCGTTGCAACTAAAAAAAGACAGGGCGGAGGCGGAAGCTTTATTAAAATGATTAAATTCGGACCAAGCGGAAACAGTAATAGCTTTTATGCTGAAGGCAATAAACATAGCGAACAAGCTTTTAAGTGGTTGTCACAAAAAGGATTAACAGCTTACGAATACAGTTTTGGTAGAGGAATAAATATTAGCGACGTCAAATGTTTGCTTATGCGTAATCAAAGCGAAAAGTATGGTGTGGAAATTTCCGTTCATGCTCCGTATTACATAAATTTTTCCAATCCATCAGAGGAAATGATAAATAAAAGTGTATCATACGTTATTAATAGCGCAAAAAAACTACAAATGCTTGGTGGAAAAAGGCTTGTATTTCACTCTGCGACCTTGGGTAAAATGAATAGAAACGAAGCGTTTGAGCTTTGTAAAAAAAATTTTGAAAAATTATTAGAAGCAATTTACTTTAATAACTTGCAGGAATTAACCTTTTGTCCCGAAACAATGGGCAAAATTAATCAAATTGGAGACGAAACGGAAATTGCAACTTTATGCGCTATGGACAAATGCTTGACGCCTACTATTGATTTTGGACATTTAAATGCTCGTACTCTCGGTGGGCTCAAAGAAGATAATGATTTTCGTAGAGTAATAGACAACGTAATGAATATTATCGGAGAAGAAAAAACAAAAAACTTGCACGTTCATTTTTCGAAGATAGAGTATTCAAAGGGGGGAGAAGTCAAGCATTTAACCTTTGCGGATGAGCAATACGGTCCGTCTTATGAAAAATTTTTACAAGTCGTCTCACAATACGAGCTGAGCCCTGTTATTATTTGTGAATCCGATGGAACTCAAGCGGAAGATGCTCAACAAATGAAAAACTATTATGAATCAATAAAATTATAAATAAAAGGAGATAAAGTTAATGAAAACAGCAGAGTCTATTTTTAGGAATCTTAAGGACTTAGACGCAATAATCATTACGTCAGAAAAAAACAGGCTTTATTATACGGGTTTTGCAAGCACGTTTGGTATATTACTATTTTTAAAAGACGGACAAGCGCATTTTTATACGGACGCTCGTTATTACGAAATGTCAGAACAACATTTTGCAAACGACGCTCGTATTCAACTACATCTCTTTGGTGCTAACGGCTCAAATTATTCAACAATCTATCAATTCTTGATGGATAATAAGGTTTTAAAGCTCGGTTTTGAAGACACAGAATTAACGGTTAACGAATTTAATAGCTTAAAACTTAAATTTAAAGAAATTAAGTTTGTAGGTTGTGGTGAAAGTATTCTTGAGCAACGCAAAATAAAAACCGAAGATGAAATCGAATTGATTACAAAAGCTCAAAGTATTACCGATAATGCATTTAAGGCGGTTTTAAAATCAATAAAACCCGGTATAAGCGAGTTGGATATTGCCGTTGAGTTGGAGTATAGGATGCGTAAATTGGGCGCTACGGGGTTGGCGTTTGACACAATAGTAGCAAGCGGAATCAACGGAAGTAAACCACATGCTCATCCAACTGATAAAAAAATAGTTGCAGGTGAAGCAATTACAATGGATTTTGGCGCAAAATATAAGGGATATTGCAGTGATATGACGCGTACCGTTTTTGTAGGTAGACCAAATCCGCAAATTAAAGAAATTTATGAAATCGTATTAAAGGCTCAAACTCATGCAATAAAAAATCTTACTTGCGGAATGAGTGGTGCAGAAGGACATGCGCTTGCATCAGAAGTAATATCAGCAAACGGTTACGGTGAATATTTTACGCATGGACTTGGTCATAGTCTTGGTCTTGACGTTCATGAGGAACCGCGCCTCAGTCCAAAATATGAAGGAACTTTACAACCAAACGTTCTTATGACTGTAGAGCCGGGTATTTACGTGCCCAACGTAGGCGGAGTAAGGATAGAAGATTTACTCGTTATTAAACAAGATAGAGTAATTGATTTGACAAGTTCAGAAAAAAATATTATTATATTATAAGATAATCAATATCGGAGGATTTTTATGATATTAGCAGGTGATTTGAGAAAGGGCATTACTTTTGTTTTTGAAGGTAATATTTTTATCGTAGTTGACTTTTTGCACGTTAAACCGGGTAAAGGTTCTGCATTTGTTAGAACAAAAATCAAAAACGTTGTTACTGGCGCAGTGCTTGAAAAAACTTTTAACCCAACTGAAAAGTTTGAAAAAGCAATTATCGAAACAAAACAAATGGAATATCTCTATAGTGACGGCGAATTGTACTATTTTATGGATCCGGAAACTTATGAGCAACTTCCGCTTAACAAAGGTCAGGTCGAAGACGCCCTTATGTTTATGAAGGAAAACATGCAAGCAACGATTAAATTTTATAAAGGAGAGGCTTTTAGTGTAGAAGCGCCAAATTTTGTAGAATTGCAAATCGTTAAGTGTGAACCGGGCGTGGCGGGTAATACGGCGACAAACGCAACAAAACCAGCAACGCTTGAAACAGGCTTTGAGCTTCAGGTCCCAATGTTTATCAACGAGGGAGAAGTTATTCGCGTTGATACTCGTACTGGCGAATATATGGAAAGAGCAAAGTAATTTAATTAAATAATACAAAAATATTTTGATGGAAAAAATCCTTGCAAATGCAAGGATTTTTTTATTATTTTTTTTGTCATAAACTTGTTTAAAAAAAATACAATTTATTATGGACAAACCCGATTTTGCAAATTTGTATGCTATTGAAAATATTTTAAAAATTTTTCCATACGAATGGCGTAAGGCATTTGAAAAAATCAATCTAAAAGATTTGTGTGAAATAAGGATCAGAGTGGCTCAACCTATTTTGCTTAAGTTTTTAAACAATCAATGCTTTTTAGGCAAAAACGGAATTGTATTGGACAAGCAATTAGCGGTTTTGCCAAGTAAAGAAGAAGTGGAAGAGATAGTTTTTTTGGCTTGCAATAAATCTGTTTATGCATATATAGGTCAACTTTTAAACGGCTTTTTACCTTATTTAGGAGGGACAAGAATAGGAGTTTGTGGAGAAGTAGTTTTAAACAACGAAAAGATAATCAGTCTTAAAAATTTTTCTTCTATAAACATTCGTATACCTCACGAGATAAAAAATTGTTCGTTTAAAGTAAAGAAATATTTTTCCGACCCATTAAAAAGCGTCTTGGTGGTTTCGAGACCGTCGTGTGGTAAAACAACTTTTTTAAGAGATATGATTTATCAACTGCGAGATAAAAAAATAAATACTCTTATTGTGGATGAACGAGAAGAACTTTCGGGAATCAAAGATGGTAAATCATCTTTTGCTCTCAACGATACTTGTGACGTATTGACGAACTGCTCTAAAAAATTTGCCTTTGAATGGGGTATTAGGTCAATGTCGCCAGAACTGATTGTTTGTGACGAAATATTTAAAAATGATTTGGATTTAATTAAAATGGTTGCGCAAAGTGGTGTAAAAATTTTTGCCTCAATTCATGCCGATAGTGTTTTTAACGCATTAACAAAATTGGAGCTGTCAAGCTTTGAAGCTATTTTCGATTTTATTGTGTTGCTTAGTGACAGACTTGGCGCTGGAACGATAGAAGGTGTTTTTGATGAAAAATTAGAAAGGGTATTATGATTAAGGTATTTTTATGTATTATTATGACTTTCCTTTGCTCATATATGGGGGTCGCGGTCTGCAAAAGATACAAGTCACGAGAAGTGCTTTTTTTTGATTTTGTAACATTTTGCAATAACTACGAGGCTAATCTTGAATTTTTTCAAAAAGATTTAAACAGTTTTGTTGTGGAATTTTCTCGTGGATCTTCAAAAGAATTTAGTGATATTATGTTAAAAAAAGGTTTTGGTGAATGTTATGAAAAAAATAGTAAGTTCGAATTTGTCCTTAAGAATATAATTCCTTTGATAACAGATGAACAATCAAGATATATAAACGATTTTTTAAACGTTTTAGGTAAAAGCGACGTGATAAGTCAAAAAACCCAATTGAGTACTTATAAATACTATTTTTTAAAGCAACTGGAAGAAGCTAAAAGTACTTATGAAAAAAAAGGCAAAATGTATAGTAAACTGGGGATGCTTACGGGTGTTTTTTTGAGTATTTTAATGGTGTAATTAAAATGGATATAAACGTAATTTTAAAAATTGCCGCTATTGGGCTTTTAACGGCAATAATAAGTATTTTGTTAAAAAAATCGGATCGAGATGATATTGCAACTTTAGTTACGATTGCTGGGTTGATATTAGTTTTATTTATTGTAGTTGATATGGTAATAGAGCTTTTTGATACGATAAAGGATCTTTTTGAATTGAATTTACCTATATGGATTTGTTAAAAATTATCGCAATTGCCTTGATTGCAGTGATAGCTATAGTTGTATTAAAACCGCTCCGTCCAGAACTTGCAATGGTGTTGGGGGTTGGGACAACCATTTTAATTATTTTAATGGTAGCAGATGAATTGTTTGAAGTAGTTTATTCTTTTTACTCAATTGCCGAAGCAACAAATATAAATAAAAGTATTTTTAGTAATGTATTAAAAATTATAGGAGTAGGTTACCTTGCAGAGTTTGGAAATAGTATTTGTGAAGATAGTGATTGCAAAAGCATAGGAAATAAAATTATATTAGCCGGAAAGGTTACTATAATGGTGTTGGCGTTACCTATTATTAAAACGTTAGTCAATATAATAGTGGAGATTTTACCATGAAAAAAATTCTTTTTTTGTTGTTGCTTATCTTTTGTATCCTGTTTTTTTTAGGTAGGCCTTCGGGGGAAGCAATAGGTAAATCTTTTACAGAAAATAATGATATTGAGGAAGAACTTGATAATACGATAAACCAGCAGTTAGATGAAATAGATTGGGATACTTTTCAAAGTTTTTTAGAAGAGCACGCAGAGGAAAATTACGGATTATTTAATGGGAGTATTTTTTCGACAACAAAAGATATTTTATCTGGCAATTTTTCAACTGATGCAACTTCTTTTTTGCAATATTTGTTAAATATATTTTTAGTAAAATTAGAAAATCTTTTTCCCGTATTGACGGGAATAGCTGTAATTTGTATTTTGTCAGGAGTAATAGGAAAAACAAGATCAAATTTGCTAAATGAAAGTACCGGAAATTTAATAAATTTTTTCTTTTTCTCTACCGTTTTACTCTTGCTTTTGACGGGAGTATGGGATTTATATAACATTGCAAAAGAGGCAATTTATTCTATTAAAGGTTTATCAAATATTTCTATGCCGATTTTAATAACCTTAATGACGGCAACTGGGGCAAAAGTCAGTTCTAAGGTTTATACTCCTGCTGTAGCGCTTTTGTCGGAAGGAGTAACGGAGATCGTTTCTGGTGTAGTTTTGCCCATGTTTGTTTTTTGTGTTGTATTTTGTATAATTTCTAATCTTTCGCAAGAAATAAAATTGCATCAGTTAGCAAATTTTTTTAAAAAAGTCAGCAGTTGGATACTCGGCATTACTTTTACGGTTTTTACTGGTTTTTTGGCAATACAAGGCTTGACTGCGGCTACAATTGACGGTGTTAGTATTAGGGCTGCTAAATTTGCTACAAAAGCTTATATTCCGATATTGGGCGGATATCTTGCCGACGGTTTTGATTTAATTCTGACAAGTTGTGTACTTATAAAAAACAGTTTTGGAGTCGTAGGTTTGTTGATAGTGTTGTCTATTGTTTTGTCTCCAATAATCCATATTATTGTTTTTAATATTGGATTAAATATAGTAACGGCGCTGACTGAACCTATCGCAGACAAGTCGATAGTGGGTTTTTTGGTTGATATTTGTAAGAGCTTGTCTATCTTGTTGGCTTCTGTTTTAGCTGTAACCTTTATGTTGTTTTTATTGATAATGATGATGATTTTTTCTGCAAACGTTTTTTAGGGTAAATTAATGAATCTAACTTCATGGATTTTAAGTATAGTAGGAATGATTGTTTTCTCGGTCCTTGCCGATATAATTATACCTACAGGACAAACTTCAAAAGTTATAAAAGGAGTCTTGGCTTTTATTACTGTTTTGGTGATAGCTTCACCATTGCCAACTTTGTTTGATGGGACAATAGACGTATCAAGCTATTTTACAGACAAAGAATACTCAATGGATTCAGATTTATCAAATACTATTTTTGAAATAAGATTAAAAACGATGGAAGAACAGTTAAAAAAATCTTTAGAGGAACACGGTGTATTTAATTGTGAAGTAATAATTATTGCGCAAGATGATGAGACGTTTTTAAAAATAGAAAAAATTACTATAAATTTGGACAATGCAGTAATAAAGGAAATCAATGGAAATAAAATAGATGTAGAAAGGATAATTGAGGTTGTTGCTGATGTTGCAGGAGTTTCTATAAAGCAGGTATTTATTCTATGACGGACAATGAAAATAAGCCAAATCAAGATTTTAAAACTTCTAATGGAAAAACCGTATTTAAAAAAAGTACTGTAAAGTTTTTAGAAATATTGATAGCTGTTGTTATTTGTGCGGTTGTATTGGTAGTCTTTCTTTCTGATTTTAATTTATTTGATAAGCAAGAAACGGCAACTACAACCCTTAAAACTTTTGGTGATTACGTAAATAATCTTGAAGCTAAACTTGCAAATACGATAAGTAATATAGAGGGAGTTGGTAAGGCAACGGTCGCAATTACTTTTGAGAGTGGTATTGAAAAATCTTATGCTTACGAAACTATAACGGAAACTTCAAACGGTTTAACTACTGAAGAATTAATTTTATACAAAGGAGAACCTGTTGTGCTTAAAGAAATAATGCCCGAAATAAAAGGCGTAGTGGTGGTTGCAAAGGGAGCGTCCAATGCTGTTGTTCGTTTAAACATTGTTAGAACGGTACAAATATTGTTGGGTGTAACCTATGACAAAATAGAAGTTTTTACTTTTAAAACGTAATGGAGGTGTTTTTATGACAAAAGGTAAAAAAATTATTCTGGCTGTAACTATGTTGTTGGTGTTGGCTGTGGCAGCATATCTCAACTTTGCTTTGCTTGGAACCGAGCAAAGCGGTAGCAGTGATGGCGATGATCTTGTTTCTGCAAGCACGTTCTTTACTACCTACAGAGAAAATTGGGATGAAATGCGTAGGGAAGAAATTGCTAATCTTGATTCCATTATTGCCGTAGAGGGCGACGAATATTCCGAAGCGCGCGCAAATGCAACTGCTCAAAAACAAAAAATAGTAGAATTAATGGAAACAGAGCTTTTGCTTGAAAGTTTACTTAAAGCAAAAGGTTACAACGATTTTGTTGTGACTATTGGTGTGGATAGTCAAAACGTCAACGTCATTGCTTCTAAGGAAAATCTTACTTTACAAGATACTGCTATAATTTATAATACAATAGTAGAAGAATTAGGCGTTTCGCCTGATTATGTAAAAATATTATCCATTTGATTTAAAAAGATTGTATTTTGATCTGAAATGTGTTATAATTTACTTGAGGAAAATTTTATGAAGGTAATTTCTAAAAGTGATGAAAAAGGCAAAGTTGTATACAGTAGCGATATATTGTATAATCTTGTTTTGTGCGCCATTAAGGAAGTTGATGGCGTAGTAGATTTTGACATCAATGATCTTAAATCTGCAAAAAGACAAAAGATGGTTAAAATCGAAACCATAAATCACTTGATTTACGTTGACGTATACGTAAAAGTTCGCCCAGATATCAAAGTGCCGGAAGTTGCGTTTAATATTCAACATGCGATTAAAAATGCCTTTGATACAATGGTTGACTTTAAAGTTAAAGAAATTAACGTTCATATCATTGAGGTAAAAACGGATACTAAACCGGATTAGACAACAAAGGAACCCTTTGGCTTTTTTTGCCAAAGGGTTTGTGAATTTACATTGGAGGCAATGCATTATTATGCGTAAAGATGCGAGAAAGGTTGCATTTAGTTTGATATACGAGTATTTTTTTACTAACACTAAAGACGATTTGGAGTTGGAACAATTTATTCAAATGACTGATGCAGATGATACTGTTTTTGAAATTGATGATTCTGATAAGGAGTATATAAAGGACGTTTACAACAACGTAATTGACAACTTTGATAAATATCGTCAAAAAGTTGCAGAATTAGCAAAAGGATTTAGGGAAGAACGACTATTTAAAGTTGATTTTGCAATATTGATGATGGCGTTTTTTGAACTTGAAGCAAAGATTACACCGCTACCTGTTGTAATTAATGAAGCTGTTAATCTTGCCAAATTATATTCAACGGAAAATAGCTCTGGATTTATCAACGGAATTTTGGCGGAATACGCAAAAAAAATATAATTCGATAATTTACTTTGGAGAAATAATCAATATGACAAAAATATTTGACGGAAGAGAAGAGTACAAAAAGATTTTGGAAGAACAAACTGCTCAAGTTAGTAAATTAGCTTCAAACGGTTATGCGGTTGGTTTTGCTATGTTGTCCGTGGGGGACAATGATGCAATATTGCAATATGCATTAGCTAATAAACGCGCTTGCGCAAAAGCAGGCATATTTGCTTCTTATGAGGTTTTGCCTGAAGAATCCACAACGGAGCAAGTAGTATCAAAAATTCAAGAATTAAATACTAACCCTGAAGTAAACGGTATTATGTTGCTTGCACCTTTTCCAAAGCATATTGATGCGTCAAAAGTAAATCTTGCTATTGCGCCGGAAAAAGACGTTGATGGACAAACCCCTAAATGTATTGCAGATTTGTACACTAATAAAAATCAAAACGATACTTTCTATCCTTGCACTCCTTATGGCGCAATGCGATTATTAAAAAAATATAATATTGAACTTGATGGGAAAAACGTTACTATCGTTGGTAGAAGTACTGTAGTAGGTAAACCTTTAATGATGATGTTGTTAAATGCCAATGCAACCGTTACGGTTTGTCATACTCACACTAAAAATTTGCGATCAGCATGCAAAAATGCAGATATAATTATTCTTTGCGCCGGCAAAGCGGGGCTTCTCGATAAAAGTATGGTAAGAGAGGAATCTATCGTTTTGGATATTGGCACTAATTTTGTTGACGGCAAAGTTGTTGGAGATGCAAAATTTGACGAGCTCTCAAATTTTGTATCGGCAATTTCGCCAGTGCCGGGTGGCTGTGGTCCAATGACTACCGGTATAATGTTGGAAAATATAGTTAAATCAGCAAAAAGACAATACAAAATAAAATAAATGATAATTAACGTTTCGCAATACAACAATTTTTTAAAAGCTCTTATTGATAATGAGCCAATGTTGGCAAAGGTCAGTATTTGTGGTGAAGTTTCAAATTTACGTTTTACAGATGAAAGCATCTTTTTTTCATTAAAAGATGCTTTTTGTCAAATGGATTGTTTTGCATATTTAGACAAGTTAATTTCGGGATTAAAAAACGGTTGTGAAGTAATAGTTGAGGGAAGTGCCACTTATCTTAAATCTGGTAAAGTTAGTTTTTTTGTAAATAAAATAACGTTTACAGAAGAAGAAGGTGCCCAATTTAAAAAATTGACTGAATTAAAACAAAAGTTAAAAACACTCGGTTTTTTTGATGAGGATAGAAAAAAAGCTTTACCAAAATATATTTTTAATATTGGTGTTATTACTTCGGCAAAAGGGGCAGTGCTACACGATATTTTTAACGTTGTAACACGCCGAAATAAATATGCTAAATTATTTTTATACGACGTACGTGTGCAGGGTGAAAACGCAAGTACTCAAATTGCTAACGGAATAAGATATTTAGACTTGCAAGACGTTGATGTAATAATTATTGCTCGCGGAGGAGGTAGTAAAGAAGATTTATCTGCTTTTGATAGCGAGGAAATTGCTTTAGCGCTAAAAGATTGTTCAAAACCAACAATTTCAGCGGTAGGGCACGAAACTGATTTTTCTATTTGCGATTTTTGCGCTGATTTACGTGCCGGCACGCCTTCAATTGCGGCAGAAATTGTTACCAATTTTAACGTCGATAATGATTTGTCAGAGTTATTAAAAAGATTATATAATGCTTTTCTTGAAAAGTTTTATAATAAAAATGGTATATATAATAATATTATTAATAAATTGAATAGTACTATGCTAAACAAAGTAGAAAAAATAAGCGCATATTTAAGTTTATTGATGGAACGAACTTCCTTTTTGTTGCAAAATAAATTTGAAGCAAAGATTTCGGAATTTTATTTTTTGCGAAAAAAGATAGAGCTAACTTCACCGCAAAATGCCTTAAAAAACGGCAAAGGTCTAATTTTTAAAGACGAACAAAGAATTTCTGAAGTTGCTAATGTTAATATGGGAGATAAACTTACGATATATTTATCAGATGGAAGTATTAAAACGACGGTAGATGAGGTTAAACATGGATTTTGAAGAATTGCTTACAAAATTAAACGAAATAGCCAATAAGTTGGAAGATAAAAACACTACGCTTGAACAAAGTTTTGAGTTATTTGATGAGGGATTAAAAATTTCAACCCAATGTTCAGAAATTTTGGAAAAATATTCTCAACGATTGCAAGATTTGAAATCGCAATGGGTTGAATTACAAAGTAGGATAGAGACAAATGATTGAATTAAATTTTGAAAAAATGTATAGTCAAATGGCCGGCAAAAATTATCCTACCGACTGTATTGCGTTAAATGCAGGACTATATGCAATATCTGCTGGAGGAAAGCGTTTTAGGTTTTTGCTTTCTTTAGATACGGCTAAAGCTTTTAAAAACGCAACCAATAAAAATGCGCATCGCTTGGCTGTAGCTGTGGAATTGATACACAATTATTCACTGATTCATGATGATTTACCTTGTATGGATAATGCTGATGAGCGCCGCGGTTTACCATCTTGTCAAAAAAAATTTGGAGATACGCAAGCGGTTTTGGCTGGTGACGGACTATTAACTTCTGCTATAGAAATAATTGTAGGTGGAAAAGCGGAACAAAATTATTTTGATGCGTCAAAGTATATTTTTAAGTGCGCAGGATTTGGAGGTATGATTTACGGCCAATCAATAGACGTATTAAACGAAAATTTGACTTTTGATGAATATAAAAAATTATCGAAATTAAAAACCTCGCAATTAATTTGCGCTTCCGTCGTTTCTCAAGCTATATTGGCAGGGGCAACAAATGATACAAAAAAATTATTGGCTGAATTTTGTGTTAAATTAGGTTTGATTTACCAATTTGTTGACGATTTATTCGATAAAGATGAAGATACGCAAAAAACTTCAATTTTAACTTTTTTTAGTTATGAAAAGGCAAAAGAAGTAATATTTATAATCGCAAAAGAAGCAAATATTTTGCTAAATAAATTAAATGACAACTTTTCAAAAAATACCTTTAATTTTCTCAAAACAAGGCTAGATGAAGTTTTAAAAAGGATTTTTGACTAATTGGATAATTAATACTTGCAAAAATAAAAAAAATATGTTAATATAAAATATGAATTGGTGGTGCAGTATTCTAGTCAAATACTAAATCATTGAAGGCGGGGATAAATTATCGTCAAAGGGCACATCGATGAAGTTTCTTGTGCTTCCCTCTGTTGCCCAAACAGGGGGTGGTGCTGGGAGTTAAGAATTATGGGTAAGATTTAATGGCATATTTCCTATCCCGTTGTTCGTGGAGACTTAATTTGGTAAGAGTAGTTTTAAGCGAAATTACTGATTGAGATTAAACCTGCTATGCGGTGAATAAAAAGCTGTGTACAGAGTAGCCTGCTTTGAGTGATGTCTTGGGATTTAAGAACACAAAATATTGAGTTGGCCGATTTGATATTGAGATTGCTTAATGAAATTGATATTGCAAAAGAAGATAGATGATTTACAATTTGTTAAGGAAAACTTCTAGACTGTTTTTTAGAGACAAAATAGGGATTATAGTACGGACTTAGTGGCGATTCAGTTGTGCGTTAGGTGACGACGCATCCTTGGATTTAAAAGGAAACTGCTTTTTTCTGGCGACGGAGAGTATTCGAGGGGGAAATCCTACTGAACCTTATGCCGTAAGGTTTACTTATTTTGTTACCACCAAATAAAATTTGTTTATTAATAGTTTGAAATATGAATACGCAAAAAAAAGAAACACAAGAATTGACAGACACAAGTGACGGTAATCCTCCGAGTGGTACGGGGGATTTTTCCGAAATAAAAAAACAAACAAAAAACATTAAACAAGAAGGTGCGTTATTAAAAAAACCACGACAATTAAACCAAAAGAAACATCAAAAAAAAATTAAAATACCTTGGATTTTAACAGTATGTTTGATGACAATTATTTTATCTTTTTTATTTGGTATTCTTTCACAGTTGGTTATTGGTGAAATTGATGCAAAAAACGTTTTTATTGCGTATATATTAATTATACTGATCGTTGTAGTATCAATAATCTCTGATATGATTGGCGTAGCATCAACTTCTTGCGATCCAGAACCGTTTTTGGCTATGTCAGCACGAAAACTTAAAGGTGCAAAACTTGCTGTTAAATTAGCAAAAAATGCAAACGTTGTAAGCAGTATTTGTTGTGACGTGATAGGGGATATTTGCGGTATTATTTCCGGCGCCTGTGGTGCGGCAATAGTGGCGGTAATGGCAATTCAACACCAAACTCAATATTTGATAATAAGCGTATTGTGTAGCACTCTAATTGCTGCAGTAATGATTACAGGCAAGGCGTTAGGTAAGAAATTAGCAATTAAAAACGCTACCAAAATAATACTTTCACTTGCAAAAGTATTATCAGTTTTTTCTAAAAAATAATGTTAGAAAATATTTTAAGTTCTACCGATTTAAAAAAAATAAATATTAATCAATTGCCCGAACTTTGTAGTGAAATTCGTGAAAAACTTTTGACGACAGTAATGGACAACGGCGGGCATTTGGCAAGCAATTTGGGCGTAGTGGAGTTAACTGTAGCACTTCACTACGTTTTTGATGATGTTGACAAAATAGTATGGGACGTAGGACACCAAGCTTACGTTCATAAACTTTTAACGGGTAGAGAAAAAGAGTTTGCTACTTTACGAAAAAAGGATGGAATATCAGGATTTCCCACAATAGAAGAGTCTATATATGATGTTTTTGGGGTAGGGCACGCCAGTACTGCAATATCTGCAGGGTTAGGTATTGCTAAAGCGCGCGATATACAAAATCATTCTTTCGACGTCGTTGCTGTCGTAGGTGACGGTTCATTGACAGGTGGACTATCGTACGAAGGTTTAAATTCTATTGGCGACACAAAAATGTTCATTGTCTTAAATGATAACAATATGGCAATAGATAAAAACGTGGGTAGCGCTACAAAAAATCTTTCTAAAGTTAGAGTAAGTAAAAAATACTTGCGTTTAAAGAAAAATACTAAAAAGTTTTTAAGTAAATTACCATTGATTGGCAAACCCTTGTTAAAAATGGGGACAAAAATGGTTAGAAATATCCGTTTGAAGAAATTGCATAATATTTATTTTGAGAATTTTAATATACGCTATATTGGTCCCGTTAACGGTCATGACGTAAAGGAGCTTATATTTTATTTAAGAGAAATCAAAAATAATATTGATAAACCTACTGTTTTACACGTCATTACAAAAAAAGGGAAAGGATATCTCCCGGCAGAAAATGAACCTAACAAATTTCATGGCATATCATCAAAAAATGCATTATCATCAATTACTATGTCAAAAATAGTTGGCTCTACTTTGTGTGATTTGGCGGTTGACAACCCAAAAATAACGGTAATTACGGCAGCTATGGCTGACGGAACGGGCACTGCGGATTTTAGGACAAAATTTCCTGATAAATTTTTTGACGTAGGTATAGCCGAAGAACATGCAGTTACCTTTTCTGCGGGGCTTGCAGTACAAGGAATGAAACCTTACGTTGCCATATATTCTACTTTTTTGCAACGAGCATACGACCAAATAATACACGACGTATGTTTACAAAATTTACCAGTAACCTTTTGTATCGATAGAGCTGGATTTGTAGGAGAAGATGGTCAAACCCATCAGGGGTTGTTTGATATATGTTTCTTGTCTTCTATTCCTAACATCAAAATTTTGGCTCCATCTTCATCAAAGCAGTTAAAACAAATATTAATTTGGAGCGCAACGCAGTATTCACCCATTGCAATAAGATATCCTAAAAGCGAAATGCTTTTGCCAAAAGAATTTTCGGCTGATTTTGATGCAAATCATTGGGCTGTTTTTGGAGACAAATATGCTGATTTTGTTATATTAGCAGTAGGTAATAATGCATTATTAGCGTCTATCAATGCAATGGAAGAATTGAAAAATGAAAAAATTTCCCTATGTGTAGTAGATGCTTATTTTGTAAAACCGCTTGACGAATACTTGCTACAAACTTTAAAAAATGCTAAATTGATTATTACGATTGAAGAAGGAATGTTAACTTCTGGATTTGGTTCAATGATTGATACGTATTTTTCAAATAAAAATTTTTATCCTAAAAAAATTATTCATCTTGGCGTAAATAACAAATTCGTAAAACATGCTACTGTTTTAGAGCAATTAAAACAATTTGGGATTACTTCGGAAAATTTAATTAACTTAATAAAAAACAATATCTAAATAAATTACTTGGTAAGAGATTATGCAAAACATTTGCATAATTTCTTACTTTAATGTATAATAATTCATGGGTAAATTATGAAAGTTATTCTTGCGAAAAATATTAAAAAAAATATTGAAAAATCCATTTATGATTCCTTTTTTAAATATGCGACGGATTTTGATATTGAAGTTACTTTTGCAAAAGATTTGCATGAGTTGGAGAGTTTGTTAATATTAGGTGGTTTTGATTGTGTTGCAGTATTTGGTGGCGACGGCACAATGTTGTCTTATTCTCCCGTATGTTCCAAATACGATATCCCTATGCTTGCCATCAATATGGGAAAAATAGGTTTTTTGTCACAATTGGAATTACACGACTTAAGCAAAGGGCTTGAATTATTATCAAAGGGTAAATATTTTTTAGATGTTCGTACTATGTTGCAAGTCGATTACAAAAAATATTCCGTAGAGGCTTTAAACGAAGTTATTTTGTGTAATAAAGAGCGAAAGGGGACAATTTCGTTAAACGTTTCCGTTGGTTCTGAATTTGTTGATACCTACGTGGGTGATGGAGTAATTTTATCTACCCCAACCGGCAGTACTGCCTATTCTTTGTCAGCGGGCGGTCCTATTGTTTATCCTGATTTGGACGTAACGTTGTTAACTCCTTTATGCGCTCATTCTTTACGGCATTGTCCAATTGTTTTTTCTGGCAAAACCAGCGTCAAGATAGAATCAAATCAAAATTCAGAATGTTATATTGACGGTGTTTTTCTTGATTGGGAAATTGAGCGAGGAGCGCCTGTTTTTGTTTCAAAAAGTAAACGCGTTGCAAAATTTATAAAATTTCAACATTCCACCTTTTTTAGTAAGTTATTTAAAAAATTAAGCATTTGGAATAATCCCGAGTCGGAGGTAAACTAATAAATGTCAAGAGCAAAAAGACAATCAAAAATATTAGAAATTATCAATAGTGGCTCTATTGAAACTCAAGATGATTTAGTTAAGGAATTGTCCAACAATGGTTTTAAAGTAACACAAGCAACCATTAGTCGTGATATTAAGGATTTGGGGTTGATAAAGGCAGCAACCGAAGGAGGGAGCTCTCGTTACGTTACAATAAAATCTGTCGATTATATTATTTCAACAAAACTTATTAACGTATTTAAAGAAGCTGTCGTGAGTTTTGCTACCGCTAATAATATGGTTGTAGTAAAAACTTTGTCAGGGTGCTCGACTAACGTAGGTATGGTAGTCGAACAGTTAAACATACCTGAACTTGTTGGATGCGTGAGTGGTTATGATACGATTTTGATGGTAACTCAAACCCCCGAAGATGCAATATCTCTTAAAAATAAATTAGAAACAATTGTAGGTTAACTACATTACGTAGGAAAAAATGTTAAAAAATTTAACGATTAAAAATATTGCGCTGATCGCAAACTTAACAGTTGATTTTGGAGAAAATCTTTGCGTTTTGACAGGTGAAACCGGCGCAGGTAAAAGTATAATAGTGGATAGTCTTGCTTTTGTTATTGGGGGAAAAGCTGACAAAAATCTTATTAAATCAGGCGAAGAAAAGGCAATTGTTGAAGCCGTTTTTGAAGTGGAAGAAACTTCATTGCCTTATCTTTTGTTAAAAGAACTTGGTTATGAACCTGATACGACTATAGTTTTATTTAGAGCAATGAATCTTCAGGGAAAAAATGAATGTCGTCTAAACGGCAGGATCTGCGCTTTATCTGTTTTAAAAACAATTGCCAATACTTTAGTTGATATTTTTGGGCAAAGCGAACACGTTAATTTTTTGCGAAAAGAAGCACATCTTGAAATTATAGACAAATTTAAAAAATCAAACTTGATTGCAGAATTAGAAAACGTAGTTGCAGAATATAAACAACAAAGAGCTGAATTGAACCGCTTTGGTGGCACGGACGAAGAACGAGCTAGAGCATTAAGCCTAATTGAATATGAAATTAACGAAATAAAAAATGCAAATTTATCTTGTGATGAAGAAGAAAAACTTTTGTCCGTAAAAGCAAAGGTTGCAAACGTTGAAAAAATAGCAGGCGCTTTAAAAAATAGCTTATCACATTTAACAGAAACAACAAATATTGCTTCTGAAATTTGGCTTGCAAGCATCTCTTTGCAGTCGGTTTTGCACTATGATAAAGATATTGAAGATTGTTTTAACCGTTTGCAAAATGTAAAATACGAAATTGATGATTTAATAGGCGTTTTAGATGATAAACTATCAGAGTGTGATTATAATCCCGTAGAAATAGATAATATTATTACGCGCATAGATGATATAAAACGACTCAAACGCAAATATGGCGCTACTATTGAAGACATTTTAAATTATTTGGCAGAGTCAGAACAAAAATATACGGATTTGATTGAATCAACAACAAAGATTGAAATAATCAACAAAAAATTGACAAAACTAAAAGATGAAGCTTATCGTTTAAGCGAAAAATTAAGTTGTTTTAGACAAAAATCTTCAGAAGAATTTTGTAGGCAAATCCAACAAGAATTAACTGATTTGGGAATGAAAGACGCGACTTTTTCTACCTATTTTGCTCCACCTCCTGATTTTGAAGAGTTTATTCCTTCGGAAAAAGGATATGATAATCCCGAATTTATGTTTTCAGCAAACAAGGGTGAGCCGGAAAAACAACTCTCTAAAGTTATTTCTGGCGGTGAAATGTCTCGATTTCTACTTGCCGTTAAAAACGTAACTGCGCGCATAGAGAATATCTCAACTATGATTTTTGATGAAATTGACGTTGGTTTGTCGGGTAATATTGCGCAGATGGTTGCAAAAAAATTAGCCAATATTAGTCGGCAGTATCAATGTATTGTCATTACGCATTTGCCACAAGTTGCGTCAATGGGAGATAGCAATTATTTGATAGAAAAATCAGTACGTGAAGACAAAACTTATACTTCGGTTGTTTTAGCCGACTACCGGCTTAAAATTAAAGAAGTTGAAAGACTTATGGGTGGCGAAAATATAGGCGAGTACTCAAAAAAACATGCGGAAGAAATGATTGCTTGGGCTGAAAATTATAAAAATAAAACAAATTAATTACAATGTAATAAAAATAATAAAATTTCTCAAACTAATCCTATGGTTTGAGGATTTTTTATGAAAAGAAACAACGGATTTTTTTTATTTTTATTATTTGCATTTATTATTGGTATAGGGTTGATTTGCGTAAATTTTAGCAAAATTAAACCTGCTAACGTAAATTTTTTTAATTCATACAATAAACAGACGGTTTACGCATCTACAAACACAGAAAACGCTTCAGTATCAGGCGAAGATAAATTGAATTTTCCCGAGGTTTTTTCGGAGCTTTTGTTTTCTAAAAAAAACTCTCAACTAAACACAAAAGTTTACTTGGGCGGACAAGCTATTGGTATGTCCTTTGATGCCGAAGGCGCTGTTGTTATTGGTATAAACGAATTTTTGTCTAATGAGGGATTGGTTAGCCCCGCGCTTGAAAGCAATATTGAAATAGGTGATGTTATTACCGAAATTGATGGTAAAAAAATTACTAATTCGTCGGTATTGACTGAAACGTTGCAGATAATTGGTGAAAAAACTATATTAATAAAAACAAAACGCGGTTCTGCATTATTGGAGAAAAAAATTACTTCAAAGTTTGATATTATATCTAAAACGTACAAGTTGGGGCTTTGGGTAAAGGATGCAAGTAGCGGAATAGGTACCGTGTCGTTTGTAATGCAAGACGGAAACTTTGCTAGTCTTGGACATCCCGTAATTGATAGCAAAAACGGAAATATTGTAAAAGCAGACGGGGGCGGTATTTACACTTGCAATATATTGAGCATAGAAAGGGGCGTACGAGGTAAAGCGGGCGAGTTACGTGGCGTGATTGACAATCAAAATAAAATCGGTGAAATATATCAAAACAATAATTTTGGAGTATACGGTTATTTTTTTAAAAACCAAAACCAAATATTTAACAAGAAAAAATTGATTGACGTAGCTACTGTTGGCGAGGTTGTCCCGGGTAAAGCAACGATTTTTTGCACTTTAGATAATAGTATTCCTCAAGAGTATGAAATAGAAATCATAAAAGCTTCCACACAAAGCAATATTCAAGACAAAGGGTTAGTCTTGAGGGTGGTTGACGATAAATTATTAGAATTAACCGGTGGAATAGTTCAGGGTATGAGTGGTAGTCCTATTATTCAAAACGGCAAACTAGTCGGTGCAGTAACTCACGTATTTGTAAATGATCCAACAAAAGGATATGGAATTTATGCGGAGTGGATGTTGCAAACATTAAATAATATTACAAAAAACAACTAAATATTGCATAATCCTTTTAATTAATTCATACTTTTTTATATGAATATTAAAACTAAGATCAAATGTTGGATAGAAGACGTAAAGCAAATTGTATTTAATAATATTATTTATTTAATAATTTTTGCGGTAGTTTTTTTGATTGGATTAGTGCTTGGGTTTATTTTTAGCGATACCTTGTTAAATGCTGATTGGCTTTTTTGGGGAGGTAAGGACGGAAATCTGTTTATTGTTAAAGAAACAGGTTTTTTTCCTTATTTTATAAAAGTTTTTTTGTTATACCTAAAAATTCTTATATGCATTTTTCTGCTAAGTATATTTAAAAACTTTCGCTGGGGTATGTTTGTCATTACTCTTTGTAACGGAATAAGCTTTGCAATTTTAATAGTATCGGTATTTTCAGTTTTGGGGATAATAGGGTTGGGGTATTTGCTCGTAGCTTTAATTATATTTTTTAGCTTAGTATTTTTTACCTACCTTTCATTTTGCTTTAGTGGAGAAAACCAACCCTGTTCTTTTATTGCTGAGAAATACGAAATACTATGTCTGATAAAGTTTTATTTAATTGTTTTAATTGTAATGTTGATTTTATCTTTGATATTTACTTTAGTGATATTTTTACTTATTAGGACTCTTTTTTCATTAATTTAATAATATAAAAGCACATAAATTTTTGTCAGTTGTAAACACTAAAAGCAAAAAGGAGTTTATTAATGAAAAAAATCAGCATAGCATTTTTTGCGCTTTTATTTGCAATTTGTTTGACTTGTTTTTTACCACAAAAAGAAGTTTTTGCCAAAACATCTAATGAGTCTACTTTTGTTTTGGGGCAAAACGCTGTATCGTGCGTACTTGCAGACGGAGATACGGGTTATATTATTTATCAAAAAAACGCAACTGACAAGCGACCGATTGCAAGTATGACAAAAATAATGACCTTGTTAGTAATTTATGATAATATAAACGCAGGAAAACTAAAACTTGACGACGAAGTAACCGTAAGTCAAACTGCTGCAGGGATGGGAGGAAGTCAAGCATTTTTAGACGCGCAAAGTGTTCACAAGGTTGGCGATCTTATAAAAACTATAGTAGTTGCATCTGCAAACGACAGTTGTGTTGCTCTTGCCGAACATCTTTATGGCGATGTTGAAAACTTTGTATCTGAAATGAACAAAAAAGCACTTCAACTTGACTTAAAAGCTACTAATTTTGTAAATTGTACGGGACTGCCTGCTTTAAACCAATATTCATGCGCTATAGACTGCGTAAAAATGTTTTTTG
Organism: uncultured Subdoligranulum sp.; assembly: GCA_902496185.1. Lineage (GTDB taxonomy): Bacteria > Bacillota > Clostridia > Christensenellales > CAG-314 > SFEB01. The sequence continues at coordinate 77,851 of CABUZX010000001.1, read as the reverse complement.
CTTTAATTCATCAAAACAATAACTATTTTGACTACAGCACCATTTGGATGGATGATTTTCAACATCCGTCAGGACGTATAACTTCTTTGACAAATACAAACAAACTTGTTAAATTTTATGAAGGATGCGACGGTGGCAAAACAGGATATACCAACGAAGCCCATCATTGTCTTTGCGCTACTGCAAAACGTGGAGACACACGTTTAATTGCTTGCGTGCTGGCAGAACCCGACAGCAAAACAAGATTCGCTGAAGTTTCTCAAATGTTTAATTACGGTTTTGCAAATTTCAATACTAAGGTATATTTAAACAAAGAAACAGTTATTGAAACAAAAATCAACAACGGAAAATCAAAGGTTTTGGAAGTTAAACCACAAAACAATTTAACTGCTTTTTTAAAGAAAGGCGAAACAGGGGAAGAAATTTCAGTTGTAACAGAATTTAATAAAACGTCCGCACCTTTTTATCTTGGAGAAACAGTCGGAACTGCATTTTTGATTAAAAAAGGAGAAGTTATCGCTCAAACACCACTTATTTCGACAATGGACGTTAAAAAGAAATCTTATTTTGATTCTATAGAAGAAATAATAAAACAATGGTAATAATACAAGCAAAAAAAGTATCTTAAAGTTTTTGATACTTTTTTTTGTTACTTTTTTTGAATTATGGATTATTCCTTTTAAATAGTTGCAAAAAAATATTGTTTTGGTTATAATAATTTTATGGTAATATCTTTAGCTGTTGATACTTTAAATTATTATTCTAAATATTTATCAAATTTTGAAGCTATACTTTGTATGGTTTTGTCAGTATTGGCTTTTTGTTTTGCCTTAATGATTGCATTATCATTTCATGAAATGGCGCACGCTTTTGCCGCCAAAAAAAACGGGGATTTTACCGCTCAATACGCCGGTAGATTGACGCCTAATCCGTTTAAACACTTTGACCCCATAGGTATAATAATGATGTTTTTGGTTGGATTTGGTTGGGCAAAACCCGTACCTATCGACCCTAATAATTTTGAAAATAGAAAAAAAGGCATGATAGAAACGTCAATAGCAGGCGTTACTACCAATATTATTTTTGCAATAATATTTTCCTTGCTATATAGTTTGTTTCATTTATTACCAATGCCCGTTGATTATAATGCTTGGTTTTACGTCTACCTATTATTAGAATACTTCCTTTTTTATGGAATGATATTCAATATAAATTTTTTCCTTTTCAATCTTATTCCGCTGTACCCATTGGACGGTTTCAGATTGTTGGATACCTTGTTTCCTGCAAACGGAATAGTAGAATTTTTGCGTAGAAACGGCGGAATAATTCTTATGGGATTAATTTTGTTTGGTTATGTGACAGAACGAATTTTTGGTATGGATTTATCTCCGCTGACCTTATATGTTTCGTATGTCGGAACTTGGATACGAAATGGATTGATGTCTTTTTGGGGTTTGTTTGGTTTATAATTAAATAGAGTTGGAGTTTTGTATGAAAGATAATGATAGCCTCATTGAACAGCAACAAGTGGAAGAAGTTGAAGATATGGGAGAATTTACAGCAAAAAATTCTCTTTCCTTAAACATAAAAAACTTTTCGGGCCCGATGGATTTATTGCTCAAATTAGTAAATGATGCAAAAATAGAAATAAAAGATATATTTATTTCAGAGGTTACGGACCAATTTTTGCAATATTTGGATCAAGTGGATTTTCTTGACATAGATAAGGCAAGTGAATATATGTTTATTGCCGCAACTCTTATGGAAATTAAATCACACGATATGTTGCCAATAATGCCTGGTCTGGAAGAAAATGATTATGATTCGCCAAAAAAACTCTTTATAAGGCAGTTGGAAGAATATAAGTTGCTTAAGGAAGCTGCGGAAGAATTAAAAACTATCGAAAATCCCGATAGATTGTTTAAAGAACCCAGTAAACAATCAGAAGAGGTAAGATATAGCTTAAAAGATTTTTCCTTAAATAATTTACTTAATGCATTTGCATCCATTCTCAATAAAGTAGAATTAAGAGAAATTGATAAAAACGTTATCAGAGAAATCAAAAAAGAAAGTTTTTCTGTAAAAGACAAAATAACTTTTTTGGTAGATAAATTACGCAGGCAAAATGAGGTGAGTTTTTTTGAATTGTTTTCAGAAGATACTACGCGTAGTGAAATTGTTGTGACTTTTTCAGCCGTTTTAGAGCTTGCAAAACATCAACTTATACGAACAAATCAAAAAGATCATTTTACTGATATTTTTGTAATTAAAAATTTTGAAGATGGCGAGGAAGGTATAAATTTTGAATATAACGAAGTTAGCTAATATAATTGAATCTATTTTGTTCGTCGCAGGAAATGCCGTTGAAGAAAAAGATATTTGCGAAAAGTTAGAAATTACGGAAGATGAACTTTTGCAAGCAGTAGAAATTCTTGCGCAAAGATATACTGATGACTGTGGTATAAATTTGATGCGATTTAACGGCAAATTACAATTTGCATCAAACTCAAAATACGTCAATGAAGTTTCTATGGTATTAAATCCTATTAGAGAAAAGGAGCTCACAAAAGCCATGTTGGAAACTTTGGCTATTATTGCCTACAAGCAACCCATTACAAGGCTTGAAGTTGAGGAAATGAGAGGGGTGGATTGTTCTTACGCTGTAAGTAATCTTTCAAAACTCAATATGATAAAAATTCTTGGTCGTAAAGATTCTATAGGTAAACCGTTATTATTTGGTACTACTGATGAATTTTTAAAGCGTTTTGACCTTGTCAGCGTTGAACAATTGCCAAAATATGAAGATCTTATCGACCGCTTGAAAGAAATTTCCGTAATAGGGCAAACTGTACAAGGTGATTTTTATAATAGCAATAGGGATAAAAACTTTAACATAGACAAAGATGATTTACCTGAATTTTTGCAAGATGAAAACGACGTTATTGTCGTAGAATAATAAAAACATAAAAATTAAAAACAAATTGAAATATGCGCTAAATTTAACGCATATTTTTTTTGCTTTTAAAAAAACTAATAGTATGATACTGTTAATATTTTCAATAATATTTTTAGTAGTGCCTATTGTTGCCAATTTACGAATCAGCTTTGAAAAGCAAAATAATACGTTATATTTACAGTTAAAAATATTTTTTATAATAAATTTAGCAAATATAAAAGTTGATCTAAACAATAAGCAAATAGAAATATATACAATCAAAAAAAAATTAATTAAGTTTGATGAAATTAAGTTTTCAAAACCGAAAAACACTTGGATAATCAAAGCAATAAGGGGTATTACTTCTATAATAAACGTTGATATAGATTTAATAGAATACTCAAAATACGTTAAAGGAATTAGCGCTCTTTGTGCAGTTTTGTACATGGCAGAAGTCGGTTTAAAAAATTATTTTACAAATACTAAGATGAAGATTAAGGTTAATAATTATTATTCAAAAATATCAATGTACTTATCTGTGTATAGTTCAATATTCTTATTAATAAAGGAATGGATTAAACATCAATTAAGTAATAAACAAGGAGAGAAAAATGCAAGTTCAAAATTATACTCAAAATCCAATTGAACAAATAGTTGAATCGTCTATCATTAATATCAAAAAAGCAGCGGAAACAAATACTATTTTGGGGCAACCATTTATCAGCTCTGACGGAAGTACGATTTTGCCGATATCGCAAGTATCTTTCGCATTTGTTGCTGGTGGCGGAGAGTACGATAAAAAGAAAAAACAAACTGAAGGTGATTCAAATTTTGCAGGCGGTAGCGGTGGTGGCGCAACGTTAAGTCCCGTTGGCTTTTTAATCACAAACAAAGACGGAATAAAATTGATTAAATTCGAAGAAGAAAGTGCTCTTGAAAAAGTAGTTGACGTTGCAGGGTCTTTGATTGACGCCTTAAAAAAATAAATTATATGAAAAAATTATTTATAATCCTTTTATTGGTTTTTTCAATAGGCATAACGTTTAATTTTTTTGCTAAAAAGGTTTGTGCGAGTAGCATTTCTACAAGTGCTTCCGGGGCAGTTTTGATGGAAAAAACATCTAAAAGAATTTTATTTGAAAAAAATAAAGATAAAAAAATGCCTATGGCAAGCTGTACTAAAATATTGACGGCTATCACTGTTTTGGATAATTGCAATCAGGAAGACATTGTCATTATACCAAAAGAGGCTGTCGGAGTGGAAGGTAGTAGCATATATTTAAAACCCAATGAAGAATTGACTGTTTTGGAATTACTATACGGATTAATGTTAAGGAGCGGAAATGATTGCGCTGTTGCTTTAGCTTTACACGTTGCAGGTTCTCTCGAAAATTTCGCCAAAATGATGAATCAAAAAGCCGTTTCAATAGGGGCAACAAATAGTAATTTTGTAACACCGCACGGATTAGACGCAAATGAACACTATACGACACCTTATGATCTTGCTATAATTACTTGTTATGCTTTAACTAATGATACTTTTTGTGACATAGTAAGCTCAAAATCGGCAAAAATAGGTAGTACTGATAGAGAAAATTATCGTGTTTTGTATAACAAAAATAAACTTTTAAATAATTTTGAATTTGCCGACGGCGTAAAAACCGGTTATACAAAAAAATCCGGTAGATGTTTTGTCGGTAGTGCAACAAAAAATGGTATGCAATTGGTATGTGTTGTTTTAAACTGCGGACCAATGTTTGAAGAGACAAAGACCTTACTTGAATACGGATTTAGTAACTACTCTTTACAAACTATCGTGCCTAAAAATAAAATTTACACATCCGAAAATTATAAAAACGTTTTTTATAGATGTGACAAAACCTTACAAGCGGTTTTAAAAATTGACGGAAGTGAAAACGATTTAATAGATACAACGATTGAATCAGATGATATAAATAATCCTGAATTAAAAATATTGTTTGCCAATAAGTTGCTTTTTTCTCAAAAATTAAGTATTATTAAAAGGTAGTGCTGATAGCACTGCCTTTTTTAGGTGGTTTTATGAGAATAAACAAATATTTAGCAGGGTGTGGAGTGTCGGGCAGACGTGGAGCAGATCTACTTGTTGCGGGAAAAAAAGTCAAAGTTAACGGTATTTTAGTAACAGAGATGGGATTTGACGTTGACGAATACAATGATTCCGTAACCGTTGAAGGCAAAAGAGTACATTATAAAAGTCGAGATTATTATATAATGTTGCACAAGCCTAAAGGCTACGTTTGCACGGCAAAAGATGAACTTGGAAGAAAGACTGTAATGGATCTTATTGACCTAAAAACACGCTTATTTACCGTTGGTAGATTAGATTACGATACGGAAGGCTTGTTATTACTTACTACAAACGGCGACGTAGCGCAAAAATTAACGCATCCCAAAAGTAAAGTAACAAAAACTTACGTTGCAAAAATTGAAGGAGAAATATCCGAAGCTGACTTACAAAAATTGCGTAGTGGTATTTTGTTGGACGGCAAAAAGACAGCACCAGCCAAAGCAAAGCTTATTGAAAGCGACGAAAAATTTTCACGAGTGGAAATAATTATCACGGAAGGCAGAAACCGTCAGGTTCGCAAAATGTTGGAAAGCATAGGCAAAACTGTCGTGTTTTTAAAACGTACTGCCGAAGGCGATATAAAGCTTGGCGGTTTAACGCGTGGCAAATATAGATTTCTTAACGACAAGGAAATAAATTATTTATTAAATTTGTAGGTAAAATCATGAAGATATTAGTAACAAATGACGATGGAATTCAAAGCAAAGGACTAAAAACTCTTGTAGATTATTTATCAAAAAGCAACGAAGTTTACGTTGTTGCTCCCGACAGCCAACGTTCGGGATTTAGCCACAGTATGACTTTTAGACGCCCAATGTATATGCAAGAAGTTTTCGTAAAAGGTGCAAAGCAAGCTTTTTCTTTGACAGGTTCACCGGGAGACTGTGTGAGATTTGCTCTCAAATGTTTAAATCTTGATATTGATATGGTTGTTGCAGGCCCTAATATCGGTCCTAATTTGACTGTAGACGTCTATTATTCCGGCACGGTTGGAGCAGCAAGCGAAGGTGCAATTTTAGGCAAACCCTCAATAGCTTTGTCATACGCTTGTAAACATATTGATGAAAATTTACTTGATTTTGACGCTACTTGTGATTTTTTGGAACAAAATATAAATAAGTTTTATTCCTCGCACAAAAGCGGTACTGTATTTAACGTAAACGTACCATGCGCAAAAAAAGAAGAAATAAAAGGCGTAAAAGTAGTCCCATACGGCACCAAAATGTTTGAAGACGTTTACGAGGAGCATTTAGACCTCGTAAACAACAAAAAAGGTTTTTCGCTTGAAGGTGATTTCATAGCTTTTGATATGCCGGAAGAAACCGACGCTTATTATATAGGTCAAAATTACATAACCGTAACACCTCTCAAACTTGATATTTGCGATCACGAATTACTAAAAATATTAAAGGAAAAATTTTAATGAGATTAGTAATTGTCGGTGGTGGACCTGCCGGTATGATGTCAGCCATACAAGCAAAACTAACCAATAAATATGCTGACGTAATTTTATTGGAAAAAAACGAAAAATTAGGCAAAAAGTTATTTATTACCGGCAAAGGCAGATGCAACGTAACAAACGATTGTACAAGGGAAATTTTTATGAACTCCGTTGTAACAAATTCAAAATTCATGTTTGCGCCATTGTCTGCTTTTGATTGTCAAGATACGATACGCTTTTTTAATCAAAACGGGTGTCTTCTAAAGACAGAACGAGGCAATAGAGTCTTTCCTGTTTCGGACAAATCTTCAGACATAATTAAATGTCTTGAAAAAAAGCTTAAAGAGTACAATATAAAAATTCATTTAGAAACAAACGTTATTACCGTTACAAAAGAAAATAATCAATTTGTTTTAAAGACAAATAAAGGTTATTTTTATGCTGATAAACTTGTTTTGGCAACGGGCGGAAACTATTATCAGGCAACGGGCAGTACCGGTGACGGATACTTGTTTGCAGAAAAATTCGGTCACAAAATTATTCAACCAAAGCCGTCGCTTGTAGGATTTATTACCAAGCAAAAACACGACTTGGCAGGCTTAACTCTAAAAAATATTTCAGCGTCGCTTTTTTGCAACGGGAAAAAAGTTGCGGAAGAATTTGGTGAATTATTGTTTACCCACAAAGGAATTTCCGGTCCTACGGTTTTGACTCTTTCAACCCGTTATGACGCTCAAAAAGGAAATTATAAAGTTTTTATTGATTTAAAACCGGCTTTAGACGAAGATACTCTCGACAAACGAATCTTAAGAGACTTTAATCAACAACTTAATAAGGAATTTAAAAATTGTTTAAATAATCTTTTACCTGCATCTTTAGCAAAATATATAATAGAACAAAGCAAAATTAATCCTGCAAAACAAGCAAATTCTGTCACTCAAGCGGAAAGAAAAAGTTTGTTAAATTTGATAAAATTTTTAACTTTTGACATACAAGCCGTTGATAACGCCGATAGCGCAATAGTGACAAGAGGTGGAATTGATACAAAAGAAATTACCCCAAAGACAATGCAAAGCAAAATTATCGACGGATTGTACGTTTGTGGCGAACTTTTGGACGTTGACGCGTTTACGGGCGGATTCAATATTCAAATTGCTTTATCAACAGGTGCTCTTGCAGGTAAAAGCGCGGTAATGGAGTAAATTATGACTGTATTAAGAGCAGCAACAACCATCAACAATAATATCAAAGAAGAAATGCAAGTTGCAGTATTGCAAATGTTCGAAACCTTGGTTCAAAAAAACAATCTTGATTTAAACCAAATTTGTTGCATAATTTTTGCTTGTACTCAGGATTTAACTTGCGCAAATCCAGCAACTTGTTTAAGAATAAAAATTAAGAAAGTTGCCGATATTCCGTTGCTTTGTTTAGCTCATCATGAATATGACGGCGCTTTAAAATTTTGCATAAGAATAATGCTTATGACAAATCAAAAAATTGATGAAGTGCATCACGTTTATTTAAACAATGCCAAAGTACTTAGGGAGGACTTAAATGATAAATATAGCAATTGACGGGCCAAGTGGCGCAGGAAAAAGTACCATTGCAAAAAGTATAGCAAAAAAATATAATATAACGTACCTTGATACGGGCGCAATGTACAGAGTCGTAGGTTTAAAGGTTTTTTTGACAAAAGCCGATATGTATGATGAAAAACAACTTGACGATATTCTTAAAAACCTTGACTTGGAAATAAAGTATATTGACGGAGAACAACACGTTTTTTTGGAAAAAAAAGACGTCAGTAAAGAGATCAGAGAACATCACGTAAGCAAATTGGCAAGCGACGTATCGGCAATTCCGAGTTGCAGGCTCAAATTAGTAGACCTTCAACGCAAAATTGCAAAAAAAACAAATTGCGTTTTGGACGGTAGGGATATAGGTACTTACGTCTTGCCCGACGCAAATATAAAAATATTTTTAACTGCCAGTCCCGAAACAAGAGCTGAAAGGCGATATAAGGAACTTTTAGAAAAAGGACAAAAAGTTGACAAACAAACCGTTCTTGACGATATAAATCAGCGTGATAAAAACGATATGACGCGAGCCTTTGCTCCCTTGAAAAAAGCTGCTGATGCTATTGAAATCGATTCTTCATATATGTCAATAGAGGAAGTATTGAATAAAATAGACGAAATATTAATAGAAAAAGGTATATTTAATGGCTAAAATAGCAACTTATAGATTTTTTTGCGCTTGGCTTTCGCGCATTATTCGTCCGGTAAAAGTTTTGGGTAACAAAAAGCTTAAAGATGAGCGTGTAATTTATTGTATAAACCATACTTCAAATTGGGATTTTGTTGTAACTTTGGAAAGTTTTAAAATTTCACCGATTTGTTTATATAAAGCAGAATTTAGAAAAAGCAAATTTTTTCGCAATTTTTTAGACGGACTCGGTTATATCCCCGTAAATAGAGGCGAGGTCGATTTAAACGTAACAAAAAAATCAATATTAACACTTAAACAAGGCGGAAGCTTACTTATTGCTCCAGAAGGCACAAGAAACCACCTTCATGACGGTAGTTTTTTACCTTTTAAAGAGGGCGCTGTTTCTCTTGCGATAAAAACTAAAACGCCGTTACTGCCTATTTATATATTTCACCCACGAAATAAAAAAGATAAAATTGTCGGCAAATCTTATATCGTAGTGGGTGAAGTATTGCATTTGAATCAATTTTACGACAAACCGTTAAATAAAGATATTTTGCAAGAAGCAAACGCTCTTTTGCTGGAAAAATTTAACAACGCAAAAATGCAATGCGACGAATATAGGGCAATTAAATCCAAAAGGCGAAATAAATGAAAATTATAGTATCAAAAAATAGAGGTTTTTGCAACGGAGTAACCAACGCTGTAAACTTTGCATTAAAAGCGCTTGCTGAAAAAAAACCCACGCAAAAAGTTTATTCTTTCGGCGAAATTGTACATAACCAAAACGTGATAGACAAAATGACTTCTCGCGGCTTGAAGGTTATCAATGATTTAAAACTGTTAAACAAAGGCGACGTGTTGATAATTCGCAGTCACGGTGCTGCTCCCTGGGTTTTTGATTATTGCAAAAAAAATAAAATAGAAGTAGTGGACGCAACTTGCCCTTTTGTAAAAAATATTCAAATTAAAGCAAGAGACTATTACGAAAAAGGATATCATATAGTTTTGGTCGGCAATAAAAACCATCCTGAAATTATTGGAATAAACGGATGGTGCAATAATTCTGCAACTATTTTCGACGGCAGTGGCAAATTAGTGCTTGATACTCCCCAAAAAGTCCTTGTCCTGTTTCAAACTACCTTTGATATCGAAAAAGTAGATGAAACTTTAAAGAATATTACAAAAACAAATGCAAAAATACTTGAATTTTTTAATACAATTTGCTATACTACTAAAAGCCGACAACTATTTGCTGAATACGCTTCATCAAATAGTGACTTTTGTGTGGTAGTCGGTGGCAAACAAAGTAGCAATACAACAAAACTGTTTTCCATTGCAAAGGCAAATAACGCCAACACTATCTGGATAGAAAACGTCTCGCAATTGCCTGACGTTTCCGGATATGAAAGTATCGGTCTTATAGCAGGAGCGTCAACCCCTATAGAGTTGACAGAGGAGGTTTTATCAAAAATGATTCAAGACGCAAAAGACAACGCTAAGGTTTTAGAACAACAAGCAATCGAGCAACAAGCACAAATCCCGACAGAGCAAACTGCCGAACAGGCTCCGTCTAAACCAGAGACGGAACAAGAGTTGTTCACCAGAGCGGTAGAAAAACTTGACAGAGGCCCGCGTCAATTCAAAAAAGGTCAAAAAGTTAAAGGAGAGGTCGTTCAGATCGCCCCTGAGGGTGTATTTGTTTCCTTGGGTACTAAAAAGGAGGCTATTATACCTAATGACCAATTGAGTTTGGACGACGATTTTGAAGCAGTCAAGGCGTCATTGAAGATTGGCGATAAAGTTGAATGCATTGTAATTTCTACGGATAAAGGCGTTAGCCTTTCCAAAAAAGAAATTGATGAACTTTATAAAGATGACGAACAAGTAGAAGGCATCAAACAAGGCAATCGCTTTGAGGTTACAATTAAGAGTGACTCTAAAGGTGGTTTGTTGGCAAAATTAGGTAGTTTTACCGTATTTATACCTGCAAGCCATATCAAAATGGGTTATGTAAACGATCTCAAGCAATTTGTCGGCAAAAAAATGACTTTGGTTGCTTTGCCCGACGGTATTGACGAAACAAAAAGAAAAATCGTTGCAAGTCATAAACTTATTTTAGAAAAAGAAAAGCAAGAAAGAGAAGATAATTTTTGGAACAATATCGAAGTTGGCGAAATTGTAGAAGGAAAAGTTCTTAGATTTGCCGCTTTTGGCGTTTTTGTAAACGTACGCGGTATGGATTGCTTGGCGCATTTGAGCGATCTTTCTTGGACTCCAATCAAAACTCCTGATGAAGTTTTGGAAATTGGCAAAACTTACGAATTCGTAGTATTAAAACTTGACAGAGCGACAAGCCGTATTTCTATCGGATATAAACAACTTCAACCTCATCCATGGCAATTGGCGGCTGAAAAATACCCTGCGGGCGCAATCGTTACGGGAAAAGTGGCAAGAATTTTGCCGTATGGTGCTTTTGTAGAGTTGGGCGACAATATTGACGGATTACTCCATATCTCAAATATCAGTTGGGAGTGGTTGGCAGATATCAACAAGGTCATTAAAGTAGGCGACGAATTGGAGTTGCAAGTTATTGAATGTGATACCGAAAACAAGCGTATTACTTTGTCACGCAAAGCTTTACTTACTCCGCCAGAAACTCAGGCTGAAAAATCTGCAGATACCAATACGGAATCAGTAGAAGAAACAAACCCGATAGAGGAAGTTCCTGCGGAAGAAACACCTGCAGAAGCATAATTTTTGTAAATTTATTTCAATCAGTAAAAAGCCTTTTTATAAGTAGTAAAAAGGCTTTTTATATGAAATAAAAAACCAAAAAAACCTTAAATTTTTTTAAATTTTTTGCTTAAAATTTATTGACAAAATCAATAATTTAATGTATGCTAATTAAGCTGTTAGCAAAACGGTTGCCCAATATCGGGGTGTAGCGCAGTTTGGTAGCGCACGTGGTTTGGGACCATGGGGTCGGGAGTTCGAGTCTCTTCACCCCGACCATTTGAGGGCCTTTAGCTCAGTTGGTCAGAGCGGTCGGCTCATAACCGATTGGTCCGGGGTTCGAGTCCCTGAAGGCCCACCAACGCAACCTAACGCATATATAAACAGTTTTTGGCCTGGTAGTTCAGTTGGTTAGAACGCTAGCCTGTCACGCTAGAGGTCGAGGGTTCGAGTCCCTTCCAGGTCGCCAAAATGCCTCGGTAGCTCAGTTGGTAGAGCAGGGGACTGAAAATCCCCGTGTCGGTGGTTCAATTCCGCCCCGAGGCACCATTTTTTATAAAATACTTGCTGGTGTAGCTCAACTGGCAGAGCAATTGATTTGTAATCAATAGGTTGATGGTTCGATTCCGTTCACCAGCTCCATGAATATATGGGAAGATTCCCGAGTGGCTAAAGGGAGCAGACTGTAAATCTGCCGTCACCGACTTCGGTGGTTCGAATCCACCTCTTCCCACCAAAAAACGACTGTAATTTTGATAAAAATTGCAGTCGTTTTTTTATACATTACAGAGTAATGGCACGTCATCACGATTTAGCGTATATTAAACTCCGTAATGATTATATATAATTTATATTAGGAAGTTTTTAATATTGATTATATTCTATTTTCTTTAACATTAAATTTTTTAGAGTTTTTGTAAACACACTCACTTGTATTTTTATTTTTCTTTTCTTTTTTATTTATACAGTCTATAGCTATTTTTCCTAATTGAGCAGCAGTAGGGAGACCTCCCGGCGGTTGTTGCCATTGTGTTGCCAAAAAAACGTTTTTTAAGCCTCTTATTTTACTTTTAACTCTTAGGGGAAGTTTGTTTTTTGGCAAAATAAAACTCATAAAAGAACCAATTTCCGCCTTAGTATAGCGTTGATAAGTAGCAGGCGTCCATACGTCCAATAATTTAATTTTGTCTTTTAATAAAGGAAATTTTTCTATAATAATTTCTTTAATCTTATTTGCCAAATCAATTTTAAACTTTGTATATGCTTCCTTGTTTTTTCTTAATTCTATAAATTCAATTGACTTTTTTTCATTACAAAAAATAAGAGTTTGCAATACTGTTTTTCCTTTTGGGGCAAAAGATTTTTCATGCGAAAACTCTCGCAATATCAAAAAGTCAATTGACAGCTTTTTTTTATGTTTTTCTGACAGTTCAAAAATCATGTCAGCAGAAAAGGGTACTCGGTCGGTATCACATGAAAAAGCGCATTGAAATGCAGAAAAACGCTTCATTTGAGGATTATTATAATATTTTTGCAAATTTTTAGGAAGTTTTTGACCAAGTAGTTGTTCAAACGTAACTTTAGTATCGGCTGTAGAAATAACGTAATCAGCGTTTATTATGGTAGCGTCCGAAAAAACAACGTATTTTGCTTTGCCATTTTCTATTTTTATTTTCGTTGCGTCTTTGTTTAACAACAATTTACCGCCAAGACTTAAAAAACGATTTACTATTCTTTGCGCCATAGCAAAAGAGCCACCTTGAGGGATTCCACCGTTTTCCCCACAAAAAATAGCAAAAGTTACAAGTAAAGCAAGCGCAGTAAAGTTTTTACCGAAAAAACAAGTAATAAACTTTTGCAATAAAGGATGTTTAAATCTTTTTGAGAGTTCCTCTGTGGACATTTTGCAATAGGGCAAAAGAGCAGGTATTCCAAAAAGTATTTGCCAAAAATTAAGATTTTTGTTGTGAGCTTTACCTGCTGTTCCAAACAACCCTTTAACAGTTCTTATTGCGCTCGTAAGAGCAAATATTTCCTTTTTGTCAACGGGGGATAAAGCAAACATATCCCGTTCTAAAACAGATAAATTTTTGTTTAAAGAAAGTCTTAAACCTTCGGACTCACAAGTATATAAAGTATCCGATTGATAAATTTGGGTATGTTCGTCAATTGCGCCAAGCTCAAGCCACATTTTGTAATTGTTAGTATTGGGGTTTGTCCCTGTTAACCAATGAATACAATTATCTATATGATATTCACCTCGTTGCCATCCAGTAAGATTTCCACCCGCGACTTTATGTCGTTCACAAATAATAGCGCTATGACCGTTTTTTAAGGCGTATATACCTGCGGACAATCCGGCAACGCCACCGCCAATAATTAAAATTTTTGCCATAAAATCCTCTTAAATTTAGTTTGCTACAAAAGCTTAATTTTAAACACGTCAAGTTTTTTATTTTATATTTAGGCAAGTTATTATTTTTTTTGTCAATATTTTCAAATTTTAAAATATTAAAATTTTTATATTGACGAGGCAAAAATGGAAATTTATTATTCACAAAAAAATTCTAAAATAACTTTTGATCTTGTTGGGGAGTTGGATGAGTTTTGCGCGGAAAAAACAAAAGAATATCTTGATAAAGTCATTTTGGACAACAAACCTCAAGAAATCGTTTTTGATTTAAAGAGGTTATCCTTTACTGACAGTACGGGTATTGGTGTTTTTATCGGAAGATACAAAACCGCAAAAAATATTGGTTGCAAAACCTTTATTACCAACACTTCCAGAGCGGTAGACAAAATATTTACTATGGCAGGAATATACGGTATTATTCCAAAAATCAGTTGAAAGGAGCAAAAATGAAATCAATAAATGAATTTAGCATGACGGTGGATGCAAAATCAATAAACGAAAGTTTCGTGCGTAGCGCAGTTGCCGCTTTTTGCGCGCAACTTAATCCAACGCTTGAGGAAATCGGAGACGTCAAAACAGCAATAAGCGAAGCGGTAACAAATTGTATCGTACACGGTTATCAAAAAAAACAAGAAGGAAAAATTATTATCAATGTAAAACTTTTCGACGATAAAAAAACCGTAGAAATGACTATAGAAGATTTTGGCGTAGGTATCAACGACGTTAACAAAGCTATGCAAACCTTTTTTACAACCTGTCAAACAGGCGAAAGGAGCGGAATGGGCTTTACTGTTATGGAGGCGTTTACCGATAACTTAAAAGTGAGTAGTACCGAAGGTAAAGGTACGTTAGTCAAAATGACAAAAATTTTTGGTTACGGTGATGACGAACAACAAGATGGAATATGATCACGAAAACACAATGCGTCTTATCGGGCTTGCACAAAATGGCGACCAATCAGCCAAAGAACAACTCATAACGGAAAATACTCCTTTAATTAAAAGCATAGTGAAACGCTATATAGGAAAAGGCGTTGAATATAATGATTTGATGCAAATAGCCGGTATGGGATTATTGAAAGCTGTATATAACTTTTCGCTCGATTACGAAGTACGCTTTTCTACTTATGCCGTACCCATGATAATCGGCGAAATTAAGCGGTTTATTAGAGACGACGGATACATCAAAGTTAGCAGAAGCATTAAAACTACTTCATTGAAAATATCACGTTTTATTGACGACTACAAAAAACAAAATAATTCAGAACCTACGTTAAACGAAATTGCCGAAAAATTTCAACTTGATACAGGTGAAATAATCTTTATTATGGATAGTTCAAAAATGCCTGTTTCCCTTTTTGAAAAATCTGACAACTCGGATGAAAAAGGACTTTGCCTTATGGATAAAATTCCTTCAGACCATAAGGAAGAGGATTTAATAAACAGAGTAATATTAAAAACCATTATTAAAGATTTATCCACTAAAGAAAAGAAAATAATAATTCTAAGATATTTTAGAGATTACACTCAAGGAGATATAGCGAATTTATTGGGAGTTTCTCAAGTACAAGTATCGAGATTAGAAAACAAAATAATTAAAAAAATTCGTCAAAAATTTAATCCTGAATAATAATGTAAAATATTTTTATAAAACGCTAAAACATTAAGTTTTGGCGTTTACTTTTTTTTAGATTGGCAAAATTAAATTCGAGAGGTATTTATTATGAAAAAACCTTTAGAAAAAGATTTGCAAAGAAATACTACCGATAGAGAATCTTATATTTCTACAAAAACTGTAAGGATGGAAAGAAATGAAGCAAGATAAAAACAAAAGTAGCCAACTTGGCAAAGTAGAAAAATCATTAAATCTAAAACCTGAAGAAAATTTAGAACAATCTCCTAAAGAAGATTTAATCTATTCTCAAAACAAAGAAAAAGGCTATAAAGATGCCTCGTTAAAGTTTGACAAAATAGATAAGAGCAACTATAAGTCCTACGTATTTGAAAAATCTCCCAAATCAAGCCACTTTAAAAATATGTTTTGGGCTTTTTTGATAGGCGGATTGATTTGTGTTTTGGGACAAGCATTTATAGAAATGTATAAAGCTCTTAAATTTACCTCAGACGAGGCGTCAGTTTTGGCTTCGTCAACTCTGGTCGCCCTTGCTGCATTATTTACGGGCTTTGGAATTTATGACCTTTTGGGGCGATTTGCGGGCGCAGGAAGCACCATACCTATAACGGGTTTTTCTAACGCCGTCGTAGCGCCTGCCTTAGAATTTAGAGCCGAAGGTATGATATACGGTTTAGGAGCAAAAATGTTTTTGATAGCTGGACCAGTCATTGTAAACGGCGTTGCCATAAGCGTCGTTATTGCTTTGCTGACGCTATTGTTTACTGGGGGTATGTGATAATGACACAAAATTTAGAAACAGGTATGCGTCCGCGTACAATTCATTTTGACAACGTTTATTTTTCCGAAGGTTTTTCGATAGTAGGTCCAAAGGAACTCAAAGGCAAACTTGGGGATAAATTTGATTTTGCTTTAATTAACGATAAATTCGACCAAAAATCTTTTGAAATGGCAGAGCGAAAAATGTTTGAAACAGCAATAGACGGAGTAATGGCAAAATCAAAGCTTTTACCGATAGAAGTTGACGCCATATTAGGCGGAGACTTGCTTAATCAGATAATTTCAGCCTCTTACAGCGCAAGAAAAAGTTCTGCTTCCTTTTTGGGTTTGTACAATGCGTGTGGAACATACGCCGAAAGCTTAATCATAGGTTCTGCAATGGTAGATAAATATTATAAAAACGTCGTATGTATAAGCGGAAGTCATTTTTCCTCAGCAGAACGTCAATATAGATATCCGTTAGAACTTGGAGTATTGAGATCGCCCATGACTCAATGGACTTGTACGGGAGTAGGGGCTACGTTATTGACGGATAGAGATTTAAATAAATATTCTCCAAAAATAACTTCCGCCACAGCAGGTAGAGTTATTGACTTTGGTATTAAAGACGTAAATAATATGGGCGCTGCGATGGCTCCAGCCGCTTGCGATACATTGCGTCAGTTTTTTGCGGATACTAATACCACGCCTGAAAATTATGATTTAATCCTTACCGGCGACTTAGGTAAACTTGGAAAGGAAATTTTGATAGATCTAATGGCGCAGGAAGGATACGATATTACAAAAAATTATGCTGATTGCGGTGCTTCGTTATACTTTGAAAAACAAAAAACTTACCAAGGTGGAAGCGGAGCAGGGTGTAGCGCAATTTTGACAAACAGCATAATTCTTGACAATTTACGTACGGGCAAAATGAAAAATTGTCTTTTGATCGGTACAGGAGCATTAATGAGCCCAACTACTGCCTTTCAGGGGGAGAGTATAGCTGCAATTGCTCATCTTGTAGAAATAACCGCAAACAATGATTTTGAAACCAATAAGGAGAACGATTATGAATGAAAATTTATGGATGTTTATAAAAGCATTTTTGGTAGGGGGCGGAATTTGTCTTATTGGTCAAATTATTATTGATTTCACTCATTTGACTAATGGTAGAATTTTAGTAATATTTTTAATTTTAGGCGCAGTTTTGCAAGGTTTTGGACTTTATCAACCCTTGATAGAATGGGCAGGAGCCGGAGCAAGCGTGCCAATAAGCGGATTTGGATGCGCTTTAGTTAAAGGCGCGGTAGAAGCAACAAAAATTAAGGGAATATTTGGAGCTTTTACCGGAGGTTTGGAAGCCTGCGCAACAGGTATTACTACCGCAATATTTTTTGGATATCTTGTAGCAGTTATCTTTAAACCGAGAACAAAAGAAATTTAATAAACAATTTTGCACTTTTTGGCTGTTTTGCAAATATAATACAAAAGGGGCAAAAATGTTTAAATTTCAAAAAAAACAAACGTCAAAAAAAATAAAAAAAACCTTTGTGATTTTATTGATTTTTGTAATTATTTTGTTGGTTGCAATATATTTGCTTAATTCCGTTTCGCCAACTATAGTTGCTTTTTCGGAAGCAAAAATAAAATCTTTAACAACTTCCGCAGTAAATAACGCAATTTTTGACGTAATGCTTGAACCACTTAGTTATGGTGACTTGATAACGATTATAAAAAATGATCAAGGCGATATAACGCTTATTCAAGCAAACAGCATAGTAATAAACAAACTTGCACGAGACATGGCGCAATCTACCGAAACTTATATAGAAAAGATGGGCGAACAAGATATCAAAATTCCCATAGGTACTTTATCAGGCAGTCCGTTGCTTGCAGGAAAAGGTTTTAAAGTAACGATAAAAGTATTACCTTTGGGCTCGGTAAAATGTCAATTCGTATCCGAATTTGAGTCCGCAGGAATAAATCAAACTCGACATAAAATTTATCTTGACGTGGTGGCTTCAATATCAATAGTTTTGCCTACCTCTCAATCTATTGTTAAAATTAGCACGCCTGTTTTAGTTTCAGAAAGTATTTTAATAGGTAAAGTTCCTGACACTTATCTTGCGGCAGGGAGTATTTTTGGAGAGGAGTATGATTTAACGCCATAAAATTTTATTTTAAGGTTTTTATTGCTTGATTTAGTTAAAAATATATGCTAAAATATTACCATCAATATAAAAACGATGACAAAGCACAAGAGTTTTATGAAATCGCTTTAAGAGAAAAGTCGGTTGGTGCAAGACTTTACGGTCATAAAAAAGATATTCACTTTGTAGTTCATTTGGTCAAAACCGAGTTTCGGTGTGTAGCCTTATGCGGTCAACCCCGTTAGAGTTAAACAAGGTTTTGTATTTTTTGCAAAACAAAGTTAGGTGGTACCACGGATTTTTTAAGCCGTCCTAATTAAGGACGGTTAATTTTTATTTTACGGAGCTTGTTATGAAAGAAAAAATCAATCAAATTCGTCAGGACTTTTCGACGGAAATAGAAAATTGCAACACCGTAGATGAGTTGCAAAACGTAAAAGTAAAGTATTTAGGCAAAAACGGTATGTTTACGGCTTTAATGAAAGGTTTAAAAGATATACCAGCAGAAGAAAAGCCAATTTTTGGATCAATGCTTAACCTCGCAAAAGTCGAAATGGAATCAACTTGGGAATCTTTTAAGAAAAAATTGACGGCAAAAGCTATTGAAGATAAACTTAAAAATGAATCAATAGATATTTCCATCAACAAAAATATTCAAAAAATAGGTTCATTGCATCCTATTCAACTAATGCAAAACCAAATTTTAGAAATATTTGAAGGATTAGGTTTTTCCGTTAAAGAAGGTCCAGAGGCGGAAACCGATTATTTTAATTTTCAAGCGCTCAATATTCCGTCAGACCATCCAGCAAGAGATATGCAGGATACTTTCTTTTTGGGTAAAGAAATATTATTAAGAACACATACTTCTCCAAATCAGGCAAGAGTTATGCTGGAAGAAAAACCACCGCTTAAAATCGTATGTCCAGGTAAGGTTTACCGTCCTGACAGCGACGCGTCACACTCTCCTATGTTTCACCAAATTGAAGGTTTGGTTGTGGACAAGCATTTGACTCTTTGCGACCTTAAAGGTACGTTGGAAACTGTCGCGCAAAAGTTATTTGGTAACGAAACAAAAGTACGTTTTCGTCCTTCTTATTTTCCTTTTACAGAACCGAGCGTAGAAGTTGACCTTACTTGTTCTGCGTGTGGCGGAAAGGGTTGTTCCCTTTGCAAAGGTACAGGATGGATAGAAGTATTGGGAGCAGGTATGGTACATCCATTCGTGTTGGAAAACTGCGGTATCGACAGCAAAGTTAACAATGGTTATGCGTTTGGATTTGGATTGGAAAGATTTGCCATGATTAAATACGGAATACCGGATATCAGACTCTTTTTTGAAAACGATATAAACTTTTTGAAACAATTTTGCAAAGTGGAGGACTAAAAAAAATGAAAGCACCAATCAGTTGGTTGAAAGAATACGTAGATATCAACGTTGACATAGAAACATTGTGTCAAAAAATGGTATCTATCGGTTATGAAATTGAATCTAAAGAATATTTAGGCGATAAATTTTCGGGAGTCAAAGTCGGAAAAATCACTTCGATAGAAAAACATCCCGATGCTGAAAAACTTCAAGTTTGTCAAGTTGATATGGGGGATCAATCCTTACAAATAATAACGGCGGCAAAAAATATTTTTCTAAACGCTAAAGTTCCCGTTGCTTTGCACAACGCAAAATTAGCAGACGGAACGATAATAAAAAACAGTAAATTACGTGGCTTGCCAAGTCAGGGTATGTTTTGTGGGGGAGATGAGCTCGGTATTACAAACGCAAATTATCCCAACGCCGAAGTAGACGGTATTTTAATTTTGTCAGATGATGAAAAAATCGGTGACGACATGATAAACGTACTACACTTAGACGATTACGTTTTAGATTTTGCCGTAACCTTTAACCGTCCTGATTGCAACAGTATTTACGGACTTGCTAGAGAAGTTGCTGTAGCGCTCGGTCAACAAGTTAAACCGTTACAAATCGATTTTACCGAAAACTCCAACGAAAAAACTTTAGATCTCGTCTCAGTAAACGTCAAAGACAAAGATCTATGTCCCTCGTATTATATGCAAGGCGCAACGGACGTCATTATAGAACCTTCACCATTGTGGATGACTCGCCGTTTGTCTGCTTGTGGCATAAATGCAATTAACAATCTCGTAGATATTACAAACTACGTATTACTTGAAGTAGGCCAACCAATGCACGCTTTTGACTATACCGATATTTCCGATCAAACAATTATCGTACGTCGCGCGCACAATACGGAAAAAATTATTCCTTTAAATCAAAAGGAATATGCTTTAAACGATAATATTTTGGTTATTGCCGACAAGAATCGTCCCGTTGGTATTGCCGGCGTAATGGGGGGAGCAAATAGCGGAATTAAACCCGACACTAAATGCGTAATGTTTGAATCGGCAAAGTTTTCTAGAGAAAATATTAGACGTACTAGTCGTACGCTTTCAATCAAAACCGACAGCTCAACCCGTTTTGAAAAAGGCGTAGACTCTTTTACGGCAGATATTGCTTTGTCAAGAGCCTTACGCTTGGTTAATGAATTGAATTGTGGAAAAATAACCGTAGGTAGAATCAAAATAGAAGATGAAAAACCTCAAGAAAAGCCAATTACGTTTGAATATAGTAGAATAGAAAATCTTTTAGGTATATATATTAAACCTGACATAGTAGTCAATATACTGCAAAATTTAGGTATTAAAGTCTCAATAAACAATGATTTAATCACTTGTATAGCGCCTTTATATAGAGAAGATTTACAAAGAGACTGTGATTTTATTGAAGAGATAATTAGGGTTTATGGTTATGACAACATCAATTCAACCTTATTAAAAGACACCGAGATTACTTTTTCTTCTAAAAATAAAAAACAAAAATTAATTGACGTTGCATTACAAACCTTTGTGGGTTACGGCTATAGCCAATGTATAACTTATAGTTTTGGCGGAAAGCTCTTATTTAATAAAATGAAGGTAGATAAAACTTTGCAAGCACAAGAAGATTACGATTACGTATCTATTCTTAATCCTTTAGGCGAAGAATTTGCATTTTTACGCAAAACCATATTACCGCATTTGTTAAACGTCTTGTCTAATAATGAAAACCACAAAAACGGAAAAGTCAACTTATTTGAAATTTCCAAAACATTTTCAAAAAATACGGATTCAGACGTCCAACCTATAGAAACAACGAAGCTTTGCTTAATTGCAACGAAAGGTGATTTTTATGAACTTAAATCTGATATAGAATCCTTTTTAGGTCTTTACGGAATAAAAACAAAATACCTACGTAGCAAGGAGTCTTTCCTGCACCCGGGAGTTTCCGCGGACATACTATCCGGTGAAACGATTATTGGTTACCTTGGTGAATTACATCCTATAGTAAAACAAAATTTTGAACTTTTGCAAAAAGTTTATGTTTGTGAAATAAATTTAGATACAGTATTAAACCTAAAATCAAATAAAATTAAATATTCACCAATTTCAAGGTTGCCGTCTATTGATAGAGATTTAGCATTGGTAGTTGATGCAAACGTACCTGTTCAGGAATTAATTGATTGCGTTACTTTTGCAAGTAAATTGTGCGAATCAGTTGAATTATTTGACGTCTATCAAGGCGAACAAGTACCTAAAGACAAAAAGAGCATTGCTTTATCTTTACATTTTAGAGTTGCAAACCGTACTCTTACCGACAAAGATATCGAACCGCAAATTAAAAAAATATTAAAATCTGTAGAGGAAAATTTTGGAGCAATTCTTAGATAATAAACCAAAAATACTTTCACCCGCAGGCGATCCTGACGCTCTCAAGTTTGCAGTTTATAACGGAGCTGACGCTGTATATTTTGGACTAAATAAATTTAACGCAAGGATGAAAGCAAATAATTTCAGCACCGAAAATTTACAACAATGGGTTGATTTTTGTCATTTATTTGGCGTTAAGGTATACGTTACAATTAATACCAGTATAAAAAATGAAGAATTTCAAGAAGCTTGCGAGCTCGGCGCTTTTTGCTATCGCAAAAACGTAGATGGGCTAATCCTAACCGACGTAGGGTTGATAAGCTTTTTTGCAAAAAATTTTCCGAATTTCGACCTTACGTTAAGCACTCAACAAAACGTTCACAATATTGCAGGAGCAAAAATCGCAAAGGAATTAGGTTGCAATAGGGTTGTTTTATCAAGAGAAACCCCTCTTGTTGACATTGAAAAAATCAAAGAAAAAGTAGATATTAATTTAGAAACATTTTTACACGGCGCATTGTGCGTTGCGATTTCGGGGCAATGCCTGTTTTCTTCCTTTATTGACGGACAAAGTGGAAATCGTGGTTTATGCGCTCAACCTTGTCGCCAAAAATACATTTCATATCTTGACGGAAAGGAATCAAAATCAGGCTATCTATTGTCAGCAAGAGACTTATGTCTTGCTAGAAATATACCCAAATTAGCTTACGCAGGTGTAGAAACTTTAAAAATTGAGGGCAGAAACCGTCGACCACAATATGTAGCTCAAACAACGCAGGTATATCGTAAAATTTTGGACAACAACTTTGATTTTTCAGAGGAAGACTTGCAAAATCTTAAAAAAATATATAATAGGGGCAATTACACAAACGGATATTTGAATAATAATTCTAATATAATCTACCCAAACGCGCAAGGTCATATCGGGATAAAAGTAGGTGAATTAACAAAACAAAATGGAGAATTTATAGTTAAAAGCAACCTTTACCTGCATGATGGAGACGCTTTTAAAATTTTAAGAAATGGCGAAGAGGTTGGTAATGCACTTTGTACCTGCTCGACAAAAAATGGTTTTGCAAAATTAAGCGTTAATGGGGAATGTAAAGTAGGTGACGACGTTAATATAACAACCTCGGTTGCTCAAATTGCAAAACTTGATGCTACAAACAAAACTTTACCAATAAAAGCAATTTTTAAAGCAAAAATAGGTGATTATGCGGAATTAAAGTTGATTTATAAGGATGTAGAAGTAACCGTAAAAAGCGAACAAATTTTACAAAAAGCCCAAAAACAACCCATATCTACTGAAAATATAAAACAACAACTTCAAAAAACTGGCAATACGTCATTTACTATTTTAGAAATAGTAAATGACGTTGATGAGATTTTTATGCCTATTGGTAGTATAAATGCGTTAAGACGTGACGGACTTAATGAATTATCCAAAAAAATAATTGACATATATAATATAAAATTAAATAGAAACAACTTTGACGCAGTATCGCTTGACGTTGGTCCCGAATCATCTAATTATCAATCTCACTGCAAAGAAACTATTTGCATATACCTTGACGAAAGTAACGATACCACAGAGTATGGTGATGATACAATTGTAGCTTTTAAACCAAATGATTACAACCTTAACAACGCCAAAGACTTTGTAGGCAAAATAAATGCAAATCATATATTTTTAGACCTGCCGAATTTTGCAACTGAAGCAGATTATTCAATACTTAAATCAATTCTTAAAACCGAACTTTTTGAAGGTGTTGTCGCCAATAATCTTTATGGCATTTATTTGGCTAAAGAACTTAACCTTAAAATTATTTTAGGTTTAGGAATGAATATTTTTAATCAGCAAGCATTATCTACATTAGCAAAACTTTGTGGAAAAAACTATTATTCTTTTGCTTACAGCCAAGAATTAACTTTAAATGAAGTTTCTGCTTTTATTGATAAATCTGGTTTTATATTTGCAGACGGTGAAATATGTTTAATGACTTTAGCGCATTGTCCAATGCACGTAAACACTAAATATGATTGCGGTAAATGCTTGTATCAAGGAAATGAACTTGTTTACACCGACAAAACAAATCGACGTTTTTTGCTCAAACGTAAACGTATTGCAAAATGCTACTGGGAATTATTTAATTGTTTGCCTCTATGCGGGGCAAATAAATTAATAAATACACAAGCAAAATATTTATTAAAACCGGATTTAAAAAGACGAAAAGAAGTTTATAATTATTATCACAACAAAGATAAATTGCAAGAAAAAACCAA
Source organism: uncultured Subdoligranulum sp. (assembly GCA_902496185.1). Taxonomy (GTDB): domain Bacteria; phylum Bacillota; class Clostridia; order Christensenellales; family CAG-314; genus SFEB01. The sequence continues at coordinate 53,422 of CABUZX010000001.1, read as the reverse complement.
AAACCACCTTGAACCTAATCATACTACGGGACATTTGTCCAGAAAGATTAAATAATGGAAGAAAAAACTTTACAAAAATTAGAATTTTATACCGTATTACAACAAGTTGCCTCTTTTGCCGTCAGCCCGTCGGCAAAAGCCTTGACTCTTGCATTAAGACCAATTGACGACATAACTAAAATTCGACTTTTATTAAAAGAAACCGGTGAGGCGTTGTGGTTAATAAATAAAAATATTATACCTTCTTTCAATTTTGACAACGTAGACGAAGCATTAAAAAAAGCAAAAATATTATATTCTCTTACTATAAGAGAATTACTTGCTATAAAAAGATTACTTACAACCAGCAGAAATTGTGTCTCTCTTTTAACGCAAGTCGCAAAAGAAATAATACCGATTTTCACCAATTACGCCGAATGTTTATATCAAAATAAATTTTTAGAAAATGAATTGGAAAGATGCTTCTTAAATGAAGAAGATGTTGCTGATGATGCAACGCCTGAATTATTAACGATACGCAAAAAAATAAAAAAAGCAACCCTTGATATTAAAGAAAAACTTAATTCAATCGTCAAATCTTCAACAACGTCAAAATATTTACAAGACACAATAGTAACCGTACGTAACGATAGGTACGTTTTGCCTGTCAAGCAGGAATATAAAAACAATATTCAAGGCTTGATACACGACCAATCCGCTTCAGGCGCAACGGTATACATTGAGCCGATTAGCGTTGTAAATTTAAATAATCAGATAAAAGAATTGTTGCTTGCCGAACGTGAAGAAATAGAAAAAATAATTGCAAATTTTACTCGCGCGGTTGCAGAAATAAGTGATAATCTTTCAGCCACCCAAGAAAATTTAGCTTATATTGACAGTGTTTATGCAAAAGCCTACTATAGCGAAAAACAAAAAGCAACTTTACCAATCTTAAACCAAAAAGGACTTATATCCATAAACAAAGGCAGACATCCGTTGTTAAATCAAAAAAAAGTTGTTCCTATCAACATAAAATTTGGAGACTCAAACAGATTGGTTATCGTCACAGGTCCAAACACCGGAGGAAAAACAGTAAGCTTAAAAACAGTTGGACTTTTTTGCCTGATGACGTACGTTGGACTATACCTTCCTGCGGAAGAGGAAACACATATTGCTGTTTTTGATAACGTTTTTTGCGACATAGGGGACGAACAAAGTATAGAACAAAACCTTAGTACTTTTAGCAGTCATATAAAAAACATAAATAATATTTTAAACAATTTAACCGATAAAAGTCTTGTATTAATAGACGAAATCGGCGCGGGAACAGAGCCAATCGAAGGTAGCGCATTAGGTTTAGCGGTATGCGAATATTTAATTGAGAGTAATTCAAGATGCATTATTAGCACTCATTACGGACAACTTAAAGAGTTTTCAATAACAACCCCAAACGTAGTCAGCGCTAGTATGGAGTTTAATACCGAAACTTTTGAACCAACCTATAAACTTATCATGGGTATTCCAGGCAACAGCAACGCACTGGAGATCGCAAAACGCCTCGGTATGAACAAAAGCATAATTGAAAGAGCTTATCAAAAAGTGGATGAAAATAAAAAGTCATTAGATACTATAATAAAAAATGCAGAAAGCTTACGACAGCAATATGAATTAAAACTATCCGAATTGGATGAAATAAAAATAAGGACAGAAGAAGAATACAATAAAGCAAAAAATCAAAATAAATTATTATTGTCCGAAAGAGAAAAATTGCTTAAAAACAGTCAAATCGAAGCAAAAAGAATCGTATCATCCGCCAAGGAAGAAGCTGAAGAGCTTTTAGATTCCTTAAAAAAACTATTTAAAAAACAAAATTTAGAAGAAAGTAATATTTTTGAAGCACGTTCAATTGTAAAAAAATTAGAAGAAAAGAAGTATATAGAAACAAACCCAGAAGAAGATAATCTATTTGAAGGTAATCCCATTGATATAAATACACTCCAAATGGGGGACAAAGTTTACGTAAAAAAACTTAAAACCGTTGCTACGGTTACTGGATTGCCAAAAGCAAACAAAATAGAAGTTAAATTCAACAATATGGTCACTATACTAAAACAAGGTGAAGCCTACGAATTTGTTTCTACAAAAAAGGAAAATCCAAAACAAAACTTAACCAAATCTATTATAAGAACCCAAACTTTTTCAACAGAAATAAATCTTATAGGGCAAACTGTAGACGAAGGAATTTACAATTTAGAAAAATTTTTAGATGAAGCATTAATGCAAGGCGTTACAACTGATTTACGCATTATACACGGCAGAGGCACAGGCAAACTTAAATCCGCTGTTCATCAATATTTAAAAACGAATAAATCGGTACAAGAATATAGGCTTGGCTCTTTTAACGAGGGTAACGGCGGAGTAACTATAGTTAAACTAAAGTGAGGTGTTATGGAAATAAAATATTTTGATAATGCGGCAACTACGAGATTAGACGATAATTTATTACCAATTTTACAAAAATACAATACTCAATATTTTTATAACCCTTCAGCATTGTCGGGAGCAAGCGCAAACGTATCAAAAGATATAGCTACTGCTCGTGAAAATATTGCGCAATGCATCGGTGCCGATTCGGATGAAATAACTTTTGTATCTTGCGGAACCGAAGGGGATAATATGGCTATGCTTGGTTGCTTAAAAACCTACAAAGGAAACATAGTAACCTCCCGAGTGGAGCACTCCGCCGTCTACAATACGGCAAATTTTCTTGCAAGCAAAGGCATGGAGATACGTTACGTTGACTTACTCCCTGATGGCAGAGCAGATGAAAATAGCCTCAAAGAATTAGTTGATAATAATACTCAATACGTTTGCCTAATGCACGTAAACAACGAAACCGGCGCAATAAACGACATAAAATCATTAACAAATATAGCAAAAAGCATAAACAATAAAACGTTATTTATATGCGACGGCGTACAAGCTTTTGGCAAAATAAACGTAAACGTTAAAAACCTAAACGTTGATTTTTATATCGCAAGCGGACACAAAATAAACGCGCCAAAGGGCATAGGTTTTGTTTATCACAAAAGAGGCATACATTTGACGCCATTAATTAAAGGTGGTGGACAGGAATCAAATTTGAGATCCGGCACGGAAAACGTACCAAATATAATAGCTTTTTCTGATGCTTGTACAAATTCTATTAAAAATTTATCACTAAATACTGCAAAATTCGAAGAAATTAAACATACTATTATAGACATAGTTGATAAAAATTGTGCCGATTATTATATTGCAACAAAACTAGAATATTGCTCGCCTGCAATTTTGCCACTATTTTTTGCAAATATTAAAACTGAAGTTTTGCTTCATATGGTTGAAAAATCAGGGTTTGTTTTTGGAACAGGTAGCGCATGCAATAGCAAAAACAAAACAAGCCGAACTATTTCAGCCTTAAAAATAAAAAAGCAATTTCAAGAAGGATTAGTTCGTATTAGTTTCGACAAATATTCAACCGTAGCAGATGCGCGTGAATTTGCATTAACTTTGTGTGACTGTATTAACAAATTGCGTAAAATCTTAAACACACCCGCAAAGAGGTAACTATGAAAAAAGTAATTTTAATAAGATATGGTGAAATATTTTTAAAAGGGGCAAATAGAGGTTTTTTTGAAAAAACCTTAGTAGACAACATAAAAAAAGCCCTCGATGGAAAGAATTATAAATTAACTAAATACAGCGCAAGATACATAATAAGCGATTTTGACGAATCGTTAACCGAATGGTTTGAAGACAAAATTTCTTGTATTTTTGGCGTACATTCCTTTAGTTTAGCATACGAGGTAGATACTGATATAAATCAAATTGTTGAAGCCTCAAAACTTATTTCTGACAAAAAAGGCACTTTTAAAGTCAATACGAAACGAGCAGATAAAAGCTTTAAAATGACAAGCTATGAAGTTTCTGCCGAAGTCGGATATCAATTATTGTCTCAATACTCGGACTTGAGCGTTGATTTACATAATCCCGACAAAGAAATTTTCGTCGATATTAGAGAAAACGGCAAAACACTTGTTTTTTCTTCCATCATTAAAGCCGTAAACGGTATGCCTGTTGGAGTTAGCGGTAAAGGTTTATTAATGCTATCAGGCGGAATAGATAGTCCTGTTGCGTGTTTCCTTATGGCGAAAAGGGGAATGAAAATACACGCATTACATTTTGCAAGCTTTCCTTATACTAGCGAAAACGCCAAACAAAAAGTTTTAACTTTAGCGAAGCTTTTAAAGAAATATTGCATAAGCATAACGGTAGACGTGGTCTCCTTTACTGAAATACAAACTCAAATACACGAAAAATGTCCTGAAAGTCTCTTAATTACAATTATGCGCAGATTTATGATGCGTATAGCCAATAAGATATGCGCTTTACGCAATTGTGGGGCAATCATCACGGGGGAAAGTTTAGGTCAAGTTGCAAGTCAAACCATAGAAAGTATCACCTCCACAAATTCCGTAGCTCAATATCCCGTACTTAGACCTCTTATAGGTTTTGACAAAGATGAAATTATAGATATAGCAAGAAAAATCAACACTTTTCAAACCTCAATTTTACCTTATGAAGATTGCTGTACTATTTTTCTACCCAAAAATCCCGCTACACGGCCTAAATTAGAAACAATATTACGCGCAGAGAAAGCGCTTGAGATTGATAAGCTTGTAGATGATGCATTAAACAATATTGAAACTTTCTATATTTAGTTGATTTTATCTATATAAAAATTTTTGCTACATTCTATTAAATTTCCATCTACGTACGCTTTAGCTATTACCGTTATTATTTTAGCCTTATTACTAATTTTTAAGGTCAATTCTTTTCCAAAACCTATATATTTTTTGTTATTAGATTTCAAAAGGTAAAAAGCAGTGTTTTCAACATTGCTTTTTATTTTTATCCCTCTTTCGCATTTTTCTATTATTAAATTTAACTCTTTCTCACACTTTTTGTTTAGACTTGCTTTTTCTCTTGGTGCAAAATCACAATTGAAATATTCTTCAATAATATTTGATTTTTTCATATCTTTATCAGCGATACGTACCTGTTGACTACCTTCAAGACTTAACTTATCTATTTTGAATTTTTTTACCTTTAAAGGCACCTCAAAATTTTTAGGAATATAATTAACCGAATCAAGAAAAGTTTTGAAATAATTTTTTGCCATCAATACAGGTTGATTTCCGCCGGTAACCGAAGGGGGAAGCTCGCTAATATAATCTGGAGAACCTACCCAAAATAAAAAGGTATCATTTTTTGTATATCCACAAAACGTAGCATCGTAATTGTTGCCGTTTTTATTTCCCGAAGTACCCGTCTTTCCTGCTATATCAAAATTAAAACAATTCAAATTTTTTGCAGTACCTCTTTTTACAACACCTTTTAGCATATCCGACATTAAAAATGACGTTTCTTCGCTAAAAACCTGCTGTTTAATAGGGGAATGACGATAAAGTATACGTCCGTTAAAAGTTATTTCTTCTACAAAACTACATTTTCCATATTGACCTTTGTCAGCCAAAGTGGAATACGCGTTTACGAGTTGCTCAAACGTACAACCGCCATCTATATTGCCAAGCGCCAAAGTAAGGTTCAAATTATCAGTATTTAAATTAAAGCCATTTTTGTTTAAATAATTGGCGCATTTTTCAAGACCTATTACGTTGGCTGTTTTTATTGCAGGAATATTAAGGCTTTTTTCGACCGAATTTCTTATACTAGTCCAGCCATAGTAAATATTTTTATAATTTGTAGGCTCATAATCAGAGGAAAATTTAGTTCTTTTATCCAAAACGGGCGTTATAGGACTAATTGCGCCCACTTCAAGAGCAGGAGCATAAACAGCAAGCGGTTTAATAGTACTACCCGGATTTATTGTTCGATTTAGCAAATTTCCAAAGCTTTTTCCGTAAAAGCCCTTAATACCTTTTGTTTGATTATCTAACACTATAGCGCATTTATCACAATCCGTGTTTTTTACGGTTTTTGTTTCGTCTTTATTAATTGCATAAACAAGAGCATTTTGAACACTATTATCAAAATAAGTTTTTATTACGTAGTTATTTGATATCAATTTTTCAGTACTTATATTTAAAATATTACAACTTTCTTTAATTACTGCATCAATATAATTATTATTTAATAACAAAGAGCCATTGTCAGCAATATTTATTTCTTCATTTATTGCAATATTATAAACGTCATAATTTAACATTTTATTTTCATACATCAACTTTAATACCAAATTCTTTCTTTCTTCAAACTTATTAAAGCGGTGTATGGGGGAATAATTGTTTGGCGCCTTTAACAAACCTGCAAGACCTGCCGATTGCGCAACCGATAAATCCTTTGCGTCAATACCAAAAAAGACTCTTGAAGCGTTTTGTAGACCGTAAGCACCGTTTCCAAAATAAACGGTATTTAAATACATTTCCAAAATTTCGTTTTTACTAAAGTTATTTTCAATTTTTTTTGCAAGTATGATTTCGTTAATCTTTCTTTTAATACTTTTGGTGTTTGATAAAAAAGAATTTTTTGCAAGTTGCTGGGTAATTGTAGATGCGCCTTCTTTAATTGTTCCATATTTTATATTTTTAATTAAAGCGCCGATTATCCTTTTAAAGTCTATTCCTTTGTGCTCATAAAATCGTTTATCTTCTACAGCCAAAAACGCATTTATCGTATATTGATTTATTTTTTCAATATCAATTGGATTTACGTTATTTTTAAGCGTAGTTTCAATAGGATTATCATTGCAATCAAAAATCGTAACTTTTTGATTTTCGTTAAAAAGTAATTTTGTTTTATCAAACTTAACGTAATCCTCGTCCAAAACAACATTAATCAAGCATAAAGCTATACCTAAAACAATTGTTGTTATAAGTAAAACAAAAAATAAAATTATTATTCTAATACGCGGTAATTTTTTCTTCTTCATAACAAACTTATTATTTGTAAATTAATGGATTTTTATCGAAAATTTGGTTGAATTTTTTTACTTCTAATTGTATAATAAAAAGTATTAAAATGGAGAAATATATGTATTACTTGATTAAAACATACGGCTGTCAAATGAATATCCATGAATCGGAAAAAATTGCAGGTATATTACAAAATCTCAACTATTTTGAAACTACTGATGAAAAATCAGCGGATATTATTGTCTTTAATACCTGTTGCATCAGAGAAACGGCCGAAGCAAAAATAAACGGACATATTGGCGAAATTAAAAGAATAAAAGAACGAAATCAAAATTTGATCGTTGTCGTAACAGGCTGTATGAGTCAACAAAAAGGCGTGGGGGAAAATTTGAAAAAACGTTTTCCCTTTTTGGATATAGTATTAGGAACTTCTAATTTATCCCTACTTTCCGATATGATTCTACAAGTAAAAAACGACAAATCTCACAAAACCCATATAGATATTAACGAATTTGCTATTGATGAAACCATACCTGTTTATCGCACGAGCGGCACAAACGCTTGGGTCAATATAATTTACGGATGCAACAATTTTTGCACTTACTGTATTGTTCCTTACGTAAGAGGTAGAGAACGTAGCAGAAAAATGGAAACCATAATCAACGAAGTAAAGCAACTTGTAAACGAAGGCTACAAGGAAATAACTTTACTTGGACAAAACGTAAACAGCTATGGAAAAGACTTTGCGGACGGTACAACCTTTGCAAAATTATTAAACGAAATTGCAAAAATTGAAGGCAACTACAAACTTAGATTTATGACAAGCCATCCTCGTGATTTTACTGACGACGTAATTGATGCCATAGCAAACAATCCAAAAATTTGTCACACAATACACCTGCCTATTCAAAGCGGAAGCGATCATATGCTTAAGCTTATGAATAGACATTACGATAAAGCTCATTATTTAAACTTGGTCAAAAAAATAAGAGAAAAAATTCCCGACGTTGGGCTAACAACCGATATAATGGTCGGGTTTGCTGGTGAAACGGAAGAAGATTTTTTAGAAACTTTGGATTTGGTAAAACAAGTCAGATTTAGCGGGATATTTACTTTTATTTATTCAAGGCGCAAGGGCACTCCCGGATATGATATGCCAAATCAAATACCACAAGCAATTAAAAAAGACCGCATAAAACGATTGATTGCCACGCAAAGTGTAATAGTAAACGAAATAAGCAAAGAACACGTCGGCAAAACTTTTGAAATTATCGTAGAGGGCAAAAACTCAAAATATGCAAACGGTACTTACTGCGGAAGAACTGACGACGGCCGTCTTGTTAATTTTAAATCAAACGTAGACATGACGGGAGAAATTATAAAATTACGAATTATTGCAAACAAATCAGCCACCTTATGGGGAGAGATAGTTTAATTTACCAATAATATTATCGGGAGATGCAAATGACAAAAAATAATCAAAATGATTATTCGCCAATGATGCAAAGATATGTAGATACAAAAAAGCAATACAAAGATTGCATACTTTTGTATCGTCTTGGCGATTTTTACGAAATGTTTTTTGAAGACGCATTGGAAGCCAGCAAAATTTTAGACATAACCTTAACCGCAAAAAGTTGCGGAAAAGAAAATGAACGCGCGCCAATGTGCGGTATTCCGCATCATGCTGCCGACGCATATATTGCAAAACTAATTTCTGCTGGAAAAAAAGTTGCAATTTGTGAACAACTCGAAAAACCTACGGAAGGAAGAAAGGAAATCCTCCAGCGTGGCGTAGTACGAATAATAACCCCGGGAACTGTCATAGAAAACGATATTCTTGTCACAAACAAAAATAATTATTTGATGTCTTTGTACAAAAAAGGCGATAATATTGGATTGGCGTTTTGCGATATTTCAACAGGAGAATTTGAGGCGTATCAAACCACGGATTCTCTCAAAAAATATTTGTATGAAGAAATCATGCTTTCGGTATCCCCGTCGGAAATTATATGCAATTCCGACGGATTGCCATTAAACAATTCCCTCAAATCAATAATTGGTAGATCATTGCCCAAAATGAACTCTTACTATGATTGGACTTTTGACTTAAACCATGCAAAAGATTCAATTTTTAGACAATTTAACGTTTCTTCATTAAAGGGTTTCGGATTAGATAAATTACCTTATGCAACATGCGCTTGTGGGGCAATAATTGAATACATTAAAGAAACTCAAAAAATAACTTTATCTCATATTAAACCAATAAAAATTCTTCACAGTAACGAGTATATGTCTATAGACGCAAACGTAAGAAGAAATCTTGAACTGTTTGCTAATACTTCGGACAACACCAAATACGGCAGTCTTATTTGGCTTTTGGACAAAACAAAAACTCCAATGGGCGGACGAAGACTAAACTCTTGGATTAATAGACCTTTGCAAAATCCAGTTGCCATAAAACAAAGATTGGATGCAGTGGAGGAATTATACAAAGATTTTGTGTTGAGAGAAACTCTTATTGAACTTATTACGCCAATTTCCGACCTTGAGCGGTTGTGCACAAAACTGATTTACAAAACAATAAAACCACGCGACTTAGTTTCAATAGAATATAGCTTAGCAAAAATGCCTTATATTATAAAATATTTAAGTAAGTCAAAAAATCGCTTTTTGCAAGCTATTATGTCTGAAATAGTTATCTTTGACGAGATAATTTCTTTAATCTCACAGGCGATAGTTCACGTTGATCCGCCCGCAACGACAAAAGACGGCGGATTTATTAAAAAAGAATTTAACTCTCAATTGGCTGAATATCTCGACATTAACGAAAACTCTTTGGCTTACGTTGAAAAACTCAAACAAAAAGAAATAGAGCGTACGGGAATCAAAACCCTCAAAATAAATCACAACCGCGTATTTGGCTATTATTATGAAGTTACAAATGCGTTTAAAAATATGGTGCCCGCAGATTACGTACGAAAACAATCCATATCAAATGCCGAACGATATGTTAATGAAGAATTGCAAGCCTTGGAAGAAAAAATACTAACTTCAAAAGATTACGCCATACAGTTAGAACAAAAAATATTTACCGAAATTTGCAATCAGGTCGAAACTTATATTCCGCAAATCCAAAAAACAAGCAACGTTATTGCAACGTTAGATGCGTTGTTAAGTTTTGCAAAAGTTGCAATTCAAAATAATTATTGCAAACCTCGCATAAACACTCAAGATAATGCTTTGATTGTAAAAGAAGGTAGACACCCTATAGTGGAAAAATTTTTAAAAAACGATACTTTTGTTGCAAATGACGTTAACGTAAATTCTACCGATAGACGTACAATGATTTTGACAGGTCCTAATATGGCGGGCAAAAGTACCTTTATGAGGCAAACTGCCTTGATTGTTTTTATGGCTCATCTTGGCTGTTTCGTACCGGCAACAGAGGCATTAATCCCAATAACAGATAAAATATTTACCAGAGTAGGCGCAAGTGACGAAATAGCCTTCAATCACAGCACTTTTATGGTAGAAATGTCCGAAGTAAGTTATATACTAAATAACGCAACGGAAAAAAGCCTTATTATTTTAGACGAAGTAGGACGAGGCACAGCAACTTTTGACGGCTTAAGTATTGCTTGGGCTATAATGGAGTATATAAGTTGCAACATAAAAGCAAAAACCTTATTTGCAACTCATTATCATGAATTAACCGAGCTTGAAGGCAGGCTTGACGGTGTAATAAATTACAAAATTACCGTTAGGGAGATTGATGGAAGTATCGTTTTTTTGCATAAAATTTTACCTGGCGGAGCAAGCAAAAGTTTTGGAATTGAAGTTGCGCAACTTGCCGGTATTCCAAAGGAAATAACAAATAGAGCAAGAACAATACTTAAAAAACTTGAAAAAACCGATATAAATAAAAATGTGTTTGATAACACAGACACAACAATAGAAGAAAAGCAGGCAAAAATCATGAAAAAATATGTTGAGGTTTGTAATCAAATAAAAAATATTGACATCAACACAATTTCGCCTTTATTAGCATTTGATTTGTTGCACAATATTTCAAAAGAATTAAAAACCGAGGAATAATTTATGTCAAAAATTAACGTTTTACCAAAACTCGTACAAAACGTAATAGCATCTGGACAAGTTATTGACCGTCCCGCATCAGTCGTTAAAGAATTGGTGGAAAACAGTATAGACGCGGGCGCCCGTAATATTACTATTTATATAAAAGAAAGTGGACTCGAAGGAATCGCCGTTGTTGACGACGGTTGCGGTATTGCCTATGAAGACGTAAAAAACGCATTTAAATCATATTCCACTAGCAAAATATCAAAACTTGACGATCTTACAGAAATCAAAACAATGGGATTTAGGGGAGAAGCTCTTGCCGCAATTGCATCAATAAGCCATGTCAATATATGGACAAAAATAGCAAATTCTGATCTTGGCACAAAAGCTACTTTTATTTATGGAGCGGAACAGTATTTTGAATATTGCGCAAGCGGTAATCAAGGTACCAAAATTGAAGTAACTACTCTTTATGGAAACGTGCCAAACAAAAAAAGATTTTTAAAGCGACCAAGCACAGAGTTGTCAGAGATCACAAACGTAGTATCTCGGCTTATTCTTGCAAATCCATATATTGCATTTAAATATATCGTTGACGGCAATGAAGTTCTTAATACAATGGGCAAAGGTCTGGATGAAGCTGTATTTATATTATACGGACGTAATTGCATGGAAAATTGTTTTAGAGTGGAAAATGAATTTAAAGACGTGTCTGTTACGGGACTTGTAGGCGAATCTTCTTACGTAAAGCCTAATTCTACCTATCAAACGGTAGTTGTAAACGGTCGATACGTAAGAGACGATACGGTTGCAATAGCTGTAAAAAACGCATTTGACGGTCTTTTAATGACAAGAGAATATCCGTTTTTTGTTTTGGAAATTACCGTTCCAGCAGATCAATTGGACGTAAATATTCACCCCGACAAAATGGAAGTAAAATTCGCTAACAAACAAGACGTATATAGAGCGGTTTATGCTCCTATAAAAAGACATTTTGACCAAGAAAAACTTTTAAATGGAGTTCATTCCGTTATACAAAAAAATCAAATATCAGATCTTACAAAAATTGCAGATAATTATCCAGAAGACCATTTTTATCCACCGGAAGAAGATGAATATACTCCGGGCACAAAAAATTTTGATAATTTAGCGCAATTAAGGTTTGAACCAATAGTTAAGTCCACACAAAAACACAACGAAGTTACCAGTTATTCCATTAATCCAAGCACCGAAACGGAATATAGAATAAACGCAAGAGCAGTTGAAAATGATTTTTATTATAAAACTTCAGAAAATAACTTTTCAGGCAACAAGCGCTGTAATTCTCAAACGGAAAATTTTCAAATGGTAGAAGCAATTCCCGAACTTAACGAAAAGGAAATGCAAGAAATATCAGTTGTAGACGACACCGGCAAAGATTCAACTTTTAGCTCTTGTAAAATAATGGGAATTTTATTCCGTAATTATTTAATTGCAGAAAATCAAAACAAAACGGCTGTTTTGCTTATAGATCAACACGCCGCCCACGAAAGGATTTTGTATGACAAATATATTACGGCAATAAATTCTGGTCCAGTACCAACGCAAACTTTACTTTTGCCGGTAGAATTCGCACTTACTGCCGAACAAATTGAATTTTTAGAAACCATCAAAGACAAAATGTACGCCTATGGATTTGAATATGAAATAACAAAAAAAGATTTGCTTTCGGTAACGGGTATACCAAATTATTTTGTACGCCTCGATATAGGTTTTTTCTTTAACAGCTTATTCGTTGACCATCAAAATAACTTCGATATAAAAAACATAAATAAGTTTTATATGGCGAAAAAAGCTTGCAAATCAGCAATAAGAGGTGGGGCAGAATTAACCCCATTAGATATTCAATTTATCTTGGAACGCTTAGATGAAAATAAAAATTTAAGATGTCCTCACGGTAGACCGATAGCAATAGCAATAAAAAAGTCAGCTTTTGACCGCGCGTTTAAAAGAATATTATAAATATAACTAAAATCAACAATAATATTTCTTACATAGTTATTAAATTAAGGAAGAAAATCAAATGAAAAGAATATTGGGGATTTTAGGCGCAACGTCCGTCGGAAAAACTGCTGTTGCAAAATTAATTGCAAAAACCATTGATGCTGAAATCATTTCCGCTGATTCAATGCAAATATATAAAGGTCTTAATATAGGCACCGCAAAAGCTTCAAAAGAGGAAATGAATGGATTGCAACAACATATGATTGACATAATAGAGCCTGATGAAAATTTCAGTAGCTTTGATTATGGCGTAATCGCAGGAAAAAAAGTAGAGGAAATATTTTTAGCAAATAAAACACCCATAGTTGTAGGTGGTACCGGTTTTTATTTTGACTCACTGCTTTATCCGTTATCCTACACAAACAAAAACAATACGGAAATCAGAATAAATCTTAACAAAGAATTAAATAAATACGGTATAGATTATTTATACTCAAAATTATTACAAATAGATCCTGAATCGGCAAAAACCATCCATCCCAACAACGTCGTACGAGTTATTCGCGCTTTAGAAATTTATTACTCAACGGGAAAAAAGAAGTCAGACTACAAAATTCCTACAGAATCAAAATATCCTGCAAAACTTTACGTACTCAACGCTTCTCGAAACCTTTTATACGAAAGAATAAACAAAAGAGTTGACGATATGATACGTCTCGGCTTAGTTGACGAGGTTAAATCCTTGATAAATAAATATCCACAAAATTGCAACAGTTTTCAAGCAATAGGATATAAGGAAATAATAAGTTACTTAAATAAGGAATGTACTCTTGATTTTGCGATAGAAAAAATTAAGCAAAATACACGAAATTATGCCAAACGACAATTAACTTATTTTTTGAGATTTAAGGACGCAATTTGGATTGATGTAAATTTAGAAAACCCATATTCAACCGCTCAAGAGATTTTAAAGGATTTTTATTATGAATAAAGAACAAATAAATACTATTATTTCAGACATAGAATTATCTTTAAGAGATGATTTTGCCAAAGAAGAGCAAATTGCATTATCAAATCAACAAAAAGTGCTTTATGCTTTTAGAAAAAATCAAATAGCATTGAGGCATTTTGCTCCAACAGAAGGATACGGTTATGACGATATCGGTAGGGATACTTTATGCAAACTATACGCCGACGTATTTAAAACCGAATCAGCAATTTTTAGCCCAAATATCGTATCGGGAACGCACGCTCTAACACTTGCAATGTTCGGCGTTTTAAGACCAGGGGATATTTTTTTTAGCGCTTCTGACGACCCTTATGATACCTTGCACGACGTCATAATGAGCAATGATAACAACGGTTCACTTAAAGACTTTGGTATCGCTTATGAAAAAATCAGTTTGATAAATAATCATGTAGATATTTGTGCTTTAAAAACATACTTACAAACACACAAACCAAAACTTGTATACCTGCAACGCAGTAGAGGATATGCTTTACGAAACGCTTTTTCTATTAAAGAAATTGAAGAAGTTTGCAAAACCACAAAAGAAATATCTCCAAGCAGTATAATAATGGTAGACAACTGCTATGGCGAATTTATTGACCAAATCGAGCCAACACAAGTGGGAGCAGATTTGTGCGTGGGTTCCTTAATTAAAAATATCGGCGGCGGCATTGCTCCTACCGGCGGATATATTGTTGGCAAGAAAGAATATATTGACTTAATAGCCAACAGACTGACAGCGCCATCAATAGGTATGGAAGTAGGCAGTTACAGTGGTGGATATAGATTATTTTACCAAGGACTGTTTATGGCGCCACACGTAGTCTTGCAAGCAAAAAAATCAGCGATGTTATTTTCGGGGGTATTCAATAAACTCGGTTATGAGGTTTTGCCAAAAATACACGAGCATCCAAACGATATAATTACCTCGATTAAATTTAACGAAAAAAATAAATTGATAGAATTTTGTCAAGCTATTCAATATTGCTCACCGATAGATAGTCACGTTGTTCCGTTTCCTTGGGATATGCCGGGCTATACTGATCAAGTAATAATGGCAGCAGGATGTTTTGTGGGGGGTGCATCAATAGAGTTAAGTTGCGATTCTCCTATAAAACCGCCTTACGTCGCATATCTTCAAGGAGCATTAACTTACGAACACGCAAAGCTTGCTTTAATGCAAATATTGGAAAAATATTAAAATTCCACTTTATTAATCTATAAATTACAATAAAAAAGCATACTATGCAAGAAATAGTATGCTTTTTTATTGTAAAAATATTTGCATGATTAAAATTTTCTAATTAACCCAACAACAACTCCCAATATATTTATATTTTCATTTTGCGAAATAACGATATCATTATAGCTCGGATTTTCAGGGTGTAGTATTATGGTATCGCGTTTTTTAAAAAACCTTTTAACCGTAGCGCTATCCTCAAGAAGAGCAACCACAATTTTTGAATTTTCAGGAGATTTTTCTTTATCAACAATTACAATATCGCCGTCGTTTATGCCCGCATCAATCATGCTATCCCCAACAATCTTAAGCATAAAAGTAGATTCAGAATCAAATTCCGAATACGGTAGAGGGTAATGCCCCAATATGTTTTCCGTTGCCAATATCGGCAATCCTGCCGCCACCTGCCCAAGGATAGGGCAATGAAAAACAGATTTTTCATTTTTATCTAAAATTTTAGATTTTTCGGAAGCATTAATTTTCTTTTCAGGGGACAAGGTAATAACTCGACGTGGTGGCTCACCCCTATATATATGACCTGATTTTTCAAGCATGTCAACGTAGTATTTTACAAGCGATGGTGTAGAAATATTTAGCTTTATACCTATCTCTCTCAAGGAAGGACAGTACCCATATTCTTCATTAAATTCGGCAATATAATTCATTATGGAATTTAATTTATCGGGTGTTTTACCATAAACTTTTTTCATTTGAATTATTCCTTATAAATTTGCAAAATAAAAAATACTATTTGTAAAATAATATATAATCAATCATCTTTACGTAACTTTACTTTTCTCGAAGCTTCTCTTCTAATATCTTCCGAAAGGGCAGCGTAGTGTTTTTTCGTTGTATTCACATCTTTGTGCCCCAAAACATCCGCCACAATATATATATCGCCGGTACTACGATAAAGTTCCGTACCAAACGTACTACGTAGCTTATGTGGCGTTATTTTCTTTAAAGGCACAGCTACTTTAGCGTATTTTTTTATAATATTTTCTACCGCGCGAGTTGTAAGGCGAGTATTTCTCATTGATAAAAACATAGCAGGGGACTGCTTTTCAAGAGATAATTTCTCCTTATTTTCCTTTAATGCAATGTATTCTATTAGATATTGTTTGATTTCATCATTTAAATATAAAATAACTCGATTCCCACCTTTGCGCGTAACAACAAAAGAATTATTAACCAAATCGAAATCGTCTGAATTTAATCCAACTAATTCGCTAACACGAATACCTGTACCCAAAAACAAAGCAAGGATAGCCATATCTCTAATTTTATTTTTTTCATGAAAAGCCTTTTGATGAGATGATAAGCCTGAGCCAGTCTCAACAATATCTAATAATTCATTAACTTCAGGTCGTTCAAGACGAATAATCTCTTTTTCGTGAATTTTAGGAGAATCCACCTTGGCGCTTATATCCGAATCCAAGTCACCTCGTCTGAAAAAATATTTAAACATTGATTTTACTGCCGACAATTTTCGCGCTTTGCCACGTTCCGTATTGGTAAAATCTCTTCCATCAGAACGCATATAATCGCTTACGTAGCTCATAAAAAGCTCCAAATCGTAAGAAGTGAATTTGTCCAAATCTTTAACAGTAAGATTTTTAACCGAAGCAATATTGGCAAAAGTCGACAAATTTTGCAAAGCAAACTCAAAAAAAGTACGTAAATCATACGCATAGTTCAACCTCGTGAGAGAAGAGGTGCGACTTTGAATACCAACAAAAAACTCCTGACAAAAATCAGGCAAATCGTTTTTTAATATATTTTTTATTTTTAACTGACAGTCATGATTTCTTTGAGAAAAATAATCTTCTTTTTTTATAGCCATTAAAAATTCACCTTATAAAAACTTTAACACATATAAAAAAATTTGTAAAGGAATTTCGAACAAATGTTCAATTGTTTTTAAAAAGTTTAATTTTATTTAAAAAACAAGAGAAGTAGGGCAAAACTACAAACTCCATATTTATTCGCAAAATCGTAATTTTGCGAATAAATATGGAGTTAAAGAGGGCAAAAATTCAAATTTATAGCATTTGTTTAATTAAATTAATTACTATTTTAGAGATAGTAATTAAATAAAGAAATATATTTAAAAAAAATATCAGCAAAAATTATCAGAAATTATTTGAAATCAGTAAGAAAATCATACTGATGCAATTGTTTTCTAACGTCTTCCAAGTCAGGAAAGTAAACCTTGACGCTTTTCCAAAACAATTCTGAATGATTTAAATTTTTTAGATGACATAATTCATGCACAACAACATATTCAATCAAACGTATTGGCAAATGAATCAATTTTACGTTTAAAACTATTTCGCCATCGCCATTACACGAGCCCCATTTTGATTTTAAATTTTTTATTTTAATTGCAGTTGGACAAAGAGACATTTTTTCACCCCAAGTAGCTACGTATTTAGGTAGAACGTTTTTTGCAAGTTGACTCAAGTATAAATCTAACGTTTTTTTTATTTCCTCAGGTGCGCCCGCCTTAGAATTAGGTAAAATTATATAATTCTCTACACAACAAACGTTTGGAACGTCAGAAAAAGCTATTTCATATTTATTTCCATACAAAAGCACTTCTTTAAAAGCATAAATCGATTTATTTTTTTCATGTAGCTCTTTTTTTTCTTTTAATTTATTTTCAATCCATTGGCTTTTAAGATTTAAAATCTTTTCTATAGAGTTATTACTCATATCCAACGGGACTGTAACGGTAATATTGTCACCGTCAATAATCCTGATTGTTAAAGTTTTAACTCTTTTTCTGATAATAACAACTTTCATAGTTAAATAATAACACGTATTTCCTGATTAAATCAGCATTTAAAGTCAATTATATTGATTTTTTGTAAAATTTTAATATTATGTTACAAATAGTAATATATAAATTGACAAAAATTCGGTAATTTGATATAATTTATATATAAATTTATAAAGGAGGTTTTAATTTTCTATGTATGATTTCAGTTTCTTAAAAGGCAGTATTGAAACAATCATCTTAAACGCCCTTTATTCTGGCGATAAGTATGGATACGAAATTGCAAGAGAAATAAAAGAAAAAACTGAAAATAAGTATGAAATCAAACAACCCACTCTTTACGGATACTTGAAACGTCTCGAACAAAACAATCTTATTTCCTCTTACTGGGGAGGCGGTGACAGTAACGGAGGTAGACGTCGTTACTACAAACTCACCGATTCGGGTAAAAACGTATGCTTGGACTATATGTCGGAATGGAACTTTCAACGCGATATTATTGACAGTCTTGTAGCCCAAACAGATGACGATGAATTAAGAAAAATTTCACAATCGGAAGCAACGTCTATTCTTGGAACAAAAACCAAAAGAAGTTACCGTAAGAGAGAAATTGTATCAAATACCGACTTGGAAGAATTAAATAAACAACTTGACCTAATTAAACAAGCAAACAATTCGGAAGATGATACAAGTTTACAAGACAATGAACAAGATCTTAATACTGAACCCCAAAATAAAGAAGTAGATCAGGTCGTTATATCAGAAAATATTATCAAAACAATAAGCGATATCGTCCCAATTCAAACCGCCCCAACTGAAGAAAAATCTTTCGACAATAATGAGGACACAACAATCGCAACTTCAACGCGAGAAAACCAGGAAGAAAAACAGGAACAATATCAAAAACAGGAAACAATTTCTGATCCTTATAAAAACCTTAACGTTAATGTTTCGATTTACTCCTCATACCCTATCAATAACGACCCTAATTACCCCATAAAAGAAGTAACATCTTCTTACTCCATAAACGAAGATAAACCTTCTACACCCGTAATATCGACTTCTTCTTTTACAATAAATCAACCAAATATTTATAGCACAACAAATACGCCTTCTAATTCTTTAACAAATGACAAACCTAATGATTTCGCCAAAAAAGAAGAAATAATCGAAGAAGAACCAGAAACACCATCTATCAACGAGCAACTAAGAAATACTGCTCCCGCAGGGCCACAATTGATTTTTGCGCCAACGCCACCATCTAATGCTAATACAGAAGAAAAACCCGTTGCGCCAACTCCTGCAACACAACCAAAGCAACAAATCAATAATTCCCCCATAATCACAAATAGCGTATTTTTTGCCTCATCCGCCGCAACGGCTTCGCCTACTTTGCAAGAACCAAAGCAACAACCGTTAAAACAAACGTCTAAAACCGAATCAACGGATGAAAAACAATATAAACAAATATTGGGCAATTTGCTTGAAGACCAACTGGACGAAATGAGCAAAGCAAAATTTAGCTCAACAGAAAAATACGATAATGCAATAAATAAATCTGCTTTTGACAATTTGGATTCTTCTGCGCCCGTTCCTCTCAAAAACGCAATAAAAACACTTGAAAAAGATGGCGTTAAAGCAATGGCTTATAGCAACAGCAACGCAAAAACATATATGCCAACGCCAATGATTTTTAAAAACAAAATCAAATGCTACGTTTCTTGCTTGTTGGCGTTTTCTATGATAATCGAATTAATATTAATGTTTGTAATTTTTAAATCGGCTGTACCTGACTTAAAATTCACTATATTTATAATCCTTATTTTGCTTGCATGTTTGCCCGCAATAGGATTTACAGTAAACTACATAATGAACCCAACAAAAAAAGCCGAAAAACGATTTAATTTTAAATTCAACTTTATTAATTCTTGGATATTTGTTGGTTCAGTACTCGCTATAATTTCAATAATTTATTTCGTTATCATAGGAGCAGGCGATACAAAACAATTATTATTAGATTTTGTATTACCTTTTATACTATCACTCAACGCACCGCTCGGTGTTACGTATCACAACTTAATATTAAATTTACCTTAACAAAAAAACGTACCGTAAAATGGTACGTTTTTTAAATGTTAATCTGTATTTTCTGTTTCCTTTATAATTTTTAAATAATCAGTTATAGCAGAGGTTGCAAGATAATCACATCTATTATTCAATTCATTATCTGCGTGACCTTTTACCCAAACAAATGATACCTTATGTCTTTTAATTTCAAATAATAAAGCTTTCCACAGGTCAAGGTTTTTAACCTCGTCCTTACCAGCTGTACGCCAATTATTTTTTTGCCAAGAATTGATCCAACCTTTATTAAATGCATCTGCCACATAGGCAGAATCGGTCGAGATAACCACTTCACAAGGCTCTTTAAGCGCCCTTAACCCCATAATAACAGCAAACAACTCCATACGATTGTTAGTTGTTTGCTTATCGTAACCGGAAAGCTCTTTTTTTATACCATTAAAGACAAGAACAGCCCCCCATCCGCCAACACCGGGATTACCCGAACATGCACCATCTGTAAATATATTAACTTTTTTCATAATAAATACAATTAAAAATTTTTTAATCCAACTTTAATAGCAATGTCCGCAAAGCATAAGTTTTGCGGACACTTAAAATTTGGCAGGGGAGACGCGATTCGAACACGCAACCAGCGGTTTTGGAGACCGCTGCTCTACCATTGAGCCACTCCCCTACGACAACATACCTATTTTATCACAATCTTATTATTTCGTCAAATGATTAAAGTATAAATAAAGTAAAATTTAAATCTTCTTATTGCAAAAATTAGCGACAAATTGCAATTTGTCGCTAATTTATTGATTAACTAATTTTAGTTATTTTGCATATTCTACACTTCGTGTTTCCCTTATTACGTTAACTTTAATTTGCCCAGGGTATTCCAACTCGCTTTCAATTTGCTTTGCTATATCCCTTGCCAAAATAATGGAATCCGCATCAGAAATAACTTCCGGCTTAACCATTACTCGAATTTCCCTGCCCGCTTGAATTGCAAAGGTTTTTTGAACGCCGTTAAAGGCATTTCCTATTTCTTCAAGTTTTTCAAGACGTTTTACATAGTTTTCTATTGATTCACGCCTTGCGCCAGGCCTTGCGCCACTTACCGCATCTGCCGCGGCAACAAGTACGGCTTCAATAGTTTTCGGTTCTACGTCGCCGTGGTGAGCCATAATAGCGTTTACAACTTCAGGACTTTCTTTATATTTCTTTGCAATCTTTGCGCCAATCTCGATATGCGTACCCTCAACTTCTTGGTCTACCGCCTTACCAATATCATGCAAAAGACCTGCTCTTTTTGCCAACACAACGTCACAACCCAATTCACTTGCCATCATACCGGCAATATAAGAAACTTCCAAAGAGTGGTTAAGTACGTTTTGACCATAGCTTGTACGAAATTTTAATCTACCTAACAAACTAATCAACTCGGGATGCAAATTAAATACACCAGTATCAAAACTTGCCGCTTCGCCGGCCTCCTTTATTGATATTTCAATATCCTTTCGTACTTTTGCTACAATTTCCTCAATACGAGCAGGATGAATCCTGCCGTCTATTAATAATTTTTCAATCGCAATGCGCGCAACGTGACGCCTTACGGGATCAAACCCGCTCAAAATAACAACTTCTGGAGTATCATCAATTATTAAATCTACGCCGGTTGCCGCCTCTATCGCCCTTATATTACGACCTTCTCTACCAATTAAACGACCTTTCATATCGTCATTAGGCAAAGGAATTGCCGTAACTGTAGTTTCTGAAACTTGTTCGGCTGCACACCTTTGAATACAAGCGCTTATAATTTCACGAGCTTTCTTTTCGCCGTTTTCTTTTGCTTCGTTTTCAATATTTTTGATAATAAAAGCAGCGTCTCTCTTTGCTTCCTCCTCCATTGTTTCAATAATGGTTTGTTTAGCTTCCTCTTTTGAGAAACCGGCAACTCTTTCAAGCTCTTTTGTGATTTTTTCAGAAAACTTTTCAGCCTCTGCTTGCTTTTTTGTTAATTCCGCTTGTTGTGCGGATAAAGATTTTTGTTGAGCATCCAAAGCATCTAACTTTCTTGAAAGAGTATCTTCCTTTTGAGAAAGTCGATTTTCCTGACGAGATAATTCCGTACGACGTTCTTTTTGTTCTGTTTCAAACTCGGTTTTAAGCTTTAGTACTTCTTCCTTAGCCGCAAGTACTGCTTCTTTCTTGATAGATTTTGCTTTTGAATTTGCATCATCGATAATTTCATTTGCAAGACTTTTTGCCTTACCTATCTTCTTTGACGAAATAATTTTTTCTATCAAATAGCCTCCGACAGAGCCTAACACCAAGCATGCTACTATTATGGCAATAAGCCAGCCGACAGGCAGATTTGCGCTAAAGAAGAAATTTAATAAATTTGTCATAATTAAATTCCTCCTAATAATTATAGTATATTTTACATAGCAAAATACACGTCTATTTTACTATACAGCGTACTTAAAAAAAAGTCAAGATTTTTTTAACAAATTAAGCTCAACTATTCTTTAAATTTATTTATTCTTCAAGTTTAGTAAACTAATATTTGTAAAATAGTAAAAAACAAAACAGCAATTTTAAAAATACGCTGTTTTGTTTTTAGCAAAAATATTAAATTTTTTCTGTAGTATTACGTCTAACTTCTTCTCTTATTTTTTCGTCGAGTTCAGCCATTAACGTTGGATTTGCCTCAATATACCTACGCGCGTTTTCCTTGCCTTGCCCAATCTTATCATCTCCGATACTAAACCAAGTACCGCTTTTTTGAATAAATCCATGTTCTACAGCAAGATCAAAAATGCATCCCGTTGCGCTTATTCCTTTGCCGTACATAATATCAAACTCTGCTGTTTTAAAGGGAGGCGCAAGCTTATTTTTTACCACCTTTACTTTTGTTCTGTTGCCAACAATATCAGCTCCATCTTTTATTTGATCAACCTTTCTAACGTCCATTCGTATACTAGCATAAAATTTTAAAGCTTTTCCGCCTGTTGTAGTTTCAGGATTACCAAACATAACTCCTATTTTGTCGCGTAACTGATTGATAAAAATCATACTGCAATTTGTTTTATTGCAAATTCCTGCTAACATTCTTAACGCCTGCGACATCAAACGAGCATGCAAACCCATGTGAGAATCACCCATCTCACCCTCAATTTCTGCTTTTGGAGTTAATGCGGCAACAGAGTCAACAACTATCAAATCCACCGCACCGCTATTTACAAGATATTTAGCAATATCAAGTGCTTGTTCGCCGTTATCGGGTTGGCTGACGTAAAGATTATCTAAATCAACACCAAGCGCAGCCGCATAAACAGGATCGAGAGCATGTTCTGCATCAATAAACGCCGCAGTTCCACCTTTTTTTTGAGTTTCGGCAATAATATGTAATGACACGGTAGTTTTGCCCGAAGATTCTGGACCATATATTTCGATTATTCTCCCTTTTGGAATACCGCCTATACCCAATGCTAAATCAAGCGTAAGACACCCCGTTGAAATTACGTCAATATTTTTAACCGAAGCATCTTCACCAAGTTTCATAATAGCACCTTTACCAAATGCTTTTTCTATTTGCAACAATGCCTGTTCTAAATTTTTATTTTTTTCTTCTTTAATATTTTTTACTACTTTGTCTGCCATAGTATTTTATCTCCATATATATTTTAAATTTTGTTTATCATTTTAATAACATTAAAAAGCGCCATGTTTGCTGATAATTGCCTAATATGTTCCCTTTCTCCTTCAAATAAAAACTTTTCGGAAAAAACACAGGAAGAAGTCGCAATTCCGATATAAACCAAACCAATCGGCTTATTTAAGGTTTGCCCAGTTGGCCCGGCTATGCCCGTAGTAGCAACACCAATATCGCAATTAAACCTAGAAATCAATCCTTTTGCCATTTGTTCCGCTACTTGACTACTTACGGCGCCATGCTCATTTAACGCTGAATTATTTACGCCTAATAAATCTTCTTTTGCTTGATTTGAATAAGATACTATACCATAATCAAAAATCTTGCTTGCGCCTGATACAGAAACGATTTTATCTGCCACAAGACCACCCGTCAATGACTCCGCCGTAGATATTTTTATATTTGCCATGGACGCCATGTGAACTAAAACTTCCGCCAAAGAAGCATCAAAATCAGCATAAATGTTTTTAGCAAAAAGAGAATAGACGGTTTTTTCGATATTTGCTATAACAAAATCGGAAATACCTTCTAAAAAATATAAATAAAGAGCTATTATTCCTCCTTTTTCTTCAAAAACAGACCAACTAAAACCATGACAAGATAATTCCAACAAACTGTCTTCAATATATCTCTTTGCATCGCTTTCAATAAATAACATCTTAAAACATGAAGTTTTTATTATTGAAAAAAAAGGCATTATTTCTTTTATAGTACTTAAATACTCTATTTCTGTAGATTTATCATCAATACAAATCAACAAATTTTTATTTATTCTACCCCAAAATGACGTAGTAAACTCTTTTTGAGAAAACGACAAAAATCCTTGTGGCAACGTACAATCATCAAAATCAGCTTCCATAAGACTACTATTTGCGTCATAGTGTTTTACGTTTCGAGAAAAATTCTTATCTATTCCATTTTTTAAGTTAAAAACATTGCGAATATCTCTCTTGATCTGCTTTGTATCATTTGTAATAATGAGCAAATCAAAGGTTTTGCTATCATCAAATAAATAATTTTTTACATATAACTCTCTATCAATTTTTTCGAAAATATATTGAATACCGTTTGTCCTTAAAAATTTTTCTAAAAACGATAGATTTTTTATTTCGTTGAAGGTAATTATTTTTATCATTTTTGCCAAATAAGATTGTTATTTATCATTAAATAGGTGTTTATTTTCTACAACATAAATTATTGCTGAAAGTATTGTTAAAATTGTTGCAACACCAAAAGTAGAAATACCTAACCAATAAATAATTTTATAAAGAGTGAGATTTATTGAAATCAATTGCTCGTCAAGACTCAACAACATCAATACGGGTATAGAAATATATTGAAATATTGCTTTAATTTTTCCCCAAGAGTTTGCGTGAATTACAACACCTTTTGATGCGCCAATTTGACGAAAAACGCTTATCAGTAATTCTCTTGAAATAATTAATGCACAACAAAAACCACCTACACCCATAGGCAAAATACCCATCTGAGTAAAAATAGCATTTTCTGCTATTAAAAATAAAGTACAACAAACAAGTAATTTATCCGCTATAGGATCCAAGAATTTGCCTAAATTTGTCACTTGATTGGTAGATCTTGCAATATAACCATCTAAAAAATCAGTAAAAACAGCAAGCAAAAACAAAGCTATTGCAACAATAGTTGACCAGATTGTATTTAATATAAAAAATAAGCACACAACAGGCACAAGGCATATTCTTATTATTGATAATTTATTTGGAAGATTCATTTATCAATTTCTCCTATTAAGTCATAGCCGGAACAATTTGTTACTTTTATTCTTATTTTTTCACCTATAGAAAGTCTATTATCCGAAGAAACAAAAACTACCCCGTCAATATTTGGCGCCATTTCTCTAGTTCTACAAACATAAATAAATTTATTATTTGAGTCCACCATATTAAAAGCATCCACCACTACTCTCATACGTCCTCCTACAAGCGTAAGATTTCTTGCATGAGCTACCTTAAATTGAGTTGATGCCAACATTGATAAACGTTTTCTTTTCGTTTCGGAGTCAATTTGATTTGGATAATTAAAAGCAGGAGTACCTTCTTCCTGACAATACTCAAAAAATCCTACGTTTGTAAGTTTTTCTTCCGAAAGAAATTGCGCCAATTCCTCCGCATCTTCATCCGTTTCCCCCGGAAAACCGCAAATAAAAGTAGAGCGTATCGAAATTCCGTATACGTTTTGTCTAAGTTTTTTAATAACTTCTATTATTTCTTGTTTGGTAATTTTTCGATTCATCCGCTTCAAAACATTATCATTTACATGTTGAAGCGGTAAATCTATATATTTTGCCACCTTTTGATTATTGGCAATACATTTAATAAGCTCATCATCTACGTGTTCTGGATAACAATATAATAATCTAATTGTATCAACAGTTTCAATCTTTGATAGTTCATCTATCAATTTTGTTAGCATACGTTTTTCATAAATATCCGTACCGTAATCCGTAACGTCTTGAGCCACCAAAATCAATTCCTTAGCGCCATTTTTTGAAAGTATTGAAGCTTCAGCAATAATATTTTCAAGTTTTACCGACCTGTACCTTCCTCTTATATAAGGAATAGAACAGTAAGTACAAAAATTATTACATCCATCTGCTATTTTTAAATACGCATAGTGCTTTGGCGTAGTCAAAATCCTCGGACCATGCTCCAATTTTGTCAACTCTTTAGATACATCAAGTATTCTTTCTGAATCCGTATTATCAAGTAATTTGTTTAAAACATCAGCAAAGTCAGAATAATGATCAGCCCCTATAATAGCATCAATTTCAGGAATTTCGTCATACAATTGCTCGGGATAACGTTGCGCCATACAACCGGTAACAATTAATTTTGCGCCGGTTGCATTTTTTACGTTTACCAAATCAAATATTGCCTCAATTGCCTCTTTGCGCGCCGACTCAATAAAAGCACAAGTATTGACTATCAAAAAATCCGCTTGCATTGGGTCTACTACTATTTCATAATTATTTGCTACTGCAGATCCCAACAACAATTCACTGTCAACGCGGTTTTTATCGCACCCCAAAGAAATTAACCCGATTTTTTTCATTAGGATTCACCACCACCACCAAACAATTCTTCAAACTTTTCTTTCGTTATTAATAATTGACGTGGTTTTTGCCCGTCTTGAGGAGAAACAAAACCTAAAGACTCGAAATCCTCCATAATCCTGCCGGCTCTATTCCAACCTATTTTTAAAACACGTTGCAACAAACTGATTGACGCGGTATTTTTATCCAAAAACAACTGTAAAGCATTTAAAAATTCAGGGTCATACTGCGTATCTGAATTTCCACCACCCAAAATATCGTTTGGATTTGCAGAAGCTTTCAAAATACGTTTTTCAGCAGATTTAGAGTAAAAGCTATCATTATTATTTTTGATATAATCCACGACTGCGTCAACTTCCCTCTTGTCAATATAGGTTCCTTGAAGTCTGATTGGATCCGGCGAAGTATCCATTTTAAACAACATATCACCCTTGCCAAGCAATTTTTCTGCGCCACCCGTATCGAGAATTGTTTTAGAGTCTGTATTTGAACCCACCTTTAACGCCATTCTCCAACCGAAATTGTTTTTAATAGTTCCGTTAATAACGTTTACACTGGGACGTTGAGTTGCCAATACGAGATGAATACCCGCCGCACGCGCCTTTGCGCTCAATTTCATTATATATTGTTCTAAATCGGCTTTTGCATTAGAAGTCATAAGGTCCGCCAATTCATCAACAATAACAACTATTCGTGGCAAGCGTTGAACCCTGCGATGATCGATAACTTTATTGTAATTAGACACATCGACAACGCCTGCACCACGCAATAATTTATACCTTCTCTCCATTTCATCAATTAACCATCTAAACATTGACAAAATTTTGTCATGTTCTGAAATAACTTCGTTAATTAACAAATGAGGCAAATCTTCGTAGGCAATAAATTCGACTAATTTGGGATCAACCAAAACCAAACGGAGTTGTTCGGGAGAATATTTATACAATAAACTTATAATAAGAGAATTTAAAGCGACTGATTTACCACTACCACTACCACCAGCAACCAGCATATGTGGCATTTCGGCAATATTCGAAACAATTCTTCTACCATTTATATCAATACCTACGGCAAAAGACAACTCACCTTTGGCTGATTGAAATTCGTTAGAAGCAAGAATTTCTTTAATTGGCACTTTTGACGCTGTTTTGTTGGGCACTTCAAGTCCAACTAACTCCTTACCGGGAATAGGCACTTCCCAACGTACTTTTTCAACTGCGAGTCTTACAGCAACGTCATTTGCTAAAGGTTGCAAACGGTTTACCGACACCCCCGGCCCAATAGAAAGTTCATAACGCGTAATAGTTGGTCCCATAACGACGTTAACTACTTTTGCAGGAATTTTAAATTCTTCCAAAGTATTTTCTATCCTTTCACGATTGCGTTCACACTCTTCTCTCGTTACGCTTATTACCATTGGGGAAGGATCCAACAAGTTATAATCCGGCGCATTATAAGGCGGATAAATAATAAGCTCATCTTCTTCCTCTTTCTTTTCTTCCTTATCAAATTTAGAAGTAAAGCCGGGTTTAACGCGTATTTGAGAAGCTATAGGCTGAATAGTAGTTTGGGATTGTTCGACTAAATTTTCTTCCTGTGGATTATTATCTAAATAAGCAGTTTCTTCAATAATCTCAGGTGAACTATCTTCCAAAATCAAATCTTCGTTAATTATATTATCCTCTTTTGTTTCTTCATCAGGAACAACTTCCTTAATTGTAACTATAGTTCTTTCATCCGGCTCAATATTCTTAACTTCATAATTATTGTCATCAAATTTTTCAGTTATCTTTTCATCATCAGAATAGTTTTCAAAATCAGACAAAGTGGATTTAATTTCAAATTTTGAGTCTTTTGAAACGTTTGCGCCAATAGACGGTGTAACGGGTTTATTTTCAGTCAATCCATCATTAACTTGCGAAGCATCAACCACCATAAATACGTCGTCTTGAGAAGATTTATTTTCTGTTGAAGATTCTTTAGATTGCGGAAAAGTCGATACCACCGGCGAGTGAGAAACAAATGAAGTCATATTTTTGTCGGACTTTTCTGATTTAAGATTAGCTTCCTTTTGTTTTTCTAAATACTCTTTATTAATAATCGGAGATGTATTAATTTTGCCCTGCACCGGATTAGCTCTAATGGTATGCGGAGAACTCTGAGAGTAGGTAAGCATTTCCTTTGAAATTTCTTCCTTGCTGGAATCCTTATTGGCATTATTAGCATTATAATTTTGTTGAGTTGACGAACCAAACAAAACCGTTGGAGCAGTATCAAAAGCAGACTTTGTAGGCTGTTGATTTTCCTGACGATATTTTGTTTCAATAGATTCCGTAGAAATACCTTTATTTCCGTATAAAAGATCTAATGCGTTTGAGTAAGTAGGTTCTGATTGCTCGCCTTTAGGTTTTTGATAATCGCTTTCAGGCTTTGTTTTTATTTCAGCGTACGTCGTATTTACAGGATTTTGCGAAATTACCTTCTCCTGTAACGGCAATGGGGAAATCGGTTTTTGAGTTTGATTATTTTGTTTTGCTTCTGAGTTTTTTAATTTGAGCCCGCGAACAATATTTTTTGATTCTTTTTTTGTGGATTCCACGTTAGCTTTTTTGATAAAAAATAGATCTTCTCTTGAATCGGAATAAAACTTAAGAAAAAAGTTTGTCGAAACAAAAATTGTCACAACTAATGCTAAAATCAAAAATATATACGCGCCCCATGCAGTCAAGGTCTTGTAAATAGGATAAACTATAATACCGCTTAACGCGCCACCAAAGGTAATGGAAGAATAATCGTTTGTAAGATACCTGTAACATCTAGAAAGATATTCGCCAAAACTCACGCCTTCATTGATAAAAATTGCAGACGTTATGGTGTGAACTAAAAAGACGATTACCACGTACATAGCAACAAAGTTTATCAAATAACCTGTTTTGATTGATATTTCTTTGCCAAGTAATTTTAATACGCACACGAGTATTCCCGCCAAAACCAATCCGTAAACCGAAAGTCCAAATACGCCGTATAACATTCTCGATAAAGGCGCAATAAGACCTGTTACCAAACATAAAAAAATAAAAGAAAAAAATATCAACAAAGATACGTTAACTATCTTTTGTGATTTATTTTTGGATTGTTCATTTTGAGTTGTCATTATTTTCCTCCAAAAATCATAAGTAAAAAATTACCATCGATAAAATACTATAAGTAATACTTATTATACAATATCGATGGTATAAATGCAAACTAAATTTTAAGATTTTTAGTAAATTATTTATTAAAATTTATAAACTTTTTGGGCTCTTGATAATCATTGCAATTTTTACCGACGTAAACGGATGAGCAGTTTTTAAAATCCAAAGTTTCTAATAAAGTTTTAGTAGCTAAAGAAGCTGTTATTTTGTCAATTTGCTTAATTTTGTTTTCCATATCAAAAGATTTATCAAAAAACAAATAACATATTCCATAAGATATCATAAGAGACAATGGATTTTCACAAGTAAAAACAAGCGAAGTTTTCAATTGTGTTTTTGCCCTATCCGTTTCCTGCGTAGTCAAACCGCCTTTTTCGAAACGGATAATTTCTTCAAGAAGCAAATCTACCGCTTTTTTTATATTTTTTGGCGACGTACCGACGTATAATTCCCAATAGCCGTTGTTTACGTAAGCAGACAAGGAAGAATAAACAGAATAAGACAATCCGTTTTCTTCTCTTATTTTTTGAAATAATCTACTCGACATACCTCCACCAAAAACAATATTTGCCAATTTGAAGGATATAGAATTTTCGTTTTCCGCTGATATTGATTCAAAGGCTATAGCAACGTGCGCTTGTTCTACCTCCTTAATACGAGACAAAAACATATTTTGTGGTTTAAAGCGTTGAATATCCTGCACTTTAAAATCAAGTTGATTTTCTTCAAAATTATTTAAAAAATATTTTGAAATAATCTCGTCTGCAGTAGCAAAATCAATACAGCCGGCGAAGGAAATGCAAGTATTATTTGAGACATAGTATTTTTTCTTAAAGGCAATTAAGTCACTACTATGGGCATTTGCCACGTTTTCACTCTTACCTATTACTTTTTGCCCCAAAGACTGTTCTCCATAAAAAGCTTCGGCAAGCAAATCATGACAAACGTCTTCAGGCATATCCTCATCCATAAATATTTCCTCTGAAATAACTTTACGTTCTCGCTCAAGCTCCTCTTCGTTAAAGGTTGCATTAAAAAAAATATCACTCAACAGTTCTGCAGCTTCGTCCAATTTGTCAGGCAATACTTTACAATAATAGCAAGTGGTCTCCTTGCCCGTAAAAGCGTTAAAATTTCCGCCAAGCGCGTCAAGCTCTTCGGAAATTTGTTTTGCCGTACGTTTTTTAGTACCTTTAAACAACATATGTTCCACCATATGCGAATAACCGTTGTTTTCAGTCGTTTCAAGGCAACTACCAACTCCCACAATTACCCCCAAAGCCACACTACCAACAGATGTAATTTGCTTTACCGAAAGTTTTAGACCATTTATATATTGTTTGAAATTTTCCATTGTTTCTCCTTTATTGGAAATTTATATTTTCACTTACCCTTACTGCCGAAAATTCATTTTGTTTTATTTTTATTAGAATATTTTCAAGCGCGTTTAAAGTATGTTGCGTTGGATGCATTAAAATCAAATCACCGTTTTCTAAATTTTTTGTTGCTCGTGCCAATACAAGGTTTTCATCTTTATCACGCCAATCTATTGTATCCTTACTCCACATTATGGTTTGATAATTCAGTTCATCCGCAACTTTTAAAGTAGTTGTAGCAAAACTTCCCGAAGGTGGCGCAAATAAGAACATTTCTATACCGGTAAGCTCTTTTACAAGTTTGTGCGTAACGGCAATTTCGTTGTAATTTCCATCATAATCAAGCCTTGCATGATCTTTATGAAAATATCCGTGATTGCCGATTTCATGTCCTGCCGTCACGATTTTTAAAAAGGTTTCGGTATTTTTTGCAACCCAAGATCCGCCAACAAAAAAAGTAACTTTTACGTCGTATTTATCCAAAGTCGTCAGCATTGGTTCAATAAACTCAGTACCCCAATAAACGTTAATCATTAAACTAACTTTTTTGACTTCTTTATTTCCGTGATAAATAGGCTTGGTATTATCTTGAAAAAAAGCCGTAGATAAAGTATTAAACGCAAAACCTGCGCAAAATACCAACGCTATCAAACTAACGATAACGACGTTAGAAATAACGTTACAAAAAACTTTAGATGAAATCTTTTTCATATACACGCTCCATAAAATAATATTATTTTTAAGCGTGTGATATTCCCACAAAAAAAAGATAACAAGCCTATTTTGGCTTGTTATCTTTTAAATTTATTAAATTATAACTTTTTTACAAGCCTTAAGTCAATTCTACCCTTTTCGTCGATTTTTATAACTTTAACCTTAACGGTATCGCCGATATTTACAACGTCAGTAACTTTTTCTACTCTTTCTTTGGCAAGTTTGCTTATATGAATCATACCGTCTTTGCCTGGGGCAAGTTCTACAAATGCGCCAAACTCAAGTATTCTGACAACTTGTCCGACAAACTCGTCACCAACTTCAGGATCTTTAGCAATTGCCATAACCATATCTTTAGCTTTTTGAGCCATAGCCTCGTCGGAAGTTGCAATAAATACCATTCCATCATCAGTAATATCTATTTTGACACCTGTCAATTCGATAATCTTGTTAATAGTTTTACCGCCACTACCGATAACTTCTCTAATTTTTTCCGGATCAATGGCAAAAGATATTATTTTTGGCGCATACGGAGATAATTGTTCTCTCGGTTGCGCGATAACTTCCTTCATTTTGCCCAAAATGTGCATTCTGCCTTCTTTTGCTTGAGCCAAAGCAGTAGTCAAAATTTGTTTGTCTATACCCTTTATTTTGATATCCATCTGTATTGCCGTAATACCGTGTTCTGTACCGGCAACCTTAAAGTCCATATCACCGAAGAAATCTTCCAAGCCTTGAATATCGCTTAATATAGCAACCTTTGATTGATCTTCGCTCTTCATAAGTCCCATAGCAATACCTGCAACCGGAGCCTTAATCGGAACACCTGCGTCCATAAGAGCCAAAGTACTACCGCAAATACTTGCTTGACTTGTGCTTCCGTTACTACTCAAAATTTCACTTACTGTACGTATAGCGTAAGGAAATTCTTCTTCTGAAGGCAAAACCGCTTCCAATGCTCTTTCCGACAACGCGCCGTGACCTATTTCTCTACGACCAGGGCTACGCAAAGGTTTAGCTTCTCCAGTTGAATACGGTGGCATATTGTAATGATGCATATATCTTTTAAAGGTCATATCATCATCTAAACTTTCCAATTTTTGAACTTCACTGATCGTCCCCAAGGTTGCAATTGTCATAGCTTGAGTCATACCACGAGTAAACACTCCACTGCCGTGCGTGCGAGGCAATACGCCTACGTCACACCAAATCGGTCTGATTTCGGTTGATTTACGCCCGTCAGGTCTTATACCGTCGTTAAGGATTCTTTCGCGAATCTTTTCCTTAGTCATCTTGTAAAGAACGTCTCCTACCCATGCCACGGCTTCTGGATTAGCTTCTTCAAAATGAGCCTTTACTTTTTCCTTAACTTCTTCTTCGCGTGATTGTCTTTCATATCTATCAAAAGTATCGATAGAATATGCAACCATCTCATCCGAATAACTTCTTATTTGCTTATCAATTTCTTCCGGCGCAACGTGCAATACGGGTACTATCTTTTCCTTGCCGACCTTTGAGACGATAAAATCAATAAACTCACATTGTTTTTTAATTTCTTCATGACCAAATAAAATAGCGTTAAGCATTTCGTCTTCAGAAATTTCTTTAGAGCCTGCTTCTACCATCATAATAGCATCTTTTGTACCGCTAAGATTTAATGCAAGCTTGCTAACTTCTCTTTGCGTAGCGTTTGGATTAATTACGTATTCGCCATCAATCATGCCTATTACAACGCTTCCCGTTGGGCCTGCAAAAGGTATATCGCTTATTGACAATGCAATACTGCTACCTATCATTGCAAAAGCTTCAGGTTGAATATCGGGCTCAACAGACAAAGCAGTTGCAACAACGGCTACGTCGTTAAAAAATCCCTTAGGAAACAACGGACGTAAGGGTCTATCAATCAAACGAGATATCAAAATCGCCTTGTCACTTGGACGACCTTCTCTCTTTTTATAACCGCCCGGAATCTTACCAACAGCATACATTTTTTCCTCAAAATCTACTCCAAGCGGGAAAAAATCAATACCGTCGCGCGGGGATGCCGCCAACGTTACGTTTACCATAACTGCAGTATCACCGCAACGAACTATACAACTACCGTTTGACTGTTCGCAATATTTTCCAATTTCTACAATCATTGGCTTATCGCCCATTGTGGTTTCAAAGGTGTAATAAGTTCTATTGCCTATTACGTGTTCTTCCATTTTAAATTCTCTCATAAAATATCCATCTCCTAACAATATCACAATAAAAAAGGGGTGAGAAAAAACACCCACCCCTTTTGAAAGTTATCTTCTTAATCCCAAATCGGCAACGATTTTTCTATATCTTTCCAAATCTGTTTTCATGAGATAATCAAGTAACCCCCTACGCTTGCTTACCATTTGAGACAAACCACGTCTTGAGTGCAAGTCTTTTTTGTGTGTCTTAAGGTGCTCTGTAAGGTGACTAATGCGCGCAGTAAGCAACGCAATTTGAACTTCCGGACTACCGGTATCTCCCTCTTTTCTGCCAAATTTAGCAATAATCTCTTGTTTTGTTTGCATAAAAAATCCTCCATATTATTTTTAAGCCGAAATCCGAGAAAATCGTCGGAGAATCGAAACACTCAGAATTCGGACAAATAGTATATTAGCATAAAAAAATAAATTTGTAAACAAAATATATAAATAAATTATTATTAATTTTTACTTTTTTTAAGCATTATTTGCCTAAAAACAATTTTTCTTTTTTAGCAATTGTTTCCTCTATGGTTTGAATATAGGTAGGCAAATCTTTTTGAGACGCAACTCGCTCTATGCGGTTTTGTTCAAAAAATATTTTTTTGCTGATTGAATTACTACCGCATGCCAAAATATTAGTAGTTTCTTCCATTATGTCAATATTGTACAAACTCGGTTTACCTTTTTTGCAATAACCAATATTTTCAACGTTATCCGCCATATATTTTTGCCGATACATATAATACGGATAATACCTCGCGTTTGTCAAAGTTTCGTAAGCTAAATCCACCATATTTGAAACTTTTCCGTCAGACTCCACCTCTATTACGGTTTCTTTAATTGGGGTACCTTTTTTTAAAGCAAGTGTATGTACAGTTACGTTATCCGGCTTAAGATTAACAACGGTTGTCATATCCTTGGCAAATTCCTCTTCAGTTTGCGTTGGCAATCCTGCAATGAAATCCATATTTATACAAAAATTATACTTTTTTGCCCATTCATATTTCAAAAATATATCTTCGACCGAATGATTTCTACCAATCAAATCCAATATTCTTTGTGAAAAAGTTTGCGGATTGATACTTATCCTATTCACATTGTGGTTCGCAAATACGTTAAAGGTGTCTTGAGAAATCGTATCAGGTCGCCCTGCTTCAATAGTGAACTCAACTTTATCAACCTCGTCAAACAAAGCAATAAGTTTTTCGAGATATTCCAAAGGCAAGGCAGTTGGAGTACCTCCGCCAAAATAAACGTTTTTTACTCTAAAACCACCCTCTTGCGCAATACGTAAAGTTGCTTTGATTTCTTTTTGCAAAGTCTCAAAATAAGGCAAAACGTATTTCTGCATTTTGCTGATTTCCCCACCAGTAAAGGAACAATAGCTACATCTAGAGGAGCAAAAAGGTATTCCGACGTAAATATCGATTTTACTGTTATTAGAATACCGATAGTCTTTTTGCAAATTTAATATTTGTTCCGCTAAGGCGATTTTTTTATCGGAAACGTCAAATAAATTTTTAAATTCATCTTTAAAATCTCTTCCTGCTTGCATAATTTCCCAAGCAAGTTTCGTAGGTCTTATCCCCGTTAAAGCACCCCAAGGCATATGAATACCAAACTTTTTGACGCAACAAAAATAAACGCTTAATTTTGCATAACGTTTAACAAATCTTTTTAATTCTATATCGGTACAATTTTCAGGCAACGTAAAAACGTTTGAATAGTCTTCGCCACAAAAAAAACAATAGTTTGTAATTTCATTGCCTTGCCGAATAAATTTGTGCACAAAATCGCTTTTTTCGGGAATTTCGCAATATTCAAATTGACCTTCCCTGATAAAAAGTTTAACTACGTCTATAAGTTCGGAGGCAATACTTGACAAATCAGTATATAATTTCGTAAGCATTACGTTTTTAATCATAATCAAACGCCTCTAATCTCAAGTATGGATTAAATATTTTTTGTTCTGACAAAGTAGTTGTATTTTCATGACCAGGCAAAACAACGTAGTCAAAATTCAAACTACTAAGCCTTCTTAACGATTGCATCATTTTTGCGCCGTCTCCACCCGGCAAATCGGTTCTTCCCACACAACCGTCAAACAAGGTATCACCCGAAAACATTAAACCGTCTATCAAATAGCACAAACTACCTTCGGTATGTCCGGGTGTCTCAATAACTTCAAACTCAAAATCGCCGATAGTAAATTTTAAGAGTTTTTCCACAAAATGAGTTATCGTACAATCTTTTGCGTGGGCTCCCCATTGGTTTTTTGAAGCATTTTGCGCAATATACGCATCAAGACTACTTCCGTAAACTCCGACATACTTGTGCTGAAGTACACGTTCAACACCACCGCAATGATCAAAATGACCATGAGTTAATAAAATTCCCTGTAAATCAAAATTATTTTCTTCAACAAACGACACAACCTTACTTGCGTCATACGCGGGATCTATAATTACGCACTTTTTAGTTTCGGTATCATACAATACGTAAGTATTTGTTGGGAGTATACCCGTTCTTATTAATTTATATTTCTTCATAATTAAATAGTGGTCCTAAATACTTTTATTGTGTTTGGCGAGGCTTCTAAGCGATTGATTAAATGATTTAATTGATTATGGTTTGAAATTTCTACCGTAACTACCGCCACTGCATTGTATTTTTTATCTTTTCGCGCATTTATTGCAATCATAGGCAATCCTTCGCTTGCAATAATTTTTGCTATTTCCGCAAAAACACCTATTTTATCTTCTAAAATAATTTGTAACGTAGCAGCAAAACTATTAGCCGTAGGATTGGGATTTATCCATTTTGCCTCTATTAATCTCTCTATTTCTAAAGACTTAAGTACGTGACAATCTCTCCTATGAATACAAACTCCTCTACCTTTGCTGATATAACCTACAATTTCATCTCCAGGTACGGGCGAACAACAATGGCTAAATCTTACGGCTAAGTCATTATATCCTTCAATTTCAACGTTACTTTTTTCTCGTATACGACTTTGCTTATTGGCGTTTTGAGTGTCAATCACCATTTGAGTCAAAGCCCCTGCCTTTGAAATAAGTTTTGTCATCACTTGATTTAAAGATAATGCTCCGTAACCAATAGCGGCGTAAATTTCATCAAGTCCGTCAAGTTGATATCTTATACAAATTTCGTCAATAGCGTCGTTTGAAAGCAATTG
Source organism: uncultured Subdoligranulum sp. (assembly GCA_902496185.1). Taxonomy (GTDB): domain Bacteria; phylum Bacillota; class Clostridia; order Christensenellales; family CAG-314; genus SFEB01. The sequence goes on along the minus strand of CABUZX010000001.1, from coordinate 15,794 downwards.
AGATAAAGAAATACCTCTGTGTTTTGCTTCTCTTTCCAACATTAATTTACCTATACGGATATTTTCTTCTTTTTGCTCGCGTTTGAAAAACTGCCTAATTTTTGCTTTTGCGCCCGAAGTTTTTACTATCTTTAACCAATCCTGAGAGGGCCCTTTACTGTTTTGACTTATCAAAACTTCAACTACGTTGCCGTTTTGCAAAACGGTATCGATAGGCGCAATTTTTCCATCAATCTTTACCCCAACACATTTGTTGCCCACTCCGCTGTGTATTGCATAAGCAAAATCCAAAGCCGTAGCTCCCGCCGTAAGATTTCTGACGTCGCCTTTGGGGGTAAAGCAATAAACTTCGTTGTTTATGGAAATATCGTGTTTTATTAAATCAAGAAACTCTTTGCTGTCTTTTAAATCCGACTCATATGCCAAAACCTCTTGAATCCAATTGAGTTTTCCGTCAAATTGCGAAGCACCCGACAATCCTTCCTTATACTTCCAATGAGCCGCAATACCGTATTCAGCGATTTTGTGCATTTCTTCCGTTCTAATTTGAATTTCAAACGGAACACCAAGATTTGTCATAACCGTAGTATGCAACGATTGATACAAATTTGGTTTTGGCATCGCGATATAATCCTTAAATCGTCCCGATATAGGTTTCCACCTTGAGTGAATTTCACCCAAAACTCCATAACAATCTTTTACAGTTTTTACGATAACTCTTAAAGCAGTCAAATCAAAAATCTCGTTTAATGTTTTGCCTTGATTTTTCATTTTTTTGTAGATACTGTAAAAATGTTTTGTTCGCCCAAAAACTTCGCCCTCAACTTCAAGATCTTTAAGGATAAATCTTATTTCAAAAACCATTTTGTCGATAAACTCTTGTCTTTCTTCCTTTTTTTGGGCGATATTTTCAACCAAAAAATCGTATGATTCTCTATCCAAATATTTTAGACACAAATCCTCAAGCTCACACTTAATTTGACTGATACCCAAACGCCCAGCAATAGGAGCAAAAATATCCAAAGTTTCTCTTGCCATTTTTTGTTGGCGCGCTACGGGCAAATACTGCAAACTACGCATGTTATGCAATCTGTCCGCAAGTTTAATAATTATTACCCTTATGTCTTTTGCCATTGCAAAAAACATTTTCCTGATATTTTCAGCTTGCTCTTCTTCAACGCTACTGAACTGCAAATTGGACAATTTAGTAACACCTTGCACAAGATTTGCAACTTCATCACCAAAATCTTCACGTAATTTTTTGTCAGTAACCCAAGTGTCTTCAACAATATCGTGTAACAAGGCCGCTGATATTGTTTTTGCGTCCAAACCCATATCAACCAAAATATCGGCAACTATTATTGGATGAATTATATAAGGTTGCCCGCTTGCTCTTTTTTGAGCTTCATGAGCAATCTTTGCGCAATCAAACGCCTTTAAAATCATCTTATAATCATTTGGATAATAGTAATTAACCTTTGATATTAAATTTTTTGATATAACGGAAAAGTCTTCTTCGTATTTCATATTTACTTACTAAACCTTCTAAACAAGTCGCTATCGATTAGATTTTTTTTATCATTAAAAATATTAACTATATTTTCCTTATCAAGATCAATCAAACCCAACTGCCTAAATACTGCAATTGCCGTGTAGTATTGCCGTCTATCACAATAGAAAAATTGATTTTCAAAGAATGTATGCGTGTCATAGTATTTCATATTACACGTAGATATGGCGTTAAACACCTCGGCGCACACTTTCCTGTCTATATTGATATCGTTTAAAAAAGTCGGCGTTTCCAACTTGAATTCAACGTATTTAGCGTTTGCGCCAAAATTTAAATAAAAATCGTCATAATCACAAAATACTAAAATTTGCTTGTATTTATTCAAAACTTCAAGTTTATCTGGAGAAATTATTACGGCTTTATCAGAATAATTTTTTTGACAAAAAAAGTCTAACGTAAAGTCTCTAAAATCTAAAAACTCTTGCGCGCGTTCATACTCCAAAAAACTATTAAAAACAGCTATTACATTGTTTCCTTTCAATAAATTTTGCGCTTGTGTTAGGTCAATAGTTTTTTGTGATTTTAAATTACTTGAAACAGCTCTCAATAAAAAATTACAAGCATATATATCGTCAAATTTAAGGCTGTTTTTTAATTCTATATCTATCAAACTGCCGAATATTTTATTTGTATACTTATCGGTTTCAAGATGAAAACATACTCGACATTCCGCACCAGACTTTAATGCTCTTAAATATTGCAAAAAAGTATTTCCAAAGGCCTTTAACTCCAACCCACAATTGAGAGTAAATTTCAAATTTCCGTTGCCAAAAGTACCTGCTACAACACAAAAATCTTCTATATAAAAAACGGGCTTTTCATTTGGCAAATAAGGCTCTAAAATAGCTAATTTTTCATAATTTTCTTTTTTAAGCCAATATTCGGAAAAATGCAAATCAAAATAAGTTTGTACTCTTTTTCCTTGTATATTATAAAGCTTTTCGTTAATAGCTTGTTGTAAAGTTGCCAAATTTTCTTGCTTTACCGAAAACCCAACGCTACCCTTGTGTCCGCCGAAACGAGTTAATTTATCTGAGATGGATAAAAACAATTCATATAAATTTATTTCATCATTGCCCCTTGCGCTACCCACGTAATAGTCCCCTTCTTTCGTCAAAAATGCAACAGGCATTTTAAAAGTTTCCTTAAAACGGTTGGCACCTATTCCTAAAATACCTTTTGGCCAATCGTCGCTTACAAAAAACAACATTTTTTCTTTTGAAAAGTCAATATTTTGAAGTTGTAGATTTGCTTCGTATATGACTTTTTCCAGTAAATTTTGCCTCAAGGTATTGCAATCAATTAATTCATTAACTACCTGTAGCGTCGCCCTATCTCCCATTAAAAGCAAATCTAAAGCTTTATATGGCACACCTACACGTCCTGCAGAATTAATTTTTGGACATATTTTTAAGGCGGTTGCGCTTGCCGTCAAGTTTTTATCACATTTTGTCACTTCTGCAAGTTTTAACAATCCGCGGTGTTGCATGTTTTTTAAGCCGTATTTTACAATATAGCGGTTTTCATCAGCCAACGGCATCATATCCGCAATAGTACCTATGGTAGCTAAATCACAATAGTGCAAGGCTGTATTTCTGTCACTTAAGGCCTCTACCAACTTTAATGCGACACCTGCACCACTCAAATATTCAAACGGATATCCAGACTTACAATTTACACAGATACAATCAGGTAAATCAACAGGCATTTCATGATGATCCGTAACTACAATTTCCACGTCAAGATTATTTTTGATTTCATTAATCTCATCCTTGTTTGAAATACCACAGTCCACCGTAATCAACAAATCAAACGGATCTTCAAGATAACGTTGACTTACTAAATCAAAATGCAAACCATATCCGTCTTCCCTCGTAGGAATAAAAACGTCACATTGTATACCGTTGCGGTTAAAAAACAATTTTAATATTGCGCTTGCAGTCAATCCGTCGGCATCATAGTCACCATAAATCAATATTTTTTTTCCGTCAATCATTGCTTTTTTGACGATATCAACTGCTTTACCCATATTGGTCATTTTAAAAGGATCGTGCATAAAAAAATAATTGTCGTCAAGGTATTCCGTAGAATTTGCTTTGGTCACGCCCCTTGAACTAAGCAACTGAGCAAATTCCGTATCGAAACCCAAAGACGTAAGATAATCTACGTCTTTGCTATTATAAGATATAGGTCTTTTAGCAAATTTTTCCATATTATCCTCGAAAATTAATCCAAATTAAAATACCAAAAATTCAAACAGCCTTCCGCATCGGGAAGGCTGAATAAAATCAAAAATAATTACTTTCCTAATTTTGCCGATTCTTCTGTCTTTTGCAAAAACATTAGCCAAAATGCAGGAGCAACCTTTGTTGCGGTTAAAGCGCATATTATTGAAGCAATTGCAATAGGTACCAATTTTATTACAAAAGCGCTACCCGCTATAACGGAAAGAACGATACAAACAACCGCTATTACCAAAGAAAATACCCAATAATAACAACTCAAAGTCTTGTTTGCGGACCTTACTCCTTCAGCTAAGGAAATCTTTTTGTTTTCCGCTTTGTAATACGATAAGGTTGTCATGCTCAAAAACATTACCGCTGTCAAAAGCATTGTATAAGCAAACGCTGTCGTAATCGTTGTATCAAATTCATACCCAAACAATCCAGCAATTTGTATAATACCAAAAATTGCCAACCAATTCAAAACAATGCAACAAACCGTACCGACAGAATGAGCAAGCCAATTGTTTTTAATATATCTTATTGCAAGATAAGCAAACACCAATACCAAGGCAACACACAATGCAATAGTTGCGCTAACTACCGTCCTTTTGGCTTGCGAATTGTCAATATCAAAAACTTGACAATCTTGACCTGAAATTTTTACCTGATTTGCCAAAGCTTCGTTTGTTTTAAAAGTAAACACAATAGATTCCGCTTTACCAAATGCATCATAAGAAATTTGCTCGGTAATCATACCTGCGCCGTTATCTTTGAGATATGTTTTTACGACTTCAATATCCGCATCATAATTATCCTTATCACCGGATAGTTCGTAAACAAGTTGTTGTCCCTTGCCGAGAGTTGCAAAAGTATTCAAGCCAAAAACACAACTTACGACAACACCAAGCAAAAATAAAACGATATAAATAACAAATAAAGTTTTAAAAGAACTTGTGAGGTTTTTCATATTATTCTACCTCCGCAGAAAGCTTAATTTTATTTGAGTCGTTGACCAAACCACCAAAAAGTTTAAAAAATCCTTTTGTTACAAGCAAGGTAAACAAAACACAAACAACATCACAAATAGCAACGGCTAAAGCCATATGTTTAAGGCTACCAATTGCAATAAGTGTTACGACAACGGCAATGATAAACACCACTACGCATACGTCGATTACAATCTTCACCACCGTTTTAAAAGATTCCATCATAGCAGTTTGGAAAGACTTTTTATCACTGGAAGAAAATTGACGTCTTACAATATAAGAATACAAACTATTCAACAACGCATAAAGGACAAAACTGAAAACAAAACCGACAATTGCCATTAACGGCGCTGTTTGTCCCAACGGCAAATAAGCAAACGCAAATGCTGACAAAACAAGATACGCCAAAAAGGACAAAGTCAAAGCCCAACCCATTACGCCGTTTTTAATAATAAAGAATACTACAATTACCAAAATAACCGCCATAACAGCAATATAAAGTAATTTAAGCGCATCTTGACCAAGCATTGAATCAACCGTAGTGTAATCACTCGTATTGGTAATCGTCAAAGGATATTCTCCGCTAACAAACTGAATAGCAAGCGTATGAGCTGCCTGAACACTTGAATAACCCGTTATTTGACTTGATGCCGTTGTAATTTGCGCAGTAATACTCGGTTGTCCAATAATAGTTCCATCAAGAATAAAATATATCGTACTACTTTCCGTAACGTCGGCAGTACCCTCCTTTAGAGCCTCCAAACCGTATTCGTTTACGGTGAGATTGATACCGTAAGGATTGCTCGTTGCAGTACTGTCATAAATAGCCTGACACGACTCAATACACTCTGCCCAACTAAGTTCATTACCCTCTTGGTCGTAAGGAATAAAAGGATTGCTACCGTTTTCATTCAAAGAAATCACCAATTCTCCTTGACTGCCAAGAATATCAAATATTGTCGCTTGGGTGATTTCTTCGTCGGACGGTAATTGAATATTGAGTATATTGTCGTTGATAGATATTATCGAATCGGAAATACCTTCAACCCCAAGACGCTCTTCTATAAGGTCTAATCTGTTTTGCAAAACAGAAAGTGTTGCGTCGAGTTTGTCTGTGTCTGACGCTCCATCAATTTTGTATGAAATCTGATAACCGTCAACCAAATCCATACTATATATAATTTGGTTGATTGGCGAGCAATAATCATAATTGCCCATTGGAAGTTTTACCGGCATAAAAGTAAATACTGCCAGAAAAACAATCAAAAGTACAAATATGGTCAAAGTTATGACGGACTTTGTTTTGTTCATCTATTGTGCCTCCTTGTGACTATACAACTTAAGTATTATATAATCATTTGCAAAATAAGTCAATAATTTAATAAAAAAATACATTAATTTTGTGTAAAATTATGCTCCATATCATAAATATACAAAGCACATTCTAAACGTTTCTTCAATAATTCGCACGCTAAAGCGTAAGGCTTATTAATATCTCCGCAAAAATGTATCGCATTTGCGGCGCATCCGCCACTACACTGAAATTTTGCCCAACACGTTTTGCAAGTCGGTTTCGTATTGAGAGTGCTTCCAAAAAAGACGTTTCTTTTTTGGTCGTCCAGTCGTTTATCAAAGACGTTACCCAAAACAAAATCTTTTTCGCCAGCAAACTGATGACAAGGATAAACGTTACCATCTGGCGTAACAGCGCAATAAGAACATCCCGCCCCACATCCCATCAAACGTTTTTTAATACATGGACCGTTTTGTAAATCAATATTAAAATGAAAAAATCCAAACCACTTATCCGGAAGTTTACGTCTTTTAACATATTCTATCGCCAATTTTTCGTACTGTTGAAACAATATCGGCAAGTCACTTTCGGAAATTGCCATTTTGTGATCTTCAGGCAATACGACGGGCTCTACTGAAACTTGATCGAAATTATCCGCCATAAACAATACGTCTTCACAAAAATCGAGATTATCTTTTGTAAAAGTACCTCTCAAAAAATAACTCTTATCTTTACGTATATGTCTAAAATATTTAAATTTGTCCAATATAATATCAAAACTGCCCTTACCGTTTGCCGTGGGTCTTGCGCGATCGTGAACATCCTTTCGCCCGTCAAGGCTAAGTACTACGTTGTCCATTTCTTCGTTTAGGTAATCACTTACCTGCTTGTCCAATAAGATACCGTTTGTCGTAGTAGTAAACTTAAATATCTTGCCGTGTTTTATTGCTTGCTCTTTAGCGTAGGAAACTGTTTTTTTCAAAACCTCAAAATTCATTAACGGCTCTCCGCCGAAAAAATCCACTTCAAGATTTTTTATGTTTCCGCTGTGAGCAATCAAAAAATCAATGGATGCCAAAGCCGTATCTAATGGCATATGCTCCCTTTTGCCGTGATATGCACCCTCGTCAGCGAAACAGTATTTACAACGTAAATTACAATCGTGACTCAAATGCAGGCACATACTTTTGATATATCGGGATTTTTCAATATCTAAATCATTAGAAGACTTTGTAAAAAGCAAACCGTTGTTTTTCAATTCTTCCAACTCTCGTTTTGCCTCGTCAATTTCCTGCAAAGAAAACTTTTCGAGATTTTCGCCCTTTACGATACATACAGCTAACTCATCCACCCTGAACAAATTGTTGCTTTCTACGTCAAAAAGATAAAAATAATCGTTTATTTTAAAAGCGTGAACCATCTTTAAAATACCGTAAAAAAGGCAGTCACACAAACTGCCCTTTTTTGCAAGTCAAAATTATTTGTGAGATTTAATCAAAACTTCCGTCTTTTGTTCACAAACTTGATTGCCTACTGTGCAACTCGTTTTGCAAGCAGATTGACAACTACTACGACATTCGCCACAACCGATATTTTTTTTAGGTTGGTCAAGTCTTGGTGTAGCTACGATTTTAACGTGTTTCATATACAAACCTCCAAATTTTTTGAGTAAATTCTAATTTTTGTTTATTATAATATGAAAACACATTTTTTACAAGCATTTTAACGCTAAATCTGAAATTTCTTTATTTTTTTCCTGCTGAAATCAAAGCGCCTACAATACCCGCTACCGCGCACACTGCAACGTCAGCCAAGAGGGTTACAAAATTAAAACCAGAACCCAAAACGGAAAAAACCAAAAAAGCCAAAACCGCAAATATAGTTCCGCCCAAAACACCTTTAATAAACCAATTGTTTCTATCCCTTACTCCAAACAAAACACCCAAAAACGCACTTAATATTTTGATAACTTGATTTACTATTCCTATCATAGTACCATTAATATTAGTTAATCTTACAATTAATGCAAAAATCAAAACAAAAGCAAGAGACAAGACAAAAGCCAACAAACCCGATCTCAATGCAGTTCTTAAAACACCGTTTTTGTCTCCCGTTGCGACAACCATTGATTCTTCCATAAAAAAACACCTCCAAAATACTACTATATAGTATTTGAAGGCGTATTTTTTTATGCTGGAATAATCAAATTAAAATCAAAAATATTATTTGATTTCATTTGTAACTTCTTCTACTTCTTCCGTTTCTTTCTTGGTATGAACGGAATAAATAGCGTTTTTAACTATTTGCAAACATTGTTTGTTATCATCAAGACCGGTTTCAATATAGTAACATCCGTTTTCCTCATCAATTTTGATAAGTTTGCCTACTATTCCACCGATTGTGGTAATCATTGCGCCCAAGACAAGATTGTTTGCCATTTCGTCCGCTTGCTTTTTTTGCTTTTTTCTTTGAACTACGTTCATAACAATCATAAGAACGATCATTACGCCAAGTATTACGTATAAAATCCAACCCGTATCATTAGACGGCTGTGTTTCTTCAAACATCATTAAAAAATTAAACATAAACAAATCTCCTTTAATAAATTTTTGTTATTATAAGCTTTTTCTCAAAAAAAATCAACTAATTATTCTTTATTTTTATAATATTTATCATAAAAATCTTTTTTAAACTCAAGAAGGTTATCTTCAAGAATAGCTCGTCTTATATTTTTTGTAAGATTTAATAAAAAAGTTATATTATGAATACTTAAAAGTTCGGCACCTAAGATTTCCTCACAATTTATAAGATGTCTTAAATATGCTTTTGAAAAATTTCTACAACAATAACAATCACAATTGTCATCCAAGGGTGAAAAATCATCCTTATATTTTGCATTGCGTACAACAACTTTGCCGTAAGTAGTAAGCGCCGTACCGTTTCGCGCAATACGCGTTGGCAAAACACAATCAAACATATCTATACCTCTCAAAACGCCTTCAAAAATATAATCAGGCGTTCCTACCCCCATCAAATAACGAGGCATATTTTTAGGATAATATGGCTGTAACACGTCAAGCATTTTTACGTACAAATCACTGGACTCGCCTACAGATAATCCACCTACCGCTATTCCGCATTTAGCAAATGCAACGGTCTCCTGCGCGCTTTTTTTGCGTAAATCCTCAAAAAAGTTGCCTTGTATTATCGGAAAAAGCATTTGATGCTCAAAATCATCATTTTGATTGTGATATGAGTAACATTTTTTTAACCAATCCAACGTCCTATACATTGCCAACTCAGCTTTTTTGTAAGTATAACCGAATTCACTGCATTCATCAAAAGCCATTATAATATCACTACCCAAATTGTGTTGAATATCCATTACTTTTTCAGGAGTAAACATATGCTTACTACCATCTATATGCGAGCGAAAACAAACGCCCTCGTCAGTGATTTTTCGCATTCCGCTCAAACTAAATACCTGAAAACCACCGCTATCCGTCAAAATCGGTTTGTCCCAATGCATAAATTTATGCAAACCGCCAGCTTGCTTGACTATTTGGTCTCCCGGGCGCAAATAAAGATGGTAAGTATTACTCAACAAAATCTGCGTACCAAGCTCCTTGACCGTATCAGGCGTAAGAGACTTAACCGTAGCCGCAGTACCTACAGGCATAAAAATCGGAGTTTCTATTACTCCGTGCGGAGTATAAAGCTTTCCGAGTCTTGCGCCAGTGTGTTTTTCTTCTTTTATCAATTCAAAAGTAAATTTACTCATAGTTTTTAATAAATTATTCAATTAATAAACATAGCGTCGCCAAAACTGAAAAAACGGTATTTTTCCCTAACTGCAGTCTCATAAACCGACAAAATTTCTTCACGTCCGGCAAAAGCTGAAATCAACATTAGTAACGTGCTTTTGGGTAGATGAAAATTTGTAATCAAAGCGTCTACCATTTTAAATTTATAAGAGGGATAAATAAAAATATCCGTATCTCCGCTACCCGGTATTATCTGTCCAGATTCGTCTGTTGCGCTCTCTAAAACACGCACGCTAGTCGTACCTACCGCTATAATTCTTCTGCCTTCTTTTTTTGCTTTATTTATTAATAAAGCACTCTCCTCTGAAACCTTATAAAACTCACTATGCATAACGTGTTGAGAAATATCGTCAACTTTTACGGGACGAAAAGTTCCAAGTCCTACGTGCAACAAAACTTCTGCAATCCGTACGCCTTTTAATTTGATTTTGTTAAGTAATTCTGCCGTAAAATGCAATCCCGCAGTAGGCGCCGCGGCGCTTCCGTCTATTTTTGAATATACGGTATTATATCTATTCTTGTCCGTGAGTTTTTCCTTTATATAGGGAGGTAACGGCATTTGCCCTATGTCTGACAAAATATCCTCAAATACCCCATTATACAAAAACTCTATTACTCGTTTACCATCTTCGCCGATTTCCGTAATAACACCCTTTAGGTTTTCTCCAAAGGAGTAAAGGGTACCTATTCTTGCTGTTTTTCCTGGTTTTATTATAATTTCCCAACGAGTCATATCCAATCGTTTCAAAAGTAGAATCTCTACTTTACCGTTGGTTTTTTCTCTCAATCCGAACAATCTCGCAGGTATTACTTTTGTATTGTTTACAACCAAAACGTCACCATCGCGCAAATAATCCACAATATCAAAAAAATATTTGTGCGATATTTGCTTGGTTGCCATATTGTAAACAAGCAATTTTGAACTGTCTCTAGGTTCTACTGGAGTCTGAGCAATAAGTTCTTCCGGAAGGTAATAATCAAATAAATCAGTTTTCATCGGATTCACCTTCTTCATTAAGCGAAATATTATTATTAACAAACACCATTGCTTGTTGACTAATTTTTCGTCCGTAATGCTCATAAGCCTTTGGCAATACTACTCTTCCTCGCGGAGTACGCGCCAAAAAGCCGATTTGTAATAAATATGGTTCATAAACATCTTCAATAGTATTGGAATCTTCTCCGGTGCTGGCAGAAATCGTATCAAGACCTATCGGACGCCCACCAAACTTATCTATCATTGTAAGTATCACGTTTTTATCAACCGAATCCAACCCCAAATCATCTATACCCATTGCAGACAAAGCAAATTCAGTAATATCAAAATCAATTTTTCCGTTGTTTTTTACCTGAGCAAAGTCGCGCACTCTTTTAAGCAAACGGTTTGCTATACGAGGCGTACCACGACTGCGTTTTGCAATAGCAATAGAAGCCTTTTGGTCAATTTGTGAACCTAAAATATCCGCGCTCGTACGAATTATCTGATTTAATTCTTCCGTAGTATACATTACCAAACGAGCATGAACACCAAATCTATCTCTTAACGGCGCTGACAAATTGCCCGCTTTTGTTGTTGCGCCCACCAAAGTAAAGGGTTTTAAAGGCAAACGAAGACTTTTTGCGCTCGGACCTTTACCAACGACAAAATCCAAACAAAAATCTTCCATAGCGGGATACAAAATTTCTTCAACGCTTCTATTAAGCCTATGAATTTCATCAACAAACAAAACGTCGTTTGCATTAAGATTTGTAAGTATCGCCGCCAAATCAGCAGCGCGATCAATAGCGGGACCGCTTGTAACGATTATATTGCTACCCATTTCATTGGCTATTATATGGGCAAGGGTTGTTTTACCCAATCCCGGTGGACCATACAATAAAACGTGATCTAAATTTTCCCCTCTTGATTTAGCGGCAGAAATATAAACAGTAAGATTGCTCTTTATACTTTCTTGACCGACGTAATTTGCCAACCTCTTGGGGCGTAATATATTTTCAGACTCTTCTTCAAAATTATCTTCAAGAGTGCTTTTAATTAAATCATTATCCATAATCAACCCTTAAGTGCGTGTGAAAGGATTTCTTCCGCAGTAGAATATCCTGTTTCAATACACTTCCTCACGCGAGAAGTTGCATCAGCGTTTGATAATCCCAAAGACATAAGTACACAAATCGCCTCTTCGCCTTCCTTTGAAATTTTAGCTTGCGAGGTTTTTTCATTTGCGCCTATTGCTTCAATCGGCGAAATTTTTTCCTTAAGTTCTAAAATAATACGCTCTGCAGTCTTTTTTCCAAGCCCTTTTACTCTCGTCAATTTTGCCGTATCGTTATTTAAAATTGCCATTGCAAGCTCGTTTATGCTAACACCAGAAAGAACAGAAAGCGCAACTTTTGGACCTACTCCGCCAACAGAAATCAACCGTAAAAACATTTTCTTTTCATCTCTTGAAGCGAAACCGAACAGGGAAAACCCGTCTTCTCTTACCTGCAAATAAGTAAAAAACTTTACGGTATTTCCTTCCTTCAAACCAACAAGAGTTGTCATGCTGACAAAAAGCTCAAAACCAATCCCGTTGTTTTCAACAACAACGACGTTATCATTTATTTCAATAATTTTTCCGATAACAAAATCTATCATAATTTACACCCTGAATACTTCTGCCATTTTGCCCGTTTGCGCGTGAGTCAACGCTACAGCAAGCGCATCAGCCGCATCGTCAGGACGCGGAATTTTGTCAAGTTTTAGATAAACCTTGACCATTTCCTGAACTTGTTTTTTGTCAGCCCTACCGTAACCTACCATGGCTTGCTTAATTTGCAGTGGCGTGTATTCAAACAAATCACCACAATGCTTTACTGCGTTGACAAGCAAAACACCTCTCGCCATAGCAACTTTTATTGCCGTAGTTACGTTAGTGTTAAAAAACAATTCCTCCATGGCAATAACGTCGGGGTTGAACTTTTTTATCAATTGCTCCGACGCATTATCAATCATAGCAAGTCTTACTGCCGTATTTTCATCTTTTGGCGTTTGAATAACACCGTAATCTATGACCCTTGGATTTTTTCCATTATGTTCAATTACTCCGTAACCGACAGTAGCCAACCCCGGATCAATACCTAAAATTATCAAAACTATTCCTCGTTAGGCAAATCAACGTTGTGATAAACGTTTTGAACGTCGTCGTTTTCTTCAAACATATCAATCATTTTATTAAATTTGATAAGTTGTTCGTCGGTTAACGTCACCATATTTTGTGGCAACCACTCAACTTCTGCAGACATAATCGTTATACCACTATTTTCCAACTCGTTTTTAACACTAGTCAAATCATTAGGCGAAGTATAAACTTCAAAAACTTCTTCTTCTACCAAAACGTCGTCAGCGCCTGCATTTAAAGCAACTTCAAAAACAGCATCTTCGCTCATTGTCGAAACACGCTCGCAAACGATTACGCCCTTTTTGTCAAACATAAAGGATACGCAATTTGTCGTACCGAGACTACCACCATATTTAGTAAAATAGCTTCTTACGTCGCCTGCAGTACGGTTATTATTGTCCGTCAAGCACTCAACAATAACGGCGCTACCGCCAATACCGTATCCTTCGTAAGTCATACTTTCATAATTTATATTACCCAACTCGCCTGCTGCTTTTTTGATACTGCGTTGAATATTGTCGTTTGGCATATTGTTTGCTTTTGCTTTTGCAATAACGTCCGCTAATTTACTGTTATTGTTAGGATCACTACCACCCAATTTTACCGCAACCGCAATTTCTCTACCGATTTTTGTAAAAACATTACCTTTTGCAGCGTCTGTTTTTTCTTTTTTTCTTTTAATATTAGCCCATTTACTATGACCGGACATAATACCCTCCAAATCAATTTTTATTTTTGTTTGATATTAAGTACATCAAAATACCTGCCGTAACCGAAACGTTTAACGACTCCATACCATTTGCCATAGGAATAGAAACGGTTTTTTGACAAGCTGATTTCAATTCTTCACTCACTCCGTTGCCTTCATTCCCAAGCACCAATGCGTGCAATTGAGTTATCTCACAGGAAAAAGCGTTTTCGCCATCCATATCTGCACATACCAATAAACATGCGTCTTTTAAATTTGCCAAAACTTCTTCTTTAGTAGCGGAAAAAATATTCAAACAAAACTGCGAAGACATTCCGCTACGAATACATTTTGGCGAATAAGGATCGGCGCATTCTATCAAATAAACGTCGTTATATCCTGAGGCTGCTGCTGTTCTCAAAATCGCCCCTACGTTTGCAGGGTCTTGTATATGCTCCAAAATCAGCGCATTTGATTTTGGTGGTCTTAATTTTAATTTTGGTTTTGTCAATACAGCAAGAATACCCTGATTTGAAACCGTATCAGTCAGTGTTTTAAATACGTTATCCTCTACCGTAAAATACTTTGTCTCGCATAGTAGAGCGTAAAACTTATTTTCGCAACTATTACTAACAATTATATAGTCAATTTTAAGACCACGTTCCAAAGCCTCACGTACAAGTTTTGCTCCTTCTATCAGATACTTTCCTTCGGAATCCCTATATTTTTTTTGTAATAACTTCTTTGCAAAAACGATATTTTGATTTTGTGCGCTTGTATTCATAAAATAAAAGCCTTCAAGAAATCACTCGAAGGCTGAGTTTAATCATTTATTTAATGTTTGATTTAGCGGTTTCTGCCAATTTAGCAAATGCTTTTGCATCATTGACAGCAATATCCGCCAAAACCTTGCGGTTTAGATCTATCTCTGCAACTTTCAAACCGTGCATAAATTTGCTGTAAGACAATCCATTGGCTCTTGCAGCAGCGTTAATACGAGCAATCCAAAGATTGCGAAAATCTCTCTTCTTAAGCTTGCGACCAATATAAGCATAATTACCGGACTTCATGACCGCTTGTCTTGCAATACGATAATTTTTACTTTTTGCGCCAAAATAACCTTTGGCAAGCTTTAAAATCTTTCTGCGTTTTTTTACAGCAGTAACTCCACGTTTAATTCTCATGTTTTTTCCTCCATTAATATGGCAACATCTGCTTTATTGTTTTTTCTTGCGCTTTATCGACATAAGCGGGTCCGCGTAACGAACGTGTACGTTTGGTTGTTTTCTTTGTCAAAATATGGTTTTTACCCATTTGTGCTCTCTTGACTTTGCCTGATTTTTTGACGCTAAATCTTTTTGCTGCGCCACTGTGAGACTTTTGTTTAGGCATCTTTATTTCCTCCATTTGATGTTTGTTGTTTTGATGTTGTATTTTTTGTACCGCAAGGCGCCATAACCATGTTTATATAACGTCCTTCGGCAACAGGTTGCTTTTCGACAACAGCGACGTCCTTTAAAAATTCCGAAAACTTTGTCATAACGGCAATACCTTCGCTTACGTACACCATTTGACGTCCACGCATACGCAAAGAAACCTTAACTTTGTTTCCTTCCTTAATAAACTTTGTCGCATTTTTCGCTTTTGTGCCAAGATCTCCGTCGTCAATAGTCATCGACAAACGAATTTCTTTAAGTTCTACAATTTTTTGATTTTTCTTGGCTTCTTTCTCTTTTTTGCTTTGCTCATAACGGTATTTGCCGTAATCCATAATTTTGCAAACCGGCGGTGTAGCATTGGGTGAAATTTTAACCAAGTCCAAATGAGCTTCGTCTGCTATTTTTTGCGCGTTGTACGCACTCAAAATACCAAGCTGTGAGCCATCAGCGCCAATCAGGCGTATTTCCTTATCTCTGATTTGCTCGTTAATTTGAAGTTCTTTAATAATAGTTACCTCCACATAATAAAAAAACGTGAACAGAAAAAGTCCACATCCCAAAACTAACGTATAAAAACGTCAATATTGATAACCCGACAGCCAAACCG